>NZ_JARFYN010000003.1 GCF_030272695.1 Martinezella calliandrae
CGGTCGCCCTTCCGCAGTTGCGCTTCTCTTCGCTCGCCATGACCAGCTCACGGTGGGACTTCCACCCACAAGAATGCGCCCATGCTGGACGCACCAACATAAAGGCCGCCGGAGCAATCCGGCGGCCTCTCCATTTTTAAGCTAAAGCGCAAACGTCAGATGCGCGCAAAACGCTCGGTCAGCAGCGCGAAGAAGCCGTCGGCGTCGACGAAACGCATGACCTTGGCGTTGTGCTTACGGTCGGTAACGTGCCACCAATCGACGACAGTCATGCCAACGGTAAGTTCGGACGTCACCTCAATCTCGACGTTGCAATCGCGGCCCTTGAACAATTCCGGCTTCAGCAGATAGGCAATGACGGTCGGGTCGTGCAGCGGACCGCCATCTGAGCCGTATTTTTCGATGTCGAAGCGCTCGAAGAATTCCAGCATCTCGACCATGGCCTTGGCGGGGGCGGAGCCGATTGCGGCGATGCTCGCCACGCGATCCTTGCGGGTCAAAAGTTGATGGGTGACGTCGAGCGGCATCATGACGATAGGCACACCGGAGCGCAAGACGATATCGGCAGCCTCTGGGTCGACATAAATATTGAACTCGGCGGCCGGCGTGATGTTGCCGCCCTCGAAAAAGCCGCCGCCCATCATCACCAGCTCGCGGACACGGGCGACGATCTCGGGCGCCTTCTGGAAGGCGAGCGCAATATTGGTGAGCGGGCCGAGCGTGCAAAGCGTGACCGCGCCCGCCGGCTCGTTACGCAGGGTCTCGATGATGAAATCGACAGCATGGCCAGGCTGAAGGTCCATCGTCGGCGCCGGCAGGTCAGGGCCGTCGAGGCCGGTCTTGCCGTGGACATGTTCGGCGGTGACCAGCTTGCGCTTGAGCGGCGCTTCGGCGCCGGCGAAGACCTTCACATCACGGCGATTGCAGAGCTCACAGACGATGCGGGCATTGCGGCTCGTCAGCCGTAGCGGCACATTGCCGGCAACCGCGGTGATGCCGAGCACGTCGATCTCCTCGCGGCTCCCGAAGGCGAGCAAAATCGCGGCGGCGTCGTCTTGGCCGGGATCGGTATCGATGATAATTTTTCTGGGCTCTGTCATGTCAGTGGCTTTCCTCGGGTGCAGATCCGCAGTCTTGATGCGAGCCCGATTGAGCTTTGTCAAGCAGCGCATGCGGCACCACAATTGACACTTTCGCAGGACCTCAATCTCGCAAATGCGAAAGCACTACCTTCTTGCACTCCTCTGCCCATGTTCCCATATTATGTGTAACCGGATGCTGAAAGATCAGGTCCGGAGAGGTCGCTTGCTACCAAGGACTTGAGACGATGAGCCGGACGACTCCCTTTGCCAGCCCACTGCTTTTGGGCTTTGATACCATGGAAAAAACGCTGGAGCGGATTTCCAAGGCCAGTGACGGCTATCCCCCTTACAATATCGAACGCATGCGCGCCGACCGGGTGTCGGGCGAGCCCGAGCGCCTGCGCATTACGCTTGCGGTTGCCGGCTTCTCGGAAAACGAGCTCGACATCACCACGGAAGAAAATCAGCTTTTGATCCGCGGGCGACAGGTGGAGCATGAGGAACGCGATTATCTCTATCGTGGCATTGCGGCCCGCCAATTTCAGCGCGTCTTCGTTTTGGCCGACGGCATGCAGGTGCTTGGCGCCGTGCTGAAGAACGGCCTGCTCTCGGTCGATCTCATTCGGCCGGAAGCGGACCGCATGGTAAAGAAAATTAACATTTCGGTCTCACAGTAAGACAACGGCAGATTGCCGCTGGTCCCTCACACTGGAGGTACGAATATGCTATTGCGAGAAGCCACTGCCCGCCTGACCCAATCGGAATTCGCCGATATTGGTTCCGGCGAGGTTGCCTATGTCAGGAAAATGCATTCGGACGAAGTTTCCCGTTGCTTCCCGGAGGCCCCGGAAATCGATCCGAACGTCGACCTCTGGGCGCTCTTCGGCGCCGACGGCACCCCGATCCTTCTGACCGACAATCGGTCCAGCACGTTCTATAAGGCAGCCGAGGACGAGCTGAAGACGGTCAGCCTACATTGAGAAGCCGAATTGGCCTTCAGTTTAGCTCTTTTACGGTTGCTTAATTGCTGCGCGCCCTGAATTGATCAAGACAGCCAATTGCGGCTGTCGCAGCCGGATCACACCCGATTGCCGGACGTGAGAATGCGAAATCGGCAATCGTCCGCGCCACGCGCCTACGGCACCAGCCGGCATTGCAACCCGATCACAGTGAGCGAACGGCCACTCAAATCCTCTTGAACGTCAGATAGGCCGAGGGCCGTCCTTCACGCCGCGCCTTCGCCTCATAGCGTGTGCTCGGCCAACCCTCGTAGGGTGTCAGCCAGTCGGCGGCGTTTTCCGCCATCCATTCGAAGCCGCCATGAGCCTGGCAATGCTGCAGCGTCCAGTTGACATAGGTATCGATATCGGAGGCGAAGCAGAACAGAGCGTCTGGTTTCAGGACGCGGTGGAAGCGATCGAGGTTCACCTGTGAAACGAAACGGCGCTTCCAGTGCTTTTTCTTCGGCCATGGATCGGGATAGAGCAGATCGATGTGGTCGAGGCAGGCCTCCGGCAGCCAATCCAGCAATTGCGTAGCATCGTCGTTATAGACGCGGATGTTGCGCGCGCCGGTCTCGTCGATCCGGGCGAGCAGCTTCTGCATGGAATTGACGAAAGGCTCAACGCCAATGAAGCCCGTCGCCGGATATTCCAACGCCCGATGGATAAGGTGCTCGCCGCCGCCGAAGCCTATTTCCAGGCGCAGACGTTCGGTCGGCACCGGAAATAGCGCATTCAGCGGCCGAGGCGCCGGTGCGGAGAGGTCCACAAGAAATCGTGGCAGTAGCGCTTCCAGCCTTTCGGCCTGTTGGCCACGCAAGGCCTTTCCCTTGCGCCGGCCGAAGAATGCTTCCGTCGCCCGCGACCGGCGCTCCGTATCGGTCATGCAGCTTCCCGGGTCTTTACGGCTTCCTTGAGCGCCTTGACCAGGTCCGTGCGCTCCCAGGAGAACGAGCCGTCACGGCCCGCCTTGCGGCCGAAATGACCGTAAGCCGAAGTCTTCGCGTAGATCGGCTTGTTGAGGTCGAGATGGCGGCGGATGCCGGTCGGCGACAGGTCCATGTTCTTGCGGATCGCCGCCTCGATCTGGTCTTCGCTGACGCCCTTGCCGGTGCCATGCAGGTCGACATAGATCGACAGCGGCTGGGCAACGCCGATGGCATAGGAGAGCTGGATCGTGCAACGGTCTGCGAGAGCAGCGGCAACGACGTTCTTGGCGAGATAGCGCGCAGCATAGGCGGCGGAACGGTCGACCTTGGTCGTGTCCTTGCCCGAGAAGGCGCCGCCGCCGTGCGGTGCAGCGCCGCCGTAGGTGTCGACGATGATCTTGCGACCGGTGAGGCCCGCGTCACCATCCGGACCGCCGATGACGAACTTGCCGGTGGGGTTGATATACCAATTGCAGTCGGCCGCGATTTTCAAGTCGCCGAGAGCTTCGCGGATATAGGGTTCAACGACGGCACGAACCTTGTTCGAATCCCAGCTGTCATCGAGATGCTGGGTGGACAGTACGATCGAGGTCACCTCGTGCGGCTTGCCATCGACGTAGCGAACGGTCACCTGGCTCTTGGCGTCCGGACCAAGCTTGGCGACCTCGCCGTCGCCCTTCTTGCGGGCGGCCGCAAGCAACTGCAGGATCTTGTGCGAGTAGTAGATCGGCGCCGGCATGAGGTCCGGCGTTTCGCGGCAGGCGTAGCCGAACATGATGCCCTGGTCGCCGGCGCCCTCGTCACCCTGCTGGTCAGCGGCGCTGTCAACGCCCTGCGCAATGTCGGCCGACTGCGAATGCAGAAGCACGTCGATGCGCGCCTTCTTCCAGTGGAAGCCGTCCTGCTCGTAGCCGATATCCTTGATGGCGCGGCGGGCCGCGGCCTTGAATTTCGATGGATTGATGACGTCTTTGCCGTCCTTGTCCTTCTTCATCAGGCTCGGCGGCAGACGAACTTCGCCGGCGATGACGACGCGGTTGGTGGTGGCAAGGGTCTCGCAGGCAATGCGCACGCCCCAGGGATTGACGCCGGTCTTTGCCGCTTCGCGGTAGACCAGATCGACGATTTCGTCAGAGATGCGGTCACAGACTTTATCCGGGTGACCTTCGGCAACAGACTCACTGGTAAACAGATAATTCGCGCGCATGTGGGATTCCCCTCAAAGAACAAACTCCGCTTTTGATATTCGCGTCAGGCCCGAAAAACAAGTCGCAGAAGGACATAAATATATCTTTATATCCCACCCAAAGTGATAAAATTTTGCCATAGACATGCAAAAGGCGGCCAAAATGACCGCCTTTCAACTTTGACGCCGCAGCGCAGTCTTGAGACGCTTATTCGGCGTCGGCTTCGGCTGCGAGCGCCTTGACGAGTTCCACCACCTTGCGGCGGACCTTGCCGTCGGAAATCTTCACGAACGCGCGGTTGAGCTGCAGCCCCTCGGAGGATGAAAGAAAGTCGACCACGTAGTTGGAGCTGGAGGCCTCGGCCATGCCGCCCGCGGTGGTCGCGTGCTCACCGGGAGCATCCTCGAAGAAGAAGGAAACGGGAACGTTAAGAATACTGGAAATATTCTGAAGACGGCTGGCGCCAACGCGGTTGGTACCCTTCTCATATTTTTGAATCTGCTGGAAAGTGATTCCGAGACTCTCACCGAGCTTCTCCTGACTCATGCCCAGCATGGTGCGGCGGAGGCGGATACGGCTACCGACATGGATGTCGATAGGGTTCGGCTTTTTTTTGTTCTCAATCATCATATAGCCCTAACATAGGTTGAATTCAGGTCCTGCCATCCGGTGCCCTTAACCACCCCTATAACGCCACGTTGCAGCCGACGCCCACTCGGTATCTAGTTTACGTTCAAAAGGCGGACAGCAACCACTATGCAATTTTAGGGTTTTTTGGTCAATTCGCCCTTGAAATAAAACCCATGCGTGAAATCACAGCGATTATACCGACCACCCACACGATCAACCAGAAGTATGCTTTTCGTACGCTATCGTCGATACGCGATACGGTTGCGCCACTCAAAGTGGCGTCTACGAATCCTTGCTGACTAAAGTCAATTCCGGAAATCAAACGTCCGTGAGCGTCGACATAGGCGGAGATCCCTGTATTCGCGCTGCGAATCAGCGGCAGCCCCTGTTCGACAGCCCTCACCCGCGCCTGCAGGAAATGCTGATAGGGTCCCGGCGTATCACCAAACCATGCATCGTTCGTAACGTTTAGAATAGCGTCAGCCTGCCGGATTTCCGTTGTCATTTCGTTCGGAAAGATGATCTCGTAGCAGATCAGTGGATAGAGTTTGATGCCGCTCGGCAGCGTCAGCAACTGCCGGGTGGCGGCGGCTGAAAAGCCGCCGGGCAGCTCGATGACATTCTGAATTCCGAGATAGCCGAGGATGTTTTCGAAGGGCACGTACTCGCCGAAAGGCACGAGATGGGTTTTATCGGTGGCACCGATAATTTGGCCTCGCCCGTCGATGACATAAATCGAATTGTAATAACGCGGCTCGAGACCAGGCCCCATATCCTCGACGCGCACCGCACCGGTGATCAGGATCTGGTCGTCGTCGAGCTGGTCGGCAATGCGGGTCAGTGCGTCCTGATTATCCGTCAAAATGAAGGGGATAGCGGTTTCCGGCCAGACGATGATGTCGGGCCGTTTACCGCCATTGACCGGTGGCTGGACCGAAAGCGAGAGATGCTTGTCGAAGATGGCAGCGCGATCGGCATCCGTATCCATCTTGGCTTCCTGATCAATCGCGGGCTGGACGATGCGCAGCACTGGCGCCGTCTTCTTGCCCGCCGGTGGTTCCGGGAGGTGGAGCGCGTAATAGCCATAACCGAAATGAACGGCGGCGATGAACACGGCGAGCCCGATCCCCGGCACCCGACCTTGACGTGTTCCGAGCAGCGCCGGAGCGGCAAAGACAAAAACGGCAAGCACGGTGACGCCGAGCACGCCGATCACATGGGCGGACTGCATCATCAGCGGTATCGGCATGGCGCCATAGCCGATCGCATTCCAGGGAAAGCCAGTAAAAAGGAAGCTGCGCACCCATTCCAGCAGTCCAAAGGAGAAGGCGAGTGCGGCAATACGCCCCACGCCATCGGACCAGAGCAGGCGGGCTAACACTGTAGCCACACCGTAAAAGATCGCCAGAAAGGCCGGCAGGCCGAGAATCGCCAGCGGCAGCGCCCAGGCAAATTGATCGGCGTCGATCAGAAGCGCATGGCCGAGCCACCAGAGACCGGCGACGAAATAACCGAAGCCGAACAGCCAGCCGATGGCAAAAGCCGGCCAGAGACGGCCAAGAAAACCGCTATCGGGACCGGCGGCAGTACCATCCAGCAACCAGACAAGCAGCGTGAAGGAGATGAACATCGCTGCGAAGAAGCCGAAGGGCGGCAGCGCGAGGACACCGATGGATCCCGCCAGGATGGCAAGAAATGCGCGCTTGAAACCCCAGACGAGGATTACCCTGCCCGAAAGCCGTTCCATGCGCGCGCTCCGTCCAAACTGCGAATCAATTGGCCGCAGTCTTTCAAAAAAGCAGCGATTTGTCCTGTCGAAGCGCCATTCATTGGCTGGCGGTGTTCTGTTCGGCCGCGGGCTCGTCCGGCAGCGTATCCGGTGAAGGCAAGTCACGCTCTAGCGTGCCCCCTTCGCCTTCTGACTTGGTCGGGCGGCGGCGCAAGGCATGACGCTTGCGAGTGATGCGCACCCGTTTGATGCGGCGCGGATCGGCATCGAGAATATGGAATTCGAAGCCCGGGAGCGCCTGGACGAGCTCACCGCGTACCGGGATGCGGCTGAGCGCTGAGAAGATCAAGCCGCCGAGCGTGTCCACTTCGTCCACCTGCTCGCTGATGTCGAAATCCGGGCCGATGGCGGCCGCGATCTCCTCAAGCTCAACGCGGGCATCTGCGACGAAAACGTCTTCGGAGACGCGCTTGAACATGACTTCTTCGTCGTCATGTTCGTCGTCAATGTCGCCGACAACCATTTCAACGATATCCTCATGCGAGGCGAGACCGTCGGTGCCACCATATTCGTCGATGACGAGCGCCATCTGCGTACGGTTGACCTGCATGCGGCGGAGCAGATCGGATGCCAGCATGGAAGGCGGCACGAACAGGATTTTTCGAATGATGCCGGCTTCGGCCAATGTCTTCTGCAAGTCGACGCGCGAAAGGTCAAAATTCGGCTTGGCCGAGCGCGGCGGCTTTTCAGCCGAACCCGCAGCCGACGCGGACGCCGCAGCGGCTGCAGACGCCTTGCCATTGCTGCCGCGGCGCTTGTTGCGCGCCTGCTTGGCGACGTAGGACAGGAGATCGCGGATATGCACCATGCCGCGCGGATCATCGAGCGTATCGGCATAGACCGGCATGCGTGAACGGCCGCTCTCCTCGAACAAGATCATCAATTCGCCGATGGTGATGTTCTGATCAACCGCCTCGATATCGGCGCGCGGCACCATGACGTCCTCGACGCGCACCTCGCGGAAGCGGAGGATGTTATGCAGCATAGCCCGCTCGTCGGGCGAGAACGCATCATCATCGCTGGCGCTGGTCATCAACGCATCGGCCAGATCCTCGCGCAGGCGCGCTGATCCTTGAGCTGGGCGCAGAATGCGCGCAGCACGGGCCCAGAAGGAAGAATGTGATCGCTTGCTGCTACTACTGCCTGCCTCATCAGAGGAGGAGGCGGTTTCAGCACCATCTTTGGCCTCGGCGGCCGGTCTTGTCGTAAAGTCGCTCATTGTTCCTGATCAGACAGGGTTCAAGTCAAATGGGATCCTGCCCCGCATAGGGATCAGATAGGCCAAGCCCCGCCAAAATGCGAGTCTCCAGCCCCTCCATTCTTTCGGCTTCGCTATTATTCATATGGTCGTAGCCGAAGAGATGCAAGAAACCATGCACCATCAAATGGGTCAGATGATCATCAAAACTCTTTTCCAGCTCGACGGCTTCCCGCTCCACAGTCTCTTTGGCGATAATGATGTCGCCGAGCATCGGGCCGGGTTTACCGCCGGGGACCAGCGGAAAAGCGGGGAAAGACAGTACGTTAGTCGCCTTGTCCTGATCACGCCATTCGGCATTGATCTCACGGATCGCGGCATCGTCGGTAAAGACCAGCGACAATTCCGGCGCCATTTTCGGAAAAGGCTGCTTCTCATTTCTCTCAAGATAAATTGCGGCCGCGCCCAGCACGCGCTCGGCCAGAGCCTGCAACTCTTCCTCGGAGGGCCAATCGCCCTCCTCGACGCTGATCTCTATATCGAGTTCGGCCATCAGATCTGCGGATCGGCCTCGCTGCCCTCAACGGGAGCGGCATAGTTCGAGTCGTAAGCCCTGACGATGCGCGCCACCAGCGGATGGCGGACGACGTCCGTGTCCTTGAAGCGGACGATGGTGATCCCTTCAACGCCGTTGAGGAGTTGCAGGGCTTCCACCAGCCCGGATTTGACGCCGCGCGGCAGGTCGATCTGGCTGGGATCGCCGGTGATGATCATGCGTGAATTCTCGCCGAGACGTGTCAGGAACATCTTCATCTGCATCGAGGTCGTGTTCTGCGCCTCGTCGAGGATGACGGCGGCGTTGGCAAGCGTACGGCCGCGCATGAAGGCAAGCGGGGCGATCTCGATGACGCCGGCGGTGATGGCGCGTTCGACCTTGTCGCCCGGCATCATATCGTAGAGCGCGTCATAGAGCGGACGAAGATAGGGATCGACCTTCTCCTTCATGTCGCCGGGCAGGAAGCCGAGACGCTCGCCGGCTTCGACGGCTGGGCGCGACAGGATGATCTTCTCGACCGCGCCTCGCTCCAGAAGCTGGGCGGCATGGGCGACCGCGAGATAGGTCTTGCCGGTACCGGCCGGACCCACGCCGAAAACCATTTCGGAACGATCCATCGCCCTGATGTAGGCGTCCTGAGTCGGCGTGCGCGCGATGATCGTCTTCTTGCGCGTCGAAATCTGCGCCATCGTCAGCTTGGCTTTTTTCTCCATGGTCGGCAGCGTCAGTTGGTCATCGGCGGCAACCGCCATGCGGATTGCGCCTTCCACGTCGGAGCGCTCCACATGCCCGCCTTTCTGCAGCTTATCATACAGATAGTCGAGAGTGCGGCGCGCCTGATTGGTGGCCAGCACATCGCCAGTGATGAGAACGGAATTGCCGCGGGCACGCGCGTCGATGCCAAGGCGCTCCTCGAGCAGCTTCAAGTTCTGATCGAACTGTCCGAAAAGTTCGCTGGCGAACCGATTGTTCTCGAACGTCAGGATGAAGTGATTGGCGTCGCTCGCGGTGCGTGGCTGGCGCGATGAAGAAGAAACCAATTCCTGTCCGTTCAAGCGGTCCGGCTCCTTTGCCTCGTCCGGAACCTAAAGCAACTCAGCAAAAAGGCTGTTCGTGCTGGTTCCGATGATTCGTACATTGATAATGTCACCGATTTGCGATGCTTTTGCATCAAGATTCACAGATTGCAGCCAGGGGGATCGGCCAATCAACTGACCCGGCATGCGGCCCGGCTTTTCCAGTAGGATATCGACCACCTTGCCGACACAAGCATCTGCGAACGCGTGCTGCTGCTTCAAAAGCAGCGCCTGCAACCGTTCCAACCGTTCCGCCTTGATCTCTTCCGGCACCTGGCCCTTCAATTCCGCACCGGGCGTTCCAGGGCGTGTCGAATATTTGAACGAGAAGGCTTGCGCATAGTTCACCTCCTCTACCAACCGAAGTGTATCCGCAAAATCCTGCTCTGTCTCCCCCGGGAAACCCACAATGAAATCACCCGAAAGGGCGATATCTGGCCGTGCGGCGCGGATTTTTTCGATTAGAGCAAGATATTCCGCAGCTGTATGCCGCCGATTCATCGCCTTGAGAATGCGATCGGAGCCGGACTGAACCGGCAGGTGCAGATAGGGCATCAACGTGCGCAGATCGCGATGGGCCGATATCAGCCGGTCGTCCATGTCGCGCGGGTGGCTGGTGGTGTATCGCAGCCGAGCGAGATTCGGAATTTCAGCGAGCCTATAGAGCAAATCGCCGAGGCTCCAGGCTTCGCCCGCCGGTCCGGTTCCATGCCAGGCGTTGACATTCTGGCCGAGCAGGGTGATTTCGCGTACGCCTCCATCCACAAGTTTCTGAGCCTCTTCGACGATCTGGGCGACCGGACGGGAGACTTCGGAACCGCGCGTATAGGGCACGACGCAGAAAGTGCAGAACTTGTCGCAGCCCTCCTGCACCGTCAGGAAGGCCGTGACGCCGCGGGCGCGGATCTTCGTTGCCTCGGCGATCGGCAGATGTTCGAACTTATCCTCGATCGCATATTCCGTATCGACAACGCGCTGGCCTTCCTTGGCCCGACGCAACGCGACCGGCAGGCGATGATAGGTCTGCGGGCCGATAACTACATCCACGGCCGGCGCGCGGCGGAGAATTTCCTCACCTTCCGCCTGGGCGACACAGCCGGTGACGCCGATCATCATATCGCGGCCGTCAGCGGCCTTGCGCTTCTTCATCTCGCGCAGGCGCCCGAGCGCGGAATAGACCTTTTCGGCAGCCTTCTCGCGGATATGACAGGTGTTCAGCAGGACGAGATCGGCTTCTTCCATGTCCTCGGTCGGCTCATAGCCATCGCGGGCAAGCGCGTCGCTCATCCGCGCCGAGTCGTAGACATTCATCTGGCAGCCATAGGTCTTGATGAAGACCTTACGGCTGATGGAGCCATCGCGAAGACCAATCTCTAATGTATCGGGCTGCGGGGCATCGGGAAGTGCACTGTCCTTGTTCATGGCCGCTATGTAGTGACTTTTGCTTCCGGAGAAAATGGAAAAGTTAACATCGCTTGAATATCAGGCGATCTCGCGGCCAAGCAACCGGCTGGCCAGCATGGTGCGGATGCGTCTCGTGACGGTGGCGCTGACCTCTTTGCGGTTGGTATCCGCACGATAATCCACCGCCTCGCCGAAGCAGACATCGACATCGATCGCCCCGCAGCCGAAAATGCCCTTGAGATGCGGCATCAACTTTATATCGCCTGGCCAGGCTGCCAGGGGACGATAGTAGCGGCCCATGGCGATGCCGTGGACGCGCGTATAGGCGACAGCGACCGGCTGGACGTGAACGACGGCATCCGGTGCTTTTGGCAGTGCCGCCGCCGCCGCGCCGAACAATGAGGATTTGACCTCCAGCAGTCGGTTGCCGTCCGATGTCGTGCCTTCCGGGAACAAGACCATGATTTCGCCGTCGGCCATGCGCTCAGCGATCTCGTTCACCTGATCGCCCGTTTTGCGCTTTTGCTCGCGTACGACGAACACGCTCTTTTGCCACCGAGCGAGAAGACCGAAAATCGGCCAATCGCGCACTTCCGCCTTGGCGATGAAAGCGACGTCGGCAATGGAGGACAGCACGAGAATATCAAGCCAGGAGGCGTGGTTCACGGCCAGCATCAGTGGCCGGCGCTGTTCGACCGCTCCGATGACATTGACGCGAATGCCGAGGCAATAGCAGATGATGCGATGCCAATAACGCGGCAGATAACGCCTAAGCTTCCAATCAAAGCGCAGGCAGAGAATCTGCAGCGGCAGCATGACCGCGCTGACGGTGCAGATAACGATGAGAGCACAGGCCACTCGCAGCCAGGTCACCAAGTCATTCGCTCCCGCACGACCGCCGCCACCTCAGCGTTCGTCCTTCTTGAGCGGGATACCGTAGAGCTCCAGCCGATGGTCGACGAGCTTGAAACCGTGTTCGCGGGCGATGCGCTCCTGCAGCGCCTCGATCTCCGGCGAGTGAAATTCGATCACTTCGCCGCTCTTCAGATCGATCAGGTGATCATGATGCTCTTCCGGCACGGTCTCGTAACGCGAACGCCCGTCACGGAAGTCATGGCGAGCGATGATTCCGGCATCCTCGAAAAGCTTTACAGTGCGGTAGACGGTCGAAATCGAGATTTTCGCATCGACCTTGACGGAGCGGCGGTGCAACTCCTCGACATCCGGATGATCCTCCGAACTCTCAATGATGCGCGCAATAACCCGTCGCTGCTCGGTCATGCGCATACCGCGCTCGGTACAAAGCTCCTCGAGGGATTTTACGGGATCGCTCATTGTATAAGGTCTTCGGTCTATTCGTCTAGAACAACGGACTAGCGAAGAACACGGCGCATGACAAGCGCCGTCGATTTCGCGCCGCTTTCATCGACATAATAAGCCTTGCGCTCGCCGACCTTCTCAAAGCCGAGCTTGCGGTAGAGACCGAGGGCCGGCTGGTTGGCGCCGTCGACCTCGAGAAACATGGTTTCGCCGCCGCGGTTGCGCGCCTCGCGCAACGCCGCCTGCATTAGGCGCCAGCCGAGGCCGGTACGGCTAAGCTTGGCATTAACGGCAACCGTCAGGATTTCCGCCTCGCCCGCGGCATGCCGTGCCAGTACGAAGCCTGGAAGCGGCTTCTTCAAGATCGCGTTGGTCTGGCGGGCGACAAAGCCGAAGGTCGTGTCCTGCGACAGAAGATTTTGAAACTCGCTCTCGTCCCAAACGCGCGAAAAACGTTCGCCATGCAGCGCCGCCACCTCGACGCAATCCCGCAACTGCATCGGAACGATCTCGTATTCGGCTTTCAGGGTGAGATAGGATTCGAGCATAGTCATACCCTGGCGACTGCGTACCCTGCCTGCGGTCTGGCGTCGGGTCCGCGAAGATAAAGCGGCTTCGGCTTTTCGCTGACAGATTTGGCAGCGCCCAGCCGGGCGACGGTGGCAATCGGAAAAGCATCAGGCCGCGCCGAGGGCGGCGAGCCGCTGAGCCGAGCAACAGCCGAGCCGGTGGGGACGCCGTCGAAAGCATCGGCGATTGCACGCGCTTCGTCGATCGTTACGGCGCGCGGCTCATCCAACGAATGGCCATCGACATCGAACGACTGGAGATAGATCTCCTCGCGCTTGGCGTCGATGGCCGCCAGAACCGATTTACCCGGATTCGTTTCCCGTGCGGCAGCAGCCATGACCTCAAGGGTCGTGACGCCGACAGCGGGAACGTTCAGGGAGAGCGCGAAACCGCGGGCAGCGGCGACGCCGATGCGGATGCCTGTGAAGGAGCCGGGACCGATGGTCACGACCACGCGTTCCACCGCCGCGAGCGCTATTTCGGCTTCCGCCAGCGCCCGGTCGACAACAGCCATCAAATGTTCAGCATGTCCCCGCCCAATCGTTTCCGTGACCTCCCCAATCACAGAATCACTGCCGCTATCATACACAGCAGCAGCGCAATCCACACCTGCCGTGTCGAGCGCCAGTACGATCATCACAACTTTTCCGAAAAGCCGCGCTCGGAGCGCGGTTGACTTGTCTTCGAACGTCCCAATGCGCCAGCGTCTCGTTCTTGCATAATCCTATCCAAAAACCGCTGTGCATTTTTTGGGATCATGCTTAAACGGCTTCGACTTCCTGCACTTCCGGGACGAAATGGCGCAGCAGATTTTGTATGCCATGCTTCAGCGTTGCCGTGGACGACGGGCAGCCGGAGCACGATCCCTTCATATTGAGGTAGACCTTGCCGTCACGAAAGCCGCGGAAGGTGATGTCGCCGCCATCCTGGGCAACGGCCGGACGAACGCGGGTTTCAAGCAATTCCTTGATCGTCAGCACGATCGATTCGTCATCTGCATCGAAGAACTCACCACCAGCATCCTGCACTTCGGAGAGCACCGAGCTTTCGCCCATGACCGGCTTGCCGGACATGAAATGCTCCATGATCGAACCGAGGATGGCCGGCTTCAGATGCTGCCACTCCTGTCCTTCCTTGGAGACAGAGATGAAGTCGTAACCGAAATAGACGCCGCTGACGCCGGGAATCTCGAAGATGCGAGCGGCGAGCGGCGACACTTCCGCTTCCTCCGCGCTGCGGAATTCAGCTGTTCCGCTTTCCATGACTACCTTGCCCGGCAGGAACTTCAGGGTTGCCGGGTTTGGCGTCGCTTCGGTTTGAATGAACATCTTGATCTCCATGCGGCGGACCGAGCCCATACCGCTTCAGCACTATCCGACTTTAGAATATTTCAAAAGAAAATAGGCTTTTTGGCCGCTCTATTCAAGAGACTGATTCTCAAGAAATAGCCCAAAAGAACTCAACTGAGGGCGTCGATTTCCTCGTTCGTCAGCGTATCCGGCAGCACCGTCACGGGGATCGGAAAGGCTGCGGCACGTCCGGCAATCGAAGACACCAGCGGTCCCGGTCCTTCCTTGGCCGAGCCGGCTGCAAGAACGAGAAGCGCAATATCCCGGTCTTCCTCGATCACCGCATTGATCTGTTCGGCGGCCGCCCCTTCGCGAATGACGATCTCCGGATCGATGCCGATATTTTCACGCACGATCTGCGCCGCCTTGGCCGTTGCCGCCTCGGCCTCCTCGCGCGCTTCGGCCCGCATGATCTCCTCGACACCCAGCCATTGCTGGAAATCACCTTCGGGGATCACAAAGAGGAGCACCAGGCCGCCATTGGAATTCTTGGCGCGCCGACCAGCATAGTGGACGGCACGCTGGCATTCAGGAGTGCCGTCGATAACCGCCATGAACTTGCGGCGATGACCTTCGAGGCGTGAGAGACGTTTTGATACCATGAGCCAAGTCTGACACTTGACCGGGGCGTTTTGCAAGCCCCCGTTTCATACGGGGGCTGCTTTCATAAGATAGTCAATAGATAAAGCCGATAATATCGCGGACCTGCTTCATAGTCACTTCGGCCCGGGCCCGGGCACGGGCACTTCCATCGCGCAGAAGAGTGTCGATATGGCCGGGATCGGCCATTAGGCGGCGCATTTCGCCGGTGATCGGCGAGAGGACATGCACGGCCAGATCGACCAGCGCCGGCTTGAAGACCGAGAACTGCTGGCCGCCGAATGCCGCAAGAACGTCCGACTTCGATTTGTCGGCAAGGGCGGCATAGATACCGACGAGGTTGTCGGCCTCCGGGCGGCCTGCGAGGCCGGCAATCTCGCTCGGCAATCCGTCCGGATCGGTCTTGGCCTTGCGGATCTTCTTCGAGATATTCTCTTCGTCGTCGAGCAGATTGATGCGCGACAAATCTGAGGCATCCGACTTCGACATCTTCTTGGTGCCATCGCGGAGCGACATGACGCGCGGCGCCGGACCGTCGATCAGCGGCTCGACCATCGGGAAATAAGCATGCACCGGCTCGTCGCCGATGGTGATGTCGATGCCATAGCCCGAACGACGAATGTGCTCCATGTAGTCCATGTTGAACTTCATGGCGATGTCACGGGTCAGCTCGAGATGCTGTTTCTGGTCGTCGCCGACGGGCACGTGTGTGGCACGGTAGACGAGAATGTCGGCAGCCATCAGGCTCGGATAGGCGTAGAGGCCGAGGGAGGCCTGCTCGCGGTCCTTGCCGGCCTTGTCCTTGAACTGCGTCATGCGGTTCATCCAACCGATGCGGGCGACACAGTTGAAGATCCAGGCAAGTTCGGCATGCTGCGGCACGGCGGACTGGTTGAAGACGATGTGCTTTTCCGGATCGATGCCGGCGGCGAGGAAGGCGGCCGTGATCGAACGGATCTGGCCCGGCATGTCCTCATGCACGAGCTGAGCCGTCAACGCATGCATGTCGACGACGCAGTAGATGCAGTCATTATTTGCCTGTAGCGCCACGAACTTGCGGATCGCGCCAAGATAATTGCCGAGATGGAGATTGCCGGTCGGCTGAACGCCGGAGAATACGAGCGGCTTGAATTCGGTCATGTCTACCTCAAAAGGCTTGTGGAGGGCCCGGGCGAGCTTGCGCTCGACCCCTGGTGTTCGGCCGGCTTATGCACGGCAGACAGCCAGGGATCAAGAGGATATCCATGCCTCTCAAGAAGAATGCTGGATCAAATCCCAGGTGTTGCCGTAAAGGTCGGCAAACACGGCTACCGTACCGTAAACTTCATGGCGCGGCTCCTCCAAAAAACGCACGCCTTTGGCAATCATCGCCGCGTAATCGCGGGAAAAATCGTCGGTCTTGAGAAAGAAACCGACACGCCCGCCGGTCTGATTGCCAATGGCAGCGCGCTGGCTTTCGCCAGTAGCCTGGGCCAGAAGCAATGTCGCTCCCTCTCCACCCTTTGGCTTAATGACAACCCACCGCTTGCCCTCCGGCTGCACTTGGTCAGACAAGCACTCGAAGCCGAGACAATCGCAATAGAAGGCCTTGGCGCGGTCGTAATCGTCGACGACGAGGGTTACGAGGATAAGGGATTGGGGCATGAATAAGCTCCGCCTTTGGAAGAATCGTTCCTTCTCCCCGCCCTTTCTGCAAGCTCAGGAGCGGGGCAAAGGTGCTTGGTTACTCCCCATTCACCGCTTTTGCGTCGGTAGCTGCAGTCGCTGCAGGCTTGCGGTTGATATTGCGGCGGATCATGCCGAGGTCGGCGCCGCCGATGAGGAAGGCGACTGCGAAGTAAACCACCATAGAAATTCCGATCAGCAGGCCGAGGGTGGCGACCTTGGTCAATAACGACGCGCCGGAGGCAAGCCAAGGCTGCCAGCGATGCTGCAGATAGACGATCAGCGCTGTCATCACCCCGGCAGAGATCAGCAACATAACGGCGCGGCGAGCGAGCCCCCATTCCCAGACGAGATGGCCGCGTCGCAGCAGCGTCGTGAACAGCAGCACGGTGCTGATCCAGCCGGCGGTCGCCTCGGCGACCGCGATACCCGGCGCGCCGAAATAGGGGAAGAGGCTGAGGGCGGTGGCGCAGTTGATCGCCACCGCGATACCGGAAAAGCGCATCGGCGTCCTGGTGTCCTCGCGAGCGTAGAAGCCCGGCTGCAGGGCCTTGATCAGCACGAAAGCGGGCAGGCCGAGGCCATAGATGGCCAGGATTGAGCCGACGAGGAGGGTATTTTCCTGATGGAAGGCGCGGCGCTCGTAGAGCACGCGGATGATGTCGTCCGACAGCACCCAAAGGGCCATGGCTGCTGGTAAGGTCAGGAACAGCACGAACTCGATGGAACGATTCTGAAGATTGCCGGCCTCCTTGAGATGTCCGGCTTTCAGCGCGCGGGCCAGTTCGGGCAGCAGCACGACGCCGACCGCGACGCCAACGACGCCGAGTGGCAGCTGATAGATGCGGTCCGCATATTGCAAGGCGGCGATCGCGCCTTCGCGGCTGGAGGCGATGGCCTGGCCGATCATCTGGTTGATTTGCGTGATGCCGCCCGTGACGGCGGCAGGTACGGCGAGGATGAGCAGCCGCTTCACATTCGGCGTGAAGCGCGGCCAGCGGAAGCCAATGTTGATACCGGCATAGCGCACGCCGATATAGACAACGAGCAACTGCAGGATACCGGCTGCCAGCACGCCCCAGGAGAGATACCAGGCGGTTTCCAACGGCGCGGCCCCGAAATAGAGGGAATAAAACAGAGCGCCAATCATCACCACATTGAGGAAGATGGGAGCCACGGCGGCCGCGAAAAAATGATGCAGCGAATTTAGCATGCCACTCATCATCGCAGTCAGCGACATGCACATGAGATAGGGGAACATCACAGCGGCCATGCGCACCGTGATCGAGAATTTTTCCGGATCGTTGGCGAAGCCGGGAGCGATGACCCAGCGCACGATCAGCGGCATTCCCAGTTCCATGACGACACTGATCAAGAACAGCACGGAAAAGAGGACGCCGAAGACCTCTTCGGAAAAACGCTTGGCGCCATCGATGCCGTTCGCCTCGATCTCCTTGGCGAAGAGTGGCACGAAGGCGGCGTTGAAGGCACCCTCGGCAAACAGGCGACGGAACAGGTTAGGGAAGCGGAAGGCTGCATAGAATACGTCGGCCATTGGTCCCGTGCCGAGAGCAGCGGCCATCAGCGTTTCGCGGGCGAACCCGAAGATGCGGCTTCCAAGCGTCGCGCCGCCGACGGTGATGAATTTCTTGACCAGACTCATGCGGCTGAACCGGCTTTCTTTTCAGTATTAAGTTTTTCAACGGCAGGCGACCGCGTGACAGCGGGCGCGATGATACCGGACGGCATGCGCTCGCGCATCTCGTCCTCTTCACCGGCCATCACCGCCTTCAGGCGCGCGGTGATGTTGGCTCGCTTGTTTTCATTGGAGATTTTCTGCCCAACGAGATCGGTCACATAGAAGGTGTCGATGACCTTTTCGCCGAAGGTGGTGATGCGCGCCGACTGGATGTCGAGCGACAGATCCGAGAGAACCGCGGTGATTTCCGACAGAAGGCCGGGGCGGTCGAGGCATTCGACCTCGATGACGGTGAACTTGTTCGACAGGCTGTTGGAGATCGTCACCGATGGCGGAATGACGAAGGCCTTGTTCTTGCGGCGGTTCTTGGTGCGGGTGGCTATGACCTCCGGCAGGCGTTTGCGGCCGGCAAGCACGTCTTCGATCATTTTGCCGATGGTGGCGGCGCGCCGCAGCTCGTCCGCATCGTCGGCGAATTCGCGGCTTACATGGATGGTGTCCAGCGCACGACCGTCCGACGTGGTGAAAATCTGCGCATCCGCGATATTGGCGCCCGCGGCGGCGCAAGCGCCGGCGATCACGGTCAAGAGGCGCGGATGGTCAGGCGACAGCACGGTAATTTCCGTGATGGCGTGGAAACTGTCCGTGCGCACCATGGTCGCCAGAACCTGACCCGATTTATCGGTCTGGCGAATGAATTGTGTATGGCGGATCTGATCTTCCAGCGGCACAGACAGGAGATAGGGCTGGTAGTGCAGCTTGACATAGGCCTTGCGCTCCTTCTGGCTCCAGTCTCCCAGCGCCTTTTCGAGCGCTTTGGCGGCTTCCTCCGCCCGCTCCTTGCGCGAGACTTCCGAAAAACCGCCGGCAAGCAGCAATTCGGTCTCGTAGTAGAGCGTGCGCAAAAGCTGGCCTTTCCAGCCGTTCCAAACACCCGGGCCGACGGCGCGAATGTCGCAGACGGTCAAGATCAGCAGCATCTTTAATCGATCGAGCGACTGCACCCGGTCGGCAAAATCGATGATGGTCTTGCGGTCGGTGAGGTCACGGGTCTGAGCCACCATCGACATGGTCAGGTGCTCCTGGATCAACCAGACGACCAGCTCGGTCTGCTTCGGCGACAGGCCGAAACGGGGGCCGAGCTTGCGCGCCACCCTGGCGCCGGCATCCGAGTGATCCTCTTCCCGGCCCTTGGCGATATCATGCAACAGCACAGCGACGTAGAGCGCATCGCGGTCTTCAATGCCGGGCATCAGCTTGTTGACCAGCGGATGGATCTCCTCGGCCTTGCCCTTGTCGATCTCCGAGAGCACGTCGACGGTGCGGATAAGATGCTCGTCGACCGTATAGTGATGATACATATTGAACTGCATCATCGAGACGATCTTGCCGAATTCCGGAATGAAGCGGCCGAGCACGCCGGCCTCGTTCATGCGGCGCAGGATCAACTCCGGATCGCGCTTCGAGGTGAGGATGGCCAGGAACAGGCGGTTCGCCTCTTCGTTCTCGCGCAGGTCGTTATCGATCAGCCCCAGCGAACGGGTGACACGCTTCAGGGCGTCAGGATGAAATTCCAGCCCGTTGATGTCGGCGACGAAAAACAGCCTGATGAGGTTCACCGGGTCGCGTTTGAAAACATCGGGATGGGCGAGTGCGATGCGGCCACGGTCCTCGACGAACTCGAGCGTGCCTGGGATCTTGCGCGAGCGATGCGCGAAGCGGCTGATGACGCCGGTCAGCCCCGGCGTCGCCTTGGCCTGCTGGTCCTCAAGCGCCGCACAAAGGATGCGCGTGAGATCCCCCACGTCCTTGGCGACAAGGAAGTAGTGCTTCATGAAGCGTTCAACAGCGGAAAGGCCGGGGCGGGCATGATAGCCAAGCGCCTCGGCAATCTCGCGCTGGATGTCGAAGGACAGCCGCTCCTCAGCCTTGCCGGTCAAGAAGTGCATATGGCAGCGCACGGCCCAGAGGAAATCCTCTGCCTTCTGGAAGAGGCGATATTCCTGCTTCGACAGCACCCCGAGCTTTACCAGATCGGCCGCATCGCGGACATGGTAATAATATTTCGAGATCCAGAACAGCGTATGCAGGTCGCGCAGACCGCCCTTGCCTTCCTTGACGTTCGGCTCGACCAGATAGCGGGTGTCGCCTGCCTTGCGATGGCGTTCGTCGCGCTCGGCGAGTTTGGCGGCGATGAATTCCGGGCCAGTATTGGTGACGATTTCCTTGTCGAAACGCGTTTCCAGCTCGCGCGCCAAGGGCTCATTGCCGCAGATATAGCGCGTTTCGAGGATGGCGGTGCGCACCGTCATATCGGACTTTGCTTGGCGGATGCATTCTTCAAGCGTGCGCGTGGCATGGCCGACCTTCAAGCCCATGTCCCAAAGCATGTAGAGAATGAACTCCACCGCCTTGTGGGTCTCCTCCGCGGGCTTCGGCTTGAAGAGGAAGAGAAGGTCGATATCCGAGCCCGGCGCGAGCGTGTCACGGCCATAGCCGCCGACGGCAGTGATGGCAAAGCCGCCCTTCTGCTTCGGATAGACGTGGCGAACCGTGAAGTCATAGAGGGCGGTAATGATCTGATCCTGCAGCCAGGAAATGCGGTACGCGCAATCGAGCCCGCCGCCTTCTTCGGAGAGCAAGCGGCGCGCCTTTTCGCGGCCCTCCTGGCTTGCCTTCTTCAACAGAACAAGAAGAGCGGAGCGCTGGTCCTTATTGTCCTCATGGCACTTGGCGAGGGTCTCGCATTCCGCCCACAGCGCGGGGACGTCGAGAATGGCGGAAAAATCGATGTCATGCGTCACCATGCTCTGCCGACCGGGATCCTGTTCATTGACCGCGGCCCATTTCCGGCGCGCCTGTCTTTTCGTCTGCATGCGCTATAGCCTCTTTGCCCGGCGATTTACACAGGCATTCTACGCCCGAATCCTCATAATTCAGCCTGAGCCAAATTCCCGAATCAGTGGCTTCGGGACTTCTATCGGGCCAAAGTAGACGAAGGATGACGGCTGTTGATGCAGAAATCGGCAGTTTTAGGGCTGCGGCGCCTCAAGCGACCGTCTGAGTTCGGTTATGCTATATAATATATTTCGCGATTGGGCGCCGATCTGCACCAACATTTCCCGTTCACATTCCCAATAGCCGGCCTTGGCGATGTTTGAGCTGATGTCGGAAATCCGGCTGCAGGACAGGGCGATATTGAGGAGCCCGCGATCGGATTCGCAGTCCGGCGGATCGCCCTCGCCGCAGATCTTGCCGCGGGCCGCTATGGGAGAAAAACGCTCGGCAAGGATGCGGACCTCGGCGAGAAGATGTTCGATATGCATCGGATTATCCTTGGAAATCGCCTGTTGTCAGCCGGCCTTGTTCAGAGTCTTCTTCAGTTCATAAAGCGTATCGAGTGCGGCGCGCGGCGTCAGGTCGTCAAGATCGAGCGCCTTCAGCGCCTCCTCGACCTTGGACGGCCCTCGCGCGCCGGCCGCTTCCTCGCGGCGGACCGCGACCTGGAAAAGTGGCAGGTCGTCGATCAACTGGCTTGCGGGATTCTTGCGGTCGGCATCCTCCAGACGCGTCAGAACGTCGCGGGCACGCGCCACCACCGAAGCCGGCAGGCCGGCGAGCCGCGCCACCTGAATACCGTAGGAACGGTCGGCAGCACCCGGCCCAACCTCGTGCAGGAAGATCACGTCACCGTCCCACTCCTTGACGCGCATCGTGGCATTTGAGAGCCGGCCAAGCTTTTCCGACAATACCGTCAGTTCGTGAAAATGAGTGGCAAAGAGACCGCGGCATCTGTTGGCCTCGTGCAAGTGCTCGACCGCCGCCCAGGCGATCGAGAGACCGTCGAACGTCGCGGTACCACGGCCGATTTCATCGAGAATGACCAGCGACCGGGCGGTCGCCTGGTTGAGGATCGCCGCCGTCTCGACCATCTCGACCATGAAGGTGGAGCGACCCCGCGCCAGATCGTCCGAAGCACCGACCCGTGAGAACAGCCGATCGACGATGCCAATGTGCGCGGAATCGGCGGGCACGAAGGACCCCATCTGCGCGAGGATGGCAATCAGCGCATTCTGGCGCAGGAAGGTCGATTTACCGCCCATGTTCGGCCCGGTCAGTAGCCAGATCGCGCCGTCCTTGCCATCCGCCGTCGGCGATAGGTCGCAATTGTTGGCGACGAAGGGGCCGCCGGCTTGCCGGCGCAGTGCCTGCTCGACCACAGGATGGCGGCCACCGCCGATCGCAAACATCCGGCTATCGTCGACCACCGGCCGGCAATAGCCCTGTTCCTCGGCAAGCAACGCCAGCCCGGCCGCGACATCGATCACCGATAGCGCACGAGCGCCGGCCTTGACCACCTCGGCCTCCGCCACTACGGCTATCACCATGCGATCAAAGGCCTCCAGCTCGATCGCCAGCGCCTTGTCCGCGGCGTTGGCGATGCGGCTTTCAAGATCGGCAAGCTCGGTCGTGGTGAAGCGCATAGCATTGGCCATGGTCTGGCGATGGATGAAGCGCGCCTTCGCCTCGGCAGTATCGGTCATCGGACCGGCGTTGCCGGCCGTGACCTCGATGAAATACCCGAGGATGTTGTTGTGCTTGATCTTCAGCGATTTGATGCCGGTTTCCTCGGCATATTGCAGTTGCAGTCCGGCAATGACCCGGCGCGACTGGTCGCGCAGCGCGCGGACTTCGTCCAGCTCGGCATTCGCGCCCTCCCGCAGGAACCCGCCGTCGCGCTTCAACTGCGGCAATTCATCAGAGAGCATGCCGGCAAGCAGCGCTTCGAGCTCGGCGGGCAAGGCCCGGAGCCCGGCAAGTGCCGCCGCCAGTTCCTCGGGAAGCAATGCGCCACCCAGCAGATCGGCAACGCCGGCAGCTGCGCCAAGCCCTTGGCGGATCGCCCAAAGATCGCGCGGGCCACCGCGGTCAAGCGCCAGACGCGAGAGCGCACGAGGCATGTCCGGCACATGTTTGAGTGCGGTCCTGAGATCGCCGCAAAGCGAAGGCTCTTCGGCGAAAAAGCTGATCGAATCCAGCCGTTCGTTGATGCGCGCCGGGTCTGTCAGCGGTGACATCAGCCGCTCGGCAAGCAGACGCGCACCACCGCCGGTTACCGTGCGGTCGATTGCCTTCAGGAGCGAACCGTTGCGGTCACCGGAAAGAGTGCGCACCAGTTCGAGATTGGCGCGGGTGGCGGGATCGACGAACAGCGTCGATGCGCCACTTTCGCGCTCCGGCAGCCCGAGCGGCGGTCGCTCGGCAAGCTGGGTCCTTTCGACATAGGCGATGGCGGCAGCGGCGGCGGCAAGCTCGGCGCGGCTGAAAGAGCCGAAACCGTCCAACGTCGAGACGTCAAAATATCTGGTAATGCGGCCCTCGGCGCTGGCGCTGTCGAAAAGCACGGCCGGTTGCGGCACGGCGGTGCGGCCGAGCACGTCCAGGACCGGCTTCAGCTCGGGATCGTGGAACATCGTGTCGGGCAGGATCAGCTCGCGCGGATCAATGCGCAGGATATCGGCGAGCAGCCGGGAGGCTTCCGTCTCGGCCAATCGGAAAACGCCCGTCGAAATATCGATCCAGGCGAGCGCCAGTTGTGGCTCCGCGCCGCCGCGAATGCGGGCGAGCGCCATCAGATAGTTGGATTCCGAGGGCGACAGCAGCTTTTCCTCGGTAATCGTGCCCGGCGTCACCAGACGCACGACATCGCGCCGGACCACCGACTTGCCGCCGCGCTTCTTCGCCTCCGCCGGGTCCTCCACCTGTTCGCAAACGGCGACTCGGAAACCAAGCGAAATCAGCTTCTGCAGATAGTCGTCGGCGGCATGCACCGGTACGCCACACATGGGAATATCCTGCCCCATATGCTGTCCGCGCTTGGTGAGCGTGATGCCGAGCGCGCGCGACGCATCAACGGCGTCCTCGAAGAACAGCTCGTAGAAATCGCCCATGCGATAGAATAGCAGCGAACCGGGATTGTTCGCCTTGATCTCAATATATTGCTCCATCATCGGCGTGGCCGAAGCGCGACTTTCTTCCGAGGCAAGCTCGGTAGCCGAGAAAGCATCGATGCTGGCAATTATTCGTTCGTTCACGGAGGTGCAGTTTTTCCCAAAAAATGAGGTGCCACCCTACCCGCGCGCCGCTATAGAAGACAACAGCTATCGGGCAAGAGGGACCGGTCGCCCACAGGAGGTTTGGAGGATACATGTCTGATACAACCAGCACGCCGCGTCCGGGAACAGGGGTCACCGATCAGGAAGCGCTCGACTTCCACAAGCAAGGTCGCCCCGGTAAAATTGAAATCAATCCGACCAAACCGATGGCGACCCAGCGCGATCTTTCGCTTGCCTATTCGCCGGGCGTCGCCGTACCGGTGAAGGCGATCGCCGCCGATCCGGGAACGGCCTACGACTATACGTCCCGCGGCAACATGGTAGCCGTCATCTCCAACGGCACGGCCATTCTCGGCCTCGGCAATCTCGGAGCACTGGCCTCCAAGCCGGTCATGGAAGGCAAGGCCGTTCTCTTCAAGCGCTTTGCCGATGTCGATTCGATCGACCTCGAAATCGATACCGAAAATGTCGACGAGTTCATCAACTGCGTCCGCTACCTCGGCCCCTCCTTCGGCGGCATCAATCTCGAGGATATCAAGGCTCCTGACTGTTTCATCATCGAACAGCGCCTGCGTGAGCTGATGGATATCCCCGTATTCCACGACGACCAGCATGGCACCGCGATCATCGCCGCCGCCGGCCTGATTAATGCGCTGGAACTGACCGGTCGCGACCTCAAGACCACCAAGCTCGTCTGCAACGGCGCAGGCGCTGCTGCGATCGCCTGCGTCGAGCTGATCAAGGCGATGGGTTTCAACCCTGACAACATCGTGCTCTGCGACACCAAGGGCGTGATCTACCAGGGCCGCAGCGAAGGCATGAACCAATGGAAATCGGCGCATGCGGTGAAAACCGACAACCGTACGCTGGCGGATGCAATGAAAGGCGCCGATGTGGTTTTCGGCTTGTCGCAGAAGGGTGCCTTTTCCGCCGAGATGATCCGCTCCATGGCCGAGAGGCCGATCATCTTCGCCATGGCCAATCCCGATCCAGAAATCACGCCGGAGGAAGTCGCCCGCATCCGCGATGACGCCATCATGGCGACCGGGCGCTCCGACTATCCGAATCAGGTCAACAACGTCCTCGGCTTTCCCTATATCTTCCGCGGTGCGCTGGATGTGCGCGCTTCGACGATCAACGATGAGATGAAGATCGCCGCGGTGAAGGCCCTGGCCAACCTAGCACGCGAAGATGTGCCGGACGATGTGGTCGCCGCCTATCAGGGCACGAGACCACGTTTCGGGGCGCAATACATCATCCCCGTGCCCTTCGATCCGCGCCTGATTTCGGCAATCCCAGTCGCCGTCGCACAAGCCGCGATTGAGAGCGGCGTCGCCCGTCGGGCCATACCCGACATGGCCGCCTATGCCCGCGAACTCTCGGCCCGACGCGACCCGATCGCCTCGACGCTGGCGCAGCTCTACGAACGCGTGCGCCGGCATCCAAAACGCATCGTCTTCGCCGAGGCTGAAGAAGAGCAGGTCATGCGCGCCGCTTTGTCCTATGCCAATCAAGGGCTCGGCACCGCCATCCTGCTCGGCCGCGAGGATCTGCTCCACGCCACTGCCGAACGCGCCGGGATCGATCTTACCCGGCCTGGCCTCGAGATCGTCAACGCCCGCATTTCCAAGCGTGTGGAGGCCTATATCGACTACCTCTACGCCCGTCTGCAGCGCAGAGGCTATCTGCACCGCGATGTAACGCGTCTGATCCACAACGACCGCAACCATTTCGCCGCCTGCATGGTGGCCCTCGGCGATGCCGACGGCGTGGTGACAGGCGTGACACGCAACTATTCGACCGCGCTCGACGACGTACGCCGCTGCATCGACGCCAAGCCGGGGCACCGGATCATCGGCGCGTCGCTGGTGCTTGCCCGAGGCCGCACGGTCATCGTCGCCGACACCGCCGTGCACGACATGCCGACAGCAGAGGAACTTGCCGATATAGCCGAGGAGGCCGCCGGCTTTGCACGACGCTTGGGCTATGAACCGCGCGTCGCCATGCTCGCCTACTCCACCTTCGGACATCCCTCGGGCGAACGCTCCGAACGGGTGCGCGAAGCGGTGAACATTCTCGACAGGCGCTATGTCAATTTCGAATTCGACGGCGAAATGGCGGCCGATGTGGCGTTGAACCGCAAGATCATGCAGACCCAGTATCCGTTCGCCCGCCTCTCCGGGCCTGCCAACGTGCTGGTGATGCCGGCCTTCCACTCTGCGTCGATCTCCACGAAGATGCTGCAGGAACTCGGCGGCTCCACCGTCATCGGCCCGCTGCTGGTCGGCTTCGACAAGCCGGTGCAGATCACCTCGATGGGGGCAAAGGATTCGGATATTGTCAACATGGCCGCCATCGCCGCCTATGGGGCTGGAGCGTAGTCGGGAGCTCTCAGGCGGCGGAGCCGGCGGCCGGAGAAAGGCGATGGCCGCCGGGTCAATTCGGTGTAAAATGTGCCAATGAGTGAAGCTCAGCCCCTATTCGGAGTGCTGCGCCATTCGGCGCGGCCGGAAATTGTCGATGCCATTGAGCGGCTCGTCCTTGAGGCACCCGACCGCAAGCTCAACCGCGTGAACGCGCTTGCCTTCGCGGCCGACCATGGTTTCGATGAAGAGCAGACAATCAACGCTTTCCTGCATGCATCTCGTCTCGGCCTCTTCGAGATATCCTGGAATGTGCTTTGCCCCGGTTGCGGTGGAGTGTTAGATGCCAACACCTCGCTGAAAACTGTTCAGAGCGACAGTTATAACTGCGCGCTTTGCGCCGCCGGCTATGAGCCGACGCTCGATGAGATGGTCGAAGTCACGTTCACCGTCAGCCCCCGCGCACGCCACATCGAGGCCCATAATCCACACGAATTGCCGCCGATCGAATATTTTCGCCAGATCTATTGGGGCTCGGGCGTCGATCTTCCCGATGAAGGTTACGGGGAGACGGTCGACCAATTCATTCTGGAGGCGCTGGAACTGCCGGCCGGAGAAAAAGCTGTCGTGTCGCTTCAATTGCCGGCGGAATACGTCATCATCTTCGAGCCGGTCACGCACGCGGCACTATTCCTCGACGTGAAAGGCGAACCGTCGAAGGAGCGGCAATCCATCTCACTGGTGTTCGATCGGATGCACCGGCACAGTGAGCCCATGACCTTGCGACCCGGCCCCCTACGCGTTCTGATGGAAAATCATACGGACGTTCGCACATTGCCGTCGATCTGCGTGGCCAATGACGCGCTTCACGGCCTGCTGGGTAAGCGGCGCCCGTTCCTGACGGCCAAACGATTGCTTTCCAACCAAACCTTCCGCGATATCCATCGCACGGACACGATCGACGTGGACCAGCGGCTGAAGATCACCAGCCTCACCTTCCTTTTCACCGATTTGCGCGGTTCGACCGCGCTGTACGAAAGGGTCGGCGACCTTGCGGCCTTCGATTTGGTGAGGACCCATTTCAGCATCCTGCAAGAGATCGTCGGCGCAGAAGCCGGTGCGGTCGTCAAAACCATCGGGGATGCGGTCATGGCGACGTTCCCAACTCCAGACCGGGCATTGGTCGCGGCGACACGGATGCGCGAAGCCATGCT
The DNA here is from genome assembly GCF_030272695.1 of Martinezella calliandrae. GTDB lineage: Bacteria > Pseudomonadota > Alphaproteobacteria > Rhizobiales > Rhizobiaceae > Rhizobium > Rhizobium calliandrae. The sequence goes on from NZ_JARFYN010000003.1 coordinate 27,749, forward strand.
CAGCCTCAATAAGGAGCGCGGCAACGACGATCTTCTTCTAAAGATCGGTATCCACGAGGGACCATGCATTGCGGTAAGCCTCAATGAGCGGCAGGACTATTTCGGACAAACAGTCAACATCGCCTCTCGCGTGCAGCATCTTGCCACTTCGCACGAAATATTCGCCACCGGCTCCGTACTCGACAACCCTAGCGTCGCGAAATTTCTGACGACGCGCGGCCTGAAGCCGCAATCACATCACGTCTCGCTCCGCGGCATTACGGATGAGATCGATATTTTTGCCATTCCCTGAGGATGTGCGTTGCCTGCCAACCGGGCATGCGACGATTAGCTCGCGAAGCGACCGGCGTCGGCGCCGTAATAGTTGACGTAGCGGTCCGAAATGCTTTCGATCGGCAGGACGATCAGGACGTCGGTCGTGTTGAATGCGTGATCGACGACGGCCGTGGAGCCGACCATCGCGCCGAGCCGAAGATAACCCTTGATCAGCGGCGGCAGCGCCATCAGCGCCTTCTTGGAATTGACGGCTTCGACCGGCATCAGGTCCATTGTGCGGGCGAGCGAGGGCAGCGCGCCGACAGCCCATTCGTCCTTTGCGCTAACGTTATGGTAGAGGAAGGATAGAGCCAGGGCGTGCTGCTCCGGACGTATGCCGGGGAAAGAGGCGCAGCCGAACATGGCGTTCATGCCGTGTTTCAGCGAATAGGCCCAATTGCCCTGCCACAGCAGTTCCACAGTGCGCTTGGTGCGGTATTCCGGCAGCACGCAGGAGCGGCCAAGCTCCATGAAACGCTTGTCGGGGTGACGGGCGAGCAGGGCGTCAATGTCGAATTCCGAAGAGGAATAGAAACCGCCATTTGCCATCGCCACATCCTGACGCAGCAGGCGATAGGTGCCGACGATCTGGTCTTCCGAATCACCTTCCAGCGAGCAGTCCAGCACCAAGAGATGGTCGCAGATCGAATCCCAGCTATCGATATCGCGCTGCCGACGCATAGCGTCGGCCGGCAATTGGGCGTTCATCTCCTCGACAAAGACGCGATAGCGCACGGCCTGAGCCGCGTCGATCTCCCGCGCCGTGCGAGCAAGGCGTGTTTCTAGATTTCCGATGCGTCCGAACACATCGCTGGCAACCGGCGCAACCGTTGCCTTAGAGGACTGAACCATTTCGCCCTGAGCTTCGCGATTCAAAATTTCGATGGACATGGCGATTCCCCCCGTGCGGGTTGATATAGCGCCATAAAGCAAATTCGTGCGACAGGAAAGTGACATGGTGCTTCGCGAAAAGCAAGAACCGTGCCTGTTTCAATTGTCAACCCGGAGCGAAGTCCTGGAGTTTCAGGGGATCCGCTTAAAAAGTGCGCGGCTGCTTCCGAACAAGACCGTCGTCAGTCAAACAAGCGATCCGGAATGGTGATTCAATGGCCGATTATTTGCTTTAAGCGCGTCCGATAGCCTGCTTCGACAGGCCTTGCACCTCGGCAATCAGCCGCTTGGGGTCGACTGGCTTGACGATGACGGCGTCGGCTCCGGCCAGCAAGGCCTGGCGGCGGATAGCGTCGCGGCTGTCGGCGGTCAGCACGATTACAGGTAGAGGTGAAAGGCCATAGCGGCGCTCCAGCGCTCTCAGTTGGGCGAGCATCGCCGCCCCCTCGCCGCCGGGCATGGTGAGATCGGTGACGACGACATCCGGGCGATTCTCGCTATTTTCAGCGCGGGCGAGCAGGCCACCAAAATCCTCGACAAGGCGAACCCTGTGGCCAGCTTTGGCGAGCATGGCGCGCACCAGCATGGCATTGACGGGATCATCTTCCCCGAGCAGGACGTTGAGGGCGATATCGGTCGCTTCCGCCGTCACAAGACCGAATTCGGGCGGGCTGTCGTTCAGCAAGTCGCGTTTCTCCATGCCGCGCATGCGACCGCTCAGCACATCGATCAGCGATTGTTCGCGCAGGGGCCGAATCAGCCAGGCATCGAAAAGATCGAGCGGATGCGTATTGCGTTCCTCGGGATTGACGAGAAAGATCTTTCTAAGGCCCGAGGCGGCCAGCTCGGCACCTTCCCGGAAATACCAGGGCGCCATGCGATGATCGACGATGAGGTCCGTCAACGGCCCGTCTTCGCCGCGGGCAGAGCGAACCAGACCTTCCAGGTCGTCGGGGCCGATCAGGCGGCAGCGACCGCCAAGCGTGCGGATGGTCTCGGCGATTGCGGCGCTTGCCGCCCCTTCGGGTGCGAGCAGCAGGACGCGGGACGCTTCGAGCAGGTCATCGCGCCTGCCGCGGTCATCTTCTTCGGCCATCATGGAAACAGGAAAGCGGATGGTGAACGCGCTGCCCTTGCCTCGCTCGCTGGCGACGCTCAATGCGCCACCGAACTCGCGCAGGATGCGGGCTGAGATTGCAAGCCCGAGGCCGGTGCCGGCGCTTCTGTCCAGCACATTGCCGGCCTGTTCGAACTCGCCGAAGATTCGGGCCTGCTCTTCCTCGGTCATTCCCGGGCCACTATCTCGGACCGATATCACCAAATCATTGCTATCGAGGCCGGCACGGATCAGGACGCCGCCGGTTTGCGTAAATTTCACCGCATTGCCGATAACATTGAACAATACCTGGCGTAGCCGGGCGGGATCGAATTCCATGGTTTTGGGAACGTTCGCTGCAACGGTCGCGGCGATCTCGATGCCCTTTTCATGGGCGCGATGCGCGAGCATCTCGACGACGCCTTCCAGCAGCGGCCGTAGATGTTCAGCGCGCGGGCGGAGCTGGAAGCGGCCGACTTCGATCGTCGAGAAATCCAGCAGATCTTCGACGAGCTGCACGAGGGCATTGCCGGACTGGCGGATGCCGGTCAGGTAGTTGGCTTGCTCCGGCGTCAACGGGGTCTGGGCAAGCAGGTGGTTCATGCCGAGAATTCCCGACAGCGGCGTGCGGACCTCGTGGCTGACGGTGGCGAGCAACCGCGATTTGGCGGCGCTGTTATACTCCGCCTTCAGCCGTGCTTCTTCGCGAAGGCGTGCAACTTGTCGCTCCTCGGTCACGTCGCGGGCGACGCTCTGGATCCTCAACTGTCCGCTGGCGGGATCACGGAACATAACATCATGCCAGGCAAAGACACGCGGGCCCTCGGGCGAGGAAATCTCGGCGTCCTGACGCTCGGAAGCTGTCGCGGCGCGGAAGACAAGTCCCGCCTCCTCAAGCGTCAACCCTTCCGGGTTGGACTTGCCGGTCAGTTTGCGGAAGGTGGCATTGGCGTGGATGATGCGGCGTTCGATATCACGCGTCACGGTGATATCGCCAAGCGCATCGTGGATGGTGGCGAGCAGGCTTGTGCTTTCGTTGCTCTCCCAGAGACGGTCGTGCTCGTGTTCGCTGAGCGTCAGCGCATCCGTCACAATCTTGCGGGCAGCATTCCGCCTGCCGAAGATACCGGCAACGACGATCGTCAGGGCAATCAGGCCGAGCAGCGCGGCAAGCGCCAGCGGGCCAACCGCATAGCCGACCGAAATGAGCGCCACGCCGGCGATCAGGCCGCCGCCGTTCAGCCAATGACGCTGCAGCCATTGAGGAAGCGTGGATTGCGACGCATTCCGTATATTAGCCGGCGCAATATCAATCGGATCAGCGGTAATGAGGGGTACGTCTTTGGCCGACCGCTCGCGCGGCTCGGTGTGGTCGTCGGCGATGGCGGCGACAAACTTTTCCTGCAGGTTTGCCAGAGTGCTCATGTAGGCTTGCTAACATGCCCACTCTTCCCGATGCCTTCAGGGATTCGCTAGAATTTTACCCTTTCGCCTTTTTCGGCAGAAGCAGTTCGTCCAGGATGACGCAACCGGCACCTACGGTGATAAAGCTGTCGGCGAGATTGAAGACGGCGAACGACCACGTCTGCGTGTGGAACAGAATATAGTCGATTACATGCCCGTAGAGGAACCGGTCGACCAGGTTGCCGAGCGCGCCGGCAATGATCAACGCAAAGCCCACATGGGCGAGCCAGCGATGATTGGGCGTACGCCGCCAGAGCCAGAGCACGAAAACCACGATGACGAGCCGCATGCCGACGATGAACCAGCCGTCCATGCCCGACAGCATCGAGAAGGCGACGCCGAGATTATAGGTGCGATAAAGCGCCAGCATCGGAATAACCGGCACCATCTCCTGCAAGGGCAACCAAGTGTCGACCATGATCTTGACGGCCTGGTCAAGGACGACGGCGATCATGATGAAAATCAGGATCGGCAAAGGCCGGGAAAACAGCGCTGGTTTTGCGGGCGTCTGTTCGTTCATCTCGCTGTCGGTCATCGCGTCTCACTGAGGGTCAGAAGATGGCGGCGGGCTTCGAACAGCATCACTGCCGTCGCCACCGCTAGGTTGAGGCTGTCGGCGCGGCCCGCCTGCGGGATGCGGGCAAGCGCATCGGCCTCTTTCGCCAGGGCATCCGGCAAGCCGGACTGTTCATTGCCCATCAGCAGCACCACGGGTTTTTTCTTATAATCGATCGTGCGATAGTCGACGGCGCCCGCCAGATGGGTGGCTACGACGGAAACGCCTGCCGTCCTCTTCCAGGCCAGAAATTCGTCCGGCGCCGCCTTGACGACCGGAACTGCGAAGACCGAGCCCATGGTTGCCCTCACCGTTTCCAACGAAAAGGGGTCCGTCGTCTCGCCAACGAGGATGACGCCAGAGGCACCAGCTGCATCCGAAGTGCGGATGATGGTGCCGAGGTTGCCGGGATCACGCACGCGATCAAGCGCCACCCAGGTGTCACCGGCCTTCGGCTTGACATCCCGAAGCGGCCGCCAGCGCTGATCGAATATGCCGACCACCATCTGCGGATTATCGCGGCGGGTGATCGAGGCAATGACCTTTTCACTGACTTCGAGCACCAGCCCGCCGGCAGCGACGGTCTTGGCAGCCACCTGCTCGACCAAAGGCTTGCCCTTGGCAGCCTTGGCATAGACCAGCGTGCGAATGGTCCAGCCGAGCTCCAGGGCGTCGATAACCAGCTTCAGGCCTTCCGCCAAGAAAGCGCCGCTTTCCTCGCGCGACTTCTTGTTGGTCAGCGCCTTGATGTCCTTGATGATCGGATTGGCAAGGGAGGTAACCTCCTTGACATGTCCGACTTTGCGAGGCCCGTCTCTGCGGAAATCGTGGTTCATTTCGGCACCCAACGGCTGAAGAGGGATGTAGAGAGCGCCCGGCTCGGCGATTTGCCGTCAAGGCCCGCCTCGCGGATGACCAGCTCGCCGGACTCGACAACGCCGCCGGCGCCGCGCATGGTTTCGCGCATCAGCTCATGGATCGAATAGAAGCTGGCGCGGATAGAGTATGCCGTCAGCACCAAACCAAGCGCCTTGGGCGACAGGATCTCGCGGCAGATGTCGAGCATCGACGGCAGGTGTTCGAAGAGATGCCAGACCTCGCCGTTCGGGCCGCGGCCGAATTTCGGGGGGTCGGTCAGAATGATGTCGTATTTGCTGCCCCGCCGTTCCTCGCGCAGGATGAATTTCATGGCGTCTTCGCAGATCCAGCGGATCGGCAGTTTTTCCATGCGGCCAAGCGCCTGGTTTTCCCGCGCCCAGCCAATCGCCTTCTTCGAGGCGTCGACATGGGTCACCTCGGCGCCGGCAGCGGCGGCGACCAGCGAGGCGACACCGGTGTAGCCGAAGAGGTTCAGCACCTTCAGCGGCCGCTTCGCCGCTTCGATCTGCTCCTTCATCCAGGTCCAGTGGACGATTTGCTCGGGAAAGACGCCGACATGACGAAAGGCAGTGAAGCGGCCGAGGAAATCGATGCCAAGCAATTGCAGCGGCCAGGTCTCGCCGAGCACTTCGCGCTGAAACCGCCAGCGGCCCATGCCGTCCTCATCGGTATCGCCGGTGAAGATCGCATCGGCATTGTCCCAGACATGGGCGGCGAGCGATGGCTGCCACAGCGCCTGCGCCTCCGGCCGGACGATGCGATGGGGACCGTATTGCTCGAGCTTCAAGCCGTTGCCGCTGTCGATCAGGTGGAAATCTCCGGCACCCAGGGATTCGAGGATGACGGGCACACGCTCAGCCGGACGCTCGCCGTTTCTGACGATCAACGGGCGTTCGGGCGCTGCCGAAACCGATGCAGCAACCCGCGGCTCCGCCGTCCGCTCGTTGCGGTTGCGCGCGGCTGGCGCGGACCTGGTGCCGTCATGCCGTGCGGGTTTTGCCGGTGGCTCGCCGGTCTTGAGGGGCGCGTCACGCCTGACATCCCTTTGGGGCTTTGCGCCGGGGCCGCCCACGGTTTTCGAACCGGGTCGCCGTTCCTTCTGTTTCACCATGCTTGTCTCAAAATTGATATGTGCGTGCAAATAGCATCTGGCCGCTACTTGGCAAAGCGCTTTCCGATCTGCGATTATCCCCGGACGAAATGCCAGATCGGGAGGATTGCCATGGATATGACCGGTGAAGAACGGATTGCCGCGCCGAGGGACGTCGTATGGGCCGCGCTAAACGACCCCGAAATTCTGAAGCAGTGCATTCCCGGCTGTCAGAGCCTGGAAAAGATTTCGCCGACCGAACTGACGGCAACAGTGAAATTGAAGATCGGCCCGGTCTCCGCTTCCTTCAACGGTGAAGTGACGCTATCCAATATCAACGCACCGGAGAGCTATACGATCTCCGGCGAAGGAAAGGGCGGTATTGCCGGCTTTGCCAAGGGCGGGGCTGATGTCACCCTGGAAGAGGAAGGCGGCGAGACGATCCTGCGCTATGAGGCCAAGGCCCTGGTCGGCGGAAAGATCGCCCAGCTCGGCTCGCGGCTGGTCGATTCCAGCGCCAAGAAACTGGCTCAGCAGTTCTTCGCGGGTTTCACCGCGGCCCTCAACGGCCAGGCCACCGCCTGATTGCGGTCGTCATCTGACGCCACATATAGGCCGATCATGATGTCGAAATCAGATCTTTGGACCATCCGGCCGGCATGCGTGCGGGACATGGATGTTCTCGCAGATATTTATCTCCGCGTGCGCCGCATCACCTTTCTTTGGGTCGATCCAGGCGATTTTCACGCTGCGGATTTCGTCATTCATACACAGGGAGAGCGGATCTTCGTCTGCGAGGACCGGAACGGTGTGATCGCCGGCTTCCTGACGCTGTGGGAACCCGATGATTTCATCCATATGCTCTATATCCTGCCAGAATTTCAGGGCTTTGGCGCCGGCAAGGCGCTCCTCGCTGCACTGCCGGAATGGCCCAATCGGCGCTACCGGTTGAAATGCCTGGTGAAGAATACGCGGGCGATCGCCTTTTACCGCACCCTCGGTTTCAAGATCATCGGCGATGGCTCATCGCCGGAAGGCGATTACAAGGACATGCGGCTCAGCGGCGGATAGAATGTTCAAGTGAACACCCGGCGCTATCGTCACTTTGACGGAAGCTGGCCGGCGATCTGTTCGGCGCGGCTGCGATGTTTGTCGGCTTCGGCCTGCCAGCGCACGGCTTCGCGCTCATGGTTGCGGGCGAGCTTTCGGTGTTTGCCCTGATTGAACCAGGTGACCGCTGCGCCGACCAGCATGCCGATGATTAGCGCAACAAACAACAGCACGAAAAGCGGCGCGTTCAGCGACAGCACCTGATCGTCGGGTCTGAATGGATTGAGCGCAAGCGTGACGAACTGGCGGTTGGCCACGCAGAAGATGACGAGGATGATACCGAGCGGCAGCAATATCAGCAGGTTGATGATCTTCTTGGCCATTGCGAACGCTCCTTTGTCCAGGCGCATCCGTGCCATGCACTCCTAACGCCTATAGCCGCAGAATAAGAAAGACCGGGCCGAGTTCAAGTGCCATCCGGTCGCGGCACAATCATGTCCACCGAGGACATTCGCAAGGAGTTTGGTCAAGAACGACTGTTAATTGTCGTCTTCTTCGTCGCCGGCGCCGGGATTAAGGCGCTCGCGTAGTTCTTTTCCGGTCTTGAAAAAGGGAACCCATTTTTCTTCAACGAAAACCGTATCGCCCGTGCGCGGGTTGCGACCGGAGCGCGAGGGCCTGTTTTTGACGGAAAAAGCGCCGAAACCGCGTAGTTCCACCCGATTTCCGGCAGCAAGCGCATCGGTGATCTCGTCGAGGACAGCGTTGACGATATTTTCGACGTCCCGGTGGTAGAGATGCGGGTTACGTGCCGCAACAATCTGCACCAATTCCGACTTAATCACGGTTGCCCCCTTAAATCATTGATTTATCAATTGGCTGCACCCTGCCAAACAGAAAGCAGGCCGTCAAGAAACAACTTCTCGGTCATAAATTTCTGGAGATCCTCTCCCTTCATAAAATCATCATAACCGAGGAGATTTAGCAACCGGGAAGCGGCGCCGGACCATGAGAAGAATGAGGTTTTGTCCTCAGCCTTCCAATCGACGATCGGCAAGTCCTTTTTGACCTTGCGCGTCGCGAGATAGGCGCGAATTTCATCCTCGCCGCCGATTGTGTCGATCAGCTTGTTCTGCAGTGCCTGCCGGCCCGTGAAGATGCTCCCGTCTGCGAGTTTCAGCACGTCCTCGCGCGGCAATTTGCGACGGTCTGCGACGAGATCGACGAACCAGGCATAGCTGTCCATGACCATGTTGCGGATCATGTTCTTGGCTTCCTCGGTCGCCGGATGGAAAGGCGACGGCTCTGCCTTCAGCGGCGCTGACTTGATATCTTCCAACGAGACTCCGAGCTTGTCGAGCAGGTCCTTGGCCTGCGGATACTGAAAGATTACGCCGATCGACCCGGTGATCGAAGTGTCGCCAGCAACGATGTCGTCACCCGCCGTGGCAATCATATATCCGGCAGACGCAGCCACGGTGCGGATATCGGAGACAACAGGCTTCTTCGCGGCAACCGCGCGAATGGCCTTGAAGATACGCTCGCCACCATAGGTGGTGCCGCCGGTCGATGAAATCGACACGATCAGCGCCTTAACCTGATCATTGTCCTGAATCCTCATCAGCCGCTGCAGAAGTTCTTTGTCGTCCAGGATGAGCCCGTTAACCTCGACGCGCGCGATCTGCGGTCCGCGCAGCAGATCACCGGCGACGAAACGGAAAAGCGCAAACCCGAGCGCCACCAGGAGAAGAACGGCGATGACGCGCCAAAAGCCAAGCTTGCGGCGCAATTGTCGCCGATCTGCGATTGCAGAACTGTCCATGACGCCTTATCTCTCCCCTTGTCACAAATTGGATATACGACGAACCGGATATACAACACCTTGAAACGGGCATAATCCTTAGCAAAAATCCACGCTAATTTTCAGGAATATGCTGTGGGCCTTCGGCCCCGCGTTTGGTCAGATAGGGCGATGGTCGACAGGGCGAAACGGCCACGCATTATATTTTTTGCTAAAATTGCTTGTCGCAGACAAAAAATCCATATTGGCAAGCCAATGCAATAATGCGAAACGATCTGGCAGGCTTGTTGGCACAGTCTGTGCATGACTCGAACGTGTTTTTCCGGATCAGAGAAGACGGACCTGTTGCATGCTCAATACTATAGAGACCTCCGGCCAGCCGATCAGCGCCGACCTAGGAAGAAATGCGTATAGGGACGCAATCTTTCATTCTGCGCGCGTGAGAAGACTGAGGATCCTGCTCCCGGTGGCCGCATTGATCATCTCGCTGATCTTCATCGCGGTGTCAGTCGTGCGCGCATATCTGCCGGAGAACATTCAGATCGAGGGCGCTAAGATCGAGGACGGCAAGGTCGTAATGGAGCGTCCGGCCATCGCCGGCCGCAACAAGGACGGCATCAACTATTCCCTGCTTGCAGAAAAGGCGCTGCAGGACATCAAGAATCCCAATATGATCACGCTCAAGACCATCAAGGCCTCGATGCCGGTCAACAACCAGGTGATCGCGCATGTGACAGCCCAAAGCGCGGATTTCGACCGGCAAGGCGACACGCTGAAGCTGACCGCGCCCTTTACGATCCTGATGGACAACGGTTTGCGCGCCGAATTCAAAACAGCGTTCCTCGACGTGAAGAAGGGCGACCTCTCCAGCCAGGATCAGGTTGCAATATATCGAGGAGGCATGTCGGTTGTTGCACAGTCGCTCAAGATGACGGATAAGGGAAGCGTAATCGAATTCGACGGGCAGGTTCAGATGCATATCGAGCCAGCCACACTCCATAATTCAGCTAGCGAGCAACAGCCGGGCGGTTCATGACAAACGATTGGCGACATTCCCTTTTCAATTCCGGCCTGCGCAAGGCTGGCATTTTTTGCGCGCTTGGCGCACTTGCAATTTTTATGGCAACTGAAGCCGGCGCCCAGGCGACGACGAGCAATATGCCCGGCTTGAAGCTTTCCAAGGATCAGCCGATCCAGATCGAAAGTGACAAGCTGGAAATCCACGATGCACAAAGCCAGGCGGTATTTACCGGTAATGTTAAGGTCGTCCAGGGCACCACGACGATGCAGGCCGGCAAGATGACGGTCTTCTACAAGAAGAAGCAGCCCGCCGACGCCAATGCCAAGTCGACAACCGATAATCCGGTCGCAAATGCTGCCAAGCAGCAGAACCAGTCACTGGTCTCCGGCGATGCTGACATCGATCACATTCTGGTCACCGACAAGGTCTACCTGGTCTCCGGGACGCAGACGGCAACGGCTGATGACGGATCCTTCGACATGGCCAACCAGCTCGCCATTCTCAACGGCCAGAAAGTCGTGCTGACCGACGGTCCGAACGTGTTTACTGGCTGTAAGCTCACCGTGCATATGGCCACGGGCGAGGCGCAACTGGATGCCTGCGGGGGCCGCGTCCAGATCCAGCTCGATCCGAAGTCGCAGCAAGTGCAGCAGCAACAGCAAAAAAAGAACTGATCCCGGTCTCCTCGTGACAATATCGACCACACCCACCCTGCCCGGCATGCCCGGATCGACCCATGCGACATCCGGCACCCCGACGGCGGACAAAGCGCGCTACCAGGGCACCCTGATCGCGCGCGGCCTCACCAAGACCTATCGCACACGGCGCGTCGTCAACGGCGTCTCGCTTGTAGTGCGGCGTGGCGAGGCTGTCGGCCTGCTCGGGCCGAACGGTGCGGGCAAGACGACCTGCTTCTACATGATCACGGGGCTGGTACCGGTCGATGAGGGCACGATCGAGATCGACGGCAACAATGTCACGTCGATGCCGATGTACCGTCGCGCTCGCCTTGGAGTCGGTTACCTGCCGCAGGAAGCTTCGATCTTCCGTGGTCTTACGGTGGAGGAGAACATCCGCGCCGTGCTTGAAGTCCATGAAAAGGACAAGAACAAGCGGGAGCGAAAGATCGACGAGCTGCTGGAAGAATTCCACATCCGCAATCTTCGCACGGTGCCGGCAATTGCTCTTTCGGGCGGCGAGCGGCGGCGTCTGGAAATCGCCCGCGCATTGGCCACCGATCCGACCTTCATGTTGCTCGACGAGCCCTTTGCCGGCGTCGACCCGATCTCGGTCGCCGATATTCAAAACCTCGTGCATCACTTGACGGCTCGCGGCATCGGCGTGTTGATCACCGACCATAACGTCCGTGAGACGCTTGGTCTTATCGACCGCGCCTATATCATCCATGCCGGCGAAGTGCTGACCCATGGTCGGGCCAACGATATCGTCAGCAATCCGGAAGTTCGCAAACTCTATCTCGGCGACAATTTCAGCCTTTGATGAGCCTGGGTTGAACGGCAGCGCCTCGTGCCTTACCAGAAGGCGCGAGGCGCCGGAAATTCATCGTCCCGTCACAGTTCCGCTTGACCAAACCCAATAAAAAAGCAATTTTTGGGCCAGTTGGAATTTCGCGGATATTTCTTGACGGAAAACGCGGATTCCCGAAGAGATCAAGGGGAGTCTCGCGTCCGCCATGGCATTATCGGCCAATCTTTTCCTGCGCCAAAGCCAAAGCCTGGTGATGACACCGCAACTGATGCAATCCATCCAGTTGCTGCAAATGACGCATTTTGAACTCACCCAATTCATCGCTCAGGAAGTCGAAAAAAATCCGTTGCTCGAATTTACGTCAAATGACGAGGATATGGGCAGCAATGGCGATCGCGAGGCGAAGGATGAAAGGTTCGACGCTTTGGAGGAGAGCAGCGACGATGGTTTCGACCGCAACAGCGGCGACCTGACAAGTGACTGGTACGAGAGCGGGAATACCGGTCATACCGATCGCTTGAGCGATGAACTCGATACCAATTTCAGCAATGTCTTTCCCGACGACGGCAGCCCGCAGCGCGCGGATGCGCCTGAACTGCTGAGCCAATGGAAATCCATGCCGGGCGGCGAAGCCGGTGAAAGCTACGATCTTGATGATTTCGTCGCCGGCCAGATTTCTCTGCGCGACCACTTGAACGAACAGATCCCCTTTTCCCTGCCGAACATGGCCGACAGGCTGATCGCTCAACATCTCGTCGACCAGCTCGACGACGCCGGCTATCTGCAGGCCGACTTGGGCGAAACCGCGGAGCGCCTCGGCACCACTCCTTCGGATGTCGAGCGCGTACTCGACGCACTGCAATTGCTCGACCCTCCCGGCATCTTTGCCCGTTCTCTTAGCGAGTGCCTTGCAATCCAGCTTCGACAAAAGGATCGTTTCGATCCGGCCATGGAGCGGCTGATCCAGAACCTCGAACTTCTCGCACGGCGCGATTTCGCGACCTTGAAGCGGCTCTGCGGCGTCGACGAGGAAGATCTGCTCGACATGATGGCGGAGATCCGCCAGTTGAATCCGAAACCCGGCAGCGGCTTCGAGACCGGCATGTCCGAGGCGATCATGCCCGATATCGTCGTGCGCCCCTCCTCCGACGGAGGATGGCTGGTGGAACTCAATCCCGATACGCTGCCACGCGTCCTGGTCAGCCAGTCCTATTTCGCCTCTGTCTCCAAGACCAGCCAGGATCACGCCTTCCTCGCGGAATGCCTGCAGAATGCCAACTGGCTGACGCGCAGCCTCGATCAGCGCGCCAAGACGATCATGAAGGTGGCGAGTGAGATCGTCCGCCAGCAAGATGCCTTTCTGATGTACGGCGTTGATCATCTGCGCCCGCTCAATCTGAAGACCGTGGCGGACGCCATCAAGATGCATGAGTCGACGGTCAGCCGCGTGACCTCGAACAAATACATGCTGACGCCGCGCGGCCTGTTCGAGCTCAAATATTTCTTCACCGTCTCGATCGGCTCCGTCGAGGGCGGCGACAGCCATTCAGCCGAGGCGGTACGCCACAAGATCCGCCTTCTGATCTCTAACGAGAGCCCCGATGCCGTGCTCTCCGACGACGATATCGTCGACACGTTAAAGAAAGGCGGCATCGAGTTGGCTCGCCGCACGGTTGCGAAATACCGCGAAGCGATGAATATCCCTTCCTCCGTACAGCGCCGCCGGGAGAAGCGAGCATTGGCAAAAGTCGCCAGCTATTAGCAATTGCCCACACTCTACCCTGACCTGCAAATCCCCTAACGGATCGTTAAGATATAGTTGACTTTCCAATGTGGCGGGGCTAGAAGCCCGCCGCAATCGATGCAGGACATCACTGCCATGAACTTATCCCCATCATCCCCAGGGCGCCTTAATAAACGCAATTTGTCTTTGACCGCGTGAAGTGCTTGGATGAGCTTGAGGCTTGGCGTAAACTGGTACGCGCAATAACCACGACAAGAAGGGAAACTCCATGAGTGTGCGTGTCTCCGGTAAACATATGGAAATTGGTGACTCCTTCCGCCAAAGGATTGAAGACCAGATCGGAACGGCCGTGACGAAATACTTCGACGGGGGGTATTCAGGCCAGGTGACGGTTCAGAAATCCAGTTCCCGCTTCGCAGCCGATTGCAAACTTCATCTCGACAGTGGCGTTGTCCTGCATGCCGCCGGAGAGGCGATGGATCCGCAATTGGCCTTTGATGCGGCGTCCGAGCGCATCGAAAAGCGCCTGCGCCGCTATAAACGCAAGCTCAAGGATCACCAGGCCGGCAACCACACGAACGGCCTCGCCGAAGTCTCCTATACCGTCATGGACGGCGTACCGGATGACGACGATGAGGTCCCTGCCGATTTCGCGCCGGCGATCGTCGCTGAAAGCACGAAACAGCTAAAGACGATGTCGGTCGCGACCGCCGTGATGGCGCTCGACATGACCGACGAGCCGCTGCTGCTTTTCCGCAGCCCTGGCAAAGAACATTTGAACATCGTTTACCGTCGTCAGGACGGCAACATTGGCTGGATCGATGCAGCCAATATCAAAGGCTGAGAAAAGAAGATGAGCGGCGGCCCAACACAACCAACCGGCCGCCGCTCCTCCGTCATCGGATCTCGGCGACACGAAGGATAAAGAGAATGGCATTGGCAGATTTGCTGCACCAAGATGCGATCATCCCCGCCTTGAGGGCAAATTCCAAAAAACAACTGCTTCAGGAGCTGGCAGCCAAAGCCTCCAAATTGACCGGACTGCCCGAGCGCGAGATTTTCGACGTCGTGTTGCAGCGCGAACGCCTCGGCTCCACCGGAGTTGGCAACGGCATCGCCATTCCGCACGGCAAGCTCACCAGTATCAAATCCATCGTCGGTATATTCGCACGCCTGGAAGTGCCAGTTGATTTCGAGGCGCTGGACGACCAGCCGGTCGATCTGGTCTTCCTGCTGCTTGCTCCCGAGGGCGCCGGCGCCGACCATTTGAAGGCGCTGTCGCGCATTGCCCGCGTGTTGCGCGACCAGGATCTTGTCGCCAAGCTTCGTGCCACGGAATCCGCCTCGGCAATCTATGCCTTCCTCAACGAAGAGCAGGCGTCCAACGCCGCCTGACGGATCGACCTGGATCTGAACTTGGATAAAACAAGAGCCGGATGACGAGGTCATCCGGCTCTTGTTTTTTATGCACTGCTTGGGGCTTAGGCGTCTTTTTCGTCGAACGGGCTGTTGGCGCCCGGCTCTGAAATCTCGGCCACCTTCGGGCCGCCCTTGGCAACACCAACCATGGCGGGACGTAGAACGCGCTCGCCGATGACGAAGCCCGCCTGCACCACCTGCACGACCGTATTGTTCGGCACTTCGGTGTTCGGAACCTCGAACATTGCCTGATGGAAGTTGGGATCGAACTTCTGGCCGACGGGCTCGAGCTGGCGGACACCATGGCGCTCCAGCGCCGACAGCATAGAACGCTCGGTCATCTCCACGCCTTCGATCAGTGTCTTCAGGCCGGCATCGGCCTCGGCGCGGGCTTCTGCGGGAATGGCTTCCAGCGTGCGGCGCAGATTGTCCGACACGGCGAGCATGTCGCGAGCGAAGCTGGCGACGGAATAGGACTTGGCGTCCTTGACGTCCCGCTCTGTGCGACGGCGCAAATTGTCCATCTCGGCGGCAAGGCGCAGATAGCGGTCGCGGAGGTCGCTATTTTCGGCCTTAAGCAGCTCGATCGGATCCGGCTGCAAGGGCTGTGCCGTTTCCACGGTTTCAGCATCCTCTTGCGCAAAGCCCGCGGCATTGTCAGTCGCCGTGGCGTCAGGTCCGGTCTTCGTTGTTTCGTCGGTCATGACGGTCTCCGAATTGCTTTGTCTTTTGAATGTGCCCGATATCGAGGTTTGGCCGGAAAAAATCAAGGCTTTGTCGCGAAGAACCGGCGATTCCCGGCAATCCCTTCGCATTTGCGCGAATACCAATCGGGTGAGGGCGCCTCCCCCGTTGGGGCTTCTACTATCGAAAAGCCTTTATCGGTATAGTCGGCGCCTTTTCAACACGGTGTGAGGTATGATCCATGTCCAGCAACAAGTCCTATTCAGGCAAATGTTTCTGCGGCGCGGTGGAGATCGCGGTCAATGGCGAGCCGGCCGCGATGGGCTACTGCCATTGCGACTCCTGTCGGGAATGGTCGGCAGGGCCGATCAACGCCTTCTCGCTTTGGCCACCCGAAGCCGTTCGCGTGACCAAGGGTGCCGAACACATCCGCAGCTATCAAAAAAGCGAAAAGAGCGTGCGCAAATGGTGCGAGATTTGCGGTGGCCATCTGTTGACCGAGCATCCCTTATGGGCTGTGACCGACGTTTACGCCGCCATCATCCCGACCCTCGACTTTCAGCCGATGCTTCATGTCAACTACGGGAACACCGTGCTGCACATGACGGACGGCCTGCCGAAGCAAAAGGACATGCCGGCGGAGATGGGCGGATCGGGAGTCCTGCTTCCCGACTAAGGATCTCCGCGTATCTAAAGCATGCAAGGGCTCCAGCCGCTTTTCGTTAGATCCCGGTGCGTGACAGCCTGGAAATCAGTTGGGCGGTATAGTCCACCATCGGCACGATGCGTGCGTAGTTCAGCCTTGTCGGGCCGATGACGCCGACCGCGCCGATGATCCGGTCATCGTCGTCACGATAAGGCGCTACGATTAGCGAGGAGCCGGAGAGCGAAAAGAGCTTGTTTTCCGAGCCGATGAAGATGCGCACTCCCGGCCCGCTTTCGGCCAGGTTCAGGATCTCGATCAGGCTATCCTTCTTTTCCAGATCATCGAACAAGAGGCGCAACCGATCCAGATCCTCAGCACCTTCTACTTCGGCCAGCAGATTGGCGCGGCCGCGTACGATGAGCTGCGTCGGTTTGCCTTCATCTCCATCGCCCGACCAGACGGCGATCCCGCGTTCGACGAGCACGTGAGACAGTGCATCCAGTTCCTGGCGAACGCTCTCCTTCAGGGTTTGCAGCTGGCGGCGCAGCTCGGGCAGGGTCTGGCCCGTCATGTGGGCGTTGAGAAAATTCGCCGCTTCGGTGAGCTGCGAAGAGGTGACGCCGGCTGGCAATTCGATGATGCGGTTTTCCACTTGGTCGTGGTCGCCGACAAGTACGGCCAGCGCCTTGGTCGGCTCCAGCCGGATGAATTCGACGTGCTTCAGTATCGGATCGCTTTTCGAGGTGATCACCAGTCCAGCCCCGCGCGAAATTCCGGAGAGCATGCGGCTCGCCTCGGTCATGACCGATTCGATCGGCTGATCGCGGTTGCTGCCGCGTACCTGACGGTCGATGGTGGCGCGGTCTTCTGCCGACAGGTCGCCGACTTGCATGAAGGCATCCACGAAGAACCTCAGGCCGACCTGCGTCGGCAGGCGGCCGGCACTGATATGCGGAGAATAGATCAGGCCGAGCTCTTCCAGGTCGCTCATGACATTGCGCACGGAGGCCGGCGACAGGGACATAGGCAACAGGCGCGAGAGATTGCGCGAACCGAGCGGTTCGCCATTCTCAAGGTAACTTTCGACGATACGGCGGAAAATTTCCTTCGAGCGTTCGTCCAGCGCGGCAATGGCATCCGAAACCGACGATGTCGTGAACCCCATTTCGCTGTCAAACCCGTTCTGTTGAGCCTTAGTCAAAATATAATCATTCAGTTAGCAATGGCAAAAGGGAAAAATGCCAACGCTGCCCCAACGCGGCCCTCCATCCTGCTTTTCCTTTGCAAAAGCCGCCGCTGGATCGTAGAAGCGGTCAATAAACGTTCAGGAGAGTAGAATGCGGCCTTCAGGCAGAAAAACCGATCAGATGCGCAAGGTGTCATTCGCGCGCAATTTTTCCAAGCATGCAGAAGGCTCGTGCCTGGTCAAGTTCGGCGACACGCATGTGCTCTGCACCGCGAGCCTGGAAGAAAAGACGCCGCCATGGCTGCGCAATAGCGGTAAGGGCTGGATCACGGCCGAATACGGCATGCTGCCGCGCGCCACCGGCGAGCGCATGAAGCGCGAAGCCGCCGCCGGTAAGCAGGGTGGCCGCACGCAAGAGATCCAGCGCCTCATCGGCCGCTCGCTGCGCGCCGTCGTCGACCTGCAGGCCCTCGGCGAACGCCAGATCACTGTCGACTGTGACGTCATCCAGGCCGATGGCGGCACCCGTACGGCCTCGATCACCGGCGGCTGGATCGCGCTTTACGATTGCCTGAAGTGGATGGAAAACCGCAACATGATCAAGACGGACCGCGTCCTGAAGGATCATATCGCCGCCATTTCCTGTGGCATCTTCGCGGGCCAACCGGTGATCGACCTCGACTATCTCGAGGACTCGTCGGCTGAGACCGACGCAAACTTCGTCATGACCGGGGTCGGCGGCATCGTCGAAATCCAGGGCACTGCCGAAGGCACTCCCTTCAGCGAAGAGGAATTTGCGACCCTGATGCATCTTGCCAGGAACGGCATTGCCGAACTGGTGGAGCTGCAGAAGCAGGCGATTGCCTGAGGATATCGGCAGATGCACATCGTGCGGCTTACCCCTCATCCGGCCCCTGAGTTTATCGAAGAGCGGCCACCTTATTCCGTCTCGACAGGGAGAAGGGCAAGAGGCACCTGCCGCCGTTTCTCCGCTACAGGAAATCGGAGGACGATCGAGATTGCGGTCGCCGCTCTGCGCGCCTGCGGGCAGAGGGCTAGGGTAAGGGGCTAACCCGATGAGCAGTGTGACAATCGAAAGCGTTCTAGAAACCGCGCTCTATGCCGATGACCTCGATGCGGCCGAAGCCTTCTATCAGGGCATTCTCGGCCTGGAGAAGATCACGCGTGCCGGCAACCGCCATGTCTTTTATCGCTGCGGGCCGGCTGTGCTTTTGATCTTCAATAGTCATGAGACGGTGAAGCCGCCGGAATTGAGTTCCTTGCCGGTGCCGCCGCATGGCACGAAAGGCCACGGTCACGTCTGCTTCCGGGTCGGCGGCAACGCAATCGAAGCGATGGCTCAGAAACTGCGGGCCGCCGGCGTCGCCATCGAGGCCGATTTTCACTGGCCGAACGGCGGCCGCTCGATCTATTTCCGCGATCCGGCCGGCAATAGCCTGGAATGCGCCGAACCCCGCATCTGGGGCCTATGACAGGACAGGATATGCGTAAACTAGATACCAAGACCATCGTCGTCGCCAGCCACAATGCCGGCAAGATCCGTGAAATTCAGGACCTGATCGGCCCACTTGGCTTTACCGCAAAGTCGGCCGCCGATCTCAATTTCATCGAGCCGGACGAGACCGGCATTACCTTCGAGGAAAACGCGACCATCAAGGCACTGGCCTCGGCTATTGCTTCCGGCCTGCCGGCATTGTCCGACGATTCCGGCCTGGTGGTGGACGCGCTTGGCGGCGATCCCGGCGTCTATACCGCCAACTGGGCGGAAACACTTGACGGCACCCGCGATTTCTCCATGGCGATGCAGAAGGTCGAGACGGCTCTGGAAAAGATCGGAGCCACATCGCCGGAAAGCCGCACGGCGCGCTTCGTCAGCGTGCTTTGCCTTGCCTGGCCGGACGGGCACACCGAACTTTTCCGCGGCGAAGTTGAGGGCCATGTCGTCTGGCCGCCCCGCGGCACGCAGGGCTTCGGCTACGATCCGGTGTTCCAGCCTGAGGGCTACGACGCAACCTTCGGCGAGATGAGCGCCGAACAGAAGCACGGCTGGAAGCCCGGTGAGCCGCAGGCACTGTCGCACCGGGCCCGCGCCTTCAAGATCTTTGTCGAAACCTGCCTGGAGGCGTAAGCTCAAACTCGTGGACATCATGGATTCGCAAAACCTGACGCGTGAGGGACTGCTGTTGCCCGATACCGGTGAACCCGGTTTCGGCGTCTATGTGCATTGGCCCTTCTGCGCGGCCAAATGCCCCTATTGCGATTTCAACAGCCATGTCCGCCACCAACCGGTCGACCAGGAGCGTTTCGCCGCCGCCTTCCTTAAGGAAATGGCGTCGATGCGGGCAATCAGCGGCCCGAAGACGGTGACAAGCATATTCCTCGGCGGCGGCACGCCCTCGCTGATGAAGCCGGAAACAGTCGCCGCGGTCCTCGACGGCATTTCCAGGTATTGGAATGTGCCAGATGGTATCGAGATCACCATGGAGGCCAACCCCTCCAGCGTCGAAGCAGAGCGGTTCCGCGGATATCGCAGCGCTGGCGTCAACCGCGTGTCGATGGGCGTGCAAGCGCTGAACAATCGCGATCTCAAATTCCTGGGACGTCTTCATGACGTCGCCGAAGCGTTGAAGGCGATCAAACTGGCGCGCGAGATCTTCCCGCGCATGTCCTTCGACCTCATCTATGCCCGCCCAAATCAGACTGTCGAGGAATGGGAGCGCGAGCTGAAGGAGGCGATCGCCTATGCCGTCGATCACCTCTCGCTTTATCAGCTCACCATCGAGGAAGGCACGCCTTTCTATGGCCTGCACAAGGCGGGCAAGCTGATCGTGCCGGATGGCGACCAGTCGGCGCTGCTCTATGAGGCGACACAGGAGATCACCGACCGCGAAGGCATACCGGCCTACGAGGTCTCCAATCATGCCCGCCCGGGCGCGGAGAGCCGCCACAATCTCACCTATTGGCGCTATGGCGACTATGCCGGCATTGGCCCCGGCGCCCACGGCCGCCTGACCCACGGCCCGAAGAAACTGGCGACCTCCACCGAGCGGAAGCCGGAAAACTGGCTGGAGTTGGTCGAGCGCAACGGCCACGGCATGGTCGAGCAGGAGATGCTCGGCTTCGAAGAGCAGGCCGACGAGTTGCTGCTGATGGGCCTGCGCCTGAAAGAAGGTATCGATCTCGTGCGTTGGCAACAGCTCTCTGGCAGGGAGCCGGATCCGAAGCGTGAGCAGCTTCTGCTGGAGCACGGTTTCATCGAACGCCTCGGCAATTCCCGCCTGCGCTGCACGCCTGCGGGCATGCTGATCCTTGATTCCGTGGTTGCGGATCTGGCGTACTGATCACCTCCCTTTGAGGGGCATTGTCGCAAAGTGGCTGAGGGGGTGACCTCACCACAATTCGCTCGAGCAAAGATCACCCCGCCCACACTACGTGCCGACCCTCCCCCTCAAGGGGAGGAGAGTCAGTAGCCGTCCATCGATCGCCGCAAGACCGACCGCGATCATCGCCATGCCGATAAAGTGCTTCGGCTGCAATTGTTCGCGGAGGATCAGCGCGCCGAGCAGGATGGCGCTGACAGGGATGAGGAAGGTGACCAGCATCAGGTTGGTGGCACCTGCCGTCGCCAGGATGCGGAAGAATAGGACATAGGCCACTGCGGTCGAGAGGATCGCAAGGCCGGCCAGTGCCATCCAAGTTTCCAGCGAAGGCATGCTGAGCGTCCAGGGATGGTCCACGAAAAGGGCAACCGGCAGCAGCAAGATGGTGGAAGCCGTTACCTGCCCGGCCGCGGGGATGATGGGTGCGAGACCCATGCGACGGAAGCGGCGCCCATAAATGCCAGCGAGCGAATAGGAGAAGGCGGCGCCCAGCACAGCAAGCTGCGCCAGCACGTTCGAGCCGAGGCTGCTTAGGACCGACGGGCCGATCATCAGTGCGACACCGGCAAAACCGACGGCAACGCCGATTAGGCGATTGCCGGTCATTTTCTCGTCCGTCGTCACGAAATGCGCCACCACGACGGCGAAAAGCGGGGTCGTCGCATTGAGAATGGAGGCCAGGCCGCTGGCGATATGCGTCTGGCCCCACACGATCAGCAAGAAGGGAACGGCATTGTTGAGGACACCCATCCCAAAAAAGGCGGCCCAGGTCTGACCGTCGCGCGGCATCGCCTGCCCGGTCATCCGGACGATGGCATGCAATGCTATTGCCGCCAAGGCGACGCGCGCGGCGACGATGGTGAAGAGCGGCAGCTCGTGTACCAGGATGCCGTTGAACAGAAACGAGCCGCCCCAGAGGATCGACAATCCGAACAGCATGCCCCATTCCGCCGCGCCCATTGATTTCTGCGCCATGGCGATATCTCCTGTTTTTCAAGCTATTAGCGTGGCTCGATCGCTGAGAGGATCCACTTTCTTGTCAACCACCGAGATTGATGGAATAATCTCGCGATTGTAAGGCTCTTTCAAACGAGTCTTTTACGCCCAATCGTTTAGCTGAACTCAATCGTTATGGATCAATTGCCTTCCCTTTTGGCGCTGCGCGCCTTCGAAGCCTCCGCACGGCATCTGAGCATGACGACCGCCGCCAGAGAGCTGCATGTGACGCCCGGCGCGGTCAGCCTGCAGGTGCGCGATCTTGAGACCACGCTCGGTGTGCGGCTTTTCGACCGCCGTGCGCGCGGTCTCACCTTGACGGCTGACGGCGCGGATTATTTCGCGACGCTGCGCACCGCCTTCCGACTGGTGCGAGAGGCGACGGCCGCACTGACGATGCGGGCGCGGGACACGGTTCTCACCGTCACCTGCACCGCCGGCTTCGCCACGCATTGGCTGGTGCCGCGGCTGATGCGTTTCGAACAGGCGTATCCCGAGATCGATCTGCGGATCAGCGCCTCCCACAGGATGATGGATTTTCAGCGCGATGGTATCGACATCGCCATTCGCCATGGGCTCGGCGGCTATGAGGGACTATCGAGCGAACGGTTGCTCGATGACGAATATGTTCCGGTCTGCACGCGTGAGGTCGCCGCCACTCTCGGTCCCTCACCCACGGCAGACGCGCTGGCCGGCCTGATCCTGATTCATGATGTCTACCGGCGCGACTGGCAACTCTGGCTGGAGGCGGCGGGCGCCACAAAGGTCGACGCCACGCGAGGACCGATCTTCACTGACGGCACCGGCGCTTATCATGCCATGAAGGCGGGACTCGGCATGGCGCTGATGCGGCGCTCCTTCATCGAAAAGGAATTGGCTGACGGCACGATTGTCGCGCCCTTCCCGTTGGGGCTTGCCAGCGCGCTGGCCTATCATCTTGTCTATCCGCCGACCGCTCTGGAGCGACCGGCCGTGGCCGCCTTCCGTGCCTGGCTGCTTTCAGAGGTCCCGCATGCTTAGCCCCATAGGGGAACGCATCATCCGTGATGGGTAATGCCGCCCTTGAACAGGCTGCCAGTCCGCGTCTCCAGAAATGTGTCGAGCGGGATATGCTCCTGGTGCAAGAAGCCGGTCGAAAGCAAGCGACCGGCGCGTACAAGCTCGATAACGGCGACAACCGAAGCCGAAGTGGTCCAGGAAATTGCGGTGCGGCTCTCGCCGGCAATGTCGATCGGATAATAGGCTCGTACGAATTCCCGCCGGCGCATGTTGCCGTTGATCGTACCTTCAGCCGAGACATGGACATAGACGACGTCGTCATCGACCGGCGGTTTCGCGTCGGTAAGGATCTCTCCGGCGAGCTGACGGCGGTCGCGCATCAGCAGTTCATGGAAGAAAAAATTCATCAATTCCATATGGCCGGGATAGCGCATCGTT
Organism: Martinezella calliandrae; assembly: GCF_030272695.1. Taxonomy (GTDB): domain Bacteria; phylum Pseudomonadota; class Alphaproteobacteria; order Rhizobiales; family Rhizobiaceae; genus Rhizobium; species Rhizobium calliandrae. The sequence continues at coordinate 50,913 of NZ_JARFYN010000003.1, forward strand.
TTGTAATCGAGGTTTTCCACCCGGCTGAGCATGGTGCTGCACATGGTTCCGAGACCGCCCGAGGTGGTGAAGGCTTCAAGCTTAACGCCGTTCACATAAAGCGTCTCGTGCCATTCCATTGGCGAGACCAGCTTGCGCACACCGCCCTCGATGACTTCGCAGTCGTTCAGATATTCGTTGACTACACCTTCCGGCGACCAGTTGAACGCATAACCCAACAGCCCGGTCGGATTCTGCGGCAATGCACCGACGCGCATGCGGATCGAGCGGCAGCGATCGAAGACGTCGGCAAGGCTCGCACCGACAATACCGACGAAACCGGGCGCCAGGCCGCATTGAGGCGCCATCAGGCCACGGGCGCTCCTTGCAAGGTCGATAATGCCGTTCGTGGTCGGCACATCCTCGGTCAAGTCGAAGTAATGAATGCCGGCGCCATGGGCCAGGCGCGCCAGTTCGGCATTCAGATGAAACGGCAGGCAGGAGAGTACGGCGTCAACACGGGAAAAGAGATTGGCGATCAATGCCGGATCGCAGACATTGCCCGCCTCGCAGGCGAAAGGCAGTGCCTCCGCAGGCAAACGGGCATCGACACCAATGACGGCAAAATCGCTTTCATGCAGCAATGTGGCGGCGAGCCGCCCGACCTTGCCGAGGCCGAGTACGGCAATCCTGTCAAAACCCATAGGCATCCTCTCCGTTCGGTGCCCGGCCTCCTCAGACCGGTATCCGATTCTGTATTTCAGACACCTATAGAATAAAAACCGCATAAATGAAAACGGCCGACAATGAAGCCGGCCGTGGATAAAATGCGGATACGATTATTCGTTGATCAGACGCTTCAAGAGCTCGATTTCATGCGACAGCTTGCTGTCGCCGGCGATCAGCTCCTCGATCTTGCGCACCGCATGCAGGACCGTCGTGTGGTCACGACCACCGAAGCGGCGGCCGATCTCCGGGAAGGAGCGCGGCGTCAGCGTCTTCGACAGGTACATGGCGATCTGGCGCGGCTTGACGATGACGCGGGTGCGGCGGTTGGAGACCAGTTCCTGGCGCGAGACATTGTAATGGCGTGCCACGATACGTTGGATGTCCTCGATGCGCACACGGCGCGGTTCGCCCGAGCCGACTAGATGGGCAAGCAGCTCGTCGACGCGCTCAACCGTCAGGTTGGGCTCGAAAGAGCGGCGGAAGATTAGTTGATTGAAAGCGCCCTCGAGCTCGCGGCCGCTTGCCGTCACATTGCGAGCGACATGCGAGAGCAGTTCGGTCGGAATGTCCAGCGACGGATCATCCTGACGGGCGGCATCCAGACGACGCTTGAGGATTTCGAGACGCATTTCGTAGTCCGGAGCCTCGACTTCGATGGCAACACCGCCCTGAAGACGCGAGCGCACGCGCGGATCCAGCGATTCCAGCTCCCAGGGCGCGCGGTCGGCCGCGACGACGACCTGCTTAGCGCTGTCGAGCAGCATGTTGAGCAGGTGGCAGAATTCGTGCTGGATCATCTTGCCCTGCAGGAACTGCATGTCGTCGATGATCAGAAGATCGATATTGCGCAGCGAGTCCTTCAAGGTCAGCGCATCATTGTCACGAATGGCGGTGGCGAAGCGCCACATGAAATATTCCGCCGTCAGATAGACGACGCGCAGCGCACGCGGGTTCTGCACGGCGGCATTGGCGATGGCCTGCAAGAGGTGCGTTTTGCCCAGCCCGACCGTGGCGTGGACGAAGAGCGGATTGAACCGGACGGCGCCGGAGCCGGCTTCGGCAATGGTCTTGGCGGCGGCGAGGCCGACGCGGTTCGAGCTGCCTTCCACGAAGGTATCGAAAGTGAAGCGAGAATCGAGCGGCGAGCCGAACAGCGGCGCGCCCGTGGCCGCCGGTCGAGCGGCAACCGCCGCACTGACCGTTTGAGCAACGACCTGACCAGCCGGCTGGGCGACAGGGCGTCGGATTGGCGCCACCGAAGCCGCGTCAGGAACGGCCACCTGCTCATCCGCACAGGGCTTCGCACCCGGCCGGGTCGCCGTGCGTACCAGAATTTCAACCTTCAGGATTTCAGCATCTTCTGCCTGGAACAGGCTGGTGATCAGATCGAGATAACGGTTGTTGATCCAGGATTTCAGAAAGGTCGTCGGAACAGTCAGACGAACGACGCTCTTCGATACCGAATGCAGCTTAAGCCGTGCAAACCAGCTGGCATATACATCCGGACCGACCTGGGCCTTCAAGCGCGCGCTAACACGCTCGAACAACACGTTATGCTTCATGTCTCCCTTTTCCCCCGCCGCTTCAAGGCAAACCGTACTGAACGCCTGCTGTGCATGGTCCCCATTTTCAAATGCACCCGTCGTTCTCGTAATCATCTGCATAATGCCGCCTTCCACAGTCTCTTTTTATAGGACGGAAATTAGATATTACCGCCGCCCTTAGGTCTACGCCATGGCATAACGGTCGCGCTCGTTGCTGGGAGCTCGCCGCATACCGGTTCATCAGCCTGGTCCCGCCAAATGGACCTTATGCGAAACACCTGTGCGAAAACTGCTCATCGAGCGGCTTTCGCCTCGGCGCCTGCATCTGGAGCAGTCGCTCGGTCCTCGTACTCCGACCGACTGCCCCAAACGGCTGTCAATTTTTCTCCCCTCCCCACAGCCACTCTTGGGACTTAGGCTGCAAAGAGCAGACAAGTTTCCTCGTTCCGCAGGCGTTATCGCCTGTGGCCTTAACTCGTCAACTGTTTGAAAAAACGGAACTGAACCGCTCCGTCACAAGGAACAAAAAACCACCCTCACTGCCGTTAGTGGCAGTGCTTGCAAAAGCCGTTTCAGATGATATCCGCGCCCCTTGTTGGAAGCCATTTAGGCAGGATCGCATGCAGAGATCAACGATGAATTTTACACAAAATTAAGAGGCGGTCCTTGACTCTGGAAGCCGTTTTTGAGTGTCACAACCCCGTCAAAAAAGAATCGCTTTTGAATCAAGGAGATTCGCGTTCAGCGCGATTCACACAGGTTTGAAAACAAAAAAAATAAAAAATCCCTTGACTCACTCGGGAGCCTGCAGCACGTCACGCAGATCACCCAACATTATGGCATCCTGCCATAACTATTTGTTTTTAAACAAACATTTCTGTCACTTCAGTGACATGATCAGCCGGCTACATTTTAACGATACGGGTCGATTTTGACAGAATCCAAAAAGCCCGGCGCAAGGGCCGGGCTCAAGTTTAACGATCAAATCGTTAAGGAAAAATTACGCCGTCGGAGCCGAAAGCGCCTTCACACGCTTGGCAAGACGCGAGACCTTGCGGGAAGCGGTGTTGGCATGCAGGACGCCCTTGGTGGCAGCGCGAGCCAGTTCCGGCTGCGCAACTAGGAAGGCTTCCCTCGCACGATCCGCATCACCCGATGCGATGGCTTCTTCAACCTGGCGGACGAAGGTGCGAACGCGCGAGCGACGAGCCTTGTTGACTTCGGTGCGGCGGGCGATCTTGCGGGTCGCTTTTTTCGCCGAGCTGGTATTGGCCATGTATGCCTCTCTTAGAATTCGAACATAACTCCGTCAATGCAGCGCGGACCTTGCGGCCTCTTCATCCAGCAATACGGGAGCAATTGCGGAAAACCAGATCGGCTTTCCAAACTGTGGCGGGCATATAACCGGAATGAGCGGCGGCGTCAACGCGGATTCTCACGGAACCCGCGCAATTCCAGAATCTCGCTTTCACCTGTTCTTGAAGACAGGTTTGCGCTTTTCGATGAAGGCGGCCATGCCTTCTTTCTGATCCTCGGTGGCAAACAGGCTATGGAAAAGCCGGCGCTCGAAGCGCAGGCCTTCTTCCAAACTCGTCTCCAGTGCCCGGCTGACCGCCTCCTTGGCCATCAACACCGAGGGACGCGACAGCGAGGCGATCTTGGCCGCGGCGGCCAGCGCCTCTTCGATGAGCTTGTCGGCCGGCACGACGCGTGACACCAGGCCGGAACGCTCCGCTTCGGCGGCATCCATCATCCGGCCCGTCAACACTAGATCCATCGCCTTCGCTTTGCCGACGGCGCGCGTCAGGCGTTGCGAGCCGCCCATGCCAGGGATAATACCGAGCGTGATCTCAGGTTGACCGAATTTTGCGGTATCGGCGGCAATGATGAAATCGCACATCATGGCAAGCTCGCAGCCGCCACCGAGCGCAAAGCCGCTGACAGCGGCAATGACGGGCTTGCGTGCTTTGGCGATTTCGTCCCAGCCGCTGATGAAATCGCTTTTGTAGACATCGGCGAAATCGAGCGGTTGCATTTCCTTGATGTCGGCGCCGGCGGCAAAGGCCTTCTCCGAACCGGTCAGTACGATTGCGCCAATCGCCTCGTCGACATGAAAGGCGCCGTAGGCCAGCTTCAATTCGGCGAGCACAGTCGAATTCAGCGCATTCAGCGCCTGGGGCCGGTTGAGCCTGATGAGACCGACAGGCCCATGCGTTTCGACGATCAAGGTTTCATAAGCCATTTGTCTCTCCCTTCACATTAGTTCTGGCAGGAGGCGCAGAAAAAGGACGAGCGCCCCGCCTGGACGATGCGGGCGACCGTACCGCCGCAGCCGGGCGTGCTGCAAGGCTCTGTCTCTCGGTCGTAGACGGAAAAGGAATGCTGGAAATAGCCGAGCGAACCATCCGTCTGGATATGGTCACGCAAGGACGATCCCCCGGCGGCGATCGCATCGGCGATAACCTCGCGGATCGCACCGACCAGCCTCGGCAATTCCTCCTTCGGCTTGCCGGCTTCGGTCACCAAAGTCCCGGCGGCGCGCAGCGGCGATAGATGCGAACGCCACAGCGCCTCGCACACATAGATATTGCCTAGGCCGGCGATATTCTTCTGGTCGAGCAGCGCGCTCTTTAACGGCTGTGCCTTGCCCGCGAACCGTTCGGCCAGATAGTCGGCACTCAATTCATTGCCGGTCGGCTCGGGGCCGAGATCGCGAAAGGACGGGTGGCTGGCGAGATCCGCACGCCGGGCGATATCCATGAAGCCGAAGCGGCGCGGATCATTGTAAATGACGCGCGTATCGCCGCCGGCGCCCTTCAAATGAAAGACGACGTGATCATGCTTCTCGTCCTTGGAGCGCGGATGATGGAATTCACCGGGTGTATTAGCAGCCGTTTCATTCTCGACGCGGAACGAGCCGGACATGCCGAGATGCGATATGATCGTCATGCCGTCGTCGAGATCGATCAGAAGATATTTCGCGCGTCGCGACAGCGACGTGATGCCGCGGCCGGAAACCAGGCGCGAAAACTCAAGCGGGAAGGGAAAGCGCAAGTCGTTGCGGCGCAACTCCAGTTCGGCAAGCAGCGCGCCTTCCATCGAAGGCGCAAGCCCGCGCCGGACGGTTTCGACCTCTGGTAATTCCGGCATTGCTATCCATCTTTATGTTTCAACCGCTTATGATCTGAGCTATAGCCCAAGGCATTGCGGCCGGTGACCTGGCTCATGAGATAGCGTGGCAAACGCGATTTCGCTATGGTCCGCCGCTGATTACTGCATAATTCCTTAGATCGGAATCGATTTAAGAATAAAATTATGCAGCAGATTTAAAGTGCTACAGCGACCTTTGCGTGTCACATGTGATGCGCGGCGCTCTAGTGTAACGGAGTTGAACTGATGGCAGAAAGCCGCACCTCCGCCGAAGGCGGCATGGAAACATCCTATGGCTTCCGCGAAGTGGCCGATGGCGAGAAGCAAAGCCTCGTCAACGAGGTCTTCCACAAGGTCGCCAAGCGCTACGACATCATGAACGACGTCATGTCCATGGGCCTGCACCGAGCCTGGAAGGACGCGATGATCGCTGCGCTCAATCCGCGCAAGGACCCTGCCTACAGGGTTCTCGACGTCGCCGGCGGCACGGGCGACATCGCCTTCCGTATCGTCGAGGCCTCGGACCGGCTGGCACATGCGACCGTGCTCGACATCAACGGATCGATGCTTGCCGTCGGCGCCGAGCGCGCGGCGAAGAAGAAGCTTACCGACAACCTCACTTTCGTCGAAGCCAATGCCGAAGAACTGCCCTTCGAGCCCAATTCGTTCGACGCCTACACGATCGCCTTCGGCATCCGCAACGTGCCGCATATCGATGTGGCGCTGAAAGAAGCCTATCGTGTGCTGAAGCGCGGCGGCCGGCTGCTGGTGCTGGAATTTTCCGAAGTCGATCTGCCGCTGCTCGACCGTGTCTACGACGCCTGGTCCTTCAACGCCATTCCGAAGTTCGGCAAGGCGATCACCGGCGATGCCGAACCCTATCAGTATCTGGTGGAATCGATCCGCAAGTTTCCGAACCAGCAGGATTTCGCGACAATGATCCGCGAGGGCGGCTTTTCGCGCGTGAGCTTTACCAACTATACCGGCGGTATCGCCGCCCTGCACTCCGGATGGAAGCTCTGACGCATGATACCGAAAAATGTGAAGCGGTTTTCGGCTGGCATCAAGCGAGACCTTGAGACCTGATGAGTGCTTTCAACGCATATTTCGGCCTTGTCAGGGTCGGCTGGGTGCTGGTGCGCGAAGGCGTGGTCATCGCGCTTCCGTCCGAAGGATTGCCGCCCTCCGTCAGCCTTGCCAAATCCTTCGTCAGCATTTTTGCCCGCAGCCGCGCCAAGACCCAGGCGCGCAGCGACCGTCTGGCCAAGGCCGTCGAGCGCCTCGGACCTTCCTATGTCAAAATCGGCCAGTTCCTGGCGACGCGACCCGATGTGGTCGGCGTCGACATGGCCAATGACCTGTCGCAATTGCAGGACCGCATGGCTTTCTTTCCGCAGGCCGCGGCAAGGGCTGCGATCGAGGGTTCGCTCGGTCGCCCGGTCGACGATCTTTATGTAAGCTTTGACGAACCTATTGCCGCCGCATCGATTGCGCAGGTACATCCGGCGGAAGTGCAGACCGCAGAAGGCCGCAAGCGCGTTGCAGTCAAGGTGGTCCGGCCTGGCGTTCGGCAGCGTTTCGTAAACGATATCAAGGCGATGTATCTTGTCGCCCATCTGCAGGAACGCTTCATGCCGTCGAGCCGCCGCCTAAGGCCCGTCGAAGTGACGCGGACACTGGAGCAGACGACCAAGGTGGAGATGGATCTGCGGCTGGAGGCGGCAGCGCTGTCCGAGATCGCCGAAAACACTATGAAGGATCCCGGCTTCCGCGTCCCTAAGGTCGACTGGGAGCGCACCGGCCGGGACGTCATCACCATGGAGTGGATCGACGGCGTCAAGATGTCTGACGTCGAGGGGTTGAAAGCGGCCGGCCACGATCTCAACGTGCTCGCCGATACGCTGATCCAGTCTTTCCTGCGGCACACGCTGCGCGACGGCTTTTTCCATGCCGACATGCATCCAGGCAATCTCTTCGTCGATGCCGAGGGGGAGATCGTGGCCGTCGACATGGGCATCGTCGGGCGGCTCGGCAAAAAGGAGCGGCGCTTCCTTGCCGAAATTCTCTTCGGCTTCATCACCCGCGACTACGTTCGCGTTGCCGAGGTGCATTTCGAAGCCGGCTACGTACCGGCACATCATAATACCGAGAGTTTCGCGCAAGCGATCCGCGCGATCGGCGAGCCTATTCACGGCCAGCCGGCCGAAACGATTTCCATGGGCAAACTGCTGACGTTACTCTTCGAAGTGACCGAGCTTTTCGATATGGAGACGCGGCCGGAGCTGGTCATGCTGCAAAAGACCATGGTCGTGGTCGAGGGCGTGTCGCGCATGCTCAATCCGCGCTTCAATATGTGGAAGGCTTCGGAGCCCGTCGTCGGTGACTGGATCCGCACCAATCTCGGACCCAAGCGCATTGTAACCGACCTGCGCGACGGTTTGAAAGCCGCCGTGAAACTCGCCGAAGCTGCCCCCGAAATCGCCGCCAAGACCGAAAAATTCCACCACGAACTCCTCGCTATGAGCGAAACCGGCCTGCGCTTCGATCCGCAGACAGCGGAAGCGATCGGCAAGGCAGAAGCGAAACACAGCCGTTCAGGACGCCTGGCGCTCTGGATCATCGCGCTGACGCTGCTTTATATTGCATGGCATTTGAGCTGACCTATTTCTACGGCTATGCCGTTTAATGGAAGTGCGTATCTCCCCCTTTCGGTTGTAGTGCGTCATTGAAGGCGCTGCGGCAGGTTTTGCGTGTGCTTTTGCATATGTGCGCGGCAGGTGTTCGTCATTTGGGATATCCCAAAATCAATGGTGCTCGCTTAGCCTTGCAGGAAAGGAGAACAGCAATATGGAGCGTCAGAAGGCCGACATCGAACTCACCGGACAGCCCCTGGGGTTCAGCGATCTGGTGCGGATCGGCGCCGGCGTCGTGATGCCCACGGCATCGGAAACAGGTCTGGCGCGTGTGCGCGCGGCGCGTGAGGTTCTCGAAAGCACGATCGAGGCCGGCATGCCCGTCTACGGCTCGACCACCGGTGTCGGGGCGATGAAGGATGTGGAGTGGTCGCCCGAGGACCTCGACACCTTCAATCTTGGTCTGGTGCGTGCGCATCATTTCGGCACCGGAGCCCCCTTTTCCATGTCCGTCGTGCGCAACGCCATGGCGATCCGCGTCAATACGGCGCTGACCGGCCGGGTCGGCTGCTCACCGGAGCTGATCGACGCCTATCTCCAGCTTCTGCATGCGGATGTCATTCCCGTTGTGCGCCGCACCGGCTCGATCGGCTGCGCCGATATCGGCCTGATGGGCCAGATCGGAGCGGTGCTGACCGGGGTCGGCGAGGCCGTCTATCACGGCCGGCGCATGCAGGCGGCCGATGCGTTTGCAGCGGCTGGTGTCACTCCGGTAAAGATGCTGCCGCGCGACAGCCTGGCCTCGCTCAGCGTCAATGCTGTAAGTTTCGCAGCGGCAGCCGAGACGACCCGCAATGCCGCCTCCTCGACCCGTGTGCTGCTTGCGACCGGCATGATGGCGGCCGGCGCGCTTGGCGCCTCGCGTGATCCCTGGCACGCGGTACGCCATGTCGGCACGGCGCGCGAGGCTCTAATCGGCGCCTGGCTCTGCAATGCCTCCGAAGAATGGCCTTGGCCCGTCGCGACGCATGTGCAGGACCCCTTAAGCCTGCGCATGATCGGCCAGGTCTTCGGCGCGGTGATCGAAAATCTCCTGACCGCCGGCCACAAGATCCTGGCCGCGACCGGCCGCTCCGACGATAACCCCGTCATCGTCGACGGTCGCGTCATGACGTCGGGTGGCTCCTTGCCGCTCGATGTGACAATCCTGCTCGAGGCTGCGGTCATCTGCATGGCGCATGCAGCGCGCAACGCCTTCAATCGATGCGTCCTGCTCGGCAATGGCCAGCGGCGCGGCTTGCCGGTCAATTTGGTGCCGGAAGGCAAAATAGCTACCGGTTTCGGCCCGATCATCAAGCTTGCCGGCGAGATCTTTTCGCGGGTGCTGTCCATGTCTAATCCGGTATCGGCGCAATCTCTAGTGGTCGCCGCCGGCATGGAGGACGAAGCGGCTTTCCTGCCGCTGGTCATCGAACGTTTCGAGCGGCAAATGCGGGCGCTGAAACGCCTTGCGGCGCTGGAAGCGTTGCTCTCGGCGCAGGCGATCGACATTCTCGGCGACAAGCCGGAGGGTGTGGCCCGCATGCTATACGACGTCGTGCGCAAACATGCCGAATTCTACGTCGTCGACCGGCCGCTTTCGGCGGAAGTCGAAGCGATCGAAGAGGAACTCGGTTCTGAGGCCTTCGTGTCCGAAATGATCGCCCAGGCGCCGATCCTCGCCTATGATGATTTCTTCGCCCTCGGCTCGCTGGAGCGGGTCGAAGAGCGGCTTTATCGCGACGCTGTGGCGATCTGAAGAAACGGTTGAACGGAGACTGGACATGGCTGACTTCGATCTCGTTTTGCAGGGCACCGTGGTTCTGCCCGAACGCATCGTGGAGGAGGGTTATGTCGCCGTGCGTGAGGGCAAGATCGCCCAGATCGGCATCGGCATCCCACCCGCAGCGCGCGAACGGCATCTCCTCGGAAAAGCGCTGATCCTGCCCGGCGCGATCGACGCACAGGTGCATTCGCTCTCTCAGAAGGACCAGGAGGATTTCATCTGGTCGACGCGCTCAGCAGCGGCGGGCGGCGTCACCACCATCGTCGACATGCCCTATGATGAAGGCAACCTCGTCTGTTCGGAGGTAGCCGTGAAGAAGAAAATCGACCATGCCTCGCCGCAAGCTCGTGTCGACTTCGCGCTTTACGGCACGGTCGACCCGGAGGAAGGTCCCGCACGCATCCGCGAAATGGTCGAGGCCGGCGTCGCCGCCTTCAAATTCTCGACATTCGGCACGGACCCGAAGCGCTTCCCGCGCATCCCGCCCGCCTTGCTCGACGCCTGCTTTGCCGCGATCGCCCCGACGGGACTGACGGCCGGCGTGCATAACGAGGACGATGAAGCGGTACGGACCTATATGGAGCAGGTGAAAGCGAGCGGCGTTACCGATTACCGCGCGCATGGTCTATCACGGCCGCCGATCACCGAACTGCTCGCCATGCACACCATCTTCGAGACCGGTGCGGACACCGGCTGCCCGGCGCATGTGGTGCATTGCTCGCTCGGCCGCGGCTACGATATTGCTCGCGCCTACCGCCGCGACGGCTTCGAGGCGACGGTGGAGTGCTGCATCCACTATCTGACCCTGAACGAGGAAAGCGACGTGAAGCGCCTCGGCGGCAAGGCGAAAATCAATCCGCCGATCCGCCCGCGCGCCGAAGTGGAGACGCTGTGGCGCAAGGTGGCTGAAGGCAATGTCTGGCTGGTCTCGACCGACCATGTCAGCTGGTCGGAAAATCGCAAGACCAATCCGGACATGCTGGCGAATGCATCGGGCGTTCCAGGCCTCGAAGTCATGGTGCCGCTCTTCGTCAAGGGCGCATTGGAACGAGGCGTGCCGCTCACCTGGGCAGCGAAGCTGATGGCGCAGAATCCCGCCAAGCATTTCCGCTTGGACCATGTCAAGGGCGCGCTGACGCCCGACAGGGATGCAGATATCGTCGTGTTGGAGCCGCGGGAAACCGTCTACGACGCCGCTTCGAGCGGCAACAATGTCGTCGGTTGGAGCCCTTATAACGGCATCCGCCTGCCTTGGACGGTGTCCGCCGCGTATCTCAGAGGCAAGCAAATTGCCAATGGAAACAAAGTGCTGGCCGAGCCAGGCAGCGGCAGATTCGTCCGGCCACTTCCCCGCCAGATCATCGCCGGAGAGGCCTTACAATGAACCAATCAAAACGCCACAATCTACCCGTCAACGCCGATCGCATTGCCGAAGATATCGACGCCCTTGCCCGGATCACCGAGCCCGATCATCCCTGGACGCGCCGCGCTTTCTCGCCACTCTTTCTGGAAGGTCGTGCCTATATCGAAGCGCGCATGAAGGCGGCGGGGCTGGAGACCCGCATCGATGCCGGCGGAAACCTGATCGGCCGCCGCGCCGGCGCAAAACCCGGCCTCGGGACAATTATGGTCGGCTCGCATTCCGACACCGTGCCCGATGGCGGCCGCTTCGATGGCATTGCCGGTACGATTTCGGCGCTGGAAGTAGCCCGCTCCCTCAGGGAGCGCGGTATCGAGCTGGATCATGACCTGGAGATCGTCGATTTCCTGGCCGAGGAAGTTAGCATCTTCGGCGTCTCCTGCATCGGCAGTCGCAGCATGACCGGGCAGATCCCCGAGGCGTGGCTCACCCGCACCAGCGGCGACCGCACGCTTTCGCACGGAATTGCCGAGGTCGGCGGCAATCCCTCGGTGCTGCTGACGCAGAAGCGCCCGGATCTCGCCGGCTTCCTGGAGCTGCATATCGAGCAGGGTCCGGTACTGGAAGCCGAGAACAAGGATATCGGAATCGTGACTGCAATCGCCGGCATCACCCGCATCGAGATCACCGTGGAAGGCCGCGCCGACCATGCCGGTACGACGCCGATGGACCGGCGCTCGGATGCGCTGGTGGCAGCCTCGCAGCTCGTGCTCGACATCCGGAGCCGAGCAGCCGAACAGGCAAAGAAGCCGGGCCATTTCGCCGCAACGGTCGGCGAATTCCGCATCGAGCCGAACGCCGCCAATGTCGTGCCATCGAAAGTCGTGCTGCTGATCGACGGCCGCGCCGAAATCCGCAGCCACATGGAACAGTTCCTAACCTGGATCGACGGTCAGGTGCAGACCATCGCCGCGGACTATGGCGTGACGATCAACCCGCCGGTGCGCGTCTCCGATAACATGCCGACGCCGGGCGCTCAGGTGTTGCTCGAAACGCTGGAACGGGCTTGCGACACGGTTGGCGCAAAGCATCGCCGCATGGCATCAGGTGCTGGTCACGATACCGCCTGGATTGCCAAGGTCGCGCCTGCCGCCATGATCTTCGTGCCCTGCAAGGAAGGCCGGAGCCATTGCGCCGAGGAATGGGCCGAGAATGATGACATCGCCATGGGCGCCGCCGTTCTTTTCGAAGCGGTACGCGACATGGACAAGAACCTCAAACAGAACCGGGAGTAGTCAATGGGACGCGTACTCGTTGCCAAGGATGTCGAGGCGGCCGTCAAGGGTGGCTCCGTCTATGCGGCTGGCGGAGGCGGTTGGGCCGATCACGGCCGCATGCTCGGCTATGCGGCGGTCAATGTCGGCAAGCCAGAGCTGGTATCGATCGAGGAGCTCGCTGACAACGACTGGATCGCAACGGCGGCCGCCATCGGCGCGCCGGCGTCCACCACGCCTTGGGAGATGCAGGGCATCGACTATGTGAAGGCCGTGCAGATCCTGCAGGACGAACTCGGCGAGAGGCTCTCTGGGCTGATCATCGGCCAGAACGGCCGGTCCTCGACGCTGAACGGCTGGCTGCCGTCGGCCATTCTCGGCACCAAGGTCGTGGATGCGGTCGGCGATATCCGCGCGCACCCGACCGGCGATATGGGCTCTATCGGCATGGCGGGTTCGCCCGAGCAGATGATCCAGACGGCCGTCGGCGGCAATCGCGCGGAAAACCGCTATATCGAATTGGTGGTGAAGGGTGCGACGGCGAAGATTTCGCCGATCCTGCGCGCGGCATCCGACCAGTCCGGCGGTTTCATCGCCTCCTGCCGCAATCCGCTACGCGCCTCCTATGTCCGAACGCACGCGGCGCTCGGCGGCATCTCCATGGCGCTCTCGCTCGGCGAAGCGATCATCGAGGCGGAAAAGAAGGGCGGCAGCGCCGTCATCGACGCTATCTGCAAGACAACCGGCGGCCACATTATTGCCGAAGGCACGATCGGCAAGAAGGATGTCGTCTACACCAAGGAAGCCTTCGACATCGGCACCATCACGGTCGGTTCCGGCGAGAAGGCCGTCACCATGCATGTGATGAATGAGTACATGGCGGTAGAGGATGCCGACGGCGAGCGTCTGGCAACATTTCCTTCGGTCATCACTACGCTGTTGCCCGAAGGCGAACCCTTGAGCGTCGGCCAACTGCATGAGGGCATGCATGTCTTCATCCTGCATGTACCGATGGACATCATCCCGCTTTCGGCCAGCGTGCTCGATCCAACCGTCTATCCGTCTGTCGAAAAGGCGATGGGTATCGAGATCGCCAAATACGCCCTGACCGGCAAGAAGGGCTGACAGCATTGGGAGAAGACAATGGCCCGCGATGCAGGTCTTGAGGAATTGCTGAAAGAGGAGCTCGGGCAACGGCCAGGGCTCAGCGAAAAAGCGATGTTCGGCGGCTGGGCCCTTCTTCTCAACGGCCACCTGCTTTGCGGCGCCCGCGAGGACGGGATGTTGGTACGCCTCGGCAAGGGCAACGACGCATGGGCGCTGGAGCAGCCTGATATCAAGCCCATGCTGTCAGGTGGCCGCGAAATGAAGGGATGGGTACGCGCCGGGCCTGGCGCCTACGGCAATGACATGTTGCGCAAACGGCTACTTCTGGCCGCGCTGAATTTCGTCGAAGGCCTGCCGCCGAAGTAGCGGCTGCCGAAACAACGATCAATCAGGGAAGGGAATTCCATGCCGAAAGCCAATCCACGTCACCCGAAATTTCCCATTCCGGGCGGCCCGGAGCTGCGCGCCAGGGGCTGGCGGCAAGAGGCCTTGCTGCGCCTGCTCGAAAACGTGCTCTCGGTCGGCGAGGACCCGGACAACCTCGTCGTCTACGCCGCACTTGGCAAGGCGGCTCGCAACTGGGCGGCGCACAGAGGCATCGTCAAGGCGCTGACCGAAATGGATGAGAACCAGACGCTGCTTATCCAATCTGGCAAGCCGATCGGCCTCATCCGCACGCATGACAAGGCGCCGCTCGTCGTCATGGCGAACTGCAACATCGTCGGGCAATGGGCGAAGGCCGAAGTGTTCTACGAGCTGCAGCGCAAGGGTCTGATCTGTTGGGGCGGGCTGACCGCCGGCGCATGGCAATATATCGGCAGCCAAGGCGTCATTCAGGGCACCTATGAAATCTTCATGCGCATCGCGGAACGCCGCTTCGGAGGCGATCTCTTCGGCCGTTTCGTGCTGACCGCCGGTCTCGGCGGCATGGGCGGTGCACAGCCGCTTGCCGGCCGGATGGCAGGCGCCGCGATCCTCTGCGTCGATATCGATGCGGAGCGCGCGAAAAAGCGCCAGCAGATCGGCTATCTTCAGGAGATCGCGCCGGATCTGGATTCGGCCCTTGCGATGATCGATGCCGCAGTCAAGAATAAGCGGGCGCTTTCCGTCGGTCTCGTCGGCAATGCGGCCGAGATCTATCCCGAGATCGCGCGGCGCGGCATCGTGCCCGATATCGTCACCGACCAGACCTCGGCGCATGATCTCGTTTATGGCTATGTGCCGAAGGGCATGAGCTTGCAGCAGGTCAAGGATCTCCGCGATGACGGCCAGGGCCAGCTCATGGCGGCAAGCCGCGCCTCGATCGTCGAGCATGTGAAGGCCATGCTCGATTTCCAGAAAAAGGGCGCCGAAGTCTTCGACAATGGCAACCTGATCCGCACCCAGGCGAAGGAAGGCGGAGTTACCAACGCCTTCGATATCCCGATCTTTACCGAGGCCTATCTGCGGCCGCTCTTCTGCCGCGCGATCGGCCCCTTCCGCTGGATGGCGCTTTCGGGCGAAGAAAGCGATATTGCCCGCATCGACGACCTGCTGCTGGAGATGTTCCCCGACAACAAGATTATCACCAACTGGATCCGCCTTGCTCGGGAGCATGTTCCCTTCGAGGGGCTGCCGGCACGCATCGCCTGGCTCGGCCATGGCGAGCGCACGGCACTTGCCCGCCGCGTCAACGAGCTCGTGGCAAGCGGCGAGCTAAAAGGCCCGATCGCGTTTTCGCGCGATCATCTCGATGCCGGCGCTATGGCGCATCCGAACATCATGACCGAGCGGATGAAGGATGGCTCCGACGCCATCGCCGACTGGCCGCTGATCGATGCCATGATGCTTTGCTCGTCCATGGCCGATCTCGTCGTCGTCCATTCCGGCGGCGGCGGCTATGCCGGCTATATGACGAGCTGCGGCGTGACCGTGGTTGCCGACGGCACGCCTGCCGCCGACGAACGGCTCGATCACGCTCTGACCAACGACACAGCGCTCGGCGTCATGCGCTATGCCGATGCCGGCTATGAGGAAGCGCTGGACGAAGTTGCGAAAAAGGATGTGCCCTATATCCGCCTCGGATAAGTACGTCTGTTCTTACCCGCCTCAAGAGATTATGGTCCCGAGCAAATCGAAACGACCTATTATACACGCAATTCCGGGCGGAAAACCGCTGCGTATTTTCCTGGAATTGCTTTGGAGAGTTGCCCGTGATCCCCTGGACCTTGCTCGACACTGCGAAAATCCCCGGTGGCGGCGAGCTGCGTTTGAAGCAGCGCGGCCAGGAATTTTCCATCATGCTCGGCACCAACGAGCTGATGAATAGCCGCTTGAGCGGCTCCGAGCGGGCGCTTGCCACGCTTTCCTGCGAGAAGATCAAGGGCCGGAAGGCGCCGCACATACTGATCGGCGGCCTCGGCATGGGATTCACCTTGCGTGCGGCACTTGGCGAACTCGGTGCGGACGCCACGATCAGGGTTGCGGAACTGGTTCCCGCCGTTGTGACATGGGCCCGCGGGCCGATGGCAACGGTCTTCGACGGCTGCCTCGACGACCCGCGCGTTGCCATTCATGAAGGCGATGTGCGGTCGCTCATCCGTGCAAGCAAGGCAACTTACGACGCCATCCTGCTCGATGTCGACAACGGCCCCGACGGCATCACATCCGAAGCCAATGACGGCCTTTACGACTATCGAGGCCTGAAGGCGGCGCGTGACGCGTTGCGTCCGGCCGGTGTGTTGGCAGTATGGTCTTCCGGTCCCGATCGGGGTTTCACAAGACGGCTGAGCGACAGCGGTTTCGCCGCCGAGGCAGTCAATACGCGAGCCAACGGCAAGAGCGGTGCACGTCACATCATCTGGCTGGCAACAAAGGGGGGATCATAACGCCTCGAATTGAAATCGTACTGCAGTTGCTATATATCAATGTCATATCTCAAGGGAGTTATGGCATGGACACCGCAAAAATATTTTGGTCCGGCCGCTCACAGGCCGTGCGTCTGCCAAAGGAATTCCGCCTCGACGGCGAAGAAGTGCGTATCCGGCGGCAGGGAAAAGCAATCATTCTGGAACCGATCGCCGAAGATTGGGATTGGCTGGAGGCGATTACGGGGCCGCTCGATCAAGACTTCGTAGAAGCGACCGAGGAAGAGCCGGCTGAGCAGCAACGCCCCGAGCTGGATATCTTCAAGTGAAGTATCTGCTCGAAAACAATGCCGTCATCGCCTTGATGAAAGGGCATCCCGGCTTCGTGAGCGAACTTCGCAGACACAAGCCGCAGGATTTCGCCGTTCCGGCCATCGTAGTGCACGAACTATTCTATGGCGCCTACAAGGGCCAGCGTGTTGCCGAGAACCTTGCGCGGGTGGAAGGCCTGCAATTCGAGACGCTGGATTTCGATAAGGAAGATGCCCGTGCGGCCGGCGAAATTCGCGCGGCTCTTGCCTCCCTCGGCACGCCGATCGGTGCCTATGATGTGTTGATCGCGGGTCAGGCAATCGCCCGCGATCTGATCCTGATAACGCATAACGTCAGGGAATTTCAGCGTATTCACAAGTTGCGTTTCGAGGACTGGGAGTCCTTGTCGGACACCTAAAGATACCTCATTTCCTCCGGCGCACGATCGAAGCGATCGTCGCGGCCGTCGAAATAGCCGACGGGAAGGGCGGCGAGTTCCTCGTCGGTGGCATCGTCCAGGCAGCTTATGCTGATTGCATAGAACTTGCCGCCGAGTGCTGGATTCTCACCCCAGTTGAAGGAGCTAATGCCGCAGGTCTTGCAGAACAGATGATGCAGAACGCGCGGGCCGAACTGATATTCGCCGATGTTGTCTTCGCCCGATGTCAGGCGGAAATCGGCGGGTATGGCAACTGCCAGCCAATTGCGCTTCTTCTTGCAGATCGAGCAGTTGCATTTGAAAGTGCCCCCCTGCAGGTCGAGATCGGCCTCGTAGCTGACCGCGCCGCAATGGCAGCTTCCGTGATAGGTCTTCTTCATCACGCTCATCCTTCCCTTGAGGTGGTTTCTGCATAGGCAACATATTTGTCGAGGGCTTGCTCCCAGCCGCCGGTCTGCAGCCTCAGCTCGGTGTCGTCAGGCAGTTCGCTCTTGCGGAAGACCAGACGTGTCTTCTCGCCAAGCTCATGGAACTCCAAGGTAACCTGCATCGGGTTGCCGGGTTTGCCGTCCTGATTTTCCCAGGCGAAGGTGAAGACGAGGCGTTCGGGTGGGACGATTTCGAGATAGCGCCCATGGCTCCAATATTCCCTGCCCTCCGGCGTGAGAATGCAGTGCCGCCAGGCGCCGCCTTCACGCAGGTCGACGGAGACGGACGGCGCCGTCATGTTCTGGGGACCCCACCAACGCATCAGATGTTTCGGCTCGGTCCAGAGGCGAAACAGCAATGTGCGAGGTGCTGCGATTTCGCGATTCAGCACAATTTCGCGCAGTGGACGCGGTCTCCTGATCTCATTTGCTGCGGTCATCAGTTCCTCCCTGTTGCAATAGCGTTGCGTATGCTTCCAGACGATCGAGATTGTCGTTCCAGAACTGGCGATAGCTCTCCAGCCAGTCATCCACCTGCCGGAGCGGCTTGGCTTCCAACCGGCACGGGCGCCACTGCGCCTCCCTGCCCTTCGAGATCAGGCCGGCTTTTTCCAGCACCTTCAGATGCTTGGAAACGGCAACCAGCGACATGTCGAAGGGTTCCGCCAGCTCGGAAACCGAAGCTTCGCCGGTTGCGAGCCGCGCCAGAATCGCCCGGCGAGTCGGATCGGCAAGAGCGGACAGGGTCATGCTCAACGTGTCCATGCAATTTCTAAACCAATCAGTTAATTAACTTTTTGGTTTAATAACGTTGACAGCGCTGCATGTCAAGTGGCCCGAAAATGGGCTGACCTATATAGGGGAAGAGAATGCCGACCATGCGGCGCCCCAAATCTCAGGAAACGGTATTGGAGACTTCGATCAGGTTATCGTCCGGATCGCGGAAATAGGCTGACAGAATTGTGCCGGTGGCACCGATGCGGCGAACAGGCCCTTCTTCCACCGCAACACCCTTTTCCCTCAAGTGAGCAATCACGTCGTCGATGGGTGTCTGACTAATGAAGCAAAGATCGGCAGAGCCTGGCGTCGGGCGCTTGGCCTTCGGCTCGAATTCATGTCCCGCCTGATGCAGGTTGATCTTCTGATTGCCGAAAGTCAGCGCCTTGCGGCCTTCGGCAAAGGTCTCCACGCCCATGCCGAGGACACGGGCATAGAATGCGCAGCTCTCCTCGATGCTGGCGACCGTCAGCACCAAATGATCGAGATGGTCGATGCGGATCATCGTGAACCTCGAATTTCATCGCTCAGCGGCGAGCCAGCCTTGCCACCCCAAGTGCGGCGACAAGGCAGATGGCCAGCATGGTGAGAATGAAGGTAACCACGGCGGACCAGCCGTCGGCAAGCCAGAAATAACCACCAACGGAGCCAGCAATGCTGGAGCCGAGATAGTAGGCCAGCAGATAGAGCGACGAAGCATGGCCTTTGGCTCCACGAGCGAGGCGTCCAACCAAGGCGCTGGCGACGGAATGGGTGACGAAGAAGCCGATGGTCACCAGGACGATGCCGAGGATGACCAATGGCAGCGGCGTAGCCAGCGTAATCGCGGCACCGAGGGCGGCAAGCAACACGCCGGCGGGCAGCACGACGAAATGGCCGATGCGGTCGCCGAGCAGGCCGGCAAGCCAGGAGGCGACGATGCCGAAGAGATAGGCGGTGAAGATCAGGCCGAGTTCGGTCTGGCTGAGATCATAGGGATCGGCAACGAGGCGGAAGCCGGCATAGTTATAGACGGTGACGAAAGAGCCCATAACCAGGAAATCGATGACAAAGAGCAGCGGCAGTGCGGGATTGCGGAAATGACCCGCCCATGCCCTGATATGGAATGCGACGTCAAACCCCTTGCGCGGCGTGAAATTGCGCGATGGGGGCAGCAAAAGCAGGAAGCCGGTGGCAGCAGTCAGCCCAAGCACGCCGACGGCGGCAAGCGCTGGACGCCAGGTAAAGAATTCGGCGATAGTGCCTGTCACAACTCGGCCGGCCATGCCGCCAAAGGCGTTGCCGGCGATATAGAGACCCATGGCGCCGCCAAGGCCACGCGGATCGATCTCTTCCGCCAGATAGGTCATGGCAACCGCTGGCACCCCGCCGAGCAGGAAACCTTCAAGCGCGCGGAAAACCAGCAGCGTCTGCCAATTCGGCGCGATGGCGCAGGCGAGCGTGCAGAGGGCGGCACCCAGCAGTGAAATGAACATCAGGCTGCGGCGGCCGAGGCTTTCGGAAACAGCCGCAGCGCAGAAAATCGCAAAGGCAAGAAAGCCGGTCGAAAGCGATAACGACAACGAGCTTGCAGCGGGTGTGACACCAAAATCCTCGGAGAAGATCGGCATCAGCGGCTGCACGCAATAGAGCAGTGAGAAGGTCGCAAAACCGGAGAGGAACAGCGCGATGGTGGCACGCTTGTAGGCAGGCGTACCGCGCACCAGGAACTGACGAGCCTCAAGCTTCGGCTCGTTTTCGACAAGCGTCAATTCGGGGCGAGACGAGGCTTCTGAGACGGTGAGTTCTTGCTTTTGCGCGACACGGGACATGGGGGACACACAACCTTTCTTGCCCTCAAATCTAGTCAGGCTCGCTTCATTAGTCCAATATATAGATCAGGCGATCTTAATAGGTTTTGGAGATAGCGATGGAGCTACGTCATATCCGCTATTTTCTGGCGCTTGCGGAAGCTGGAAATTTCACCCGTGCAGCCGCCAAACTCGGCATCGGCCAGCCGCCGCTCAGCCAGCAGATCCGCGATCTCGAAAACGAAGTGGGCGCGATGCTGTTTCACCGTGTTCCGCATGGGGCGGAGTTGACCGCGGCTGGCCAGGCTTTTCTTGCGGAGGCTAAGGCCGCCGTGGATGCGGCGGAAAGGGCGAAGCTTGCCGCCCAGCGCGCCAATCGCGGCGAGATCGGCCGCCTGGCGCTCGGTTTCACAGCATCCTCGGCCTTCAACACGATCGTCACCGCCACTATTCGCGAATTCCGTAATCGCTGGCCGGGGGTGCGCCTGTCGCTGACCGAGATGAACACCAATGCGCTGATGGAACGCCTAATGCGTGGCGAGATCGACGCCGCCTTCATTCGCCCCGGCCTCGAAGACCCGCGCGACGTCCGGCTCAAGCGCTTTGCCGACGAGCCGATGCTGATCGCGCTGCCCGCCCATCATCCGCTTGCAGGCAAGGACCGCGTGCCGGTCGCCGCGCTCGCGAGCGAGCCCTTCATCCTCTTCCCGCGCATGGTGGGTTTAAGTCTCTATGACGACATCGCCGCCGCCTGCCGCGATGCAGGTTTCGAATTGGTGGTGACACAGGAAGCGCCGCAGATCCCTTCCGTCGTCAATCTCGTCGCCGCCAATCTCGGGGTGTCCATCGTTCCCGCTTCGATCGCCCAGATCAAGCTTGACGGCGTCGCCTACCGCCCGATCGACGGACCGCCATTGGTGGCACGGCTTGGGCTCACCACCCTCAAGGCGCAGCGTTCGCCGGTTGCGGCCAATCTGATGAGCCTGATCGCCTGACTATCCAGCAGGGTCCCAATAGGGCGGGTCGCCGAATGTCTTCTTCAGATGATCGGCGATGGCGCGCAGCTTTGCGGAGGGGTTGCGCCCCTCGGGATGCGCCATGAAGATGAATTCTGCATCCGGCCTGTAGCCGACATCGATTTCGACAAGCAGCCGTTCGTTGATCGCCGGGCCGACGATGAAGGCCGGCAGCAGCGCAATACCCAGCCCCGCAATCGCCGCATCGCGGCACACGTCGCCATTATTGATGCCGAGCGCCAGTTTCCCCCTGACGACCACGGGACCTTCCGGCCCCTGGAACCGCCAATCGGCGACGCCGCGGTTTGTGTAGAATATTCCTCGGTGATCCTCGAGGTTCGCCAGCGATGCGGGCATGCCGTTGCTCCTGAGATAGTCCGGCGATGCGACGAGAAGCCGGCGACTGGGAGCGAGCTTCCACGCAACGAGCCGCGAATCGGCAATCGGCCCATGGCGGATGATGGCGTCATAGCCGTCCGAGGAAGCGTCGACACGCCGGTCGTCGAGATCGAGTGTCAGTTCGATTTCAGGATGATCGGCCAGGAAAGGATAGAGTGCCGGGCCGAGATGCATGCGGGCGAAGGTGACTGGGGCGGCAATGCGCAGGGGGCCCGTCAGCGTGCCCCGCCGCTCTGCCAGATCGGCCGCCGCCTCCCGCACCTCATGTACGATCCGCGATGCACGCTCCAGGAAGGCGAGACCATCTTCCGTCAAGGTCAGCTTACGCGTCGTGCGATGCAGCAACGTGGCGCCGAGCGTTTTTTCCATCTCGGCCAACCGCTCGCTGACGGCGGATTTCGACAGACGCAACCGCCGCGCGGCTTCGCTGATCGATCCCGCTTCGGCAACGGCCACAAAAGCAGCGATTCCTTCAATCTTGAGCATCGTTCGGCAATCCCGAATTCGAGTTCCATGATTTAAAGACTAATCCGAACGATCGAAAAACACCATTCTCTGCGCATCGGACGGAACAACAGACACGTCCTCACACAGGAGATGGAACAATGAATCGCTTGAATGGAAAAGTCGCAATCGTCACCGGCGCCAGCTCCGGCATCGGCCGCGCCACAGCCAAACTCTTCGCTGCCGAAGGCGCCAAGGTCATCGTCGGCGCCCGTCGCGCACCGGAATTGCAAAGCCTGGTCGCTGAGATCAAGGACGCAGGCGGCGAGGCCGCAGCGCTTGCCGGCGATGTGCGTTCGGAAGCCTATCACAAGGCGCTGGTCGCCCTCGCCGTCGAGCGCTACGGCAAACTCGACATCGCCTTCAACAATGCCGGCATAATCGGTGAAGCCGGCCCGAGCACCGAGGTTTCCGAAGCAGGTTTTGCCGAAGCGCTGACGATCAATCTCACCGCTTCTTTCCTCGCCGCAAAGCACCAGATCGGCGAAATGGTCAAGCATGGCGGCGGTTCGGTGATCTTCACATCGACCTTTGTGGGCTACAGCTTCGCCTTCCCAGGGGTTGCCGCCTATGCCGCCAGCAAGTCCGGCCTGATCGGCCTGACGCAGGCGCTCGCAGCCGAATTCGGCCCGCAGAATGTGCGTGTCAACGCCGTGCTGCCGGGCGCCGTCGATACCGACATGTATCGTGAGATGAACGACACGCCCGACAAGCAGGGCTTTATCACCAATCTGCATGCACTGAAGCGCGTCGCTGGTCCTGACGAGGTTGCCCGCTCGGTCGTCTACCTTGCCTCCGACGATGCGAGCTTCGTCAGCGGCACCGCGTCGTTGGTTGATGGCGGCGCTTCGATCACTCGCACGTAATCGATGACTGCATGAGCAATCTCCGAGGCCCAAACCCGGAGTATCTGAAGCAAGGCCGCGGATGTACTCCACTCCGCGGCCTTTCCGCATTCGAAAGACTTTGACTCAAATGTCCTGCCGCCTCATGATTGCTGACAGAAAATCAGGGATGGCGCAATGTTCGACGGACGATCGCTGAATGGTCTCAGCGTGCTGACGGCAGTGATAGAGGGCGGCAGCTTCGTACGGGCCGCAGAGGTGCTCGGTCTGACGCCTTCCGGAGTCAGCCGGGCAGTCTCGAGGCTGGAGACTCGCATCGGCGTGCGCCTGCTGGACCGCACGACGCGGGCATTGCGGCTGACGGATGACGGCGCGCGCTTTTACAAGCAGGTGGCGCCGCTTCTCAGCGGCATCGAGGAGGCCGCAACGACGGTGGCCGGCGTCGCCCAGTCGGTGCGCGGCCGCCTGCGCATCAATGTCGATCCCTATTTCTCCCGCCTCGTCTTGGCGCCGCGCCTCGGCGCTTTCCTCGACCTCTATCCCGACCTTCAGATCGAGATCCTGACCCGAAACGAGATCGGCGATCTCGTGGCCGACGGCATGGATGTCGCCTTGCGCTTCGGCGAACCGCCGCAGACATCGCTGATTGCCCGGTTGCTTCTCGAAACCCGTGTGGTCACCGTCGCGGCTCCCACCTATATCGAGCACTATGGCCGGCCGAAAACGCCGGCCGACGTCGCCAACCATCTCTGCATCCACTATCAGGATCCGAGCACCGGGCGCGCATTCGAGTGGGAATTCCGACGCGGGCGCAAGGTCATTCCGGTCGAGACGCGCGGCCGCATCCTGGTCAACGATGCCGGAACGACGTTGGGAACCTGTCTCGCGGGTCTCGGTATCGCTCAGGTCTTCACGCTCGGCATTACGGACTTTCTGAATCGTGGAGAGCTTGTCGACCTCTTTCCGGACTGGAAGGACGAGCTCTACCCGCTTTACGCCTTTTACCCGTCCCGCCATCATGTGCCGGCAAAGGTGCGCGCCTTCGTCGACTTCTGCGTCGACATTCTCGGCTGACCGCGAGTGCCGATTGCCTATTGTGTGCCAAAAGCTTAGGTTCATGAGCATAAAAACAAGCGACGGGTTCGGGCCATGGTTCTCGCGGGAAAACGCATCCTTCTCATCATTTCCGGCGGTATCGCGGCCTATAAGAGCCTCGATCTCATCCGGCGGCTGCGCGAGCGCGGCGCCACCGTCCGCCCGATCATGACATCGGGCGCACAGCAATTCATCACACCGCTTGCCGTCGGCGCACTGGCCGCAGACTATGTCTTCACCGATCTGTTTTCCCGGCAGGACGAGCAGGATGTCGGCCATATCCGGCTGGCGCGCGATTGCGACCTCGTTCTGATCGCGCCGGCGACCGCCGATCTCCTGGCCAAGATGGCGAATGGCCTGGCGGATGACCTTGCATCGACCGTACTGCTCGCGACCGACCGGCCTGTACTTGCAGCGCCCGCCATGAATCCGAAAATGTGGGCGAATCCGGCGACAAAGCGCAATATCGCGACACTGAGGGGCGACGGCATCCGCTTCGTCGGCCCGACGTCCGGCGAAATGGCTGAGAGCAAGGAGGCCGGCACCGGCCGTATGGCCGAGCCGCTGGAGATCGTAGCCGCCGTCGAGATGCGACTGGATGACGGAGCAAGGCCGCTCGCAGGCAGAAAGGCCGTCGTCACGTCAGGCCCGACCTATGAGCCGATCGACCCGGTGCGCTATATCGCCAACCGATCCTCCGGCAGGCAAGGCCATGCCATCGCCTCGGCGCTCGCGGCCCTTGGCGCCGATGTCACACTCGTCTCCGGTCCCGTCTCCATTCCCGATCCGATGGGCGTGCACGTCGTGCATGTCGAGCGGGCGGAAGAGATGCGCGATGCCGTGCTTTGCGCTCTTCCTGCCGATATCGCCGTGATGGTCGCAGCCGTCGCCGACTGGCGCGTCGCTTCAGCCGCCGATCAGAAAATCAAGAAGCATCCAGGCGAATCCATCCCGACACTGGCGCTCACCGAAAATCCCGACATCCTGAAGACCGTTGGCCATCATACGCAGCGGCCGAAGCTCGTCATCGGCTTTGCCGCCGAAACGCAGGATGTGGAGGCAAATGCCAAGGCGAAACTGGAACGCAAGGGCGCCGACATGATCATCGCCAACGATGTCTCGCCGGCAACCGGCATCATGGGCGGCACGCGCAACAGCGTGAAACTCATCCGCCATGACGGCGTCGAACAATGGCCCGACCTGGAGAAGGATGAAGTGGCGGCGCGTCTGGCGACTGTAATCGCTGAGCAATTCAAGCCGGAATAACGGCAGCTGCCTCGGGCTCGGCGGATGCCCGCTTTTCCGGGTGGAAGGGCGTGATGTGGACGCCCATATCGTCGATCAATACGCTGCTGCCGTCCGGAATTTCGGTCCAGGCATCGACATCGTCATTCAACGGCTCGGAGACAAGGCAATAGCCGATGCCGACAGGCGAGGCATAGAGCGTCGGCGCTTTGCGGTCGGTAGCGTAGCGCACCGCATACAGCGACTTTCCATCGGAAAAAGCGGCCGTGAAGCGCACCAGCGCCGAACCGGTCAGATGGACGGATAGGCCTTCGACGAAGCTGATGGTCTCCGAAATGGCGGCGACCGGGTTGGCCGCAAGACCGAACTGCAGTGCCAGCAGGAACAGAAGCTCGGAATCCGTCGTGCCGCTGCGGGCTTGAAACAAGGGATCATCGAGCATCGCTTCCATC
Organism: Martinezella calliandrae; assembly: GCF_030272695.1. GTDB lineage: Bacteria > Pseudomonadota > Alphaproteobacteria > Rhizobiales > Rhizobiaceae > Rhizobium > Rhizobium calliandrae. Next base: position 76,662 of record NZ_JARFYN010000003.1, read on the forward strand.
GGCCGGCGCAAGCGGTCGAAATTGGAGATCTGTCCGTTGTGCTGGAAGGACCAGTTCTCATGCACGAAGGGATGGCAATTGTCGCGGCGCGTGCCGCCGCCGGTCGCGGCGCGGACATGGGCGAGGAAGAGCGGCGAACGGATCTGACGCGCCAGGCTCTTGAGATTACAATCGGACCAGGCCGGGAGGATATCGCGATAACGGCCCGGCTCCGGCCGGTCGCCATACCAGGCAATGCCGAATCCGTCGCCATTGGTCGCGGTCTTGGCGCGGGTGGCGCAGTGGGATTGTTCGATCAGGGAGTGGGCGGGAGAAGACACCAGCTCCTCCAGATAGAGGGGGTCTCCACGATAGGCTGCCCAGCGACACATGCGTCTTTCGCTCCAATTCCCGCTTGCTTCCTCTGTCGCGGGAGAATGTCAAAATCAAGGACGATTGTTCGTGCGGAATAGGTAATAAACTCTTAATTTACCAAAGGATTGATGGACAAGATGACAGATATTTGACGTTCCGTCCGATCACATTTTGCGTCGCAGCATTTTCTTTGTGAACATACTTCTTCAAGGCGGTACGCTCTAATATCACCCAAAAGTTGTACGAGCCGTTGCGTTTCAAGACGACATGAAGAGTGACGCACCTCGTCCGATATGCACTCTTGAATTCAGCAAAATTTGAGTTACGTTAGGCATATCGACAACGTAACGAAAGGAAGGTGATCCAATGTCTAGTGAGATTTCGGTCCTCGTACCAGGCATGGAAATGGTTGTGAGCGTTGCGAGGCAGCCCTCGCTCTGATCAAGCCTTCCGGAAGCGTTTTGCGCTTCAGGCCAGTTACGGGCCAAAACTCATGGAAGGGTCGCTTCGGGCGGCCCTTTTTTGCATCTGTCGGTTGCTGATATTGCAATAGTTCGGGCTATCATTCCCGGAATAAACCTTGTTGTGATCGTTTTTCTCTTGCCGAACGAAAAGCGTGCCATAGCTAACCTCCCATGACTTACGAGGAACAGCCCGACCAGGGTGAAGCCCAACCGGCGCCGCCGAATGAGCCCGCGCTTACCGCACTCTCATTGTATCCCCAGGAATGGGCGCTGTTCCTCGATATCGACGGAACGCTGCTTGATCTTGCCGAGACACCGGAAGCAATTGTCGTGCCTCCGTCCCTGCCCTTCGCGCTTCAGGCGCTTTCCCGCCAGCTCGACGGCGCGTTGGCGCTGGTGACCGGCCGCGCGGTTGCCTTTGTCGACCCTCTGTTTGCTCCGTTCCACTTCCCGGTCGCCGGTCTGCACGGCGCCGAACGCCGCGATGCGGCGGGGCGCTTGCGGCGCGCGCTGATTCCGCCCGCTTTCCAGGAGATGAAGCGAGTGATCGCACAGGAGGTTGGAGCCTGGCCGGGCGTTCTCGTCGAAGACAAAGGGGCTGCGGTCGCGGTTCATTACCGGCTGGCACCCGAACGCGAAGGCGACGTCGCCGAAGCGATGCAGCGCTATCTGCACGAAGCAGGCCCGGATTGGATCCTGCAGCATGGCAAGCTTGTGGTCGAGATTTGCCCCGCACACGCGAGCAAAGGACATGCCGTCGAAGCCTTTCTTGGTGAGCCCCCCTTCAGCGGGCGTCGGCCGCTCGCAATCGGCGACGACGTTACCGACGAGACAATGTTCGGCGTCGCGAACCGCCTCGGCGGTCAGTCTGTGCGCGTCGGCACGCCCGGCGGCAAGACGCTGGCGCGTGCATCCATTCCCTCGCCGGCGCGTTTAAGAGAGATACTCGCAGCGCTCGCCAAATAATCAATTTTGGTCATTTCGGCCTACCGCCGCGGCCCTCTTGAAAGGAGCATTCCGTGAGTCGTCTCATCATTGTTTCCAACCGTGTTTCCGTTCCCGACAACCAAGGGGCGGCGGCGGCGGGCGGACTTGCCGTGGCGTTGCAAGCTGCCCTTGCAGAGCGTGGCGGCGTCTGGATGGGTTGGTCCGGCAAATCGAGCGGAGACATAGAGCCCGAACCGCTGGTGTTGACCGAAGACGGCAACATCACCTACGCATTGACCGATCTCACCCAGACCGATGTCGAGGAATATTACCAGGGCTTCGCCAACCGCGTACTTTGGCCGATCTGCCATTATCGACTGGACCTCGCCGAATATGGCCGGAAGGAAATGGCCAGCTATTTCCGCGTCAATCGCTTCTTCGCCCACCGCCTGGCGCCGCTGGTGGAGCCCGACGACATCATCTGGGTGCATGACTATCATCTCATTCCGTTGGCGGCGGAGCTCAGGCAAATGGGCCTGAAGAACCGCATCGGTTTCTTCCTGCACATCCCCTGGCCGCCGGCAGACGTGCTCTTCACCATGCCGGTGCATGAAGAGATCATGCGCGGCCTCTCTTCCTATGATCTGCTCGGCTTCCAGACCAAATACGATCTCGAAAATTTCGCCGGTTGCTTGAAGCGCGAGGGCATGGGCGTCGAAAACAGTCCCGGCCGTTTCAGCGCTCACGGCCACAACTTCCGCGGCGGCGCCTACTCCATCGGCATCGAGACGGCGGCCTTTGCCGAGTTTGCCCGCAAAGCCGCAGCCCACAGCATGGTGCGCAAGGCGCGGCAAAGCATCGAGGGCCGCGACCTGATCATCGGCGTCGACCGGCTCGATTATTCCAAGGGGATCACGCAACGCATCGATGCCTTCGAGCGCTTCGTCACCAACAATCCGGCCCATCAGCGCCGTGTCACCTATCTGCAGATCACGCCGAAATCGCGATCGGAGGTGCCGGAATACGAGGCGATGCAGCATGCCGTCGCCGAGCAGGCGGGCCGGGTCAACGGCGCGATCGGCACGGTCGATTGGGTGCCGATCCGCTATATCAACCGCTCGATCAGCCGCCCGGTGCTGGCGGGCCTCTACCGGCTGGCGAAAGTCGGTTTGGTAACACCTCTACGCGACGGCATGAACCTCGTCGCCAAGGAATATGTCGCCGCGCAGGACCCGGACGATCCCGGCGTGCTGGTGCTCTCGCGTTTTGCCGGTGCTGCGCGAGAATTGAGAGGTGCGCTGCTGGTCAATCCCTATGACGTGGACGGCACGGCAAATGCCCTGGCGCGCGGGATCAACATGCCGCTGGAAGAGCGACGCGAGCGCTGGCGCGGTATGATGGACCATCTGCTGGAAAATGATGTTTCGCGCTGGTGCGAGAACTTCCTGACTGACCTGAGAGCCGAGTGACGAATGGCCCGCTACATCGCCGCCGCTTCCCTGACCAGCCATTCCGTCAGCCATGCGGCATGCACGCTTTGCGACTTGGGCGGCAGAAGCCAGTAACCGCGGTTCGGCGCGCTCAGTACAGGACCGGCAGTCACCAGCATGCGCCCGGCAAGCAGCGAATCCACCAGTCCCATCCAGCCGAGCGCCAGCCCCTGCTCGCCGATCGCCGCCTGAACGACCAGAGAATAGGTGTTGAACCGCAGATCGCCATGGCCGGCATAGCTATCCCGGCTGATACCAAATTCAGCAAAATAGCTCTTCCAATCGAACCAGGGCGACGGCGTTTCCGTATCCAGATGCACGAGCGTCGCACGGGCCAGGCGGCTTGGATCGCTGAAAGGACCATATTTGTCGACGAAGCCTTGCGCACAGATCGGCGCTACCTTCTCCGGCAACAACAGCGCCGCTTCCGAGCCAAACTCTTCCCGCGCGCCGAAGACGACGGCGACATCGCCGCTTTCCGAATGGCGCTCCTGCCTCTGCGTAGCGACGATCTGTATGTCCAATTCCGGATGCAGCAGACGAAACCGGTGCATGCGCGGGATCAGCCAGAGCGCCGAGAAAGCATAGTCGGTCCGCAGCCGCACTGCCGGGCGCTCTGCCTCGGCTCGGAAGCTGCGCACCAGGGAATCAACGCCGCCGACCGCCTTCTCTGCGATCTCGAACAGCCGGCGGCCTTCCGGGGACAATTCGACACCGCGATGCTGGCGGTGAAAAAGAGCGACGCCCATCTGCTCCTCGATCCTCCGGATCTGATAGCTGACCGCCGGCTGGGTCAGCCCGAGGCTTGCCGCCGCGGACGAGAGGCTGCCCGAGCGCCCCACCTCGACAAAAATTCGCAGCCATCCAAGGTCCACCGACCGTTCAGCCATAGAATTTCCTTATGCTATCTATTCAAAAAAGCCTGCTTCACAGGCCGAATGCTACTGATGTTCAATAAAAACATCAAATACTAAGAGGGAACTATCATTATGCGAATTTCTGTTATGGGCCGGCTTGCTGTCGGCGTGCTCCTTTCGGCTTTTTCCTTCGCCGGCGTTGCAAAAGCAGATGGTGATTCCTGCCGCACCATTCATCTCTCCGATCCGGGCTGGACCGACATCACCTCGACCAACGGCGTGACGGGCGTGCTGCTCAGCGCGCTCGGCTATGAGCCGGACATCAAGACGCTGTCCGTGCCGATCGGCTATCAATCGATGAAGACCGGTGAAATCGACGTCTTCCTCGGCAATTGGATGCCGGCGCAGAAGGCCTTCGTCGACGACCTCAACAAAGCCAAAGCCATCGAGGTGCTGAACCGCAACCTTCAGGGCGCGAAATTCACCCTCGCCGTGCCGACCTATGTCGCCGACAAGGGCGTCAAGGGCTTCGCCGACCTGCAGAAGCATGCCGATGATTTCGATCATAAGATCTACGGCATCGAACCCGGCGCGCCAGCCAACGCCAATATTCAGAAGATGATCGACGCCAACGATTTCGGCCTGAAGGGCTGGGAGCTGGTGGAATCGAGCGAGCAGGCGATGCTGTCGCAGGTCGAGCGCGCCGGCAAAGACAAGCAGGCCATCGTCTTCCTGGCCTGGGCGCCGCATCCGATGAACGATCGCTTCCAGATTGCCTATCTCGCTGGCGGCGACGCCTATTTCGGCCCCAACTACGGCGGTGCGGACGTCTACACGCTGGCGCGTACCGGATGGTCGGCCGCCTGCCCCAACGCCGCAAAACTGTTCCACAATCTGACCTTCGACATCGGCATGGAGAACGCGCTGATGGGCTCGATCCTCGGCGGTCAGGATGCGACAGCGGCGGCCAGTGCTTGGCTGAAGGCGCATCCGGAGGCCTTGACACCCTGGCTCGCCGGCGTGACGACGGTCGAAGGCAAGCCCGGCCTCGATGCCGTCAAGGCTGCAGTCGGCCTCTGATTCAGTCAAGGACATCCAACATGGCGCGCCCGAATATCCTTATCCTCATGGTCGATCAGTTGAACGGGACATTGTTTCCCGACGGCCCGGCCGATTTTCTCCATGCACCCGTGCTGAAGGCATTGGCGAAGCGCTCAGTGCGCTTCGCCAACAGCTATACGGCAAGCCCGCTCTGCGCACCGGCGCGGGCTTCCTTCATGTCCGGGCAACTGCCGAGCCGCACCCGCGTCTATGACAACGCCGCGGAATTTGCCTCCGATATCCCGACCTTTGCGCATCATCTGCGGGCGGCGGGGTACCAGACGGCGCTCTCCGGCAAGATGCATTTCGTCGGGCCGGACCAGATGCACGGCTTCGAGGAGCGGCTGACCACCGACATCTATCCCGCCGATTTCGGCTGGACGCCGGACTATACCAAGCCGGGCGAGCGCATCGACTGGTGGTATCATAATCTCGGGTCGGTGACCGGCGCCGGCATCGCCGAGATCACCAACCAGATGGAATATGACGACGAGGTCGCCTATCACGCGACACGCAAGCTGCTCGACCTGTCGCGCGGCCATGACGAACGACCGTGGTGCCTGACCGTCAGTTTCACTCATCCGCACGACCCCTACGTCGCCCGCCGCCGCTTCTGGGACCTCTACGAGGATTGCCCGGCGCTTGACCCCGACGTTGCGGAAATCCCCTTCGACAAGCAGGACCAGCATTCGCAGCGACTGATGAAGGCGAGCGACCATACCGCCTTCGACATCACGCCCGAACAGGTACGCCGGGCGCGGCGCGGCTATTTCGCCAACATCTCCTATGTCGACGAAAAGATCGGCGAGATTCTCGATGCGCTGGAGCGCGGCCGCATGGCCGACAACACCATCGTGCTCTTCGTTTCCGACCATGGAGATATGCTCGGCGAACGCGGCCTGTGGTTCAAGATGAACTTCTTCGAAGGCTCGGCCCGCGTGCCGCTGATGATCGCCGCGCCCGGCTTGAACGCCCGGCGCATCGATCAGCCAGTGTCGACGCTGGATGTGACGCCGACGCTTGCCGGCCTTGCCGGGCTCGATATCGCCTCACTGAAGCAATGGATCGATGGCGAGGACCTGGCTCCCCTCGCCCAAGGTACCGGAAGCCGTAGTCCGGTACCGATGGAATATGCCGCGGAAGGGTCTGAAGCGCCGCTCGTCGGCTTGCGCGACGGCCGCTACAAGCTGATGCTCTGCCAGAAGGACGCGCCTCTGCTCTTCGATCTCGATTCCGATCCCAAAGAGCTGACGAATCTTGCCGACGACCCTGCATACGCGGAAATCTTGGCGCGGCTGATCGCGCAGGCGAGGCAGCGCTGGAATCTCGCCGCCTTCGACGCCGCCGTGCGCGAAAGCCAGGCACGGCGATGGGTGGTCTATGCGGCGCTGCGCAACGGCGCCTACTATCCCTGGGATTACCAGCCGCTGCAGAGGGCGTCCGAGCGCTATATGCGCAACCACATGGACCTGAACGTGTTGGAGGAGAACCAGCGTTTTCCGCGCGGAGAATGAGGTTTTTGTGGCGGGATTTTCCGATCGCGATATAGTCGCGCCGATATATCGGAGAAACGCCTATGAAAATCAGCGCACGCAACCGTCTCAAGGGCAAAGTCGTCGAGATCACCAAGGGCGCGACGATGGCCCATGTCCGAATCGATATCGGCAACAGCTTCGATCGTTACTTCGTCGATCACCAACGAGGCGGTCGACGAACTGGGGCTGACGGTCGGCGCTGATGCTTATGCCGTCATCAAGGCATCCGATGTCATGGTTGCCGTCGACTGACACCCAAAGCGAGCATGATCTTGTCCGAAAACCGCTTCACAGTTTTCGCTGCGCGGTCCCTCGGTTCGGGATCATGCTTCACGCCTTTTGGCAGTAATGCGCCGTTCCCGCGTCGCCAGTCTGGAAATCGCCGGGCTGCGGCGGCGCGATCGGTTTGAATAGGCTCCAATCGGGCTTGAGGTCGAGAAGCGGCGTGCCGTCGAGGCAATCGAGCCCGCGTACCAGCAGGACGGCGCCTTCGACCGCCTCCAGCTTAACGATGGAGGTGCCGATCGGGTTTGGCCGCACCGGCGAGCGCAGCGAAAATGTGCCGTGCACCTTGCCGTTGCTGGCCGGGCTCTGCAAAACGAGATCGCGGCGCGCGCGGTCCAGCCAATAAAGGATTTCCAGCCGCTCAAAACTCTCTACTCCCTTGAGCGCCGGCACCCAGGGTTCGAAAATCTCGATGCGGCAAAGCGGCCCGTCATGCCGTCCTTGGCGCGGCGTCTCCATCCGCGAAGTCCATGGCGTCGAGATGCGGCCGATGAAGACGAGACCGGCATCGGCTGGCGCCGGCGGTTCGATCGCCACTTCATTTTCTCGAATCTCGTTTTCCCGGACCATGATTTTTCCCTCTCGAGCAAATGTGTAACGCGATCATTCAGCGCTTTTCAGAAGCGCCGCCAGTTGATCATCCGTCAAATCCACCTGATAGAACAGCTTATAAAACCCTCTGACATCGGAGGAGAGATCATTCTTGAAAAGCTGCGGATAAAGCAACGTCTCCAACCAACGAATGCCGACCAGCCTGTTGACGCCGGGCGGTGAATCGAACCAGCCGAAGGGCAGCGACGGTTGCACGAACAGCCTGCCGTCCTTGACTGCCTTGACGCCGGCCCATTGCGGATCGCTTTTGACGGTGGCGGCGAATTTTCCGTCCTCGGCAAGGATCATATCCGGATTCCACGCCACGATCTGCTGTGGCGTCACCTGTGTCAGCCCGCCTTTGCCGGCGGCGGCCGCGACATTGACGGCGCCGGCCGCATTGAGAATCTCAAGATTGATTGAACCCGCCAGCCCTGTCTCCAAACCGTATGCGCCGCGGCCATAATAGACCCGCGACCGCTGAGTATCGGGCAAGGTCGCCAGTTTGTCGTTGAGGTCCTTGATCGAGGCGTCGGCATAATCGGCGAGCGTCTTGGCCCGACCCGTTACGCCGAGGATATCGCCGACTTCGCGCAGCGTATCGCCGGTGCGCGCAAAGCTGCCGTCGATCAGCACATAGGGTATGTGGGTCTCGCCGTGTACCTTGTCCGCCAGCGCGCTATAGGTGGGATCGACCGTGCCGACATCGAGGATGATATCGGGTTTCGCAGTCGTCACCGCCTGCATGCTGATGGTTCCGCCCTTGCCGGTCAGCCGGCCTATGGTCGGCAGGTTGCGAACCGAGGGCGCAAGATAGGCCTTAGCCGCATCGCTTGGCGCGCTTACCCACCCGGCAAGCTTATCCGGCGCCAATACATAAACGAGAGCAGCGGCGGGTGGGCCTGCAACCAAAACGTGGTTGATCGTATTGGGAATCTCGACCTTGCGCCCCGCAGCGTCGGTGATCAGCCGCGCTTCGACGGCCACCGGCGGTAGGCCTAAGAAAATGAACGCTAAGGCCGCGAAAAATTTTGCCATGACGAACCGCCGGCCGTGATGAAGGACGCAGGGCACTATGGCACAGCGCTATATTCGATGGAATATCACGGATGCGCGATCTAATGAACTGAGAGGCCTAGAAATCCTCCATCGCCAACGCGCAATTCGAGACCCGTGCCCAGCGCTCCGCTGACTGCTCGGCTAGTGCCGCCAACGTAACCTTTGCGAACCTCGCCAGTAAAATCGCTTCTCCCTCGCTCATCGCCTCGGCAAGGGAAGCGTTGACTGCCTGCTCGATGACGCAGTTCGGATTATCGCCCGCAAGACCAATCGAAAAAAGCTGCGGCGCACCCAGTGCGTTATGGATGTCCCGCAGCGTTATCTCCCGCAGTGGGCGGGCCAACACCCAGCCCCCGCCATGCCCCTTTTCCGAGCGGACATAACCCTGATCCCTAAGCCCAGCCATGGTTCGGCGCACCACGACGGCATTCGTGCCCAGCATCGCCGCAATGGTCTCGGAGGTCGCAGCACCTTCGTGGCGATCCATGTGGATCAGCACATGCAGCATGCGGGATAGGCGGGTGTCGTGTCTCATGAGTTCCGATCGTCTCCGTGTCGCATACAGATCTACCAAGAACGCGCTCACGCAACAATAGGAGTTGCGTAACTATTGACGCGGGCGATCACGTAACATAGAAAGTATCGTGATATCGCTTCCGGCCTTGCCGGCGATAAAGCAAACTGAGCATGAAAGGTGATTTCCATGTACTTCGATGTCATCATCATCGGCGGCAGCTATGCCGGCATGTCCGCAGGCCTGCAGCTCGCCCGCGCCAGACGGAATATTCTGTTGGTCGATGCGGGAGAGCGGCGCAATCGTTTTGCCGCAAGCTCACACGGCTTCCTCGGTCAGGACGGCCGCGATCCCGGTCTGATCGCCACTGACGCGCGTGCGCAGCTGGAGCGCTATCCGACCGTTCATTGGCTGAACGCCAAGGTGCAAACCGCCAAACAGATTGAACGCGGATTTTCCGTCGCGGTCGGCGCCGGAGAGCTATTGAAGGGCAAGCGACTGATCCTAGCCATGGGTGTCATCGACCAATTGCCGGCCATTCCCGGCCTGCAGGAGCGTTGGGGAAAATCAGTCTTCCACTGCCCCTATTGCCACGGCTACGAACTCGATCAGGGACGCATCGGCGTGATCGCGTCGTCGGAGCTTTCCATGCATCACGCCCTAATGCTTCCTGACTGGGGCACGACAACTCTCTTCACGAACGGCGCCTTCGTCCCCGATGCCGATCAGTCATCTCAGTTGCGTGCACGCGGGGTAGTAGTCGAGACTGTGTCGATTCGCGAGATTGGCGGCGAGCGAGCCGACGTGGTGCTGGAAGACGGCAGGGTCATTGTGATGGATGGCCTGTTCACCTTGACCCAGACCTCGGTGCCGGCACCATGGGCGGAACAGCTGGGCTGCATATTCGAGGAAGGACCGCTCGGTCGCTTCATCAGCACCGATGTTGTGAAACAGACCACCGCGAAAGGCGTGTTCGCTTGCGGCGATGCTGCAAGAGCCGCCGGTTCCGTGGCATTCTCCGTGGGTGACGGAGCCCTTGCCGGCACGGCAGCGCACCGTTCGCTTATGTTCGACAATGATTGACGGCGCCAGACGTCTGAGCAGTCATCCGGAATACCAGAGACGACAGATGGCCGGGCACCATACCAAATATCACGCCGCCTTGACGGCGTGATATTCCTTGATGGCGACCATTTTGATAGCCGGATAACGTTCGGCCTCGTAGCGCAGCGAAAAGCCGTCCTGGGCGAGGAAGACCGGATCGCCGTCGAGGTCGCGGGCGATGTCGCCGCGGCGCGCGGTAACGAACTTGTCGAGCTCGACGGTGTGATCGGCAGAAATCCAGCGGCACACGGAGAAGCGCGACATTTCGAAGGAGACCGGCAGGCCATATTCGGCCATCAGCCGCTCCTTCAACACGTCGAGCTGCAGCGCGCCGACGACACCGACGATGGCCGGTGAGCCGTCTTCTGGCGAGAAGAGCTGCACCACACCCTCTTCGGCCATCTGCTGCAGCGCTTCCTTCAGCTTCTTCGCCTTCATCGCGTCCTCGAGGCGGACGCGACGCAGGATTTCCGGCGAGAAGTTCGGCACGCCCTGGAAAACAAGGGATTCGCCTTCTGTCAGGGTATCACCGATGCGTAGCGTTCCATGGTTCGGAATGCCGACGACGTCGCCGGCATAGGCGGTATCGGCGAGCTGACGCTGTGAGGCGAAAAAGAATTGCGGTGCGGTCAAACCAAGCTGCTTGCCAGTGCGCGACAGCCGCGCCTTCATGCCACGTTCCAGCTTGCCGGAGCAGATGCGCGCAAACGCTATGCGGTCGCGGTGGTTCGGGTCCATGTTGGCCTGGATCTTGAAGACGAAGGCTGTCATCTTGTCGTCGGTCGCCTGCACCGTCCTGATATCGGCGACCTGGTCGCGCGGCGGCGGCGCGAAGTCGCCGAGCGCGTTGATGAGATCGCGCACACCGAAATTGCGAAGAGCCGAGCCGAAGAATACCGGCGTCATATGGCCTTCCAGGAACGATTCCCGGTCGAAGGGACGGCAGGCCTCGATGGCAAGTTCCGTCTCGTCGATGAAGGCTTGCCGCTCATTTTCCGGCAGCCGGCCGGCGACGGCCTGTGGGCCATTGACCCGGGTCGCCTCCACTTCGGTATCGGAGCCGCGGACGGTATTGTCGGCCAGATGATAGGAGCCGCAGAAGGTCTTGGAGCGGCCGACCGGCCAGGTGACCGGAGCAGTGTCCAGCGCCAGCTTCTCTTCCACTTCATCGAGAATCTCGAAGGGATCGCGGCTTTCGCGGTCCATCTTGTTGATGAAGGTGATGATCGGGATGTCGCGCATGCGGCAGACTTCGAATAGCTTCAGTGTCCGCGGCTCGATACCTTTGGCGGCGTCAATGACCATGACGGCGGCATCGACCGCAGTCAGCGTGCGATAGGTGTCGTCAGCGAAGTCCTCGTGACCGGGCGTATCGAGAATGTTGAAGACGTTGCCGTCATATTCGAAGGTCATGACTGAGGTCACAACGGAGATGCCGCGTTCGCGCTCGATCTTCATCCAGTCGGAACGCGTCTGCATACGATCCTTCTTCGCCTTGACCTCGCCGGCAAGCTGAATGGCGCCGCCGAACAGCAGCAGCTTTTCGGTGAGCGTCGTCTTGCCCGCGTCCGGGTGGGCGATAATAGCGAATGTGCGGCGGCGGGAGACCGCCTCGGCGAGACTTTCGGCCATGCTTGTGAAATCCTGTGAATTGCGGCTGTATCTAGCGATTCAACGGCGCAATTGCAATTGACCTCAGCGGTTCCAGCACAAACTAATGCCGCATGACCATTCACACAGATACGCGCCCGACGCTGCACCTCATTCGCCTGGCCCACGGCCAGGGCCTCAATCTGCCCGCCTACGAGACCAAGGGCGCGGCCGGTATGGACTTGCGCGCAGCCATCGAGGAAGGCGCGACGCTGACGATCGCGCCCGGCAAACGGGCGCTCGTGCCGACAGGCTTCATCCTCGAGATTCCCGAGGGTTTCGAAGCCCAGATCCGCCCCCGCTCCGGCCTCGCCTTCAAGCACGGCATAACCTGCCTCAACACGCCCGGCACGATCGACAGCGACTATCGCGGCGAAGTGAAGGTGCTGCTGATCAACCTCGGCGACGAGTCGTTCGACATCACGCGTGGCATGCGCATCGCTCAAATGGTGATCGCTCCGGTAACGCACGCATGTGTCGCGGAAATCGCTAACGTCAGTGAGACGGCGCGCGGCGCCGGTGGCTTCGGCTCGACCGGGGTGTAATGGCGGAATTTTAGGGAGAGAGGGGCGGCAATCGCCGTTTGACCGGGGTCGCCTTGATCATCGATGTATTCGTCTCGGCGCGCTCAGCGATCTTGTCCAAAATGCCGTCGAGTTCGCCCATCGAGCGGACCACAAGGCGGCCGATGAAACAGTCGTCTCCGGTGACCTTGTCGCATTCGATGAATTCCGGTGTTTCCTGAATGATGCGCTCCACCACGTGCAATTGACCGGGCAGCGGCCGGACGCGGACGATCGCCTGCAGGGAATAACCGATCGCCTCGGGCGCGATATCCACAGTGAAGGCCGCGATGACGCCACGGTCCTCGAGCCGGCGTAGCCGCTCGGCTGCGCTCGGCGAGGACAGGCCAGCCACTTCGGCCAATTCCTTCAGCGAAATCCGCGCATTGCGCGCCAAGGCCTCCAGCATGCGCTGGTCGATTGCGTCGAGTTCCATAGCTGCATTAGGCGTACTCATCTCCATACCTCACATAATTAGGCAAGTTAGCCATATCTCCTTATGTAGACTATATTATCTGCTCGCTCGCGGCAATATTATCAGGCTCTGGAAAATAGGGAGCCCTGACAATGAATGAGATAAGACGCGGCGCAGCGGAAATGACGGCGGCGATGCTGATTTCGGGGACGATCGGCTGGTTCGTCCTAATGTCGGGACAGCCTGTCATCGCCGTGGTCTTCTGGCGTTGCGTGTTTGGTGCGCTTACGCTTCTTGTCATCTGCGGGGCCATGGGCCTGTTGCGCCCCGGCATTCTCAGCCTCAGGACCTTTGCCATCGCCGTCGCTGGCGGTGTTGCCATCGTCCTCAATTGGCTGCTGCTTTTCGCCGCCTATTCGCATGCCTCCATCTCGATCGCCACAACCGTCTACAATACGCAGCCCTTCATGCTGCTCGGGCTCGGCGCGCTGTTTCTCGGCGAAAAGATCACGCTCACCAAGCTTTTCTGGCTGGGCTTTGCCTTTGCCGGTATGGCGGTCATCGTCGAGGGCAAGCCTGGAGAAGCTACCGGTGCCAGCAGCTATGCCATCGGCATCCTGCTTTCGATCGGCGCCGCCTTTTTTTACGCCCTTGCCGCTCTTGCCGCCAAATGGCTGAAGGGCACGCCGCCGCATTTGATTGCGTTGATCCAGGTCTCGACCGGCATCCTGATGCTTGCGCCCCTTACCGATTTCTCGACCTTGCCGCGGGACGCGGGCGTATGGCCTATTCTGGCGACGATGGGCATTGTCCACACCGGCCTGATGTATGTGCTGCTCTATGGCGCGATCCAGAAGCTGCCGACCCATCTGACCGGGGCACTGTCCTTCATCTATCCAATTGCGGCAATCGTCGTCGATCGCTTCGCCTTCGGCCATGTGCTCGGTGTGGCGCAGATCATCGGTGCGGCAATCATTTTGGCGGCGGCGGCAGGCATGAACCTTGGCTGGACGATCGCTTTGCCGCGTCCCAAAAGCGGTCATCTTTCAAAGGAAGCCGCCGAATAAGCACCTGCTATTTCCGCTATACTAGCGATCCTTACATGCTCGCGCAAACCGACTAGCGCTGCGCCTCGAAGGCCATGCGCATCGCAAGCCCTGCCAGGACCGTGCCCATCAGCCAGCGCTGCATCAGCATGAAGGACGGGCGGCTTGAGAAGAACAGCGCGACCGACCCGGCCGTCAGCGCGAAGATGGCGTTGAAAGTCATGCTGACGGCGATATGAGTAAAGCCGAAGATAACGGACTGGGCAAAGACGCTGCCGGCCGCGGGATCGATGAACTGCGGCAGCAGCGAGAGATAAAGTACCGCGACTTTCGGGTTCAGCAGGCTGGTAACCAGGCCCATGACGAAGAGCTTGCGCGGCCCGTCCTTCGGGAGATCGCGAACCTGGAAGGCCGAACGGCCGCCCGGCCTCAGCGCATTCCACGCAAGCCAGGCGAGGTAGATCGCACCGGCAAGTCGCAGCGCATCATAGGCAAAGGGCACGGCGAACAGGAAGGCCGTGATGCCGAGGGCGGCCGAAAACATGTAGAAGACGAAGCCGAGCACCACGCCGCCGAGCGAAATCAGCCCGGCCGCCGGCCCCTGCGAGATCGATCGCGACACCAGATAAATCATGTTCGGCCCGGGCGTCAGCACCATGCCGAGACAGATGAGGGCAAAGGTAATCATACTGGTGAAATGCGGCATGGAGTCTCCGGCGGCGAATGAAGTCAGAAGGAGACTTGGAGTGTCGACGCAAGCTTGATGCAATGCGGGCCGGCATCGAAGCCGTCAAGTAACATGTTGTGATGGGCAATGATCGCGTCGAACGTCAACTTGCCCATATCTGCGGTGGTGTGACCATCCGAGAGCAAGGTCACATCAAAGCCGAGCGAGGCGGCGCGCCGTGCGGTGGTGTCGACGCAGAATTGCGTCATGCAGCCGCCGAGAATGAGGTGCGTGATCTCTCGCGCACGCAGGCGCGCCTCGAGATCGGTCTCGAAGAAGGAATCGCAACTGGTCTTGTGGACCACGACATCGCCGGCCTCCGGCGCGATCTCGCGGCGCAACTGCCACCCTTCGCCGCGCTTCGCCAGGCGATGCGTCCCCTGGCCGTCATGCTGGACGATGTAGGAAGGAATGCCGGCGGCACGGGCTTTGCGTTTCAATGCCGCGAGCCTAGCTACCACCGTCTCCAGGGCGTCGTCGATCGCAGGCTGGCGCTGCGGCGAGCCGAGGCCGGTCAAAATGGCATTTTGAAGGTCGATCAGGAGCAATGCGGACGACATGAGAGCCTTGTGCAACACAGTTTCGACGGCCTGTTAACCCTTTGGTAGTATGTTCGCGTCGTTTGCGCAATCGCTTGAAAACGCAAGAGTGGTGGGATAGAGCAATTGCCTGTCCCTGGAGGATCGCATTATGACGCTTGCAGCCCTGCTCGCCTATAGCGGCGCGCTTTTCATCGCCGCCGCGATTCCCGGGCCGGGCATCACTGCGATTGTCGCCCGCGCCCTCGGTTCCGGCTTCCGCATAACCTTTTTCATGGGTCTTGGCCTCGTGCTCGGCGACATGACATATCTGACGGCGGTCATTCTCGGCCTCGCTTTCGTGGCGCAGACCTTCACCGAGGTCTTCATTATCATCAAGATCGCCGGGGCGATATATCTGGTCTATATCGCCTGGAAACTTTGGACCGCCGGACTGCTCTCTACCAATGTCGCGGCGAAAAAATCGACCAGCGTTGGCATGTCTTTCCTGTCCGGGCTGCTGGTAACACTCGGCAACCCTAAGACCATGTTGTTCTATGTGGCGCTGGTCCCAACGCTGATCGATATCCGCGGCATCGGCCTTCGCGAATATGCCATGTTGCTCGCGACGACGTTCGTGGTCCTCCTGGTAGTACTGGTCCCCTATATGCTGCTTGCTTCCCGCGCCCGCACCTTCCTTAAGCGACCGAAAGCGCTGCAGATTTTGAACCGGGTGGCCGCCAGCATTCTCGCCGGAACGGCTGCCTTCATCGCGACCCGCGCGGCCTGAAAAAACCTTTCTTGGGGAAGTTCTCGCAGAAGATTCTTTTCCCTTGGTATAGGATCGGCAGCGTGATCCCATTCTGGTTTCCGCTGACGTTTGACCCTATTGTGCCTCTACTATTCTAATGAAGGGAGAGCTACCCATGTCAGACACCCGCAAACCAGGTCGCGGCCGCGTCTATGCCTCGATCACCGACACCATCGGTGATACGCCGATCGTACGTCTCGACAAGCTGGCCAAGGAGAAGGGCGTTAAGGCCAATCTGTTGGCGAAGCTCGAGTTCTTCAACCCGATCGCCTCCGTCAAGGACCGTATCGGCGTTGCCATGATCGAGAGCCTGGAAGCCCAGGGCAAGCTCACTCCCGGCAAGAGCGTGCTGATCGAGCCGACCTCCGGCAATACCGGCATCGCGCTTGCCTTCGCCGCCGCAGCCAAGGGCTATCGGCTGATCCTGACTATGCCGGAGACGATGTCGATCGAGCGCCGCAAGATGCTGCTGCTGCTCGGCGCTGAGCTGGTGCTGACCGAGGGTCCGAAGGGCATGAAGGGCGCGATCGCCAAGGCCGAAGAGCTGGCCTCGTCGCTGCCCGACGCCATTATCCCACAGCAGTTCGAAAACCCGGCCAACCCGGAAATTCATCGCAAGACGACAGCCGAGGAAATCTGGAACGATACGGACGGCAGGGTCGATATCCTCGTATCCGGCATCGGGACCGGCGGCACGATCACCGGTGTCGGCCAGGTGCTGAAAGCCCGCAATTCGAATGTTAAGGTCATTGCGGTCGAGCCGGCCGACTCGGCGATCCTCTCCGGCGGCAACCCCGGCCCCCACAAGATCCAAGGCATCGGCGCCGGGTTCGCTCCGAAGATTCTCGACACGCATATCTATGACGAAGTCGTCACCGTCACCAATGACGAAGCCTTCCAGCAGGCACGTCTGGTCGCCAGGCTTGAAGGCGTGCCGGTCGGCATCTCCTCCGGTGCGGCCATCGCGGCTGCGATTAAGATCGGCCAACGGCCAGAAAACGAAGGCAAGAATATCGTCGTCATCATTCCCTCCTTCGCCGAGCGCTATCTGTCGACGGCGCTCTTCGAGGGTCTGGGCGGCTGATACGGCCTGCGCCGGTCGTCAGTCATTCAAAGGGCGCGGCGGCGCCTTTTGCATTTCAGCCGCTTGCGCTCGCGCCGCCGCCGGGCCGCGACAGCACTACCCTGTATGGCAGGCGTCCTCTCACGCTCGCTTGGATTCAATCGCGTCCCACAACAAGGCGGCGACATCGGCGCCGCCGAAGCGCTTGACTTCGCGCAGGCCGGTCGGCGAGGTGACGTTGATTTCGGTCATGTAGTCGCCGATGACGTCGATGCCGACGAGCAGGAAGCCGCGCGCCTTCAGTGCCGGGCCTATGCGCTCGCAGATCTCCTTTTCGCGCGGCGTCAGTTCGGTCGCCTCGGCGCGGCCGCCGACGTGCATGTTGGAGCGGCTGTCATGCTCCGCCGGGACGCGGTTGATGGCGCCGACAGCTTCGCCGTCCACCAGAATGATGCGCTTGTCGCCCTTGCGCACATCTGGCAAATATTGCTGAGCAATGAAGGGCTCACGGAACATCTGGCCGAACATTTCGAGCAGCGACGAGAGATTGCGATCGTCACGGGTGGAATGGAAGACACCGGCGCCGCCATTGCCGTACAGCGGCTTCAAGATGATGTCGCCCATCTCCTCGCGGAAACGGCGGATTTCGCCGGCATCGCGCGTGATCAGTGTCTTCGGCATCAGATCGGCGAATTCGGTGACGAAGATCTTTTCCGGCGAATTGCGCACCCAGGCCGGGTCGTTGACGACGAGCGTCTTGGGATGGATGCGCTCGAGCAGGTGCGTCGAGGTAATATAGGCCATGTCGAAGGGTGGGTCCTGGCGCAGCAGCACGACATCCATGGTGGAGAGATCCACGCGTTCCGGGTCGCCGAGCTCAAAATGGTCGCCCTTGACGTCACGCAGGATCATCGGCTCGACCGAAGCATAGATCTTGCCATCAAGCATGCTGAGACGCTCGGGCGTGTAGTGAAAGAGCTTATAGCCGCGGCTCTGGGCCTCGAGGCTCATGGCGAAAGTCGAATCACCAGCGATATTGATGCTCTTCACATGGTCCATCTGGACCGCAACATTCTTGATACCAGCCATAGTCTGCCCTCGCTCGAATTCGCCGACAGATTTAGGTCGCCCGGCTTTCAAACGCAACGGCTATTCAAGCGCTTCGCGAAGCCGCAGGTCCACGCGGTCAGGCCGCGATGCCCTCTATGCCGCCCTGTCTTACGAAGTCGCGCAAGCGATAGGCCATGGTCAGTGGTTTCGGGAACGGTTTGCGGCAAAAGGCGACCTTCCTGACATAGCGATCGATGCGCCATGTGGCCCACGTACCGCCGGCGAAATAGGCGACGTCGCCGGCGCCGAGCATGCGTTCGACCCCATCCTCCGTGGTGATGTGTACTTCGCCTTCGAGGATCATCACGGTTTCATCCCAGCCGAAATGCCAGCGGAAACTGCCCGCTGTGCAATCCCACACCGCCGTCAGCGCAGCATCGTCCAGCCCGCGCGAATGCTCGGCCAGGCGGGCGACCGGGGTACCGGCGATGATCCAGGACGGCTCGATCGGCGACGGATTCAATTCCATATCGTCGGGGGCGCCCGCCACGAAATTCTTTGCCGGCGGTGACGCCACCGCGATTGGCACGACGCGCGCTGCGAAGCCCGCCACACTCGCAAACATCAACTTCCAGACCATAAAATCCCCCGATGCCACCTGTATTTGCACCTTGATGACACGGAAGGGGTAACGACAGGGTTCAGAAAAAGCCGCGCATTTTAACGGTTGCCAAAATCAGGATACGAAACCCTCGATAGTGCAAACGACCATGTCATGATCGGAAAGCGGCTTGCCTTCTCCGTTAAGCGAGGAGACCAGAAGGCTTTCCCCGATTTTCAAGCCCCGGCTCAAAAACCAATCGAGTTTCTTTGCGCGATCTGGAAAACGAGTGATCAGACTGGGGCGCGTGCTCATCTGATCGAGCGGACCGCCATGGCGCCCGAAACCACGGCTTGCCGACATGGCAAACAGCGTATCGCTTTCAAAATCGCCGTTGGTGCTGTGATTGCCGGTGTTGAGGTCCCCACCGATCAGGATTGGCAGACCGGGCGCGTAAGCCTCGACTGCGTCAATCAGCGCCGCTGTCTGGCGTTCGCGGTAAGCACCGTTGGCGGCACTTTCGAGATGCACAGAAACGGCGACGAAAGACCCGTCTTCGGTCTCGACGGTGGCGCCGATGGCGCAGCGCTCGCCGACGCGCGGCTGCTCATTGCTGTCCTTGAACCACACCGCCTCGCCCGGCAGGCGGAACAGGAAGACATCCTTCAGCGCGGTCGATGCCATCAGCGCGTTGCCATGAAAACCCTTCTCATTGAAATCTTGGCTGCAGAAGGAGTGTTCGATCTCGGAGCCAAGGCTGAGTTCGAGGAACTCGACGCCGTAGGCGTAGCTCATGCCAAGTTCGCCGGCGACGATGGCGGTCGGATCACTCTGCTGGGTGCGGGCCATGCCTTCGTCCATTTCGGACAGCAGCACCAGCGGCGCACCGGTCGCCTTCAGTTTGGCGGCGGATTCGATGGGGAAAAGGCAGCGCTCCAAGTTCCATGCGGCGACAGTGAAAGGGAAAGCCAGCTGCCGAACATCGCCGGTCGCGCCACCGGTGCGCACCGTGTTCATGCAAGCAAGAGAAGCCAGCGTTGCGGCGTGAATGTCAGGGGTCTTTTCCAACGAAATGAAGCTCTTGCGTTCCTCATGCGAGGGAACGGCGAAGGCGGAAACAGTGCTGCGGATCATCGTGAGGCCTGTCGAGGTGGGATAAAAGCGCGGTGCCTGGAAGCGGCGTAAGAGCGATCGTCCCGGCAATAGGCCCGTTTTATGACGCCCCCGTGATGGTTTGCGAAATTCCGCAATTGACGTCGGAAAAGCGCACGCCCTGAGATTGCGTCAGCTGCGCTCAAATCCCCAACAATCTGACGCCGATTAGCTTCGCATCAACTGCGAAGTTGTCGCCTTGCCTGAAAAAAACATCCGCAAAATGCCGAGGCCAGCGGCCGGGGAGATGGCGACGATATCGTAGCCTGGCCTTGACTTCGACGAAGACGGCGAGAGCGGGCGCTGATGTCGATTTCGCCGAGCTTGGTGCGGTGGCGGATGGCGAGGATGCGATAGCCCTTGAAAAACAGGAAAAGTGCTGCGGCATATTCGCCGACATGGGCGCGCCGCCAGGCTTTCCGCCGCTTCAGCCTCTCGCCGGTCTCAGTCATGTTGTTTTCTCTCGGGCCGCTCCTTCATATCGAGCAGGCGCTGATAGAGATCCTTGCGCGGCAGGCCGGTCAGGCGCGCCGCCTCCCCTGCGGCCTTGGCGGTCGGCATTGACCGCGCGAGTTCGGTGAGAATTGCCTCGACATCCGCCTCCGCCGCAACGCTTTCCGCCGGCGGGCCTACGAGCAGCACGATTTCGCCTCTCACATGCTCGACGGCCTCATAAAATACCGAGAGCTCCGTGAGCGTGCCGCGACGGAATTCCTCGAAGGTCTTCGTGAGTTCGCGACAGACGGCCGCCTTGCGCTCGCCGCCGAGGACATCGGCGGCCGCAGCGAGCGTCGCGCCGATGCGATGGGGTGATTCAAAAAAGATCAGGGTCGCGGGAACTGCAGCAAGCTCGGCCAGCCGGTCGCGGCGGCCCTTATCCTTGGCGGGCAGGAAACCGGCGAAGAAAAAGGCATCGTTAGGCAGGCCAGAGCCGACCAGCGCGGCAAGCGGCGCTGACGCCCCTGGGATCGGCACCACACGGTAACCCGCCTCGATCGCCTGCTGCGCCAGACGATAACCGGGATCGGAGACCAACGGCGTGCCGGCATCGGACACCAGTGCCACCGAGCGGCCGGCTTCTAGCGCCTGCAGCAGCCGCGGCCCTGCCTCGTCGGCATTGTGCTCATGATAGGCGACGGGCTTGTTCTGGATGCCGTAACGGTCGAGCAGCACGCGCGTGACACGCGTATCCTCACAGGCAAGAACATCGGCACCGGCGAGCGTCTCAAGTGCCCGCAACGTGATGTCACCAAGATTGCCGATCGGCGTGGCGACGAGATAAAGCGCCGACTCAAGCGGCCGCGCGGGAACTGTGGTATTATGCAGGCGGAAGCTGCGCGTTCCGCCGCTTGTGTGTTCGTCGCTCATGCCGACCCTGAATTCGCCTCGAAATCATCGTCTTTATGGGCGAGGTACGGCCTGACGGCAAGAGCGGCGCAAATCCTGTGAGCATTCTCGGGCAAATGCCGAAATGACGTGTGGCAAATCCCGATGCCTCTTGCATTCTCGTGCTGAGTTCTGTCATTTTGCCCGTCCAATCTCGGGCCTTGTCCGAAAAGCATCCTTCGGGCGCCTTTGGCCGCCCGGGCAGTAACGGTCGAAAGCGGTAGCATCATGCGTATTACAATTGAGCGGTCGAACCTCCTGAAATCGCTGAACCACGTGCATCGTGTGGTGGAGCGTCGCAACACGATCCCGATCCTGTCCAACGTATTGCTCAAGGCCGAGGGCACGGGCCTCGACATGAAGGCGACCGACCTCGATCTCGAAATCACCGAGGCGACGCCTGCCACTGTTGAGAAGGCCGGCGCCACCACCGTGCCGGCGCATCTGCTCTACGATATCGTGCGCAAGCTGCCGGACGGTTCGGAAGTGCTTCTCGCCACCAATGCCGACGGCAGCTCGATGACAGTTGCCTCGGGCCGTTCGAAATTCTCACTGCAATGCCTACCGGAATCCGATTTCCCGGACCTCACCGCCGGCAGCTTCAGCCATTCCTTCAAGCTGAAGGCAGCGGACCTGAAGATGCTGATCGACCGGACGCAGTTTGCGATTTCCACCGAAGAAACCCGCTATTATCTGAACGGCATCTTCTTCCACACGATCGAAAGCAAGGGTGATCTGAAGCTGAGGGCCGTGGCCACCGACGGTCACCGTCTCGCCCGCGCCGATGTCGATGCCCCTTCGGGCTCGGAAGGCATGCCGGGCATTATCATCCCGCGCAAGACGGTCGGCGAATTGCAGAAGCTGGTCGATAGCCCGGATGCCATCGTGACGGTCGAAGTGTCCGATGCAAAGATCCGCATGACGATCGGCTCGATCGTCATGACGTCGAAGCTGATCGACGGCACCTTCCCCGATTATCAGCGTGTCATCCCGACCAGTAACGACAAGGAAATGAGAGTCGATTGCCAGACCTTCGCCCAGGCTGTCGACCGCGTCTCGACCATTTCATCCGAGCGCGGTCGCGCCGTGAAGCTCGCGCTGTCGGACGGCCAACTGCTGCTGACCGTCAACAATCCCGACTCCGGCAGCGCTACGGAAGAAGTTGCCGTCGGCTACGACATGGACGCGATGGAAATCGGGTTCAACGCCAAATATCTGCTCGATATCACCGCGCAATTGTCCGGCGATGCGGCGATCTTCCTGCTTGCCGATGCCGGTTCGCCGACGCTAATCCGTGATACCGCGGGTGACGATGCTCTCTACGTCCTGATGCCGATGCGCGTCTAACGAAACCGAAGCGCCCTTCATGCGTTCATATGAGCGAAAGGAGGGCGCCTTTATTTTAGCCTTTGTTGATTGCGACATTTTCTCCTGTTATTGCGTCACAATATTGCAGGATAAGATATAAGAGATTTGTGAGTCGCAACTGTACGAATCTGGTGGGGGAGAGCATGGCGCTGCGTCTCAAGGAACGACTTGGCAAAAAATTCGACGAAGAAATCCGTTTCTTCAAAGGCATGATGCAAGGCCCGAAAACGGTCGGTTCGATCGTTCCGACATCCTCGATCACCGCTCGCAAGATGGCGAGCGTCGTCAACACCCATTCCGGTCTGCCGGTGCTGGAGCTCGGCCCTGGAACCGGCGCGATCACCAAGGCGATCCTGGCGCGTGGCCTCGAACCCGAAAATCTCGTCGCCATCGAATATTCCACCGACTTCTACAATCATCTCCTTCGTCTCTATCCCGGCGTGCATTTCATCAATGGCGACGCCTTCGATCTCGATAAGACGCTTGGAGTCTTGCGCGGCCAGACGTTCGATTCCGTCGTATCCGGCATTCCGCTGCTGAATTTTCCGATGAAAGCGCGCGTGGCGCTGCTTGAAAGCCTGCTGGATCGCATGCCGCGCGGCCGGCCTGTAGTGCAGATATCTTATGGTCCGGTGTCACCGATCATCGCCCGGCCGGATCGCTACCATATCCAGCACTTCGACTTTATCGTCCGCAACATCCCGCCGGCGCAACTCTGGATCTATCGCCGGGGTTAACGCTTCCAAGAAGAATCGCCTTGTCACGGTGTTTCGGCTGGACATATTCCTGCTCCGCAACCATTCAGCATGGAATTCTGCTCCGATGTTCGCCCTCTATATCACTCACCCGCAGGTGCACATCGATCCCTCGGTGCCAGTTCCGGAATGGGGCCTTTCCGTTGTTGGTGCAGCGCGGGCGAAAACTGCTGCGAGCCGCCCTTGGGCGGGTGAGCTTGGTCTGATAGTCTCCAGCGGTGAACGCAAGGCGATCGAGACTGCCGAGATCCTGGCGACGGCAAGTGACGCGAAGGTCGAGATCATCGAAGCCATGCACGAGAACGACCGCAGCGCCACGGGCTTTCTGGCCCCGTTCGAATTCGAGAAGGCGGCGGACTGGTTCTTTGCCCACCCGCACGAAAGCTTCAAAGGCTGGGAGCGCGCGATCGATGCGCAGGCGCGGATAGTCTTGCATGTCGAAGCCGTTCTTTCGCGGCACAACCAGCACACGCCAATTGCCTTCGTCGGACATGGCGGCGTCGGGACATTGCTGAAATGCCACGTGGAGGGAAAGCCGATCGCGCGACAGGGCGATCAACCCGCGGGTGGCGGCAATCTTTTCTGTTTCGATCTTGCGAAGCGCGCCATCTCATGCGACTGGACGCCTATGGAAGATTGGCAGGGATGGGCTTGAGATGACCGCACACGACCGCTTGATCGTCGGACTGGACGTTCCAAACCTTCAGGAAGCCGAAAAAGTCGTCACGGCGCTCGGCGACGATATTCTCTATTACAAGATCGGCTATCAGCTCGCCTTTGCCGGCGGTCTGGAATTTGCGCGCGACCTTGCCGCAGGCGGCAAGAAGATCTTCCTCGACATGAAGCTGCTCGATATCGACAACACCGTCGCTTCCGGCGTCGAAAACATCGTCAAGATGGGCATGTCGATGCTAACGCTGCACGCTTATCCGAAGGCGATGCAGGCAGCCGTCGCCGCGGCCAAAGGTTCAGATCTCTGCCTGCTCGGTGTCACCGTGCTGACCTCCATGGACGAGCAGGACCTGATTGCCGCCGGATACGAATATGACCCGCATACACTGGTGTTGCGACGTGCCGAACAGGCGCTCCTTGCCGGCATGGGCGGTATCGTATGCTCGGCCGAGGAATCCGCCGCCGTGCGCAAGATCATCGGCCCGGACATGGCGCTGGTGACCCCTGGCATTCGCCCCGCCGGCAGTGACAAGGGCGACCAGAAGCGCGTGATGACGCCGGCTGAGGCGATCAAGGCTGGGTCGAGCCATCTCGTCGTCGCCCGGCCCATCGTCAAAGCGCCCGATCCGAAGGAAGCCGCCCGTGCTATCCTGGCGGAAATGGACGCTGCCCTCTAAATCGCAGGAAAGGGGAGACCGGATATGGCAAAGGGATATTGGATCGCACGCGTGGATGTGCGTGACCCCGAGCGCTACAAGGATTACGTTGCCGCCGCCAAGCCGGCTTTCGAGAGATACGGCGCGATTTTCCTCGCCCGCGGCGGAGCTTTCACGCCGCTCGAGGGTCAGGCGCGCGGCCGCAACGTCGTCAT
This sequence comes from Martinezella calliandrae, assembly GCF_030272695.1. Taxonomy (GTDB): domain Bacteria; phylum Pseudomonadota; class Alphaproteobacteria; order Rhizobiales; family Rhizobiaceae; genus Rhizobium; species Rhizobium calliandrae. The sequence goes on from NZ_JARFYN010000003.1 coordinate 101,591, forward strand.
CGAATTCCCGTCGCTGCAGCATGCCGTCGATTGCTATAACTCGCCGGAATACCAGATCGCTGCTAAAATCCGCCAGGAAGTGGCCGATGCCGAAATGCTGGTCGTCGAAGGCGTCTAAGGCTTTTAAAAAGCAGCCAGAACATGCGGCGTGATGGCACTTCACCTCGGCCTCCGGATCGGTTAAGACGAAGCCAGATCAGCCTTATCTAAGCCTTTCGAGGAGCCTGCCATGACCCTGTCCAACCTTCCGCCGCTCGTCACCGTGTTCGGGGGATCGGGCTTCATCGGACGGCATGTCGTCCGCGTGCTTGCCAAGCGCGGCTATCGCATCCGCGTCGCCGTGCGTCGCCCCGATCTCGCCGGCTTTTTGCAGCCGCAGGGCAATCTCGGCCAGATCTCAATTGTCCAGGCGAACCTGCGCTACCGCAACTCCATCGACCGCGCCGTCGAAGGCGCGCAGCATGTGGTTAATTGCGTCGGCATTCTCGCCGAAAGCGGCCGCAATACATTCGACGCCGTGCAGGAATTCGGCGCCAAGGCCATCGCGGAAGCAGCACGCGGCGTCGGCGCATCGCTGACCCACATCTCCGCCATCGGCGCCAACGCCAATTCGCCTTCGGCTTATGCCCGCACCAAGGCGCGCGCCGAAGCCGCCATCCTGTCGATCAAGCCGGATGCCGTCATCCTGCGCCCGTCGATCGTTTTCGGTCCGGAGGACGGCTTCTTCAACAAGTTCGCCGATATGGCGCGCACTGCGCCCTTCCTGCCGGTGATCGGCGGCGGCAACACGAAGTTCCAGCCGGTTTATGTCGAGGATGTCGCGGAGACAGTCGCGCGCAGCGTCGACGGCAAGCTCAAGGCCGGCACGACCTATGAACTTGGGGGTCCGGAAGTGCTTTCTTTCCGCGAATGTCTCGAAACGACGCTTTCCGTCATTAACCGGAAGAAGTCGCTGGTTTCGCTGCCGTTTGGCCTCGCTTCCTTCATTGGCGGCATCGCTTCGGCCATACCGCTCGTCACCCCACCGATCACGCCTGACCAGGTTCGCCTGCTGAAGAGCGACAATGTCGTTTCCAAGGAAGCCGAGGCGGAAGGCCGCACACTGAAGGGTATAGGCGTGCTGCCGACCCTGCTCATCTCGGTACTGCCGTCCTATCTGGTGCGCTATCGTCCGCAGGGCCAGTTCACCGGTTCGGGCAAGGCGGCCTGATACACCGCCGAATGGGAAATTGAGGCGCCGTCTGGTTCTGCCCAGGCGGCGTTTTCATGTCTTCAGGCCGCCTCGGTTCCGGCCCTCCAAAAGGCGCCTTTTCACCTCGGTCCACAGCTTGGCGTTGCCGAAAAGCCGCACTGCGAAAATAGTAGCATTAACGTCAAATTTAACATGAACATTTATTGCTATTAGTCGTTTCACTGACTAACACAACCGCGCGTCGTCCAGTCCGGCAAAGGACCGATTTGGGACGCGCTTCACTTCTGCGGAAAGGCATTCTTCGATGGGCAAGTCTATCGCGCTTTTGTTTGCGTGCGCGGCACTGGTGATTCTCGCTGGCTCTTTCGTGGCCCGCGGCAGCATCGCTTCGGTGAAGGGCGAATGCACTCCGACCTATGGTGTCGACCCCTGCACGACTGGCTCCATCGAACCCACTTCCCCGAACTGATCGAGCACGAAAAAGGCCGGTTTTTACCGGCCTTCGTTTTTCCCAAAATTGCGGCTTCAGAGCATGCGCCTCAGCCGATCGTGTAAAGCCCGACCAGACCAAGGGCGCCAATGACGATACGCCACCAAGCGAAGGGGGCGTAGCCACGACGCGAGACGAAGTCGAGCAGCGCCCGGACTACGAACAGAGCCGATATGAAAGCGGTGACGAATCCGATGACGATCAGGAGGCCCTGGTCCATGCTGAGGTCATGACGGCTTTTCCACAGGTCAAGCACGAATGCACCGGCCATGGTCGGCATGGCGAGGAAGAAGGAGAATTCCGCTGCCGAACGCTTGTCGGCGCCGAGAAGCAGGGCGCCGACAATGGTCGAGCCGGAACGCGACGTGCCGGGGATCATTGCCAGACACTGGAAGAAACCGATCTTGATCGCCATCGGCCAGGAAAATTCGTAGGCGCTGGTATATTTGGGCTTGAACGGGATCTTGTCGATGACGAGCAGGACGATGCCACCGAGGATCAGCGAGATACAAATTACCTTGGGCGAATCGAACAACACGGTCTTGATGAAATCATGTGCGATTGCTCCGATGACGGCAGCCGGCAGGAAGCCGAAAAGGACGGCCAGCACGAAGTGGCGAGCCTTAACGCTGACCGGCAGCGCCTTTGCGATTTGAACGAGGCGGTTGAAATAGACAAGCAAGATGGCAAGGATTGCGCCGAGCTGGATCAGAACGTCGAAAGTGGCAGCTCCATCAAAGCCGAGGAAATGTCCGATCAATATCAAATGGCCCGTGGAGGATACGGGAATGAACTCCGTGAGGCCTTCCACGAGGCCTAAAAAGAGAGCGATAATAATTTGTTCAGCCATATTGTGTCCTTTGTCAGACGGCGGGGGGTGGTCCGATTCGCTTGTATTAGCTAGGCCAAACTCCTATAGCTTCAACCGATGACGTATGACAGGGCCGCAGAAAGCTGGACCCGAGACTTCCATAAGCATCAATCGCAAAGCCTGAGTATCAATGCCGACGCTGTATCATCACTCAATGTCATCTCCGTCACGGTTCGTCCGTCTGATCCTGACCGAATACGGTTATCAGACGGAGCTTATCGAGGAACAGACATGGGAAAAGCGACGTGACTTTTTGGCGCTCAATCCGGCAGGCACCTTGCCCGTTTATGTTGACGACAGCATGCGGGCACTCTGTGGCGCAACCGTCATTTCCGAATATCTCGACGAAACGCATGGCGTCCTGAAGCGAGACCGCCGCCTTTTGGCCGAAGACCCCTTCCAGCGCGCGGAGATCCGCCGGCTGACGGAATGGTTCATGCAGAAGATGGAACAGGACGTGACGCGGCCTTTGGTGCGCGAACGGGTGTATAAATTGCAGATGACAGCGGATCAGGGCGGCGGCGCCCCTGATTCCAAGGTGATGCGCATGGCTCGGGGTAATATCCGCCAGCACATGAAGTATCTCTCCTGGCTCGCGGGCTCCCGCCAATGGCTCGCCGGCGACCGGCTGAGCTATGCGGATCTCGCGGCGGCCGCTTCGATTTCCGTTCTCGATTATCTCGGTGAGATCGACTGGATGGAATCGCCCGTTGCCAAGGAGTGGTATCAACGGCTGAAATCGCGCCCGTCTTTCCGGCCGATCCTGGCGGAACGCGTGCGCGGCATCACGCCCGTATCCCACTACGCCGATCTGGATTTCTGACGAGGGCTGGATATGCCCGAAGACCGTGCAACAGAAAAAGAAAGCAAACGACGGCACACGCTGACCGCCTTTCTTCGCGAGGAAGCCCGGAGGCAGGGTTTCGATCTCTGCCGCATCACGCGCTCGGACGCCATTCCCGAAGCAGGGATCAGGCTCAATCAATTCATCGAGCAAGGCTTCCACGGCACCATGGCGTGGATGGAAGAGACGCGTGAACGCCGGGGCGATCCGCATATGCTCTGGAGCGATGTGCGCTCCATCGCCGTCTTCGGTCTCAACTACGGCCCAGAGGAAGACCCGCGCGGCATTCTGGAGAAGCCCGATAAGGCGGCCATTTCCGTCTATGCCCGCAACCGGGATTATCACGACATCATCAAGGGCCGGCTGAAGGAGATCGCCACCCGCTTTGCCGCGCGGTCGCAGGAAGACGTCAAGGTGTTCGTCGACACGGCGCCCGTCATGGAAAAGCCGTTGGCTGCCGCCGCAGGGCTCGGCTGGCAGGGCAAGCATACCAATCTTGTCAGCCGCACGCATGGCTCCTGGCTGTTTCTCGGCTCAATGTTCACGGCAGCCGATCTCGATCCGGATGAAGCCGAGATCGACCGCTGCGGGTCCTGCCGCGCCTGTCTCGACGCCTGCCCGACAGCTGCTTTCCCGGCGCCGTACCAGCTCGACGCGCGCCGGTGCATCTCCTATCTCACCATCGAGCATAAAGGACCCATCAATCCGAAGCTCCGCCCACTGATCGGCAATCGAATCTATGGCTGCGACGACTGTCTTGCGGCCTGCCCCTGGAACAAATTCGCCAGCGCCGCATCCGAGATGAAATTGGCCGCCCGCGAAGACCTCAAGGAACCATCGATCAGCTTTCTGCTGACACTCGACGATGCCGCCTTTCGCAGCTTCTTCAGCGGCTCACCGGTGAAGCGCATCGGCCGCGATCGCTTTATTCGCAATGTGCTGATCGCGGCCGGCAATTCCGGGGAACGCGGGTTGATCGCGGTATGCCGTGTTCTAGCGGACGATCCCTCGCCCGCTGTGCGCGGCATGGCCGTCTGGGCGCTGTCGCGGTTAATGACCGCTGGCGAGTTCGGCACTTTTGCGGCAGAAAGAGGCGACGAGCCGGACGCGGATGTCCGCGCCGAATGGACCATGGCAGGAGTTGCGCGATGCATGTGATAATTTTCGGTTGCGGCTACTCGGGAACGGCCATCGCCAAGGCGTTTGCCGGCCGCGGTATTCGGATCACCGGCACGACCCGTTCGGCCGACAAGACCGCTCCCCTCGCCAAGGAGGGCATCGAGGCTTTCGTCTTTGACGGCGAGACGCTCGATCCGGCACTGAGCGAGGCGATGAAGTCCGCGACCCATCTCATCCAGTCGATCGCTCCCGGCAAGGCGGGTGACCCGCTGCTGCGGCTGGCGCATCTGAATATCCGTGCATTCATGCCGAAGCTCGAGTGGATTTGCTATTTTTCCACTGTCGGCGTCTATGGCGACCACAAGGGCGCATGGGTCAACGAAGACACACCGCTGCATCCGGTCGCTGACCGCTCTGTCGAACGCGTCGAAGCGGAGGACGGCTGGCACCGCGTCGGCATCAGGCTCGGCATTCCTGTTTCCGTGCTCAGACTTGCCGGCATCTACGGCCCCGGCCGCAATGCCTTCTGCAATCTGGAAAAAGGCACCGCCCGGCGGCTGATCAAGGCGAACCAGGTGTTCAACCGCATCCGCGTCGAAGACATCGGTGCCTGTGCCAAGTTCCTCTCCGTTCGTCAGCTGGGCGGTATATATAATGTCACCGACAACGAGCCCGCTCCGCCGCAGGATGTCATCGTCGAGGCTGCCCGTTTGATGGGGATCGAGCCGCCGCCGGAACAGCCCTTCGAAACTTCCGAACTGACGCCTATGGCGCGTTCGTTCTATGGTGAGAACAAGCGGGTTTCGAACGCAAAACTGCGGACCCTCGGCTTTCCATTCCGATATCCAGAATACCGCATGTCGCTTGCCGAGCTCTGGTCCTCGGGGCGCTGGCGGGGCTAAGCGAGAGCGAAGATAGCCCAAAAGAATCGCACGAAAATTCCTACTAACCCATATTGGTTAGTTCAATTTTCTCCGCAATTATGGTTAATGATCTCTGAAATTGCACAAATGCGGCAGTAATTAAGGCGAAGTCGGAAAATTATTTTTTCAAATTTCGTGATCTTTCGCATTGCAGTGAGAGTTTGGGAAAATTCGTTCGGTTTTTAACTGATTCCATTAGGTTTTTTCCACCAAACCTTAATTTTAGCTATATATAATATATTACGCTACAAATCACGAATGTTACATTCCGTAACATTCCGTGATACCTCTAGGCGCTTTTTCGCCATTTTTCGCCCGATTTAAGCCCCCGCCGCTCACAAGGCGCAAGTTCAATTGTTTGAGGGAAAATCGGTTTGAAGAAAATCAATCGTTCTATTGCAATCATCGCAACTATATCCGCCGCATTTGCTATCCTCTCTACGGACGCATTTGCAGCAACGGGATGCGGGGGTGCATCATGGTACGGGGGACATTCCAAGACTGCTTCCGGGGAACGTATGAGTTCGGGTACCTTTACTGCCGCCCACCGCTCGCTTGCCTTCGGCACCCGTCTAAAGGTCACCAACAGCCATAACGGCCGGAGCGTTTTCGTTCGCGTCAACGATCGCGGGCCCTTCGTTCGAGGGCGCGTGCTAGATCTCTCCCGGGCTGCTGCACAGGATATCGGCATGGTATCCTCCGGCACGGCGAAGGTTTGTTACGAGGTTGTCGCCTCGAAGTGACCGATGGATTCGCCGGAACGAATCCTGGCGTTTTGGTGTGACGCTTGCTCTCTCCGTCAATCGCGGCTACCACGCGGTTGAGACGTCTCAATAATCTGCCGCCACGTGCTTAATTCGTGCGGATTGATGAGGTGTCAGTGACCACTTTGTTGGGCGCATGGGCCTTCCGGCAATCCGCGTGATTTCGGGGTCGTGCGCAAGCAGGAGAATAGTGAATGCGTCTGGGCGGCCGGCTGCAGGGTGCCATCGAAGTTCTTGCCGATATCGAAGCGCGCAAGCGACCGGTGGCCGACGCCCTGAAGGATTGGGGACTGGCCCATCGCTTTGCCGGTTCCGGCGACCGTGCCGCAATTGGCAATATCGTCTACGACGCTCTGCGCATGCGACTGTCGCATGCCTGGCTGATGGGTGACGACAGCCCCTCTGCGCTTGCCCATGCCGTGCTCTTTCGGCAATGGGGTCTCGTCCCAGAGGCGCTGGCATCGGAACTCGAAGGCGACAAATTTGCGCCCGAACCGCCAAGTGCCGACGCGCTGGCGGCCTTTTCCGCCCGCAGGATCGAGGATGCACCTCGCTATATCCAGGGCGACATTCCTGAATGGGTCGAACATTCATTCCAACAGGCATTCGGCGACGGCTGGCTTGCCGAGGCACGGGCATTGGCCGAACGGCCGACGCTCGATCTGCGCGCCAATGTGCTGAAGGCCAGCCGCGCCAAGGCGGTGAAGGCGCTGGAACGCGCCGGAGCCCAGGCCTCCAAGATCGCCCGCTACGGCATCCGCATCCCTGCCGGCGAAGGGGCGTCGCGTCTGCCCAATGTCACCGCCGAACTTTCCTTCCAGAAGGGTTGGTTCGAAGTGCAGGACGAGGGGTCGCAGATCGTCGCCGATCTCGTTCTGCCCGAAGAGGGCGACCAGGTGCTCGACTATTGCGCCGGCGGCGGCGGCAAGACGCTCGCCATGTCGGCGGCGATGCACAATAAAGGGCAGGTCCATGCCTATGATTCCGATCGCCGCCGGTTGGCGCCAATCATCGAGCGTTTGAAGCGCGCCGGCACGCGCAATGTTCAGGTCCACGACGAAAGAAGCGGCCTGCTCCCCCTGCGCGGCAAATTCGACAAGGTGCTGGTGGACGCACCCTGCACCGGCACGGGCACCTGGCGTCGTCGCCCCGATACGAAATGGCGACTGACGCAGAAGAACCTCGACGAACGCACCAGCCAGCAGCAGGAGGCGTTGGCCCAGGCCGGCGAATTCGTCCGCCCCGGCGGCATGCTGCTCTATGTCACCTGCTCGGTCCTGCCGGAAGAAAATGAGATGCAGGTCAACCGCTTCACGGCCAACAATCCGGACTTCGAAGTGGTCGAGGCGCTAAGCTCCTGGGAGGACTTATTCGGCAGCGACGCGCCGATGCCGCACTCTTCTGACGGCAAGACCATCACGCTGACGCCGGCTTCGACCGATACCGACGGCTTCTTCTTCTGTCGCTTGCGGCGGAAGGGGTAGGAAGGCTCACTCCGCCAACCCGCCAACGCGTCAAAGCCCGACTGGATGCGAGCCCAGGAGCATCAATGCACGATGTCGTCCCGAGATGCGCCCGTTCCTCAACCAGCGTCTGCCGCCTTTTCAGGCAAATCCACTCCGTAGCTGACGCCAAGTCAAATAAGCTCGTGCCTTAAAGTCATTCCAAACTAGAGTATTTGACACCAGTTTGTTTTTAATACATGACACAAATTTCCAAGTTTCGGACGGCGGCCCGCTGTCATAGGAGAGGATCATGAAACTGAAAGTCAATTTTGGCGCCCCTCTGGCGCTGGCCGTCGCCTCGACTGCCATGTCCGCCCTTCCAGCGCTCGCAGCCGCTCCCGAGCCGGCGGCCATCATCAAGTACTATGCCGAAGTGGGCCATGCCAAATATCAGGACGCGCTGACCACTGCGCAGACACTGGACAAAGCGATCGACGCATTGCTTGCCAATCCCAGCGACAAGACGCTGAAGGCTGCCCAGGCTGCCTGGATCAAGGCGCGCGTTCCCTACGAGCAGACGGAAGTCTACCGTTTCGGCAATCCGATCGTGGACGATTGGGAAGGCGCGGTGAATTCCTGGCCGCTCGATGAAGGCCTCATCGACTATGTGGACGCCTCCTACGGCACCGAAAGCGATGAAAATTCGCTTTATGTCGCCAACGTCATCGCCAACAAGACGATCAAGATCAACGGCAAGGATGTCGACGCTTCGCATCTGACGCCGGAATTCCTCTCCGGCACGCTGCAGCAGGCCGGCGGCGTCGAAGCCAACGTCGCGACAGGCTATCACGCCATCGAATTCCTGCTCTGGGGCCAGGACCTGCACGGCACCGGCCCGGGCGCCGGCGAACGCCCCGCCACCGACTATGACCTGAAGAATTGCACGCACGGCAATTGCGACCGCCGCGGCGAATATCTGAAATCGGCCTCGACCCTACTCGTCGCCGCGATGCAGGAGATGACGAATGACTGGGCGCCGGATGGCGAGGCCACCAAACATATCGAAGCGGATCCGAAGGCTGGCCTTGCCGCCATCCTGACCGGCATGGGCTCGCTCTCCTATGGCGAACTCGCCGGCGAGCGCATGAAGCTCGGCCTGCTTCTGCACGACCCCGAGCAAGAGCACGATTGCTTCTCCGACAACACCTACAACTCCCACAACAATGCCGCCATCGGCATCGCTGCCGCCTATAACGGCAACTATTCGCGGGTCGACGGCACCAAGATGAAGGGCCCGTCGCTTCACGATCTCGTCGCCGCCAAGGACAAGGCATTGGACAAGGAGATGGAAGGCAAGCTGAACGCGACGCTTGAAGCCATGAAGGCCATGGTTCATCGCGGCGAGACGGTTGAGAAGTACGACCAGATGATTGCCGAGGGCAATACCGTCGGCAACGCCACCGTCCAGAAAGCAATCGACGGACTGCTCGACCAGACGAAGACTATCCAGCGCATTGTCGCCGAACTCGATCTCGGCACGATCAAGCTTGAAGGTTCGGACAGTCTCGATAATCCTAACGCCGTCTTCAAGAAGTAACAAAAGGGGGGCGGCGGCATCCGACGGTGCTGCCGCCCTGAACCAGATGATCCGCATTCCGGCCAGCCACGCATTCTTGCCCGCCCTCGTAGCGGGCTTTGTGGTTTCTGCCGTAACGCTGGCAGCAGCCGACGTGCTGAATTTCCCGGCTATCCGAACCGATCTCTCGGCAGACACCCTGAAGCGGGTTCAGGACGTTACCCGCCCGACTGCAGATTTTTCCAAGGCTGAGCCTTATGAGGCGATGGAGAGTGGCGCGACGACATCGATCGCACCCGTCAGCCGCAATATCTTTTCGCAGCCGTCCGCCAATCTGGGCCTGGAACGCCAAGAGAATTTCCATCTCGGCAATGCGCTATTCCGTCAGCTCTGGGTCTCCTCGCCCTCCTCCACGCAAGCAACCGATGGGTTGGGGCCATTGTTCAACGCCCGCTCCTGCCAGAGCTGTCACATCAGGGATGGCCGGGGTCATCCGCTGGAGACGTCAAGAGCTCCCGCCACGTCGATGGTGCTGCGGCTAGGGCGGCCGGCAATCACACCGGAAGAGGAACAGGCCGTCAAGGATTTCAAGGCGCTCAATTTTCCGGATGCGACCTATGGCGTCCAGTTGCAGGATCTCGCCGTGCCAGGCCTCGACGCAGAGGGCAAGGTGGCCGTCACCTATACCGAGGAAACGCTGACGCTACCGGGAGGCGAAACCGTTTCTCTGCGCAAACCGCACTATTCGGCGACCGACCTCGCCTACGGTCCGCTCGGCGACACGACGACTGTCTCACCGCGTGTGGCCCCTCCGATGATCGGTCTCGGCCTGATCGAGGCCATTGCCGATGCCGATATCCTTGCCCGTGCCGATCCCGACGACAGGGACGGCGACGGCATTCGCGGCCGCGCGGCCATCGTCCGCGATCATCGCAGCGGACGGCTCGTGCTCGGTCGTTTCGGCTGGAAGGCGCAGAACGCCACCGTGCGCGATCAGGTCGCCGACGCTTTCCTCAACGATATCGGCATTTCCACGCCCGACCAGCCAAACGCCCACGGCGACTGTACAGCCAAGGAAGCGCCTTGCCTTGCCCTGCCAACCGGCGTGCAGAAACGTCTTGGCGACACGGAAGCACCCGGGCCGATTCTCGATCTTGTCACCTTCTATTCCGAAAACCTCTCCGTGCCTGCTCGCCGCAAGGCGAGCTTTCCCGATGTGCTGCGCGGCAAGGAAATCTTCTATCAATCCGACTGCGCTGCCTGTCACACGCCGAAATTCGTCACCCGTGATGATCTCAAGGGCAGCGATGGCAAGGCGACGGCGCAGGCTTTCCAGCTCATCTGGCCCTATTCAGATTTCCTTCTGCACGACATGGGCGGCGGGCTCTCGGACGGCCAGCAGGTCGGTGTGGCGTCCGGACGGGATTGGCGGACGCCGCCGCTCTGGGGTATAGGCCTGACGCAAAAGGTGAGCGGCCAGCAAGCCTACCTACATGACGGCCGCGCCCGCACACTCACGGAAGCCATCCTCTGGCACGGAGGAGAGGCGGAAAAGGCCCGCAATAACTTCGCAAACCTGTCGCAAAACGACAGGCAAGCGCTCATCAATTTTCTGGAGTCCCTCTAATGCGCCACTGGAAACCCCTCGCGGCAAGCTTTCTCCTCAGCCTTGCGGCTCTACCGGCTAGCGCCCAGGAGGCGACGGCCGATGGCGCCGGGCTGAATGAAGCAGCCGTGCCGGCGGTGTTGCAGAAGGCGGTCGATGACGTCATCCGCCCCGGATACCGGACCATGTATGACAGCGCCACGAAACTGACCACGGCGATGAAGGCGCTCTGCGCCGATCCCTCTGCCACAAGCCTCGCCAACGCCCAGTCCGCCTTCGGCGATGCGGTCAAAAGCTGGTCGCGCATCGAGATCGTGCAGACCGGGCCGATCATCGAAAAGAACCGTTTCGAGCACATCCTCTTTTATCCCGACCGCAAGGGCGTCGGCTTGAGACAAGTGCAGGCGCTGATCGCCAAGGCCGACGAGCACGACGCCACGGTCGAGGCGGTCGCCGGCAAGAGCGTGGCGCTGATGAGCCTCACGGCGCTGGAATATGTGCTCTACGGCAATGACTCCAGCGTTCTCAGCACCGAAAAGCAAGGATTCCGCTGCCGCTATGGCGCGGCCGTCGCCGGCAATATCGAAAGCACGGCTAAGGACATCGCCGACGAATGGGACGATCCGCATGGTGTGCAGAAGTCCTGGAAGAATCCGGGCAATACAAGCGACGACTTCATGGACAACAAGGAAGCCGTGACGGCGCTGCTCGGTATCCTAGTACACGGCGCTGAGAATGTTCGGGATCAGCGGCTCGAAACCTTCTACAAGGGTGATCCCGCGACGGCGCGGCCGAAAATGGCGATCTACTGGCGTTCCGGCAACACGTGGGCCTCGCTATCAGGCAACCTCGAAGGACTGAAAACGCTCTGGGAAAAGGCCGGCATGGCTGACCTCCTGCCCGTCGACAAACGCAACATTGAAGACAAGATCGACAGTCTGCTGAAGGAGCTGACCGTGACCGCGCCGACGGTCAATCCAGATGTCGAAGCGGCGATCGGCAATGATGTCGGGCGCGCTGAAATCGACAAGCTGCTAAATGTCAGCCGCGACCTCACCACTGCTTTTAGCGACGATTACGGCGGCGCGATTGGCCTCTCTGCCGGTTTCTCCTTCGCCGACGGGGATTGATGGCGATGCGAAGCGCGTTGATCGATCGCAGGGCCTTCGTCAGGGCGGCGGGGTTGACCTTTCTGGCGGCCTTGAAGCCGGCTGCGCTGATGGCGCTGGAGCGAGCCGATGCGGTCTACGCTTCCGGCATCCGCGCATCCGACGGCACATTCGCGGTGGCGACGGTTACCGAGCGCGGCCAGATCCTTGATCAGGTGGCGCTGCCCGCGCGCGCCCATGGAATGGCCTTTTCCAAGGTGACCGGCAAGACGGTCGCCTTCGCCCGTCGCCCCGGCACCTATGCGATGATCTTCGATCCCTGGAACAAGGGAGAGCCCATCGTCACTACCTCGGGCGAGGGCCGGCATTTTTACGGCCACGGAACGTTTTCCCCCGATGGAAAGCTGCTTTTTGCCAGCGAGAACGACTTCGGCAAGAACAGGGGGGTGATCGGCATCTACGACGCCCGCAATCGCTTCGCGCGCATCGGAGAATACGAAACCTACGGTACCGGGCCACACGACATGACCGTTTCCGACAACGGGAAACTGTTGATTGTCGCCAATGGCGGCATCGAGACCCACCCGGATTTCGGCCGCACCAAGCTCAACCTCGATCATATGGAGCCGTCGCTGACGCTGATCGACGTCGCCACCGGCCGGCTGATCGAGAAGCACGCCTTGCCGCCGCAATACGCCCAGGTCTCCACTCGACATGTCGATATCGATTCCCAAGGCCGCGTCTGGTTCGCCTGCCAGTATGAAGGCCGCCGGAACGACCTGCCACCGCTCATCGGTCACTTTGCCAAGGGCGAGGACCTGACCTTCGTCCGCCTACCCGACGACACCACTCGCGCCCTCGGCAATTATATCGGCGCCATCGCCGTCAACCGCGCCGAAAACCTCGTCGGAGTCACCTCGCCGATCGAAGGCACGTCGGTGACGCTGGATGCAAAGACCGGGGTAGTGCTGAAGGTCGAGAGCATGTCGGATGCGGCGGGTATAGCGCCGGCACGGCATGGGTTTGCGGTTTCCTCCTATGACGGTGATTTCCTGGGCGAGCACAGCGATGTGGCCTGGGACCAGCACATCGTGCGCATCGCCCGAGGCTGATCCGGATCTTACCTAACCAAACTTGTTGGCTTCAATGAAGCGCCGCAACGCCGTCGCCGCATTCAGCATATGCGCCCGCATGCGCCGCGACGCCATCTCCCCATCACCCTCTGCGATTGCCTGCATGATGGCTTCATGCTCCGCCCGGGATCTATCGAGGCGCTCCTCCTGCTGCAATTGGGCGCGGCGGAAGGCCATCAGGCGATGACGTATCGCAATTGCCTCTTCGGCAAGGAAGCTGTTGTGGGTCGCGTGATAGATCGCCTCGTGGAATGCGCGGTTAAATGTATCGTAGGCATCGAAATCGCCCTTTTTCACGATAGGCTCGGATGCATCGTGCAATTCGATCAGGTGACTACGCTCCAGGGGCGTCATGCGATAGGTGGCGAGCCTAACGCACATGGCCTCGATTTCGGCTGCGGTCTCGAACATGTCCATGATGCGTTCGGGCGTCATGCGGGCAACGACGACCCCGCGCCGAGCACGCACTTCGACCAGACCATTCGCCGCCAGTTGCCTTAAGGCCTCGCGCACCGGGGTACGCGAGGCGCCGAAGCGATCGGCAAGCTGCTGCTCGTCCAGTGCAGCACCTGCCTCCAGCTTACCGGTCGCGATCTCGTCGGCCAGCGCGTTGCGGATACGATCGAACAACAACTCGCGATCTTCAGCCGCATTATCCAACCCATCTGTCATTCCCAGGTCTCCGATATCCACTGTGGCTTGTATGCAGAAATATCTCTTTGCATCATCTTCGCATACAAATACCACATCACGCAACTGTTACGCATCCATACATTGACCAATGGCGCCATTAAGAATACAAAAATAGCAGCTGAACGTATTTTTGCATACACAAAACAGCCTCGGTACCGAATCGGAATGCAAGACGGGCAACTTCGATCCGTGTGTTAGGACGGATGTCGCCCCCAGAAATAGGAAACTTTCGAGAAGCTCACCGCTCCGACGTCCGGCGCGGACAGCTTTCTGCTGCCCATTTATCCTCAACGCCACAAGGACTACGATAAAGATGATGACCAGACGGAATTTCGCAACCGCGCTCGTTGCCGGCGCCGCCGCCTCCCTGATTTCCGCACGCGGCATGGCCGCCAGCGAGCCGACCTCGAGCCCGGCGATACCCGCGCCATTGAAAGCTCGCAATGTTGTCCTCGCCCATGGGCTCTTCGCAGACGGCTCGTGCTGGACGGAAGTCATCGCGCGGCTGCAGGACAAGGGGCTGAAGTGCACGGCGGTGCAGAATCCATTGACGACGCTTCCCGAAGCAGTCGCAGCAGCACAACGCGTCCTAGATCGCCAGGACGGCCTGACAGTCCTCGTCGGCCATTCCTTCTCCGGCATGATCGTGACCGAAGCCGGCGTGCATCCGAAGGTTTCTTCGCTGGTCTATGTCGCGGCCCGCGCACCAGATGCAGGCGAAGACTATACGGCGCTCGCCAAGACATATCCGACACCCCCTGCTTCGGCAGGCATCGTCTTCGACGGCGACGAAGGACGGCTGACGGAAGAAGCCTTTCTGCGCGACTTCGCCGGCGACCTGCCCGAGGCTAAGGCTAAGGTGCTTTATGCCGTGCAGGAACCCTTCCATAAGGCTTTGCTGATCGGCAAGACCACCCAAGCCGCTTGGCGCAGCAAGCCGAGCTGGTATGCGGTCTCTACCGAAGACAGAACGATCAATCCGGATCTGGAACGCTTCATGGCAAAGCGTATGGGCGCCAAGACCATCGAGGTGAAGGCCAGCCACCTCTCGCTGATCTCGCATCCCGATACGATCGCCCGTCTGATCCTGGAAGCTGCAGGTCATTGATCGGTTTTTACCGGTTTAGCCGTTCCTGGCGAATTCGGTCTGTTCCATGCCGATCGCAGCTGCAGCCGCCTTCGCGGAATTCCTCAACCAGTCTGCCTCTCGCTTGTCGAGGTCAGCCAGAATCACTGGAATGCGGGAGGCGTCATCGGCATGGCTATTGGCGATCTCGAAGCCCATCAGGTCTAGCATGGCCGGCGACAGCAGGATCTGCGCATCGCCCTCAACTTCGATCTTGCGGCTGTTCGGCGACAGTCGGCGGATCAACAGGTTGTCGGTCACCTGGTAATGTGGATCGGGAGAGCGGGCACGGCCTGAGGCAATGACGGCCGTGCGGATCACAGTGTCGGACGGATTGTGCCTGAGTGACCATACGGACTGGGCGAGCGCCTTGACCTCGCGGACGACCGGCCCCCCACGCCACTCGACGTTGGTGACGAAGCGCGGCCGGCCGAGACTGCCGGTACCGGCCGTGCGCGGCTTGGCGATGAAGGAGAGCCCACCATCCGGCAGCGACCGCCGCAGCGCCTCGAGATAGGGCGTCGGCACAGGTTTGGCGGGGAGCGGCAGATCACGGTATTTGTCCCAGAATGCCTTGCGCTCGCCATTCGAGAGAAGCACGTCATTGCGCAGCCACTTGTAATCACGCTCCAGAATGACGGGCGCAGGCGCCTTCAAACCGCGGCGATAGCCGCCAAGGATCGCCTCGGCGATGGCGCGCGATGTCGGGGAGCTGGAGTTTCGTGCCAGGATCGCACTCGTCGCCAGGCGCACGAGGTCGAGCGCATAGGGCATGACGGCCGCGTCGTCGAAATCATTGGCACCCCAGACCAACCGCCCCTCCTCGTCGCGCCAGGTGCCGAAATTCTCCAGATGCGTATCGCCAATCGCCAGCACTTGCGGAGCATTCGCAAGATCGGGGCAGATGTCGAAGATCGTCTCGGCCCAACGCCAATAAGTGGCGCGCAGGAAGACGAAGGCGCCGCTCTTCATCTTCTTGTACTTCTTGTCGAGATCGGCCTCCACAAGGTCGCCACCGAGTTGCGCACGCATCCAGGTTTCAAAGGCCCTGGTCGATTGCAGTATCGTCGTCATCTCGTTTCCCATCCAATCTCATGTTGAGCATTATCGAAACCTGGCCATCACAGAAAAACAAGCCGATCACCCATCGTTCCTTCAAGGTGGAATTCGATCGCATCGCCCTTGTCCAAATTATCCTGCCATGTCAATTTCGCACCCGCGAAAGGGAACAGGATGACCGAGGAAAACAGCGGCGACTTTCGAGCGCGCATTCGAACGAGCTTCCGCCGGCAGGCGGCGATGACGACGATTGGCGCGGAACTCACGCGCGTGGAGCATGGCATGGTCGAAATCGAGATGCCATTCGACGTGAAGCTGACGCAGCAGCATGGTATCCTGCATGCCGGCATCATCGCGGCGGCGCTGGATTCAGCTTGCGGTTTTGCCGCCTACAGCGTCATCGACCCTTCGGCTTCGATCCTCACCATCGAATTCAAAGTCAATCTGATGTCGCCGGGACGGGGCGAGCGTTTTCTCTTTCGCGGTGAAATCACCAAGCCCGGCACTACAATCATCGTCGCTGATGGAAGAGCCTATGCCATCAGCGACGGACCTGCCAAGCTGATTGCCTCCATGACCGGTACAATGATGGTCATCCGAGGCCGAGAGGGAATTACCGGATGAAATTCGAACTGAAACGTGTATCGGGAAAATCGATCCTGTTCGTCATGGCGGCAGAGGCGGAATACGGCCCCTTCCTGCGCTCCCGCATTGATCCGCTGATGACCGGCGTCGGCCCGGTCGAGGCCGCCATTGCCATGACGCGGGCGCTCGCTCAGCTGGAAGCGCAGGACGATTTGCCGGACATGGTGGTTTCGCTCGGGTCGGCTGGATCTTCCAAGCTGGAACAGACGGAGGTTTATCAGGTCACTTCGGTTTCCTATCGCGACATGGACGCTTCGCCTCTGGGCTTTGAGAAGGGCCGTACGCCTTTCCTCGACCTGCCCGCCACAATCGAACTGCCGTTGCGCATTCCCGCCGTCCCGGAAGCGAGCCTTTCGACCGGCGGCAATGTCATCTCCGGCCTTGATGCCTATGGCCGGATCGCCGCCGACATGGTGGACATGGAAACTTTCTCCTTGCTGCGCGCCTGCCAGATTTATGATCGGCCGCTGATCGGCCTGCGCGGCATTTCGGACGGCGCGATCGAGCTGCAGCATATTTCCGGTTGGACAGAGTACCTGCACGTCATCGACCGCAAGCTCTCCTATGCAGTCGACGGGCTGTTTACCGCGCTCGAGGACGGCATATTCTGGTTCTGATCAACATTTTGGGCAACATCATCGACGACCTAGTGTTTATTGCACGTCCTGCGATCGGAACTGACAGAAGTTTGTTGCGTATCTTGCTGGCGCTTGGATTTATGATTTTTGCTATCTCTAATCTTCTGGCGATCCGTGCGATCAATACGCAGCCTACCCAAATAAGATGCTCATACAGACGCCATATAAAAATGTCGCCAAATTTGGCGAGCCGCTTTTGGAACCTGTCCTTTGGGGCTTCCATGTTGGTGCGGACATTTTAGTTCTTCTGAGCATTTTCTACTTCCGGGATTACCGCACGAAACCGGCTTAGGGCTTCCACAGCCAATGCGGTTCGATGTAGGACAATCGGGACAATAAAATCGGCTCCGGCGCGATTTGCCCGATTGCCAGGGAAAGCGCTTTTCATTAAAGGCTCGCCATGACCCAGACAGCACATCCAGATACCGTTCTCATCGTCGATTTTGGCAGCCAGGTGACGCAGCTCATCGCACGGCGCGTGCGTGAAGCGGGCGTCTATTGCGAGATCGTACCCTTCCAATCCGCCGAAGCCGCTTTCAAGCGGCTGCAGCCGAAAGCGGTGATCCTGTCGGGCAGCCCAGCCTCGACCGTGGATGAAGGCTCGCCACGAGCGCCACAGATCATCTTCGACAGCGGCCTGCCGGTTTTCGGCATCTGCTACGGCCAGCAGACCATGTGCATGCAGCTCGGCGGCAAGGTGGAGAGTGGCCATCACCGCGAATTCGGCCGCGCCTTTCTCGACGTCAACACTGATTGCGCCCTGTTCGAAGGTCTCTGGTCATCCGGCTCTCGCCATCAGGTCTGGATGAGCCACGGCGACCGCGTCACCGCGCTGCCGGAAGGCTTCGAGGTCGTCGCCACCTCCTCGAATGCGCCCTTTGCCTTTATCGCCGACGAGAAGCGCAAATATTATGGTGTGCAGTTCCATCCGGAAGTGGTGCATACGCCCGACGGCGC
The DNA here is from genome assembly GCF_030272695.1 of Martinezella calliandrae. Classification (GTDB taxonomy): domain Bacteria; phylum Pseudomonadota; class Alphaproteobacteria; order Rhizobiales; family Rhizobiaceae; genus Rhizobium; species Rhizobium calliandrae. The sequence goes on from NZ_JARFYN010000003.1 coordinate 119,781, forward strand.
CAAACTAATCAGCAATTTCATCCATAATATTGCGGGTATCAAGGGCGATTGGTCGATGTCGGCCTATCGCGCCAAGGCGGTGCAGGCGATCCGAGAGCAGGTCGGCGATAAGCGCGTTATCTGCGCGCTGTCCGGCGGCGTCGATTCCTCCGTCGCGGCACTGCTGATCCATGAAGCGGTCGGCGATCAGCTCACCTGCATACTCGTCGACCACGGCCTGATGCGCAAGGATGAGGCCGCAAACGTCGTTACGATGTTCCGCGAGCATTACAATCTGCATCTGTTGCATGTCGACGCCTCTGATCGCTTCATCGGCGAGTTGGAGGGCGTCAGCGACCCCGAAACCAAGCGCAAAATCATCGGCCGCCTCTTCATCGAGACCTTCGATGAGGAAGCCAAGAAGCTCGGCGGCGCCGATTTCCTTGGTCAGGGCACGCTCTATCCTGACGTGATTGAGAGCGTTTCCTTCACCGGCGGTCCCTCGGTTACCATCAAGTCGCACCACAATGTCGGCGGCCTGCCAGAGCGCATGAAGATGCAGCTCGTGGAACCGCTGCGCGAACTCTTTAAGGACGAAGTGCGCGTACTCGGCAAGGAGCTCGGTCTTCCCGACAGCTTCATTGGCCGCCACCCCTTCCCCGGCCCCGGTCTCGCGATCCGCTGCCCCGGCGGCATCACTCGCGAGAAGCTGGAAATCCTGCGCGAGGCTGACGCCATCTATCTCGACGAAATTCGCAAGGCCGGCCTTTACGACGCTATCTGGCAGGCCTTCGCCGTGCTGCTGCCAGTCCAGACCGTCGGTGTCATGGGCGACGGCCGTACCTACGAATTCGTCTGTGCGCTCCGCGCGGTCACCTCCGTCGACGGCATGACTGCCGATTTCTACCGTTACGACATGGAATTCCTCGGCCGTGCAGCAACCAGAATCATCAATGAAGTCAGAGGGATAAACCGCGTGGTGTATGACGTGACGTCGAAGCCGCCCGGTACGATCGAGTGGGAGTGAGTAGGAACAAACGCGGGCCTGCTTTGCGCGGAGACTGCTGTCGATCGAGCTTCACTGGCGTTCGGAAGCAAGTCATTGCTGGTGCAGAATTGATCCGTCGCCAGTGGCCGGGCGTCATGTCTTCCCACTCACGGAAAGCGCGCACCTGCCGCACAGGCCCAGGCGAAGACATCGCCAATGCGGGAATAGAGCGTCGGCGCGGGTCCCTCGGCGCGAGCGGTGACACGGCCTTGCGCGTCCGTAATTGTTAGAAGCACATTTCACGCCGCGCGCGCCATCGCAAAGCCGGTGGAAGGTGCTGCGAGCCGCGCCAAACCGAACGCCAAATTAGCTACAACGGCGCAAATAAGAAAGTGACGCTCCACAAGCCGGTTAAGGAGGCGCTTTAGATGAACACCGGCGCGGGGACCCGACTATAAGCAAACGCACCGACGCGGCCGTAGGCCGAAATGCGTGCATGTTCATTGACCGGCGGTGTTTGGAGCGCGGGGTGTGGGGCCTTCATTGAACCCAAGTGACAGAGAACGTTGCCTGGCTTCAAACATCGAATACAGGGCCACTATCAAGACGTTGGGTATCCACGAGGTAAACGCCAGAATCGGAGACATGCTGGAATAACTGCTGTAGCCCAACGCGAAACCGATCGGAATCTGCAAGCGTAGCGCGACTGCTCCGAAGGTCATTGCATAGCTGAATCGCATTAGTAGCCGATGCCACTCAAACCTTCCTTGCACAACGGAAATCCAAGCGGCCACAGTAGTGCCTACCCACAATACCGCGAGGATCCCAAAGCCGACACTGGCGACCAACCCTCCTGAAGCAAATGGTGACGTAGCGAACGCTCCTATTCCGCCTATAACGCATGCCAGGACATAAACTCGACCGAAACAGCGATGCAGCTTCGGATGGCGCATTCGTATTCCCGGAAAAAATTGGAACGGTCCGAGGACCAAAGCGGCGGGAGCTATGAGCATGTGCATTAGCGCTTGGAGAGGCGCTTGCAATATGACAGCCTCGATATTCGGATCGATATCCCACCATATGCCACCCAGCGCGGCGTAGTAGCGCGAGGAGTACAGTGTTACGATTACGGCGAGTACAACCATAAGGCCGCACCCAATGCGGGGGATGTATCTCTTAAGCATCTGCGTAGGACCCTTGCCGGCTCTGTTGCAAAATTTTCTCGTCATAGAATGTAATTCCACTTGAGTTGCTGCCTGAAAAGCTGATTTTTTGATAATTTACTGCCTCCGATTTCGGGGTCGCTGTGAGGCACCTAGAAGGAAGGCAGCCTCGTACTGGCGTGGTGGCTCCTCGAGCGCGAAAGCAAGAAATGCTTCGCTCGCCGCATGGAGCCATGAATGGGGTTGCGAAGCCATTCCTCCCATGCCGACATGCCGTTTAGTATGAGCGCGTTCATCAGGGCCTCGTTATCCGGATAGTGCCGGTAGATGGCCATCGCGGTAAGACCGACGTCCTTGGCAATCGTACCCATGGAGACGCCGGTAGGTCCCTCCCGCTCAAACCGCCTGCTTTGCGGCGTCGAAAATTTGCAGCATGGTTGCCATGTATACATCGTATACCATGGAACTCCAGCAGTGGATATTTCCGCAGCGGTTCTTCCGGGAGAGATTGAAGATCGGCGAGGGTGGCGAGGAAGGGCGCGACAACGACATCGTGCGGGCGACGTTCGAGCGCACCGGCGCGAGCGTGATGGGCAAACGCATGTTCGACCTCGGAGAGCAGGCGTGGCCCGAGGAGGCACCGGTTTCACACGCCGGTCTTCGTCGTGACGCACGAGAAGCGTGACCCCTGGCAGCGATTGGGTGGGACGACCTTCTACTTCGTCAACGACGGAATCGAGACCGCGCTCCACCACGCGCGCGACGCAGCCGCCGACCGAGACGTCCGCATCGCAGGCGGCGGCGCAACGATCCTGGAGTACGTGAACGCCGGCCTGATCGACGAGTTCTCGATCGCGCTCTCACCCATGCTGTTCGGCTCCGGAATCCGGTTGTTCGAGGGCCTGAATGCGGGCAGCTAGCCCTGGATTCGGTCCACCCAGAGCAGACGCAGCGCGTCACCCACCTGACCTGCGCAATCCGGGAGCGGTAACTGTCTCAACCTCAACGCTCCCTCCCCGAGATCAGCAGCGCGTGAGATGGTGCAAACGTCGGAAGCCGGCGCGGCGGACGAGTCCCAAGGCGCCCTCCCCGGAAGTGCCCGATCGCCAACTTTAGCAATCGGGCCTATCCAAGAAACAGAGTGACGGCCCTTACCTCACGTTGATGCTCATGCCGCTGATATCAGCATTGACCTGTAGGCCAACCTGCCTGCCTGTGAGTTCGAGTTGTGCGCCCTTGTCATTGGTCATAACGATCATCTGGGCTCCTCTGCCGACCGCGCCGCCACCACCCGCTGCACCATATACGCCCGTCACATCTTGGGCGCGGCGTATGTGGCGCACGGTACCATTGAAATACGTCTTGGAGGCGCCGAAGGCGAGGCCCCCGGAGATGCCGCCGATCGAGACCGGATATCGGTGACCGTGGAAGGTCAGCGTGCCCTCGCCGCCGGAACCTCCGACGAAGAAGGCGGCCTTGTAGACGGCGAAGTGGATGGTGCCGCTGTCGGCATGCGCGGCGCCGGCAAAGCTAACTCCCGCGGCGGCGATGGCGGCAACCGCCACTGATCGAAATTTGGATGAAATCTTCATGATAAGATACTCCTCAAGAGCGCCGCTTACCCAGTCGGCCGGGCACGACGTCAGCGTCGTATCAAAGTTATAATTCAACAATTTCGCACGCTATTAGTTCCAAGGCACGGCAATAACAAAGCGTTAGAGCAATCAAATAACCAAGTGCGAAAGAGGGGTGAGTAATGAAGGCCCCAGGATGTAGGGGCGTATGAATGGCGGATGTCCGCTGTCGAACGTCTCGACTGATTGGGTGCCCCGATCAGCTGTCGGGACCGGAATGCGGCGACCTGAAATTTCAATCAGACGCGCCGGTTTATCGACCTAGCAACATCCCCACGCGCGATGCGAGCAGCCTGACGATGAAGCCTGGGGCATAGCTCCGATAGCTCGGCACGTCGTCGGGAAGTACTGCACTATCCGGCTTGAACTTCGTGCAAATCCGAAACTGCAGTGGCGGGAGTTCTCCGCGAAATCGCGCTCTGTATGCCGAAACCCAGTGTGGACCTCTATCGAAATTCATGAACACGGCCGAGTTGCAGCACGTGGCGACAACTCTGTTTGTGGCCGAGGTTTCCTTAAGCTTGTAGCCCTTCAGCAATTCGGCGCCGTTGGAACACTCGATGCGGTCTTTTCGAAAGAGGATGTATGCGGTTCCGCCATCGGGATCGCGTATGGCGCCAGCATTCGGCAAAGATTCGATCTGCTCTGCGCCCTTCTGGCAATCGTCGCAATAGCAGACGCTGCTTACGATCGGCCTGCCGAACGCCTTGAGTTCAACGCTGCCGCAGGAGCATGTCACGGTCATGGTGGGTACACTTATCATTTGCCGGTAATCACCTTATGATTGCCCATTGCATCGATGCGAACATCAAACTAGACCGTCCAGTACTAGGAGTCAATCTCGGGAATGACCACTACGCCATCAGCAAGTGCTTCAGAGGAGCTCGAACAGCAGGGCCGGTCGGCGCAAAAGCGACGGGCCATTCTCGATGCGGCGACAGGGGTGTTTCTGCAAAAGGGCTATCTGGCCACTAATATGGATGAGATCGCAGCACTTGCGGCGGTGTCGAAACAGACCGTCTACAAGAATTTTCCGGGTAAGGAGACGCTGTTTGTGGAGATCGTGAGCAGTGTGACCAGCCGCACCGGCGATCGGGTTCACAATGAGATGCCGGACTTGGCCGATGGCGAAGATGTTGCCGAGTATCTTCAGCGCTATGCGTACCGACAGCTTACCATTGTCCTCACGCCGCGCGTCATGCAACTGCGCCGATTGGTGATCGGCGAAGTCGGCCGTTTCCCTGATCTGGCGAAGGCACTCTTTGACGGTGGACCCAAGCGCGCGATGGCGGCGATGGCCGCATTGTTCGTGCGCTTGGCCGATCGCGGTCTCCTTGCGATCGATGATCCAGCCGTCGCCGCTTCGCAGTTCAATTGGTTGATAATGGGCGAGCCGTTGAACAGGGCCATGCTGCTGGGTGACGATGCAATTCCGAAACCGGCGGAGCTTCGACGGCACGCCGCAGCCGGCGTGCGCGTGTTCCTTGCGTCATACGGCAAGTGAGGGAAGTGCAAGGACGCTGCGACAGTAGAGCTCAATATCGAAGCGCTAAGTCGTTCGATGCTGGTCGAAGCTTTCCGCCCGCCGTCTTTGCAAGAAGCGGCGGACGGCAGGGTCTATTTCCAGCGCAATCGCTTGGTATATGCTTCGCGGGCCGCCGCCATTTCCGCCATTCTCGCATGAAGTTCGGCTCGCGCCTCCCAACAGCGTTGATACTCGACAAGCCGGCTGACGGGCCACGTCGGCATCATAGGCGACGGCGGCATAGCGCAGCGTTTGTGACATAATCGGTTCTGAGCGACAGCGGTTGATAGATGCGGCGCGACTAGAAGACGCCAGGTACGAGATGCCAGCGGACTTTTGCGCAATATTCGCTATAACCGCACAAATTCTCAGCAAGAAATTTTTAGTGAGTCGCTCTTCTGCGCCCGGCCTGTCTTGGTTCCGCTCTCGAGTAGTATCGGATCGTTCAAGATGCACAGCGCACGGCGGAAACCCGATACGACGTCGAGTTAAACCCATGCCTGCCAGTACCCAAACTGTTCCCGCCGAGACAAACAGCGCGAGCGCTATGATGGCATAGCTCATGATAAGCGAGAGCCACGCCTTAACCTTGGGATCCTTCATTTGATTTGAACTGCAATTTTCTCCTCTGAGTTCGGGGCTGCCGGCATTCCTATGTGGGCGGGCCGTGTCACCAGATGAAAGGAATCAGACGCCAGCGCACCCGGCGCGCATAAGCGTCATATCCCTCAAGGCCCGTGCGCAGCGTTTTTTCTTCGACGCCGATCCGGATGCCGAATAAGATGGCGAGAATAGGGAGCGTCGCAAGTCCCCACCATGATCCGAGCACAAGCGATGTTCCGGCGATATAGAAGAGCGCGCCAAAATACATTGGATGGCGGACGATGGCATAAGGGCCTGTTGTGATGACCGCCTGCCCACGATCCTTTTGTATTTTCACGACTGGCGCTGCGAAGCGGTTCGTACGCATGACCCAGTAGATGAACAAAAGCGACGCCAAGAGGAGACCACATCCTTTCCACTGCACGGAGGATGGCATCGCTGACCAGCGCCAGCGCGCCGCATCTGCCGCCATGAAGGCCATTCCTCCGAATATGAGGAGCAGGATTGGGATGAGAATCAGCTTGTCCGCGAGCGGCTGGTCCTTTTGTACAGGCGGCTTGAGTCGCTCTTTAAGCAAGCCGGGATCGACGCGCATCATGTGCAGCCCAAAAGCGACAGAGAGCGCAACCATCACAGCGAGATAGAGCCAGCCACCGGTGTAGTCCATCGTGCCTGCGGCAACAAAGATGATCGCGCCCATGAAGCCGAACCAGACAATCGTCTGGACGAAGAGGTTTAGAACGAGACCCATTTTCTTGCCGTTCCTGTCGAAGCTTAAAGTCTTCCACTTGGCGAGCACCACAGCTGGAATTCTCTCGTCATCGCGGTTGCCGAACACTCTTCCAGCGGCGCATGGCAGTCTCCATGGCACCACGCATCACCCGATAGAAATCCGCCATCTCCTCGAGGCGGGCGCTTGCCATCTCTGACGCGGCGATTCCGGCACCGGCGTTCAACTGCCCGGCCAACATATCGAGCAGACGGTTCTGCTGCCGGATCATGGCTTCGTAGTCGTCGGCTACGGCATATAGCGCACGCTTCGTTCCAGCCTCGCTATGGCGACGCGCGAGCGTATAGCTTTCCAACAGCCGGGCAGCCACGCTTGCGCTGCTCTTGCTGATCTCAAGGTCCTCGGTGATTTGGTCGAGCGTGACTGGGCGAGGACAGAGAAGCAGATACCCGTAGAGCCGGGCCGCGACCGGCGGCACACCCCAAGGCGTGAGCAGCCGAGCCACATCCTCGACGAACCGTCGCTCGTCCTTGTTCAATTTATTTGGTATATTCGGCATATTCCGAATATAGAGAAAAACGCAGCTGACGCCAAGGACCACAGCGGGAGAGGCTCGCCATCGCGACCCCTGACGTGGAAGCTGCTCTTCGTGCTTCGAATCTCAATCGTCAAAAAAATCACACGACGATGTCGGATATCAAAAACCCCCGATCGTCATTGCAATTTCCGGCCGATGAGGCCGGCGCAAACATGGAGATAGACGATGCGTGTGATGGTGCTCGTGAAGGCTACGCAAGACAGCGAGAAAGGGTTTCTCCGCACGGCCTGGGAGGCGCAGATGATGGAGGCGATGGGCAGATTCAATGAGGAGCTGCGGGATGCCGGCATCTTCGTCATGGCCGGCGGCCTCAAGCCCACCTCGCAGGGCAAGCGTGTTGTGTTCGACGGCCCGGGCCGTACGGTTATCGACGGGCCTTTCCCCGGCGACGATATGGTCGCCGGCTTCTGGCTCTGGGACGTCAAGGATATGGACGAGGCGGTCGCCTGGGTGAAGCGCTGCCCCAATCCCATGCCGGGACCGAGCGAGATCGAAATTCGACCACTATACACGGCTGCCGATATTCAATGAGTCGCAGCAATCCATGACCGGACGCCAGAAGTTCGTAGGCAATTGACGGAAACTTCGGGCATGTCTTCAGGATTGGTTTGCATCGGGGCGCCCGCGCAACGCCCGTCCAGCTGCTTCGTCCCTGGGAGCGTCGCCGCTGCGGTATCTGATATGCTCGATGAACGCCCGGAGTTTGGGCAAGACCTGGCGTCTGCCCGGATGGTACAGAAAAACCCCAGGCGCTGTAACCGCAAAGGAGGTTAGCAGCGCTTGCAATCGGCCATCGGCGATCGCCGCCTCGGCAAGCGGGCGGGGCACCTGCGCAAGTCCCGCGCCTTGGAGGGCAGCCCCCAGAACCGTGGGGTAATCATGCGCGATGAGCGGCCCCGAGACGATCACCTCGACCGCCTCGTTGCCGTCGACAAAGGACCAGGGCGCGACCGAACCGTTCGAGCGGCGCATGCGCAGGCAGGCGTGATCACGCAAATCTTCGATGCACTCCGGCGGCTGGCGCCGAGACAGGTAATCGGGGCTGCCAACGACCACAATCGGGAAGGGTGGCGTCAGCCGCACAGCAATCATGTCAGCGGCGATGAATTCGCCCATCCGGACACCGGCATCAAACCCTTCGGACGCGAGGTCGACCAGCTTTTCGCTTACGGCAATCTCCACCTCGATTGCGGGATAGGCCTCGCAGAAGGACGCGATCAGCGGCTCCAGTACGATCGGCACGACCGAACGCGGCACGGCGAGGCGCAACAATCCGGCCGGCCGCTCGCCGAGTTGACCTGCGACTTCACTTGCCGCGACGAGCTCTTCGAAGGCGGGTTTTGCACGCGACAGAAACCGTTCGCCGGCTTCGGTCAGGCCGACACTGCGCGTCGTGCGCAGGAAGAGCGCTGCGCCGACGCGCTCTTCAAGCGCGCGCACCACTTGGCTGATCGCCGATGGCGTCACCCCCAGTGCCGCGGCCGCTCTGCGAAAACTGCGGTGCTCGGCGACGCTCAGGAACGCCTCCACACCGTCGAGCGCACCTCGTCTGACTGTGAAATTCTGCTTCATGGCCCGTCAACATTATAGCGAATAGTCGCTCGGTGAAAGCAGTCGTACATCTGACTTGCAAAGCGGCAATCACTCCGATGCCGCTCCACAACAGTCAGAAGTCTCAGAGGAAACTTGCAATGACCGATATGATGGAGGACGTGCGCCAACACTATCATGCGACCGGCTTGACCGAGCGGCTGAGGGCGGCGCTTACGGCGCTCTGGCCGGAGGATCAGCTGCTCACGCCCCAGCAACTCGGCGCTCTCGACCAGTTTCACACCCGAGGGCACGTTGCGACCGCCGAGATTGGCAAGTTGGCGGAGATTGCCGCCAACATGTCAGTCCTGGACGTCGGTTCGGGCGTCGGAGGGCCGGCTCGCGTCCTGGCCGCGGCTCACGGCTGCCGAGTTACGGGCATCGACCTTAGCGAGCCATTTGTCAATGCCGCGCGCTATCTGACCGAGCGCACGGGCCAAACCGGACAGGTGTCATTCCAGACCGCCAGTGCGCCGGAGCTCCCATTTGACTACGGCTGTTTCGACGTCGTGTTGCTGCTGCATGTGGCGATGAACATCTCCGACCGGGCGCGGCTCTACCGTGAGGTTCGGCGCGTGCTGAAGCCTGGCGGCAGATTTGTCACCTACGACGTCGTAGTGAACAGCGGCGAGCCCCACTATCCCGTTCCCTGGGCGCGAACACCCGCAACGAGCTTTCTCTTGACCGCTGGCGAGACGCGCGAGGCGATCGAACCGGCCGGCTTCCGGGCGTTGGTATGGCAAGACAGCACCGAGGCGGCCAAGGGTTGGATCGCCGAGCTGCGTGACTCGGGTCCACCGCCTTCGCCAAATCTCGGCTTGGTGATGGGGCCGGACTTCCCGCAGCTTGCCGCCAATTTGGGACGAAGTCTCATGGAAGGCCGGCTCGGCATTCTGACCGCGGTATTCGAGGCCGTGTAACCTAGCAACCCACAGGAGGGCCCAATGTCGCCCGCAATCATTTTCCAGTTACATATCGTTCTAGGCTACGTTCCGTGGCTGCTATGTTTCGGGGCGTATATCTGGCCCAGACTCAAATCGATGGATCCGCTCGAAGCGCAGCGCGCCATCGCCACGCTGCACAGCTTCCGCTTCTTCGGGCTCGTCTTCATTGTTCCCGGCGTCGTCGGCCCCGATTTGCCCGCCGGCTTCGCGACGCCAGCTGCTTACGGTGATTTCGCATCCGGCTTGCTCGCCATCCTGGCGCTTCTCAGCGTCAGGACGCGTCCGCTGTTTTGGCTGTTCGTCATCAGCTTCAATGTTGCCGGAGCAGTCGACCTCATCGTCGACTATTATCACGGCATTCAGTTCGACCTCCCTTCGGCGGCCGGGGCGTTGGCGGCCACCTATGCGATCCCTATCGTATACGTGCCCATTTTGATGATCACCCACGTCGCTGCATTCTACTTGCTGCTGCGTCCTCAGCCCAAGGCGGCCCGGGCCTTTGCCGGCGATGCCGCTGCATCATAGATCGGACGGCAATGCGGCGCCGCCGCCCGATGAAGAGGCGACGGCCCGCGCCGACAAGGAACGGTAAACGCACTCCCGCATTAACTCTGGATGTGCGCTCGCCAGGCACGGCGAGACATCAATTGCTTTGCACTTGGCAGGAGAACGATTGATGACGGAGAGCGCGGCTGACAAGGACGACCGTTCAAGATTGACGAAGTCGCTCACGCTCGCCGGGATGAGTCTCGGCTATGCTGTCGTCCAGCTCGACGTGACTATCGTCAACACCGCCTTGAGCAGCATTGGCAAAGCGCTGGGCGGCGGGGTGCCCGAGCTTCAGTGGGTGGTCACCGTCTACACGATTGCGTTCGCCGCGCTGATCCTGACGGCCGGTGCGCTGGGCGATCGCGTCGGTGCGAAGAAGACATTCATGGCCGGCTTCGCTATCTTCACGGTAGCGTCGCTCGCTTGCGCGCTGGCGCCCACACCAGTGATCCTGATTGCGGCCAGGGCCTTGCAGGGCATCGGCGCCGCCATTCTTGTTCCCAATTCACTCGCCCTCCTCAACCACGCCTATCCCAATGAAAAGGAACGTGGTCGTGCGGTTGGAACCTGGGCGGCCGGAGCGAGCCTCGCGCTCATGGCAGGCCCATTCGTTGGCGGCGGCCTGATCGCGATCGTCGGCTGGAGGAGCATCTTCTTCGTCAACCTGCCGATCGGGCTCGCAGGCCTTTGGCTGACATGGCGGTGGGCTAAAGAGACCACGCCATCGCCATATCGCGAGTTCGACCTTGTTGGCCAGACAATAGCAATCGGCGCGTTGGGTTGTCTCGCTGCGACAATCATTGAAGGCGGAACCTCGGGCTGGGGCAACTCCTGGGTTGTCGCAGGCTTTATTGTTTCGGCCATACTGATTGCACTCTTCCTGTTGCGGGAGCAGCACGCCGAGCAGCCCATGCTGCCGCTTGGCCTCTTCAAACGTCGATTGTTCTCGCAGATGTCGCTTGCGGGCCTGTTGGTGAACGTGCCGTTTTATGGTCTTATCTTCGTGCTCAGCCTCTACTTTCAGCAGGTCAACGACCTTTCTCCTTTTGAGACGGGACTGGCCTTTCTGCCGATGATGGCGGCGGTCTTTCCGGCCAATTTATTGGCGGCTCGGGCAGCCCAGCGATTTGGAGCGCTGCCAGTCATCGCCGCCGGAGCATTGATCGCAGCGGCTGGCTGCATCGGTCTCCTCGGCATCGGCCGTGGTACCAGTTACTGGGCGATGCTCGTTCAGTTCCTTGCAATGGGAAGCGGGTTGGGATTGCTGGTCCCGCCGCTCACGTCGACGCTTCTAGGCAGCGTCGAGAAGGCGCGTTCGGGCGTGGCGGCGGGCGTTCTTAACTCCGCGCGACAAACCGGCAGCGTCCTCGGCGTAGCTTTGTTTGGATCGTTCGTGGGCCAGATAAACGCGTTCGTCACCGGTGCGCGGGAAGCACTTGTTGTTTCCACAACGCTACTGGTTGGCGCGGCCATAACCACGACGGTCCGAGGCTGGAGCACGACGGAATAAGGGGGCAAATCCATGGATGGCCGTTGGTCAGCTTTCTTCCGCATCTGCTTAGAACCCTAGGGATTGCTGCACGGGTTTCGGCGGCGCAAGCTGGACGCCTTCCAGTTCCAGCATGCGGGCCTTGGCGGTCGACCCGCCGGGCGCCGAGAAACCGCCTATCTTACCGCCGGCGGCCAGGACGCGGTGGCAGGGAATGATCAGCGCCACGGGGTTCTTGGCCATGGCCTGGCCGACGTCGCGCGCAGCTTCCGGCCCGGCGCCGAGCTGTTTGGCGATCATGCCATAGGTGGTGGTGTGCCCCCATGCGACCTGCCGCGCGGCGGCATAGATCTGCTTGAAGAAATCGTCTTGCTCACTGAGATCCAATTTGACGCCGGAGAAGTCGATCTCTTCGCCGGCGAAATAGCGCTTCACGGCGGCAACCGCCTCGGACACGTCCGGCGTCGGTGTGCCGGGCTCGGCGTGTGGCAGACGGCGAAGCATAAGGCGCTCGGTCGCTTCAACACGTTTCGTCGGCAGCTGGAAGCGCGTTATGCCGATATCGTTCCACGCAATCCCACAAAACCCCCCCGCTGTTTCGAAGATCAGATAACGTTGCGTCGTTTCACTCATGGCAAAGCCTCCGTGTTTCCACTTGCCATGAAAATCGTGCTCCCGGCGCTCGAATTCAACCCGATTCTTGCGCCGAACGATTGTTGCCAATATTTTGCTGGTCGAAGGAAGCGATGCCGATGCCGCAATGGCAACGTCAGCCGCATCGCTTCCGGGAGGTTATCAATATCCGCCGCCCATACCGCCACCGCCCATGCCACCACCGCCCGAGGTACCGCCGCCAGCCGGAGAGGAATGCGTCATACCGCTGCTATTGCCCTGCCCGGTGGTGGAGCAAGCGGAAATACTGAGGCTGATGAGGGCAAAAAACACCGCGGAAAAGATTGCTTTTATCAACATGTGAGGTCATTCCCTTGTTGAGAGCGGGCGCGAAATGCCCTGACTTGCGGTAAACAGCCGAGCGGGCGGTTTTATTCGGTGCCTGAACATCCCAAACGATAAATGTGGGCCGCGAGATATTCGGCCCAAAAGGCATCGAACAACACGTTCTCTCCATTCTTGATTTGTGACAAAGCGTGGGATTAGCTTGGCAGTAGGGAAGCGAGGCGCATCCGTTGGACCGAAAGGTATCAAATGTCCGACGTCAGACGAACGCAGCTTCCATTCGAGCCGACGGAACCGGAGACTCTGCCCTCAAGGACAAAATCAAATATAGGGATCGGCTCATGGTGGTATTGGGCCAAAACCATCGCTTGCTAGGCAAACCCAGACCACCCAAGCTTCGGCATGTCTCTACACATGGCTTCCGTCCGAAGCGACGAAATGACTTTTCGACCATGTTTTCAGTTTTCGACAACCGCCGCCGGTCACATGGATAGTGCGAGCGTTATGTTGGTCAATAGGCTACAAGGTCAGAACAAGCACGAATATGTCGATCAGGCCTCGCTTAAGTTGATCCATCAGAATGCATCACCGCCGCCTCTACCGCGGCAGCCGCGTCGTCGACGCTAAAGCTGCAGCGCCTGTCGAGACTAGTCATTCCGGCCGCAGCCATGAGGTCACGGGCTCGATCATGGGCACGCGCGAATTGCACGCGGATGCCGGCGGTGCGCATGGCAGTATCGAATTCCATCAAAGCGTCGAGCGCCGAACTGTCGAGATCGAAGCTTTCCTCCAGACTTAGCACCACGGCCTTCAGTCCCGTCTCTGCGCGGCTGCGCCTCAGAATTTCGCTAAGAATCGTATCGGCATTGCCGAAAAATAGCGGCTCGCCAGGGCGCCAGATAGCAATACCGGGAGTCTCCGTCGCATCCGGATGGCGGCTGACGTCAACGAAATTATGGCTGCCCCCCAACCGTCCGAGACGAGCCACATAGGGAGACGCCAATCGGTGCATCATCGCAACGAGCGCGATCGCGATCGCCAACAACATGCCGTTAAGGACGCCGAAAATCAGCACGCCCGCCGCGGCACCGAGCGCGACATAGAAATCGCGATGGAGTCGGCGAAGACGAAGGATGGGACCGGGGTCGAGTGCATGTGTCAGGGCCGCGATCACAACCGCGGCTAGCACCGGCTCCGGCAGCCGCGCGACCAACGGCTCTGCGCACGCGATGAGGATGGCCAGGCCGATTGCGGCAAAGACACCTGTTGCGCGCGTCTTCGCCCCCGCCGCTTCACTGGCGAAACCGGCCGAAAAGCCGGCGCCGACCGGCATACCCTGAACTATGGCGCTGGCGATATTAGCAAGGCCCAGCGCTCCGAGTTCGCGATTGACCTCGAGAGGATCGCCATAGCGCAGCGCCAAGCCGCGCATCGTACCCCAGGATTCGGCGAAGAGAATGAGGACGAGGGGCACGGTGAACTGCACTAGCCGCGAATAAGCCGGCCAGCCGGCATCTTGAAGCGAAGGCCATTGCGGCAGGACCTCGATCGTCCCGACCAGCCTGACACCATGGCCGGCGAGATCAAAGGCAGATGACGCAAGAATGCCGGCCGCGAGCACGAGGAAAGCGCCGGGGACACCCGGCAGTCGCTTCAGCAGCAGCAGTGCGGCCAGCGCCACGATGCCGACGGCGACGCTTGCGAGGTTCCATCGCGCGATCGCCGCGAGCAAGGCGCCAGCATAGCTCAGGATATTCGAGCCTTGCACGGAAACGCCGACGAGAATCGGCAATTGATGCAGGATGATGGTAATCGCCAGCCCCAGCGCGAATCCGCGCAGCACCGGGCGTGAGATGAAGCCCGTAATGCCACCAAGGCGTAGGGCAGCGGCGACGACAAAAAGCACGCCGGCAAGCGCGACCGCAATGGTCGTGAGGCCAGCCTTGACGGTGGCATCTCCCGGAACAACCGCCAGCGTCGCGGCAAGGATGGCGGCGGATGAGGAGGTCGGCGAGACGATGGCGAAGCGGCTGCGTCCGAAAATCGCGTAGACGAGACAGCCGGCGATACCGGCGAGGATGGCCCGATGCGGTGGCAGACCGGCGATACCCGCATAGGCGACCGCTTCCGGCAGCATCAGACCGGCAACCGATATACCCGCGATCACATCGGCTTTGTTTAATGCAGGCCAGTCACTCAACTTCGTCATCGATCAGCGACCATAGGAATCGTCAATCTGCCTAGATCTAGACCTTCGCATACAAGCTGCAACAAAAAAATAAGCGGCGGCGAACTGCCGTCTATACAACCCCATCAACCTCTCGAAGCGGACAACTTCTGCCGATCGTCTCACTGACAAAATCCATCACCGCCCGGATTGCCGGAGAGCGGCGAAGATCGGGATAGGTCACAAGCCAGAGGTCGCGCGTCGGTGACGGGATCTCCGTCTGCAGACGCGTGAGGCCGGCTTCGCCGTCGCCGAGGAAGGCGGGTAACGCCACTACGCCCAGACCGGCGCGCGCGGCTTGCAACTGGCCGAAAACGTCGCCCGCCCGAAACACGATAGGGCGACCGGCAAGCAGGCTGCGGAGCCAGGTCTGCTGGGTCAGATGATCGAGCGCCGCATCATAGCCGATGAAGACCCGACTCTCCTCGGGCGCTTTTGCAATTTCGGGGATGGCATAAAGCCCGAAACGCATGACGCCGATCCGCCGCACCAGGAGATCGCTCTCCTCCGGGCGCGACATCCGCACGGCGATATCGGCTTCGCCATGGTCGAGGGCGGCGCGGCGGGTCACGCCGGCGACCGTCAGCGTAATATCGGGATGTTCGGCGCGGAATCCGACCGCCTTCGGGGCGATGAGGTGGGCGGCAATCGAAGGCGGCGCGCTGATCTTGACGGCCGCAGAAAGCCCCGCAACGGCGCTTTTCGAATAGCGTCTGATCGCTTCGACATTGTCCTCCATACCTGCCACCAACTCGGCAATTGCCCGGCCATCAGCCGTCAACGGCGAGGTGCGCGGCCTGCGGTCGATCAGGCGCAGATCAAGCGCACGTTCCAACGCTGCAATCCGCCGGCCGACGGTTGCGTGATCGACGCCAAGCTCGCGCGCAGCCGCCGAGAGCGAGCCGGTGCGCGCCAGAGACGCGAAGTGAAGAAGATCCTGCCAATCGATCATCTGTGCATTATTGCACAGATATGGTGAGTTCATACCGAATTTATTCAGACGCACCTTTGTGATCAAAGGTGCGTTCGAAAGGAGACTACTCAATGCCAGTAGCCATCGCGATAACCAATCCCGGCACGCCAGAAACAATGAAGCTCGTCGAGCTCCCCATCACCGAGCCGGGCCCCGGCCAGGCCCGCATCCGCCAAAGCATTTCCGGCGTCAATTTCGTCGATATTTATGTTCGCACCGGGCTCTATCCCCTGCCGCCCGGGCAGACCGTTCTCGGTTTCGAGGGTGCAGGCGTCGTTGAAGCGATCGGTTCCGGCGTCGAAAACGTCAAGATCGGCGATCGCGTCGCCTATGTCGGCCATCCGCTTGGAAGCTATGCCGAAATGCGTACCCTGTCGGCTTCTCGGCTGGTGCGGCTGCCCGACGATGTCAGCGAGCGACTTGCCGGCAGCACCATGTTGCGCGGACTGACCGCCCATATGCTGCTCCACAAGGTCCATCCGTTGCGATCGGGCGAATGGGTTCTGGTGCACGCGGCCGCCGGCGGTCTCGGGCAGATCGTGACACGCTGGGCAAAGCGGCTTGGCGCCAATGTCATTGGCACGGTCGGTTCGGGTGCCAAGGCGGAATTTGCCTATGAGGCTGGCGCCGACGCCGTTCTCCTACATAATTCCGAGGATTGGGTGGACGAAACGCGCCGCATCGCTGACGGCCGCGGCGTACATCTTGCCATCGACGGTATCGGCGGCGCGATGCTTTCGCAGACGCTCGCCACGGTCCGTCCCTTCGGCACGGCCGCCAGCATCGGCCAGGCCGCCGGCCCCATTCCCCCTATCCAGCTCGAGGAATTGACCGCACCCCGGGCCATCGGTCTCGCCCGCCCGAGCGTCCTGACCTACGCCAACGATCCCGATCTCTATCGGCAGGGCACCAAAGCCCTGGTGGCGGAATTGCGGGCCGGCCTGATCAATCCGATCGGTGCGGAATACGCGCTGAAAGACGCGGCCAGGGCGCATGCCGACCTGGAGGCGGGACGAACGACGGCGAGCGTGGTGCTGACGATGTAAACTAGGGGCGAGGAAGTTTGATCATCACCTCGCCTCCCTCCCCCGCAAAGGCATTTGACACCGGGCTGGCCGGACATCGCCCAGTCCGCGTCCGCCAGCGCTCTAAACACAATCGCTTGAGCGCGCCACGTTTTTTTGCTGCAAAGCAGCAATTTCGTTGACCCGGCTGCTTGTCGCCTGATACGAAACTGACCCGTGACGTCGCGCGGTCGATGGCCGTTGTCGCCACTCCTGTCCGGTACAAACCCCGATCCGCATGGCAACAGCAAGGACACCGCACGCGGTGCCCGCAGGCGATATCTCGTGAACACTGCCTCCCAGACCATCCAGTCCAATTCGGCCCTATCCCTTCTTTCCATCGTTACGCTGACCTTCTTCGGCTATGTCGCCATCGGGCTGCCGCTTGCCGTGCTGCCGACCTATGTTGATAGCGGTCTCGGCTTCGGCGTCGTCTGGGCCGGCATCACCATCAGCGCGCAATATGTGGCGACCGTCATCAGCCGCGCGCAAGTCGGCCGCCTATGCGATCGGTACGGGCCGCGCCGTTCGGTGTTCCTCGGGTTCTTTGCCTACGGGCTTTGCGGAGCCTTGACGCTGGCGTCAGCCTTGCTGAGCGGTGTACCGGCATTGAGCCTGGCGCTGCTGCTTGTCGGGCGGCTGGCGCTCGGCGTCGGTGAAAGCTTGGTCAGTACGGCGGCGATCACCTGGGCGATCGGGTTGATGGGGGCGCGCGAAACTGTACGCATCATCTCCTGGAACGGCATCGCCACCTATGGCGGCATCGCGATCGCCGCGCCCTTCGGCGCCTGGCTGGAGGGGCAATATGGTTTCTTCGCCATGGGCACGGTGACGATTGGCCTAGCAATTACCGGCCTGATGCTGGCCCAGACGCGTCCGCCTGTGCCCGGCGTCAAGGAGAAGGGCATCGGCACGGGCCAGGTCCTCAGCCGTATCGCGCCCTTCGGCGTGGCGCTGGCGCTTGCCTCCAGCGGTTTCGGCGTCGTCATGGCCTTCGTCGCCTTGTTTTTCCATAGCCGTGGTTGGGACGGGGCTTCGCTGGCGCTAAGCGCTTTTGGTCTGGCCTTCATGGGCGTTCGCCTCGGTTTGGCTCAAGCCGTTGCCCGCTTCGGCGGCTTGCCGCTGGCGCGCGTTTCGCTGGTGTTGGAGATCATCGGGCTGCTGGTGCTGGCCCTTGCGCCTTCGCCCACCGTCGCGATCATCGGCGCAGCCCTCGCCGGAGCCGGCTTTGCGCCGATCTTTCCGGCGCTTGGGAACGAGGCGATGGCCCGCATTCCATCGCAGAACCGTGGTGTGGCGCTTGCCCTCTACTCGGTTTTCATGGATGTGGCGCTCGGCAGCACCGGCCCGATCGCCGGCCTGCTCGCCGATCATTTCGGCTACGCGGCGCCCTTCCTCCTCGGTGTCGGCGCCGTCCTGCTCAGCCTCGGCCTGATCTTGAGCCTGCGCAAGAGTGGCAGTCTGTAGAACGAGTGCAGAGACAACGGCTCTGTGAGCCCGAGCCTTTGATCTTTCCGCAAAGCAATCTCGGATCTTGCGGCCGGGACCATCCGCGCGCCGCTCAATAATCATTGCGCGAGGCGACCACGGCTTGTTATCTGACCATTACAAGCAGGAGACAGCGCATGGACATCACAGAAATTGTTATCGACGGCGACACGCCCGGGATCGCATGGCGGCTACCGGTGCTGCATTTTGCCGGCAGCAAGCCGGATGCTCCGAAGATCTATATCCAGGCGGCGCTGCATGCCGGTGAGCTGCCGGGCACGGCGCTTGCTCATTTCCTCTGCGAGCGGCTGCGGCAGGCGGAGGCCGAAGGCGCGGTTCTGAGCGATATCGTCGTCGTGCCGCACGCCAATCCGGTCGGCGCGGCGCAATCGCATTTCGGCGAGCTGCAGGGCCGCTTTGACCTGGGCACGCGCACCAATTTCAACCGCGACTTTCCGCTGATCTCGGCACGCGACCGCCATCTGCTGATCGAAAACCTGGAGCGGTACTCTGCCGCCGACCGTTTGAAACGGCAGCTCATTCACATGGCGCTTGGCGCCGATCTGGTCATCGACCTGCATTGCGATGACGAATCCGTGCAATATGCCTATATCGACGATGCCTTCTGGCCGGAGGCCGCCGACTTGGCGGCTGCGCTGAATATGGACGCGGTACTGCTGTCGGACGGCGAAAGCTCGGCATTCGAAGAGGCCGTCAGCTTTGCCTGGAAATACGAGGTACCCGGCGAGAAGATGGCAAGTTTGCCGGGAAAACTGTCTGTGACCGTCGAACTGCGTGGCACGCGTGACGTTTATCCGGAGATGGCAAAGAAGGATGCCCAAGGGCTTTGGCGTTTCCTCGCTGCCCGTGGAGCAGTGCGTGACGATAGCGTGACCCTGCCGGCCTTTACCGGGCCGGCGGTGCCGCTCGACAATGTGGAGATGATCCGCGCTCCGCAGGCCGGCACCGTGCTCTTCCACCACAACATCGGCGAACGTGTCAGCGAGGGTGATCTGTTGGCGACGATTATTACGGCGCCCGGCATGCCGGATGGAACGATCGACGTCCACGCCCCGCAAGCGGGCCTCATCGTCACCCGCGTCTCCGACCGACTCGTGCGCCGACGCGGCGACTTGATGAAAATTGGCAGCGATAGACCGAGCGCTGCCACCCGCAAGCCGGGAACGCTGGAAGACTGAGGCATCTCAGCGGAGGTCTAGGACCATCGAGCCGTCCCAGACTTTCGCTCATCTTCGCTTGCATGTTATGCGGTGGGCGCATAGCAAGAGACGGATTCGGCATGGCAATCACCATTTACGGCATCAAGAATTGCGACACCATGAAGAAAGCGCGGACCTGGCTGGACAGCCACGGCATCGCCTATGATTTCCACGATTACAAGACCGTCGGCATCGATCGCGAGCATCTGGAGCGGTGGACCGCGCAAGCCGACTGGGAAACCGTCCTCAACCGCGCCGGCACCACCTTCAAGGCGCTCCCGGAAAAAGACCGCGCAGACCTCACCAAGGGCGAGGCCATTGCCCTGATGCTGGCCCAACCGTCAATGATCAAGCGTCCGGTGCTGGAAGCTGACGGCAAATTGCTGATCGGTTTCAAACCGGAGATCTATGCGGGCGCATTCAAGGTCGACGAATAACGGGTGAATCATGTCCAAAACCACCCGCGCCACGCAAGTACTGACCCAGGCTAAGGTTGCCTTCACCGTCCATACCTATGATTACGATCCGAATGCCGAGCGCGTCGGTATGCAGGCGGCAAAAGCTTTGGGCGAAGAGCCGCACCGGGTGTTGAAGACGCTAATGGCGGAGGTGGACGGCAAGCCGGTCTGCGTGGTCGTGCCATCAAACCATGAAGTCAGCATGAAGAAGCTCGCCGGCGCTTTCGGCGGCAAGTCGGCGAATATGATGAAGCCTGCCGCTGCCGAGCGGCTGACCGGCTATCATGTCGGCGGCATCAGCCCTTTCGGCCAGAAGAAGGTGGTGCCGACGGCGATCGAGGCACAGGCGATGACGGAGACCCATGTCTACATCAACGGCGGCCAGCGCGGCCTTCAGGTGCGCCTTGACCCTAAGGACGCGCTAGCGGTTTTGAAAGCCAAAGCCGCGCCGCTCATTACCTGATCATGCCTGAAAGACAAAACTGCCTTCATTTTCACTGCAAACCGGTCTAAGTCTGTGGACCGTTCTTCCGATCCTCAGCATGCAGGTCTTGCCATGACGTTCGCCTCCCCCAACCACCATCCCGTCGATCCCGCCAAGCTGGAAAAGCTCGCCGAAGTGGCCGTGAAGGTCGGGCTGCAACTGCAGAAGGGCCAGGAATTGGTCATCACCGCGCCGATCGTCGCCATGCCGCTGGTGCGGCTGATCACCCGCGAGGCGTATAAATCCGGCGCGGGTCTCGTTACAGCTTTCTATTCCGACGAAGAAACCACGCTTGCGCGCTACGCATACGGCCATGACGAAAGCTTCGATCGCGCTTCGAACTGGCTCTATGAAGGCATGGCCAAGGCCTATGGCAACAATTCCGCGCGGCTCGCCGTCTCCGGCGACAATCCGATGCTGCTCTCCGGCCAGGACCCGGCCAAAGTCGCGCGCGCCAACCGCGCCAACTCGGCCGCTTACAAGCCAGCGTTGGAAAAGATCTCCAATTTCGACATCAACTGGAACATCGTCTCCTATCCGAACCCTTCGTGGGCGAAGCTGGTTTTCCCGGACGATCCGGAAGCGATCGCGGTCGCCAAACTTGCCAAGGCAATCTTCGCCGCCTCGCGCGTCGACGTGCCGGACCCGATCAGCGCCTGGGCCGAGCACAATGCCAACCTGCACAAGCGGTCCGCCTGGATGAACGGCCAGCGTTTTGCCACTCTGCATTTCCAGGGTCCGGACACCGATGTGAAGATCGGTCTTGCCGATGGCCATGAATGGCATGGCGGCGCCTCGGTCGCCAAGAATGGCATCACCTGCAACCCGAACATTCCGACCGAAGAGGTGTTCACCACGCCGCATGCGCTGCGCGTCGAAGGCTACGTCTCCTCGACCAAGCCGCTGTCGCATCAGGGGACGCTAATCGACAATATAATGGTTCGCTTCGAAGGCGGCCGCATCGTCGAGGCCAAGGCATCGCGCGGCGAAGAAGTGCTGAACAAGGTGCTGGATACCGATGAGGGCGCCCGTCGACTCGGCGAGGTGGCATTGGTGCCTCATTCCTCGCCGATCTCTGCCAGTGGCATCCTGTTCTACAACACGCTGTTTGACGAAAATGCCTCCTGCCACATCGCGCTTGGTCAGTGCTATTCCAAATGCTTTATTGACGGCGCGACGTTGAGCCAGGAACAGATCAAGGCCCAGGGCGGCAATTCCAGCTTGATTCACATCGACTGGATGATCGGCTCCGACAAGGTCGACATCGACGGCATCAAGCCGGATGGCTCGCGGGTTCCGGTGATGCGCAAAGGCGAGTGGGCGTAACGGTCAGATGTCCAAATCCACCCATATGGCTGCATGATCTGATGCGCCCTGTCGCTCCGTGGTGAGGTCCGGATAGACGTCCCAGCGTTTCGGTCGCGATCCCGGCCATAGGCCTCTGCGGAAGACACCGCCACGCTGAACCTTGTCGAAAAGGGTCGGTGACAGGAAGAGATAGTCGATCTTGCTGGTGGTGTTGCAGAGACCGTAGGTGCCGGGATAGCCTCCATCGTCGAAGTCGGGATGCCTAAAGGCGTCCTGCAGAGTGCTAGTGGTCAGCGGCTTCAGCGGATGGCTGTCGGGAAAGTCGTTGAGGTCACCGATCAAGGCAATGTAATCGAGGCCTTCCGTCAGTAGGGCCTCGTAGATTTCCCGTGCCCGCTTCGCCTGAGTCTTGCGGCGGGCATCGGAGGCTTGCACGCCGCCATAGCCCTTGCTTTTGAAATGATTGACCAAGACGACGAGCGTAGCGCCGGCTGGCGTGGTGACGCGATATTCGGCGCAATCGCGTGAGAAGATCAACGAACCATCGGGCATGCGGTCATCGACATGGCTGCGCATGAAGCCGATCGGGAAATTCTCGCGCGTCATAATGCCGACATCGATGCCGCGCTCGTCATTGCCGTCGATCACCATGACATGGGCGAAGGGATCGCCGCCGACCACTGGCACGATCAATGAATTGAAAGCGGACAAGACCGGCCGACTTTCAACTTCGACAATGCCCAGCACATCGGCTTTGATATCTTTCATCACACGAGCCGTGTTGCGCATCGCCTCTTCATCCACCGGCTCTTCCCGCAACTCCAGCGAGCCGACCCAATCGGCGCGGCCATTGGCGACAATGACGACGCCGCCGGTCTTCGGCCGCGTCAATAGCGCGCCACGATTGCGGCGGAGAAGAACAAAGGGACCGGTATCGCTCCTCTCCAATCCAAGCGCAATAATCAGCTCCGTCATCTTCCGTTTGTCGGCTTCACTGTAGCTCACCTGGCCAAGCAGGCCTTCAAGCGCCGCGAACTTCTCCAGGATCGGGCGCCCTTCCTCCCAGCTATCGAGATTCATCGCCTTGGCGCGATCGAATAGGTTTTCAACATTATAAGAGGCCAATCTCATCGTATGGTCCTCCCAAAAAAACATGGCGTTAGAATAACATAACGTCGCGAAAACCGCATATCAGCCGAATTGGTTGCGGATGGGATACCGTCGGGATTAGTTAGGTCAGAGTGAGAGGGCGGCCATGGTATTCCTGATGCGAGCGAGATGGGCGAGACGCCTGGCTTGGCTGATCCGATCCATGTCATGCAGGGTCAACATACGGAAATCGAGCCGCTTGGAGCAAAAGGCGGCGATGCCGCGTTTCAAAAGGCGGCGCACTGGATTGCCCATATAGAGATGCACCACCCACCAGGGTGAACCGGTGGTCGTCAGCGCCCAGAACAGGCGAATATTGCTCAACTGGGGCACGATACGACCTCCGGCGGAATCATGGCGGAAAGCGATGCCGGGAGCAAATGCGCGATCGAAAAAGCCCTTGAGAATGGCCGGAAAATTGAACCACCATTGCGGAAAGACCAGCACTAGCCCATCAGCCGCCTGAAGCCGGGCAACAATTTCTTCGACGGCGGAGGTATCATAGGGCTGGTCGAAATAACCGCGCCGCTCCGCTTCGGACAGGCGAGGGTCGAAATTCTCGCGGTAGAGATCGAGCAGATCCACCTGATGTCCGCCGGCGACGAGCGTCTCCTCAGCCGTTTTCGCCACCGCTGCGGCGAAGCTGTCCTCCAGCGGATGGGCGAGGACGAGCAGGATGCGCATCAGAACAGGCTGCCCTGCTTTGGCGGATCGGCGGCGGCAGCCGGTTTCGCGACCCGCTTCTTGTGCGACGGAGTGCCTTCTGGAGGTTTCGCGAGCGATGGAGCGGCGGGGATGTCTCCAGTGACTGCACCGATGCGACCATCGGCGAATTCGACCGAGATCGCGACACCTGTGGCAAGGGCTGCGGCCACGGAAACCGGCCGGTCCGCGTCGTCGCGAACGACGGCGTAGCCGCGCTTCAGCACATTCTTGTAGGACAGGGACTGCAGAACCCGCTCCTGGGCCACCAGCTCACCCCGCAGCCTTGCGAGCTGGTGGCGTATCGCCGTATCGGCGTGACGGGAAAGGCTGCCGAGATGATCGCGGGCGCGGCCGGTCTGCGCCGCCAGCCGCGAAGGCAGCGTGGCAAAAACGGCGTCGGCACGACCAATACGGGCGCGGCCACGATCGATCATCCGCTCGACGGTGCGTTGGGCGCGACTCATCCGGTCGCTCAGCATCTGCCGCCGCTCGACGATACGGCTCGAGAGCACATCGGGCCGCAGATGCGACGCGGTGCGCTCGAAGGCGCGGCGTTTGTTCAACGTATTCAGCTCCAGCCCGCGGCCCAAACCGGCGGCGGCCTCATCGAAGCGACGGCGCGGCAGGCCGAGAAGCTGGTCGAGCGATGGCAGCGCCCTCAGCAGCGCACGTATCGCCTGCCGGCGTTGATCCATTTGCCTGCCGACACTGCCCTGCAGGCGGGCGGCAAGGCTTGCGAGCTGCGCCTCGAGTTCAGCCTTGACCGGTACGGCCATTTCAGCGGCGCCGGTCGGCGTCGGCGCCCGAACGTCGGCGGCATAGTCGATCAACGTCCAGTCGGTCTCGTGACCGACGGCGGAGATCAAAGGGATCTCGCTTGCCGCCGTGGCGCGAACGACCGCCTCGTCATTGAAGCTCCAGAGATCTTCCAGACTGCCGCCGCCACGGGCGACGATCAGCACGTCGGGACGGGGAACGGGACCTCCGGGCGCAAATTCGTTGAAGCCGCGGATGGCGTTTGCCACCTCGTCACCCGACCCCTCCCCTTGCACCTTTACCGGCCAAACAAGGACATGCACTGGGAAACGATCGGAGATCCGGTGCAGGATGTCGCGGATGACAGCACCCGTCGGCGAGGTGACGACACCGATCACCTTCGGCATGAAGGGAAGCCGTCGCTTGCGGCCTGCCTCGAAGAGGCCTTCCGCACCGAGTTTGCGCTTGCGTTCCTCCAAGAGGGCCATCAGCGCACCGGCGCCCGCCGGTTCCAGCGTTTCGATGACGATCTGGTATTTCGAGGATCCTGGGAAGGTCGTCACCTTGCCGGTGGCAATCACCTCCATCCCCTCTTCGGGGCGGAATTTCAGTCTGGAGAATGTACCTTTCCAGATCACCGCGTCGATGCGGGCTCTGTCGTCCTTCAGCGAAAAATAGGCATGGCCGGAAGAATGGGGCCCGCGATAGCCGGAGATTTCGCCGCGCACACGCACCTGATCGAAGGCGCTCTCGACGGTACGTTTGATCGATCCGGACAATTCCGAGACAGAATATTCCGCGAGATTCGTGGGCGAATCATTCTCAAAGAAGCTGCTCATAGGGTCCTTTTATCCGAAGTTGCGGCAAATGCGGAGCCTATTGCTTCATCAAGTGTTAACCCTATGCACAAAGTCTTTTTTAGCCATCCGCATGCAATTCTGTGCAAAGTTGTTTTTGGTAAAGAGGAGGTGGAGCGATGATATTCGTAACCGCCATAATCATCGGTATTACGGCCGGCCTACAGCGTTCGACCATCGGCTCGATCCTGGGTGCGGCCCTAGTCAGCATCACCTTCATGGCAGCCGTTGCCGCCTCCGCGGTTGTCCCGCCTTTGACGACATTGTTCATCGCGCTCGGTGGCTACAATCTCGGCTTCATCGGGTATCTCGTGACGCTCGACATGCTGGAGCAGCGCCAGGCTTGATCCGGCGCCTCAATCCAGCGGTTTGAACCGGAAGAACTGTACATCCGACTTCGCCGCCGGGATCGGCTCAAGATAGGCGGGCACATGAGCCCGGCCAAGTTGAGCATAGAGCCCCTCGGGCTTTAGCTTTGAAACTTCCTTCACCTGCGGATCGCCGGGGCAAAAGGCAAGCAGCGTCACATGAGCGCCGCGCAGGAAGGCTTCCGCCTCCTTTGGCGCAGCAAGGCCGATATGCAGTTCTGTCAGCATACCGCCCTGGTCACGATGATAGGGACCAGACAGCACTCGATGCGGCGTGAAGCGCAGGAGTGTCGAACCCATGTTGGAGGCCGCCGAAACGACGCCGGGATTGAGACTGGCGATCGGCGCCAGCGCTTCCTTCGAGGCGCAATTCCCCGTCGCATCCGCATCGGTGAGCGAGTTGGCAGAGAAGCTATTGTCGATCCCATTATAGGCAAGTGTGCCGCCGACGGCCCAAACGGCGGGTGCCGAGAGTAGTGTGGCGGCGACATAGAAGAAGGCTGCGCCCACGTCTTCCGTGTCGGCGGCCGAGATTCGGCGCAGTTCGGCAAGCAGCAGCGCCAGCGGCGGAATGGCGAGCAGATTGGAAAACTCGGCCCCGCGCACTTGTACCAGCGCAATAACCCAATTGATGGCCACCAAGGCTAGAAGAACGGCATGCAGCCGGGCACGCTTGCCTTGCAGCATGCGGAATATGCAGACGACGATCGCCAGGAAGCCGGTGGCATAAAAGGCGCCAAGCGCTTCCGGCTGATGGCGCGACAAAGTGAAGATCGACTGCGCCTCGGTGACGCTGTTCAGCCACAGTTTCACCAGCATCGGATCGAGATCGGCGAGCGGATCGCGCAGGCATTGCGGCGCGATCGCCAGCGTCGTTGCGAACACGGCAATGCCATTGGCGATCAGCACCACCAGACGCCACGGGCGCGATAGACGGCTGGCAAACAATGCGGACAGCAACAGGCCGGTGCCGCCAATGCTGGTCATACTGTAGAAGCCCAGCGAGAGATTGTCGCAAGTGACCGTGGAATAAAGATGCGGCGGTACGAGCGCAAAGAACGCGACGCTGACGCCGATCGTCAGCATCAAGGCGAAGGCGCGGGCGGCGGGCGCGAAAATCTCGCCGTCCCAAGCCCAGAGACCGGCGACCGCCATGCAGGCGACCGCGACGAACGGCGTCGTCTCCGCGCCGATGCCGAGGGCGATCGAAAGGGCGATAGCGGCGATGGCGAAATTGCGCGGCTTGTAGGTTTCATCGGCGAGCATCGCAACGGTAAGCGCAACAAGACAGAGCTGCACATTGTCATGGTCAATCGATCCGGGCGTGAAGCGGCGTGATGTCAGCACGAAGAGCGCCGTTAGGCCAAGCGAGAAATGCATGCCTTCGACGCCGGCGATCCGGTGACCGGCAAGCCCCATGAAGGCCATGAACGGCAACACGAGCATCAATGGCCAAACCGTAAGCGCCGCGGCTTCCGCATTTTCCGGCGCAAGAAACAGCCGCAAGAAGGCAATGAGGCTGGCGATCGGCAAGTCGATGAAGCGCGACCAATGCATCAACGTGCCGCCGTCAAGGCCGAGGCGGTATTGCATCATATCGTACCAGCCCTGCCCGCCGAGGAAATCACGCACCTCGACCAGACGCATGACGTCATCATTGTCGGGACCGACATAATCCATGGCATGGCGATTGAAGATCAACAGGGCGACGATGACAACGACGCTGTAAATCAGCGAGACGAGCCCCGGTCGCGACCAAGGCGAAGGGGCTCTTTCCGCCACTATCAAAGTCGATCCGCGCGACATTTCCACGGCCTGCGCCATCTCGATGAAACCCTGTGTTTGAAGGACATACGAGGCACCACGCTAACGGCTGCCGATCAAGAAAGAGTAAAGCGAAACTATGCCGCAGCCGATATCACGAGAATGTTCCCGCAGAGATCGCAACCGGCCATTTTTCGCCCGCAGCCATAGGGTCTTGTTAACGCGCAACAGGATAAGTTCTCCTTCGGATTGTCCGTTGGGGCCCAAGTGGAAGTCATGCGTAGGAATTGGTCAGAGACCTTGTGGAGTGAGAGCCTGAATATCGCCGTTCTCCTGCCCTGCTACGACGAGGCCGCGACGATCGGCGACGTCGTTTGCGGTTTTCGCAAGGCGTTGCCACGGGCGGATATCTACGTCTACGACAATAATTCCACCGACGGCACGGCGCTGCACGCGATGCTCGCAGGTGCGACCGTCATGCGCGAACGTCGGCAGGGCAAGGGGCATGTGGTGCGCCGCATGTTCGCCGATATCGACGCAGATATCTACGTCATGGCCGACGGTGACGGTACATACGCGCCCGAAGACGCAGAGGAACTGATCCGTACGCTTTTGACCGAAGGTTCCGACATGGTGGTGGGCACCCGCCGTGGCGTGCACGACGATGCCGGCCGGCAGGGTCACGCCTTCGGCAACCGAATCTTCAACTGGCTTTACCGAACGATTTTCGGCACGGACTTCACCGACATTTTCTCCGGTTATCGAGCCTTCTCCCGTCGCTTCGTCAAAAGCTTCCCGGCGGTCTCAGGCGGTTTCGAGATCGAGACGGAAATGTCGGTGCATGCGTCACGGTTGAAACTGCCCGTCAGCGAATTAGAACTCGGTTACGGCCGCCGGCCGGAGGGTTCGCATTCCAAACTGTCGACCTTTCGCGACGGTTGGAAGATCCTTTGGATGTTCGCGATGCTGATGAAGGAAACCCGACCCTTCGCCTTCTTTGGCATATTGGGCGCCATTTCCATGGAAGCGAGCATCGGTTTCATGATCCCCGTCTTTGTCGGATATTTCGAAACCGGCTTGGTCCTGCGCATGCCAACCTGGGTACTTTCCATGGCGCTGATGATGATTTCCTTCATGCTGTTCACGGCCGGCCTGATCCTTGATTCCGTCGCCCGAGCCCGTGCAGAACAGCTTCGCATTCACTATATGAGCTTGACAAAGCCGATATCCCGCCAAAAACGGGCCAACCAGACGGTATCTATGGAAAAGCTAGAAAACCCGACAGGCCGGAAGAAGAAAGCCAAATTGGCATGAAAAAACTCTTCCGTTTCCTGATTGCCGGCGGCATCGGCTTCGTCGTCGATGCAGGCGTGCTGCATTTGCTGCTCTGGTTGACGCCCTTCGGCCCCTTCGTCGGCCGTGCGATCTCGATACCGAGCGCGCTGCTCGCCACCTGGTTTCTCAACCGCACTTTCACCTTCGGCCGCTCCGACCGCTCGCTTGCGGCCGAAGGCTTCCGTTACGGTTCGGTCGGCCTGACCTCGGCATTGCTGAACTATGCCTTGTTCAGCTCGCTGCTGGTCTCCGAGCCGACTCTTAAGCCGATCATTGCGTTGACCCTCGCATCGGCGGCGGCGACTGCGTTCAGCTTCTTCGGCTATTCACGCTTCGTCTTCCGCCACCGGCAAAATACGTGAAATACGGGCTCAGACCGGCTCCCAGCCATCCTTTTCGCTGGCTCGATAGATGGCGTCGATGACCTTCTGATTGAGCTTCGAGCTTTCTAGCGTCACGACTTCCGCACCCCTGCCCAAAGCAGCCGAAGCAAAAGCCTCCACCTCGCGTTTGTACTGACGGCTGTCGGGGAAACGGAAGAGCTGCGATTCCGAATGATTGCGATTGGTTAGCTCGAGCTCTTCGGCGCCATAGCGGTCGGCATTGAAGGGAGACTTCACCTCGATGAAACCGTCCGTGCCGTGGAATACCATGACCTGACGGGCAGCCATCTGCGTCGAGATGTAGAAGCTCATTTCGAAATCGCCGAAATCGGCTTTGACGCTGGAATAGATGTCCGTGCCGAATTCCGGATCGCGCTCGGTAACAGCCTGAATGCGCAGGGGCTCGCGCCCGGTGACGAAGCGCGTGCTGATCGTCGGATAGACGCCGATGTCTGGCAGGCCGCCGCCGCCGAGTTCCGGGATATTGCGCATATTGCCGGCATCGCGGTTGAAATAGGTGAACGCGCCCTGGACATGGCGCAGACGGCCGATGGCACCGGCTGCCAGCAGCGACCGGACTTTCTGCCAGACTGGCGTATAGGTGACCATATAAGCTTCCGTCACCAGCACCTTGTTGCGGTCGCGGGCAGCGATCAGGCTATCGACCTCATCGGCCTTCAGCGCAATCGGCTTTTCGCAAAGCACATGCTTGCCCGCATCGGCCGCCTTGATCGTCCATTCGACATGCTGTGAGGTCGGCAGGGGAATATAGACGGCATCAATCGTGTCCGAAGCCAGCATTTCCTCGTAGGAGCCGAAGGCATGCGGCACCGAGAAGCGATCGGCCATGTCGCGAGCACGTGCCAGATCACGGCTGGCGACTGCCGTCACCACACAATTTTCCGCATCCTGAATGGCCGGCACGACCAGTTCGCGGCCGATCTTCGCCGTCGACAAAATTCCGAAACGCAACATGACTTTTCCTCCTGGAGCGGGATCCCGAAACAGACGACCGCAGGATGGCAAGCGCGAAGCGGTTTTCAGAGGGGATCTTTGTAAAATGATAGGCAGAGCAAAACGATAGGTCATCTCGCCCGCGATGAAAGTGAAGCAACTTTATTCGGGCCTTACCCAAGGCGCAATGGCATGGAGTGGCGCCAGGCCAGAAACCCGGCGGGCCTCAGCAGTTACGATGGCCGGATTTGTCCTTATTTTGTCCAGCACATGACTTTTGTGGCTATTCATATGGAGCTAGCTTTGATTATCCTTCAAACATAGGAGATACGAAAATGTCCCATGCCGACACCGCTTTGCTGGTCATCGATGTCCAGGAGTCCTTTCGTCAACGCCCTTACTGGCAAAAGGACGACCTGCCTCATTTCGTCGACCGGCTGCAGGCGCTGATTGACGGCGCCAAGGCTCGTGACATTCCGGTGGTCCAGATTTTCCATGTCGATGGCGACGAAGATTTCAGCCTTGCGAGCGGATATGTCCGTAAGCTCGAGGAGATTGGGCTGGAGGCTGATGCCGTGTTCCACAAGTCGCGCCATTCCGCCCTCGTGGGTACCGGCCTCGATGTCTGGCTGGTGGAAAACGGCATCCGCAAGCTGATCGTTTCCGGCATCCGCACCGAGCAATGCTGCGAGACGACGACGCGCCACGCCTCTGACCTCGGCTACGATGTCGACTACGTCACCGAAGCGACGCTGACTTTCCCGATGACGCATGCGTCCGGCACAGTGTTCAGCGCCGATGATATAAAGAAGCGTACCGAGCTGGTGCTATCAGGCCGCTTCGCCCGCATCGCCACCGTGGAAGATGCGCTTGCGGCTGCAAGGAGTGCCGCATGAGCCAAACCGGCAGACACCTTCGGGTCCTTCCCGTGTATGTCCTACTGCCGCCCTATACGCTGCTGATGGACGTTGCCGGGCCGATGGAGGTTCTGCGTCGCGCCAACATCGAACAGGACGATATCCTGTTCGACTACCGTTTCGTCGCCGCCCGGCCGAAGCAGACGACCTCGATCGGCCTGACACTTGCCGATCTCCTACCATTGCCCGATCATGTTCCCGACGACGCCTATGTCGTCGTCTCCGGTAGTGTCACGCCGCCGCCCGATGCGGGCAACATCGACGAAGAGAACGGGCTCATCGCCACCTGGCTGAAGACAGCGATTCGTCCGGGCGTCACGCTCGTCACCATCTGCTCGGGAGCCGTGCTTGCCGCCCGCGCTGGCCTGCTTGAAGGTTATTCCTGCACGACGCACGCGGCCTGCATCAAGGAGGTCCAACACCATGCCCCAACCGCGCGGGTGCTGGACAACCGGCTCTATGTCGAGGACCGCGGCCGCTACTCCAGCGCCGGTATCTCGACCGGCACGGATCTGATGCTGCACATCGTCTCCAAGCTCACCTCGCCGATGACGGCGCTGACAATCGCCCGCCACATGGTCATCTATATGCGCCGCACTGGTGCCGATCCGCAGCATTCCCCGTGGCTCAGCGGCCGCAACCACGTGCATCCCGCCATCCATCGCGTTCAAGATGCAATCATGGCCGATCCTGCGCATGGCTGGTCGCTCCCGGAGCTGGCAGGAATCGGCGCGATGAGTGCGCGGCATATTTCCCGGCTGTTTCAGGAGCATGCCGGCCTTTCAGTAACCGCCTATGTCAATCTGATGCGCGTTACGCTCGCTCGCGATGTGCTCACCAATTCGCGGCTGGACATGGAGCGCGTGGCTGAAAAATCCGGTTTCGCCTCGCCGCGGCATATGCGGCGTGTCTGGTCGAAATACAATGAGCTGCCGCCCAGTCACTACCGGCGATCGGCGGTCGAATAAAATAAAAGTTAGTGGCATTTCCTGTGACG
Organism: Martinezella calliandrae; assembly: GCF_030272695.1. GTDB lineage: Bacteria > Pseudomonadota > Alphaproteobacteria > Rhizobiales > Rhizobiaceae > Rhizobium > Rhizobium calliandrae. Next base: position 151,937 of record NZ_JARFYN010000003.1, read on the forward strand.
GGCCGATAATTTTCACCGACGTCCCCTCCTCCTTCCGGCCCTTTCCGGCGCCGATCTTTTGCTCAAGTGATTTGGAGAGTCATTATGGAAATGCGTAAGCTTGGACGAACTGACCTTTTCACCGCGCCGATCGTCTTCGGCGGCAATGTTTTTGGCTGGACCGCCGATGAGAAAACCTCCTACGCTCTGCTCGATGCATTCTTCGATGCCGGCTTCAACACGATCGACACCGCCGATGTCTATTCCCGCTGGGTTCCAGGCAACAAGGGCGGAGATTCCGAGGAGGTCATCGGCAAATGGCTGAAGCAGGGACACGTTGCCCGCGATAGGGCCATCATCATCACCAAGGTCGGCTCGGAAATGGGTCCGGGCAAGAAGGGGTTGAAGGCGGACTACATCCTGCAGGCGGTCGAGGATTCTCTGAGGCGGCTGCAAACCGACTATATCGACCTCTATCTCTCGCACTGGCCAGACCCGGAAACGGCGCATGGGGAAACGCTCAGCGCCTTTGCCAAGCTGAAGGAACAGGGCAAGATCCGCCATGCCGGCTGCTCCAACCTCAACGCTGAGCAGCTGCAGGCCTCCTTCGATGCCGCCAGCAAGGCCGGCCTGCCGCGTTACGACGTGCTGCAGCCCGAATATAACCTCTATGCCCGCGACAGCTTCGAAGGCCCGCTCGCGGACCTCTGCGTCAAGGAAGAAATCGGCGTCGTCACCTATTTCAGCCTCGCAGCCGGCTTCCTCACCGGCAAATACCGGAGCAAGGCTGATACTGAGGGCCGCGCGCGCGAAAACCGCGTCACGGCTTACCTCAATGAAAAGGGTTTTCGCATTCTCGCTGCGCTCGATACCGTCGCCGCGGAAACCAAGTCGACGCCGGCCGATGTCGCGCTCGCCTGGTTGCTGCGCAAAAGGGGCGTCACCGCGCCGATCGCCAGCGCCACCAGCCTCAGCCAGCTCGATGCGCTGATCAATTCGACGAAGCTTTCGCTTTCCGACGAAGCCATGAGCCTGCTCGACAGAGCGGGCGAATAAAGTAAGCAGGAACCAACCTATGACCATGGTGATCCGCGATGCCAGACCTGAAGACGAAGCCCGCTGGCGCGAGCTCTGGGCTGACTATCTCGTTTTCTACGGCGTCGGAGTCGCACCCGATATCACCGACAAAACATGGCGCCGGGTCTTCGATCCGGCGTCCGCCATCTTCATGCGCGTCGCCGAAGTCGACGGGGAGGTCAAGGGTTTCACGCTCTGCCTGACGCATGAGGGCACTTGGGTCCGCGAGCCGGATTGTTATCTGGAAGACCTTTTCGTTGCCGAGAGCGCACGTGGCCATGGTGTGGGCCGGGCGCTGCTGGACGATCTCGTCGCCCTATGCAAGAAGAACGGCTGGGCGCGGCTTTATTGGCATACGGAAGAGAGCAACACCACGGCCCGCATGCTCTACGACAGCTATGTCGAGAGCGATGGCCACATCCGTTATCGCATCAATTTTTAAGGCATGATCCCAAAAAGTACGATCAGGTTTTTGGACAAGATCATGCCCATCAAGTGACCGATTTCGGAAACCCTTCGTAGAGAGCGGAATGATCGCCCTGCCAATTTGCCATGCCGCGCTTGGTAAGCGTGCCGCGAGGCTGGGCAAAGCTCTGGATCATCCGTTGCGGCCGCTCGTGCCATTGTATGTTGAAGGCCCATAATTTCGGGATGAAGCAGAGCGGTGCGTAGGGCAGATGATCATGGATCCACCATGCAAGCTTCCGCCAATCGCCCTCTTGGCGGCAATTGTCGATCAGCCATGGCACGACGATGCAGACTGCCGCACCCATGCAGCTATTAAGATCGCGCATATCCCAGATGTGGTGGGCGGCAGCGTGGGCGTTGGTCGAGCAATTCAGGCAGCAGCAGAATAACAGCAGCGTGGCTGTTCTCCGCTACTCTCCTAATGCCCGGTATATTTGAAGAAATCGATGAAGGCCCTGAGTGCTGGGCGTATCTGGCGACGACTGGAATAATAGATGCAGAAGCCGGGATAGGGTGCGCACCAGTCCTCCAGCACGCGGATGAGTTTGCCCTCGGCCAGTTCCTGCTGCACGCGTATATCGAACAGATAGGCAAGCCCGGCGCCGTTTGCCGCCGCCAAAACAGCGAGCCGGTCCTCGATTACGATCAACGGCCCGTCGACCGCCACGATCAACTCACGGCCGTCCTTCTCGAACTCCCAGCGATAGAGGGAGCCGTCCGTAAATCGCCGCTTGATGCAGCGGTGATGGACGAGGTCGCGCGGATGCAAAGGCTTCTGATTCTTCTCGAAATAGGCCGGGGAACCGGCGATGACGGTGCGAATATCCGGCGAGACCTTCACCGCGATCATATCCCCTTCGATGCTCTCCTCCAGCCGAATGCCGGCGTCGAAGCCTTCCTTGACGATATCGCTGAAACCATCCTCGTTGGCGATCTCCAGCGTAATGTCGGGATAAGTATTCAGGAAATCGCCGAGCCTCGGGGCAAGCAGCAGGTCGGTCGCAAAGCGGGGTGCGGTGATGCGAAGGCTGCCGGCCGGGCGCCCGCGGGCGGCGAGCGTATCCTCCAAGGCAATATCGATCTCCTCCAGTGCCGGCGCCAAGCGTTCCAGCAGTAGCTTGCCCTCCTCCGTCGGCGCCACGCTTCGGGTGGTCCGGGCAAGCAGCCGCACCCCGAGGCTTTCCTCCAGGCTGGAGACGGCATGGCTAACGGCGGAGGGCGCGACCGACAATTCCTTGCCGGCCGCACGGAAGCTTCGATGGGCGGCAACCGCAGCGAAGACCGCCAATTGGGAGAGCTGAGTTCTGTTCATTGATCTAAATAATAGAACAGCCCATTTGGATTTGCATGCATTTTCATTCGTTATCGGCAGGCATAGTTTCTTGCCTGTCGCGCAGCTAGCAATAATGGCCGCCGCAGACCGGAATTAAGCTCAAAAGGAGCAGGACTATGAAAACCCGCAAACTCGGCAAGGAACTCACCGTATCCGCCGTCGGCATCGGCTGCATGGGCATGAGCTTCGCCTATGGCAGGACGGATGACGATGAGTCGGTCAATACGCTACATCGCGCCGTGGACCTCGGCGTCACCTTTTTCGATACGGCCGAAACCTACGGCCCCTTCACCAATGAGGTGCTGGTCGGCCGGGCGTTGAAGCCCGTCCGGGATCGCGTCGTCATTGCGACCAAGTTCGGCTTCAAGCTCGATCTGGAAAAGTCCGGCCCGGCCGCAATAGTCGGCGTCGACAGCGGACCAGAGCATGTGAAGGAGGTCGCCGAAGCCTCGCTGAAGCGCCTCGGCACCGATGTCATCGACCTCTTCTACCAGCACCGTGTCGATCCGAATGTCCCGATCGAGGATACCGTCGGCGCCATGGCGGAGCTGGTGAAGGAAGGCAAGGTGCGTGCGCTCGGGCTTTCCGAAGCCAGTGCTGCCACCATCCGCCGCGCCCATGCGGTGCATCCGATAGCCGCCGTGCAAAGCGAATATTCGCTGTGGAGCCGCGATCCGGAAGAAGAGGTGCTCGCGACCTGCAGTCAACTCGGCATCGGCTTCGTGCCCTACAGCCCGCTCGGCCGCGGCTTCCTGACCGGCGCGATCCGCAATGCTAACGAACTGGCAGCCGACGACTTCCGCCGCAACCTGCCACGCTTCCAGGGCGGGAACTTCGACGCCAACGCTGCACTCGTCGCCAAGCTCGAAGCTTTCGCCAAGGACAAAGGCGTCACGGCGGCGCAGCTCGCGCTCGCCTGGGTGCTGCACCAGGGCGACGACATCGTACCGATCCCCGGTGCCCGCAAGCTGCATCATCTGGAGCAGAATGCCGCCGCCGCTGACATCACTCTATTGGCTGATGAAGTTCAGGAACTGAGCGATATCATTCCGCTCGAACAGGTGGCCGGCAAGCGCTACTCCGACGCGTCTCTGGCGATGACCAACCGATAAGTCGGTTTTCTGTTTTCTCCTACGCGACATCGGCATCGGCCTCATCGCCGGTGCCGAACTTTCTGGCCCTCAATTGCTTGGATCGAGAGGCAAAGCGGGAAGCGCTTATTCGATGACGAGCTGGACACGGTCGCCGGAGAAACAGGAAATGCCGAAAGAGATCGGACGTCCCTCGGTATCGACGTCGACCTTGTGTATCTCGATCACCGGCCGCGTCTTCGGCAATTTCAAGGTCAGGGCCTCGCGCGCGCTAGGCAGGCGGGCAATGATGCGGGTGCTCTTGCGCTTGTAGTCGTTGATCCCGAAGGAGCGGTAGGCGACGGTGCGCGACGGATTCTGCCGCAGCAATTCGTCAATGCCACGGAAGCGTTCGACGGGAAAATAGCTGCGTGCCATACTGAGCGGCCGTCCGCTGACTTCACCCATGGAGTCGATCACCACCACTTCAGCGCCGCGCGGCAATTCGAGATTGCGCAATGTAGCGACATCGGCTTCCTCGATCGAGCTTGCCAGGATACGGCGCTGGCTTTCGAGGCTGGCGCGGCTCATATTTTCGGTCCAGCGTGTGCGCTCACCGAGCGCGTAGGCAATCGCGTCTTCGGCGACGAAGAGACCGCGGCCATGTTCGATGCGGATCAGGCCCTCTTTTTCCAGTTCGGCCAGCGCCCGGCGAACCGTGAAGCGGCTGACATCGAAGTGCCTTGCCATGTCGAGTTCGGTCATCAACTGCATGCCGGCAACCAATTTGCCGCCGCGGATATCCTCGCGCAGCGCCGACGCGACACTACGCCACAGCCGGCCGCGCTCCTGGCCCTCGCCACTATGGATGTCACCGGTTTCTCTCGTTGAAGCCATGTTTCCGATCCTTTGCGCATGCCCTTCGGGCCAGGTTTATCGGGGGACTTCGCCTCACCGAAATCATTTCCGCAATCGTCATAAGGGCGAAACAGACGACCTGTAAAGGTCCGTACTGCGAAATTAAGGTACGAACCTTTGTTGTATTTGGGTTGCGATTTTCCCGTGTTTTTCCGCCGCCGAAGATATTGCGACGGACGCAGGGCGAGTTCTGGTTCAGGGTGTTGCGCCAACGGAACGGAATGGTCGTAAACCGCGCCGTCATCTCTCGACGTTCGGTTGACAAATTAGCCCGAAGTTTGAAGAGTGCGGCCATCGAAACGGGCAGCGTCGGGGGGACTTATGTCTAAGCGGGCGTTCATCGGATTTTCAGCTTTTTTTCTTGCCACTTTCGCCGCCTTGACGCCAGCCAGCACCGCCGATGCCAAGCGGCAGGTGGTCACCACACAGGATGGCGATTACTTCGGCTTCGATCTGCGCACCGAGCAGAACGTCACGCTGGATCAATGCTCAACATCCTGCATAGGCGATAAATCCTGCAAGGCCTTCACCTATAATCCCAAGGTGAGATGGTGCTTCCTGAAATCCGATTTCAACCAGCTCAACAGCTTCCCCGGCGCCGTTGCCGGGAAGATCGTCGAAACCGTCGCAGCCAGCGAGCCAGATATCGGCGCCGCCCCTGCTCTCCCCTTCCTTTCCGACAATTTCGTACAGAGCGCGCGTGATGCGAAAAGCAGGCTCACGCTCGCCAATGAGCTAAAGGGACAGGGCGTCGAAAGCCTGACGGCGCTCGGCCGCATCGAGCTGACCTCGGGCAATGTCAACAAGGCCTTGAACGCCTTCCAAGGGGCGCTGTCGCTTGCGCCCGACAACGGTGATCTCTGGATCGAGATGGCGCGGGCCGCCAACACGATAACGAATGATACGACCGTTGCCACCCAGGCGGCCTACGCTGCCCTCAATGGCTATCAGCTTTCCCGCACAGCGCGCACCCGCGCCGACGCACTTGCCGTGCTCGCCACTTCGCTGCAGAACGCGCAGAACTATCGCCAGGCGCTAAGCGCGTATAAGGCGAGCCTCGCTCTGGTCGGCTCCCCGGCCATCCAGGCCGCCTACGACGACCTGAGAGCCCGCCAGGGCTTCCGCGTCACCGGTAACACGCTGGACAATGACAACGCCTCGCCCCGCGCCTGCCTGCAATTCTCCGAAAAACTGGTGAAGAGCGGCGTCGACTACACGCCCTTCGTGACTGTCAATGGCGCCGCTCCGAAGGGCGTTGATGCCAAGGACAACCAGATTTGCGTCGAGGGCCTCGACTTCGGCCAGCACTACAAGATTTCGCTGCGCCCGGGCCTGCCCTCCTCCGTCGATGAGGACCTTGCCGCCCAGGTGGACATCGAGGTCTACGTAAAAGACCGCACCGCTTCGATCCGCTTCACCGGCGACAATTTCGTGCTGCCGTCGACGGCGCGGCGCGGCATCCCCTTGGTTTCGGTGAACACCACAACGGCCAACTTGAAACTCTACCGCATCGGCGACCGCAACATCGCCCAGCTGCTCAGCAATTCGCAGTTCCTGGCCCAGATGGACAGCTATAGCGCCGAGACGATACAGAATAGCAGCGGCGAACTAGTCTGGCAGGGTTCGATCGATATCCAGCAGGACTTGAATAAGGACGTCGTCACCAGCTTCCCGGTCGATGAGGCGCTGCCGAAGCGCAAGCCCGGCGTCTACGTCCTAACCGCGGTCGCACCGAACGGCGGCCAGGAATGGGATCCGCAGGCAACGCAATGGTTCGTCGTCTCCGATATAGGCGTCACCACCTATGCCGGCACGGACGGGCTGAACGTCTTCACCCGCTCGCTCGGCAGCGCCAAGCCGATCGCGGGCGTCGAACTGCAACTGCTCGCCAAGAACAACGAAATCCTCGGCACTGCCAAGACCGATGCGAATGGCCGCGCCACCTTCAGCGCCGGCCTGATGCGCGGCACGGCAGGCATGACCCCGGCCGTCATCACGGCGCAGAACGGCGATCAGGACTACGTCTTCCTCGACATGACCCGTGCCGGCTTCGATCTCTCAGACCGCGGCGTCGCCGGGCGCACGGCGCCGGGCGCGATCGATCTGCTGACCTGGACCGAACGCGGCATTTACCGCGCCGGCGAGACGGTGCACGCCTGCGCTCTTGCCCGCGACGTCAGCTCCGTGGCGGTCGAGAACCTACCGCTCACTTTCGTCTTCCTGCGCCCCGACGGTGTCGAGGACCGCCGCATCGTTACCGACGGCGGCAAGCTCGGCGGCTACAATGTCGATCTGCCGCTGCAGCAGACCGCAATGCGCGGCACCTGGACGATGAATATCTATACCGACCCGAAGGGCGCCTCCATCGGCTCGCAGACCTTCCTCGTCGACGATTTCGTGCCGGATCGCATCGAATTCGACATGAAGAGCGACGCCAAGGCAATCGAAGTCGGCCAACCCACACCGGTCAATATCGAAGGGAGCTATCTCTATGGCGCGCCGGCCGCCGGCCTAAACCTCGAAGGCGAAGTGACGCTGAAGCCGACGCGCGAGAGTGCCGACTATAAGGGCTATGAATTCGGCCTCGCCGACGAGGGCGCAGGGCAGGACAACAGCGATAGCGACAGCAGCAGCGACAACAAGGCCGAGAGCTCGCAAGTGCCGCTCGAGGACCTACAGCCGCTGGACGAAGACGGAAAGACGACCTTCGACGTTACCATCAACGACACGCCTTCGACCACACAGCTCCTCAACGCCAACATCACCGTCCGTATGCAGGAAGCCGGCGGCCGCGCCGTCGAGCGCTCCCTGACGCTGCCAGTCAAGTCGGATGGACCGCGAATCGGCATCAAGCCAGAATTCGACGGCGATCTCGGCGAAAATTCGATCGGCAATTTCCACGTCATCGCCGTCGACCAGAACGGCCAGAAGCAGGCCCTGCAGGGCCTGACCTGGAAGCTGCTTAGTGTCGAGCGTGACTACCAATGGTATCGCGACGGCAGTAGCTGGAAATACGAGCCCGTCATGTCGACCAAGCAGGTCGCCACCGGTACCGCCAACGCCACCCTGGACGGCGCAGAAATTTCGGTGCCGGTCACCTGGGGCCGCTACCGGCTGGAGGTGGAGACGGCCGACACGAACGGGCCGCAATCCAGCGTCGAATTCGACGCCGGCTGGTATGTCGCCTCGACCTCGACGCAGACTCCCGACGCATTGGAAATCGCGCTCGACAAGGCGAGCTACCATGTCGGCGATACGGCCAAGCTGAAGGTGACCTCGCATTATGCCGGACAATTGATGGTGACGGCCGGATCCGAAACGCTGATCTCGGTGACCAATGCCGACATCGGTGCCACCGGCGGTGAAGTCGACATTCCCGTCACCGCCGATTGGGGCGCCGGCACCTATGTGACCGCCACCCTCTTCCGCCCCGGCGATGCACAGGAAAGCCGCATGCCGATGCGCGCGATCGGCATTAAGTGGGCGACAGTCGATCCCGGCGAACGCAAGCTGCAGGTCAATTTCGATGCGCCGCAAAAGACCCTGCCGCGCCAGCCGCTGAATATCGGCGTGCAGGTCACGGGCGCAGGCGCTAACGAGGACGCCTATGTCACAATCGCTGCCGTCGATGTCGGTATTCTGAACCTGACGCGCTACCAGCCGCCGGCACCCGACAACTGGTATTATGGTCAGCGCCAGCTCGGCCTCGAAATCCGCGACCTCTACGGCCGCCTGATCGACGGCTCGCTCGGCGCCGCCGGGCGACTGCGTACCGGCGGCGATGGCGGACAGGTGGCCTTGCAGGCGAGCCCGCCGACGGAGAAGCTAATCGCCTTCTTCTCCGGCCCGATCAAGCTCGATGTCAACGGCAAGGCTAATGTCAGCTTCGACATTCCGCAATTCAACGGTACGGCGCGCCTGATGGCAGTCGCCTGGTCGAAGCTCGGGATCGGTCATGCCACGCAGGATGTGATCATCCGCGACCCGGTCGTCGTTACCGCCAGCCTGCCGAAATTCCTCGCTCCGGGGGATAAGACCAATCTCCGGCTCGATATCGCCAATACCGACGCGCCTGCCGGCGACTTCAAGCTGGCAGTCACGGGCAATTCGGCCGTCACCGTCGATGCCAGCGCCGCGCAGCAGACGATCAAACTGCAGCAGGGCGGCAAATACGATATCACCCTGCCTCTGACCGGCCGACAGCCGGGCGCGGGTACGGTCGCGATCAAGCTTTCGGATGCTTCGGGACTATCGCTCGATCAAGCGGTCGACATCCCGGTTCGGCCGGCACAATTGCCGGTGACCGAACGACGGCTGATCACGCTCGCACCCGGCAAGAGCCTGACGGTCAACGCCGACCTGCTGGCTGACAGCGTGCTGCCGGGCGCTTCGGTCAGTGTCAACGTCAGCCGCTCCAGCGCCTTCGACGTGCCGGCTCTTCTGATGAGCCTCAGCCGCTACCCCTATGGTTGCGCCGAGCAAACGGCCAGCAGCGCCATGCCGCTGCTCTATTTCAGCGACATGGCGATCAAGAACGGGTTGGCAGACGACACGGAAATCCATCAGCGCGTTCAGGACGCGATCTATCGCGAAATGTCCTATCAGTCGTCGACGGGCAGCTTCGGCCTCTGGGGTCCAGGCTCCGGCGATCTCTGGCTCGATGCGTATGTCACGGACTTCCTGACCCGCGCCCGCGAACAGAAATACATCGTGCCGGACCGGGCCATGGTGCAAGCGCTGGAAAACCTTCAGAACTCCTTGAGCATCAACACCAACGTCAAGGACCAAGGCAACGAGATCGCCTATGCGCTCTATGTGCTCGCCCGCAACAAGAAAGCTTCGATCAGCGATCTGCGCTACTACGCCGACACGATGCTGAACGACTTCCCGACGCCGCTCTCCAAGGCGCATCTGGCGGCGGCTCTGGCGCTCTATGGCGATGCGCAGCGCTCGCGCAACATCTTCGTCGATGCGCTGCAGATGTCACAGCAGGCGGCGGTGACCAAGGTCAGCTTCGTCCGTTCCGACTACGGTTCGTCGCTGCGTGACGGCGCAGCGGTGCTCGCGCTTGCCGCCGAAAGCCGCCCCGTGCCACCGATCATTCCGGACCTGGCGCCGGTTGTTGCGAAGGAATGGCAGACCAGGACCTATACCAGCACTCAGGAACAGACCTGGATGCTGCTCGCCGCCCGCGCCCTGCAGAACGGCGATGACGGCCTGACGCTCGATATCAACGGCGCAGCCCATAGCGGCGCTTACATGGCCCAAATGAGCGGCGACGCCCTGATGGGTCATCCGCTGACTATCATAAACACCACCCGGCAGCCGCTATCGACCGCGGTAACCACGGTCGCAGCACTGACCACTCCGCTGCCGGCCGGCGGCAACGGCTTCACCATCGAGCGCAAATACTACACGCTTGATGGCGAGGAGGCGAACGTCACCCAGGCGCAGCAAAACGAACGCTATGTCGTCGTGCTGCACATCACGGAAACCAACGACTGGCCGTCGCGCGTTCTCGTCGCCGACCTCTTGCCTGCCGGCTTTGAGATCGACAATCCGAGCATCGTCAACAGCGCCCAGCTTTCGAACTTCGACTGGCTGAGCGATGTGCAGCCAGCCCATGTCGAGTTCCGCAGCGACCGCTTCGTCGCCGCCTTCGACCAATCGTCCGACCGCGATCTCAGTTTCGCCTACGTCGTACGCGCCGTTACCCCCGGCACTTACGATCATCCGGCCGCGAGCGTCGAAGACATGTACCGTCCGCAATTCTCGGCCCGCACGGCGATGGGCCGCATGGAGGTGCTGGCAGCACAGCAGTAAGAGCAGGTGATGAGGACTCGATGGAAAATTGCGATCGGTGTCGGGGTGAGCGCCCTGTCGGTGGCGGCGCTCGTCTTTGGTCTCGAGGCCGCCGATCGTGCCTTTCCGCCGCCGCTCGAAAGGGCCGGCATCGTCTCGGCTGAAGTGCTCGACGCCAATGGCGAACTGCTCCGCGCCTTCGCCACGCCGGAAGGGCGCTGGCGGCTGAAGACCGATGTCGCCGATGTAGATCCGCAATTCCTGCGCATGCTGGTCGCCTATGAGGACCAGCGCTTCTACCGCCATCACGGCGTCGACGCGGTGGCGCTCGGCCGCGCCTTCCTCCAGCTTGTCAGCCATGGCCGCATCGTCTCGGGCGGCTCGACGCTGTCGATGCAGGTGGCGCGGCTGATCGAGCCACGCAGCGAACGATCGGTGCCGGCAAAGCTGCTGCAGATCGCCCGCGCCATGCAGATCGAGCGACGGCTCAGCAAGGAACAAATCCTCAACCTCTACCTGACGCATGCGCCCTATGGCGGCAATCTGGAGGGGGTGCGCGCGGCAAGCCTTGCCTATTTCGGCAAGGAGCCGCGGCATTTGACGGTCGCGCAGGCGGCCCTGCTGGTCGCCCTGCCGCAATTGCCGGAAAAGCGCCGGCCTGACCGGAACCTCGCAAGCGCCGAGGCCGCTCGACGTCGCGTGCTCGACCGCGCCGCCGTTGCGGCTGCCGTCGGCGAGGGCGAGGCGGAGCGAGCAGCACTCGTCCCCGTCCCGGCCGAGCGGCGGCAATTGCCGGCCTATGCCGCGCATCTCGCGGAAGCCGCGCTGCGCAAGCAACCCAGCGTCATCCAGCACCGCACGACGCTGCGCCGAGACGTCCAGCACGGCCTGGAGATCGTCGCTGATGAGGCGTCGAAGCGGCTGGGGCCGAAGGTTTCGGTCGCGATGGTGATGGCGGATGCGCATACCGGGGAGATCGTCGGCGAGGTCGGCTCGGCCAATTATTTCGATTCCAGCCGCTCCGGCTGGATCGACATGACCCGAGTGCTGCGCTCGCCCGGTTCGACACTGAAACCCTTTATCTACGGCCTTGCCTTCGAAGAGGGATATGTCGCTCAGGAAACCATCATCGAGGACCGTCCCGCTGATTTTTACGGCTATCGCCCCCGGAATTTCGATATGACCTACCAGGGCGATGTCAGCGTGCGCGAGGCGTTGCAGCTGTCGCTCAACGTGCCGGCCGTGCGCTTGCTCGACGCCGTCGGGCCGACGCGGCTGCTCGTGCGTTTCCGCCGCGCCGAGGTGAAACCGGTCTTGCCGCCCAACGAAGCGCCGGGCCTTGCCATCGGCCTCGGCGGCGTCGGCATTACGCTCAAGGACCTGGTGCAGCTCTATGCCGGGCTTGCCAATCGCGGCAAACCAATGCGGATCGGCGACGGCATTCAGGATCAGCCCGGGCCGATCGAAAGCGAGCCGCTGATGGAGCCAGTGGCAGCCTGGAACATCACCGACATACTCTCTGACATCATTGCTCCGGCCGGCAGCAAGCAGCTCGGCATCGCCTACAAGACCGGTACCAGCTACGGCAACCGCGACGCGTGGTCCGTCGGTTATGACGGCGCACATGTGCTCGGTGTCTGGGTCGGCCGGTCGGACAATGGCGCGGTACCGGGACTGGCTGGCTATGTCTCAGCCGCCCCGATCCTGTTCGAAGGTTTCGCCAAGTCCGGCGTCGCCATCGCACCATTTCCACCAGCGCCCATGGGCGCGGCGCGCATTTCGGCCACCGAACTGCCGATCAGCCAGCGGCGTTTTTCGGTCACGGCAGCCGGTCTGCTGTCAGCCTCGACCCGCGAGCCGGCGCCGCAGATCGTCTATCCGCCGGAGGGCGCGCGCGTCGACCTTGGCGCCAGCGGCGGCGCCAACCCGAAAATGCCGCTGGCGTTGAAGCTGCAGGGTGGCCGCGCGCCGTTCCGCTGGCTCGCCAATGGCAAGCCCCTGCCCGATCTCTCTCGCCGCCGGACCAACCAATGGATTCCAGATGGAGCCGGGTATTCGACGCTGACAGTCATCGACGCCGCCGGTCGCGCCGCCAGTGTCCGGATTTTTGTGGAATAAGACCTATCAAATCCTTGCGATCACACCACTGTTTTTGCCGGTTGGAGTGTTTATACTATATTAACAAGCACTCACATGAGGAATGGCGAGATGTCAGAAGAGCAAGCAATCCGCGCGGTTGTTCACCTCTATGTCGATGGCATGGCATTCGCGAATGAGCCGGCGCTGCGCAAGGCGCTGCATCCAAAGGTAGCAGTCATAGGCAATTATCAGGGCGCAGTGGAATGGATGACACGCGACGAATTCATCGCCGCTATCGTCGAGGAAGGCAGTGCGCCGCCGGACACAGTGCCGCTGATGGAAATCGAACTGATCGACATCGAGGGCGATGCCGCGAGCGTCAAAGTCGTCGACGAATTCGCCGGCATGCGCTTTTCCGACTATCTATCATTGCTGAAGATCGACGGTCGGTGGAGCATCGTCAACAAGGTCTATCATCTGCATCGGTAGGCCTTTCTCCTTCTCCCCGGGGGGAGAAGGAGAACCTTGTCAGCCTCTCAGTACGCCACCCGTCGACTTCGTTACATTGGTGACTATCTTCTGGGTCAGCGCCTCGAAATCTTCGTCGGTCAGCGTGCGCTCGGCCGGCTGGATCTGCACTTCGATGGCGATCGACTTCTTGCCGTCGCCGAGCGATGGGCCCTCGAAAATATCGAAGACATTGACGCCGGTGATCAGCTTGCGGTCGGCGCCGGTCGCGGCGCGGATGATGGCGCCGGCTTCCACTGCCTTGTCAACCACGAAGGCGAAATCGCGCTTGACGGCCTGGAACGGCGAAAGCTCCAGCGCCGGCTTGGTGCGCGTCGTCTTCTTCTTCGGTTCCGACATGGCGTCGATGTAGACCTCGAAGCCGGAAAGCGCGCCGGTGACATCGAGCGCCTCCAGCGTCTTCGGATGGAATTCGCCGAAATAGCCGAGCACCACTTTCGGGCCCATCTTAATCGTGCCTGAACGGCCTGGATGATACCATGCGGGACCACCCCGCTCGATCTGGATATTGCCCATCGGCAGGCCGCAGGCCTCGATCACCGCCAGCGCGTCGGCCTTGGCGTCGAAGACATCGACGGACTTGCCGGCACCGGTCGCGGCATTCGACCACATACGGCCGGAGCCAGTGAGCGTCGCAGTACCACGGCGGATGCCGCCGGCAACGCGGCGTTGGCCTTCGGGCCGATCATTTTCATAGGTGCCGGAGACTTCGAAAATCGCGACGTCGCCATAGCCTTTGTCGGCATTGCGCTGCGCAGCCGACAGCAGGCCCGGCAACAGCGAGGGGCGCATGTCGGACATGTCGGCGGCAATGGGGTTCGCGAGCTTCAGCGCCGGGGAACCGCCGCCGAAGAGCTTGGCCTGGTCTTCCGAGATGAATGACCAGGTGACAGCTTCCAGCATGCCACGGGCGGCAAGTGCGCGCTTGGCGGTGCGGGTGCGGATCTGCAGCGTCGTCAGGATCTTGCCGTTGACGGCGTTGTGGCTTGCGAGCGGCGCCGGCTTGATATTGTCGACGCCGTGGATTCGCATGATCTCTTCGACCAGATCGGCCTTGCCATCGACATCCGGCCGCCATGAGGGTACGGCGACGGAAACGTGCCCGCCCGAACCGGAAACCGAAAAGCCGAGCTTCGTCAGGATCGACCTGCCCTCTTCCATGGAGACATCAAGGCCAGTCAGACGTTTGACCTCGGAGAAGGGGAAATCGACGATCTTGGCGTCATAGCCCTTATAGCCTTCGACCTTGGCCTTGGCGGCCGTGCCGCCGCAGCAGGCGAGCACCAGCTCGGTCGTCCGCTCTATGCCGGGAACCATATATTCCGGATCGACGCCACGCTCGAAACGGTAGCGGGCATCGGTGATGATGCCGAGGCTGCGGCCGGTCTTGGCGATGTTCATCGGGTCCCAAAGCGCCGACTCGATCAGTACGTCGACGGTGTTCTCATCGCAGCCGGAATGCTCACCGCCCATGACGCCGCCGATCGACTCGATGCCGTCGTCATCGGCGATGACGACGTTGTTCGGGCCAAGCTTGTATTCGCGCTCGTCGAGCGCCAGCACCGTTTCGCCGTCCTTGGCGCGGCGGACGACGAGATTGCCCTTGACCTTGGCGGCGTCGAAGACGTGCATCGGCCGGCCCTGATCGAAGGTCATATAGTTGGTGATGTCGACCAGCGCGCTGATAGGGCGGAGGCCGATCGCCAGCAGCCGCTGCTGCATCCATTTCGGGCTCGGGCCGTTCTTGACGCCGCGCACGAGGCGGAGCGCGAAGCCGGGGCAGAGGCTGGCATCGTCGAGTTCGATCTTCACATCCACCGGCGTATCACCGTCGACTGCAAAGGTCGGCGTCAGGCGCGGCTTCAGCGTGCCGAGGCCGGAAGCGGCGAGGTCACGCGCGATGCCATAAACGCCGGTGCAGTCGGGCCGGTTCGGCGTCAGGTTGATCTCGATCATCGGATCGTCGAGGCCGGCATAGGCGGCGAAGCTGGCGCCGACGGGCGCATCTTCCGGCAGATCGATAATGCCGTCATGGCTGTCGGAGATTTCCAGCTCCTTCTCCGAGCACATCATCCCGTGGCTTTCGACGCCACGAATATTGCCGACCGAGAGCGTCACGTCGATCCCCGGGACATAGGTGCCGGGCGCGGCGAAGGCGCCGACGAGGCCGGCGCGGGCATTGGGCGCGCCGCAGACGACCTGAACCGGCTTGCCGGAGCCATAGTCGACCATCAGTACCTTCAACCGGTCGGCCTGCGGATGCTTTTCGGCTGACAGGACTTTGGCAATGACGAAGGGCTTAAATGCTGCCTTGTCGTCGACCTCTTCCACTTCCAGCCCGATCATCGTCAGGCGGGCGCAGATCTCGTCGAGCGTGGCGTCCGTTTCCAGGTGCTCTTTCAGCCAGGAGAGTGTGAACTTCATTTGCTTAATCCCTTCCTTACACGCTCAAACCGCCGAAAAGGGTCGGCATATCGAGCGGGCGGAAGCCATAGTGGTTCATCCAGCGGACATCGGCGTTGAAGAAGTCGCGCAGGTCGGGCATGCCGTATTTCAGCATGGCGATGCGGTCGAGCCCCATGCCCCAGGCAAAGCCCTGATATTCGTCAGGATCGAGGCCGCCATATCGCAGCACATTCGGATGCACCATGCCGCAGCCGAGGATTTCCATCCAATCGGTGCCTTCGCCGAACTTGACGATCGGGCCGGAGCGGTCGCACTGGATATCGACCTCGAAAGAGGGTTCGGTGAAAGGGAAGAAGGACGGACGGAAACGCATCGTCACGTTGTCCACTTCGAAGAAGGTCTTGCAGAATTCTTCGAGCACCCAACGGATATTGGCGACATTCGCCGTCTTGTCGACCACCAGGCCCTCCACCTGATGGAACATCGGCGAGTGCGTGGCGTCGCTGTCCTGGCGATAGGTCTTGCCGGGAATGATGATGCGGATCGGCGGCTTCTGCGCTTCCATGGTACGCACCTGCACCGGCGAGGTGTGCGTACGCAGCACCTTGCGTTCACCCTTTTCATCCGGCAGGAAGAAGAAGGTGTCGTGCATCTCGCGGGCCGGATGCCCTTCGGGGAAGTTCAGTGCCGTGAAATTGTAGTAGTCGGTCTCGACGTCGGGACCTTCGGCAATCGAGAAGCCCATGTCACCGAAGATGGCGGTGATCTCGTCGACGATCTGGCTGATCGGATGGATGCGACCACGTTCGGCCGGAGAGGACCGCACCGGCAGGCTGACGTCCACGGTCTCGGCCTTCAGCTTCGCCTCGATCGCAGCATCCCTCAGCGCGCTTTTGCGCGCGTTGATCGCGTCTGATACCGAGTTCTTCAGCGCGTTGATCGCGGCACCCCGCGTCTGCCGCTCTTCCGGCGACATGGTGCCCAGCGTCTTCAACAGTTCCGAAACCGAGCCCTTCTTGCCGAGAGCGGCCACTCTGACGGCTTCGATCGCCTGCTCGTCCGCAGCCGCGGCCACGTCGGCCATGAGTTGGATTTCAAGAGTATCGAGTTCCGTCATCTTGTCCTGCCTTGCGGAGAGCGGCTTGGGAATGCTGCTCATTCCACGGAGTAATTGGTAAACACATACATCAGATAGCTGGTGGCAACGATGAAGCGCTGCAGATCACTACCCATGTGGACGCGGCCAATCAACCGGGCAAATGACAAAAACCGCCTTGCCGTTAAAATCCCTGGTCGTCCGTCGATTGGCGAACTCATTCCATCAAGATGCCTGTGCCTTCAAGCACAAAACCCGCGCCGATTTGCCGGCACGGGTTTTGCGATGATCGTTCGAAATACGTGCGAGGCGCTGATTAATTTACAGCAGCTTCGAATTCGTTCTTCGTGCCGGCGTCCTTGAGATATTCCAGCGCCTTCTTGGAGGCGGCGACGAGCGCGCCGAAAGCTTCCGGCTCATGGATCGCCATGTCGGAGAGAACCTTGCGGTCAACTTCGATGCCGGCCTTGTTCAGACCGTCGATGAAGCGGCCGTAGGTCAGGCCGAATTCGCGGACGGCAGCGTTGATGCGCTGGATCCAGAGGGCGCGGAAATTGCGCTTGTTAACCTTGCGGTCGCGGTAAGCGTACTGCTTGGAACGGTCGACGGCGGCCTTGGCGGTACGGATCGTGTTCTTGCGGCGGCCGTAGAAACCCTTGGCGGCCTTCAGAACCTTCTTGTGCTTGGCATGGGCAGTGACGCCTCTTTTTACGCGTGCCATTTCATGATCTCCTTAGTCTATAGCGTTACGAATAGTCTTAGAGACCGTTCGGCAAGTAGTTCTTGACAATCTTACGGCCATCCGGTTCGGCGAGAACCATGGTGCCGCGGGCGTCGCGAATGAACTTGTTGGTACGCTTGATCATGCCGTGACGCTTGCCAGCAGCGGCTGCCTTAACCTTGCCGGATGCGGTGATCTTGAACCGCTTCTTGGCAGAGGACTTCGTCTTCATCTTGGGCATTTTGCTACTCCTTCGATGCTTCCTGGCGTGCCTTATAAAAAAGCCTTCCTACAGATCCGGCTGGGCCGGGCTGCAACAAGGTGCCGGAGCGTTTGTTGTTGAACGGCGGTACGGTGACGAACCGCCCCGCCAGCATTCTGAACCGCCACGGCATGCCCTGCCGGTCAGTTCGGACGCGCGCTTATAACCGCAGTTGCCCGTAAGTGCAACGGGCGCGACGGGGATTCTTTTGCGGATCGATGACAGGCATTGACCCGTAACACAAATGGAAAAGCCGCCCCATGGACGGCTCCGGCTTCTTACTTCCGCTCGCGCCTCACTTCGGCGCAAGCACCATCATCATCTGACGGCCTTCGAGCTTGGGCTCGGCTTCCACCTTGGCGATCTCGAGCGTATCTTCCTTGACCTGCTGAAGAAGCTTCATGCCGAGTTCCTGGTGCGCCATTTCGCGGCCGCGGAACTTCAAGGTCACCTTCACCTTGTCGCCTTCTTCGAAGAAGCGACCGATCGCCTTCATCTTCACCTCGTAGTCATGGGTGTCGATGTTGGGGCGCATCTTGATTTCTTTGACTTCGACGATCTTCTGCTTCTTGCGCGCCTCGGCCGCCTTCTTCTGGTTGGCATATTTCAGCTTGCCCAGATCGAGGATCTTGCACACAGGCGGTTCAGCGTTGGGGGAAATCTCCACCAGATCGAGACCGGCCTCCTCTGCCATTCTCAATGCCTGGTCAGTCGGAACAATGCCCATATTCTGGCCGTCAGCCGTAATGAGCTGAACTTTGGGAATGCGAATTTCCCTGTTGGAACGCGGCCCGTCCTTTACGGGCGCGTCGGCTTTAAAGGGTCTGCGAATGGTCGTACTCTCCACGAATTGTTTCGGATTGCTGCAGCCTCTCGCTCCCGTCGGCGCAACTGACGGAAATGTCGTAAAAGCTGTGGTGAAGTCAATAGCATGATGCCAGGAAAAAATCACCTCCCGTGTACCAATACTGCGCGGCGCAGCCGTAAGATGCGCAAAGGACACAATAACATCCTAAAAAAGCGCAGGAGCCTTTCCAAGAATCGAGAGGATTTTTTTGGGTCGCGGGCGCGAGAATCTGCTTTATAGGACGGAAAGATTCAGGAGTATCTTCATGTCCGAAGCAGCGACAAGCCTCGAACCTTCCTTCCTTTCCGTCGACACCGGCGACTATCAGCGGCAGATTGCCATGCAATTGCGCGCAGCGAGGAAGGGCGTGGATGGCCCGACTTTCGTCTGGCTCTCCGGCTATCGTTCCGACATGAGCGGCACCAAGGCACTGGAGCTGGACGCGTTGGCCGCACGATTGGGCCTCGCCTGTATCCGCTTCGATTATTCAGGCCACGGCCAATCCGGCGGCACGTTCACCGATGGTACGATCTCCCGCTGGCTCGAGGAGGCGCTCCTTGTCATCGACCACGTCAAGCCGAAGCGCATCGTCCTCGTCGGCTCGTCCATGGGCGGCTGGATTGCATTGAGGCTCATTCAGGAGCTGCGTAAACGCAAAAAGGCGGCCGCCATCCAAGGCCTTGTGCTGATTGCTCCTGCCCCGGACTTCACCATCGACCTCATCGAACCGAACCTTTCCGATGTCGAGCGGAGATCGCTTGCCGAACGCGGTTATTTCGAGCAACCCTCGGAGTATAGTCCGGAGCCGAATATCTTCACCCGCGCGCTCATCGAGGATGGCCGCGCCAACCGCGTCTTGACGGGCATCATCGAAACCGGCTGCCCGGTTCATATCCTGCAGGGCATGCAGGACGAGGATGTGCCATTTGCGCATTCGTTAAAATTGGTCGAACATTTGCCGGCCGATGATGTCGTGTTAACACTTGTGCGTGATGGCGACCACCGGCTGTCGCGACCGCAAGATATCGAGCGCATTTTGAGTGCGGCAGAGACATTAGCGCTGCATAATCATCCGTAAAAACAGATAGATAGACTTCGGAAAAACCCGCGGCTCGCCTCGCCGCCGGGTAGAATTTGCCTACCCCTCCGTAATCATAAGAGGCAGGAAAATGTGGCAACTATCCCCTTGATTGTAGTGAAATTAACCATAAAGGCTGGTTCCGCTGTTAACACTTAAGTAATGATTGACTTGGCGCACCCCCCTACATTAACAATTTGTTAACAAATGCAGGGACGATACAAGGATAGTGGGCGTGCGTATTAAGGGCGTATTCGTTGCCTTCGCAGCTATAGTTGCGATGTCGTCGTCGGCGATGCCGGCCCCCCAGAACACCGCATCGATGACCATCGGCGGCGTCACGTCTCAGCCCATTGGGCATTATGAATTTTGCGAGCGTCACGCCGACGAATGCGGCCCGACGCGCAATGCCGGTCCTGTCGATATGAACGCCGCCACTTGGGCTCTGGTCAACCAGATCAACCTGCGCGTCAACAAGACCATCACGCCGGCCACCGACATGGAGGTCTACGGGCAGGAAGAATATTGGGAATATCCGAAGACGGCCGGCGATTGCGAGGATTTCGCGCTTTTGAAGCGCAGGCTTCTGATGCAGAAGGGCATCTCCGCCGCCAACCTGCTGATGACGGTGGTGCGCAAGCCCGACGGCGAGGGCCATGCCGTGCTGACGCTGCGGACCAAGCAGGGCGACTTTATTCTCGACAATCTCGATGACGAAGTGAAGGCGTGGTACCAGACGCCGTATTCCTACCTGAAGCGTCAGGCCAGCTACAACGCCGGCCGCTGGGTCACCATCGAAAACGGAAACGACGTCCTGGTCGGCGCGGTCAAGTAAGCGCAGTAGGTACCTAATCTAATCAAAAGGCCGGCAAATCTCTGCCGGTCTTTTGTTTTTCCGTAGATGAGATGATTAAAACGGTCCCTGCCCTTTGGCACGGACTATCGGATATCACCATCAGTAGTGCTTATGGCTTTGCTGACACTCGGGGGCGTTCGATGCTGTCTCACCCATTGCCGATCAATATGCCTGCTGCAAGCACCAGGGAACCGCCGAGGACGACCTGGAAAGCGGCTCGCAGAAACGGCGTCTCCATATATTTGTTCTGAATGAAGGCAATTGCCCAAAGTTCGAAGAAGACGACGATGGCGGCGGTGATGGTCGCCGTCCAGAAATCGGGAATGAGATAGGGAAGGGCATGACCGAGGCCGCCGATCGCCGTCATGATGCCACAGGCAAGGCCGCGCTTGATCGGCGAACCGCGGCCGGAAATCTTGCCATCGTCATGGGCTGCTTCCGTGAAGCCCATAGAAATGCCGGCGCCGACGGATGCCGATAGACCGACCAGGAAGGTCTGCCAGGTCTGCTGTGTCGCGAAGGCGGCCGCAAAGATCGGCGCCAGCGTCGAGACGGAGCCGTCCATTAGTCCTGCGAGGCCCGGCTGCACATAGGTGAGCACGAATTTGCGGCGGGCGCTCGCGTCTTCTTCTTCCTTGACCGATTGCGGCGTATGCTTGTCGCCGAGCATGCGGGCGATGTCTTCATGACCTTGCTCGGCCAGCGCGAGATCGCCGAGAAGCTGGCGCGTCGAGGCGTCGGAGACCTGCTTGGCCGCCTCGACATAGAAATTATAAGCCTGCTGCTCCATTGCCTCAGCCTCATCGCGGATGGCTTCAAGCGACAAGTTTTTGCGCAGCCAATCCGGCTTGCGTTCATAGAATCCGCTGACATGCTCGCGTCGGATCAGCGGAATGCGCTCGCCGAAACGCTTGCGATGCATATCGATTAGCGTCTTGCGATGGGTGTCCTCGACTTCGGCCATATCCTCGAACACCTTGGCTGAGTCGGGATAATTGGCCCTTAGAATATCGGCATAGGCAAGATAGATGCGTGCGTCGTCCTCTTCCGAGGCGATCGCGACGGCAAGAATTTCTTGTTCGGACAAAGAAGCAAAAGAACGTTTTGGCGAGCGAAAAAACCTCAGCAACATAAGAATCTCCATTTTAGAATTATTCTAAAACTAAAGTGGACGATCGCACTGGTCAAGAGCTAAGGCATGTGCCGAACTGAAGAACTCCGCGGCGAAATAGAGGAGGCGGTACGACTTTGACAGATTGCCGCAACAGCTGCGTGACGTCTTGGTTGCGCCGCAAAAATGCATAGATAGAGCCCGACAAACGCTCGTATGCACTAAAAGAGCGCTGTGTGCGGCGACAGGAGCATGACTTGACCACTGAGATACAGGGCCGCGCCGTCCACTTGGCCGGCATTCGTGAGCGAGCCGAGGCAGAGATGGAGCGCGTCGGCATCGATGCCGCCTTCATCGAGCGGCTTGTCGATACTTTCTACGGCCGCATTCAGGCACATCCCCGGCTCGGTCCGGTTTTTGACGGGCGCCTCGCCGGGCGCTGGCCGGATCACATGGAGAAGATGAAGCGTTTCTGGTCGTCTGTCGCTTTCAAGAACGGCGCTTATGGCGGCAAGCCAGTACAGGCTCATGTCGGAGTCGAAGGCATCGCGCCAGAGCTCTTTCCGGAGTGGCTGGCGCTGTTTTCGGAAACCCTCGGCGATATCGCACCCTCCGATGAAGCCAAGACCTGGTTCATGGCGACAGCCGAGCGCATCGCCAAGAGCCTGACGCTATCACTGTTCTATAATCCGGCGTTGGACGATCCCGCGAGGAAGACTGAATAAAGCATACCGCCCAAGACTATGGAATCCGATGACAGATGCTGCAACCTTGGCCGTGGTTTAAGGCAGTTTTGCCTCCTCGGCACTATCGCCTTCCTCTGATGCGGCGCATATCTACGACGCGGCCATCGCGCTGTCGCACGGCAACCTCGAACCGGCTACCGCCCCTCCAAGCACGATAAACGAAGGTACGACCACGGCAGTCGATCCGCCTGACGTCCCTAAAACCGCGGTTACGGAGCAACCTCTCGCCCTGACTACAACTAATCCCTCTGCCTCTATTCAGATTGGTACCGACGCTAATGGAAACATGGGTCTGTGCGCTTGCTACGGTCGGCACGGAAATCGATGAAACCGACAGGCCGACAGCCAGCGCGAGTGACAAGAACAACGATGATCTAGGCAAGGCATCCTCCATTTGGACGACGGGTTGTGAACCCACGACGCTCGTTCCCCTGCGGAATTATACAACCATGAGAGTAGAAGCGATAGGGGTCGTGTAAACACAACCTGCCTCTGCTGCAGTCAGATAACCAGAGAGGATAACGAGAATCGGACATTGCCGAGACCGCGACCAGCGCCGACCTTTACATCGGTCGTTTGCCGGTGCGCTTCAGCTCAGCTTTTCGTGGCGAAAATCGTTGCCCCGATGCTGGCGGCGACGACGAGTGCCGTGCCGAACATCTGCGACGGCGTCATCGGTTGTGACAGGATGACGAAACCGGCAAATGCACCGATGGCGGGCTCGAGGCTCATGAGGATGCCGAAGGACGAGGTGGGCATGCGCCGCAAAGCGACCATTTCCAGCACATAGGGAAGGAGCGGAACAAGCAGCGCCAGGCCGGCTATTTCGAGGAGGCCAACGGCCGTCAGATGCGGAGCGGCGGCGGCAAAGCCGAAGGGTGTCGAAACGACGGCCGCAACCAGCAGCGACATGGAAAGCCCCTCGAGACCTTTAAAGGCATTGCCGACCCTCTTCGTCAGCAGGATATAACAGGCCCAGCCCGCTCCCGCGCCGATGGCGAAGAGGATACCCGGCCAATTGCCGACCCACTCCTCGCCGTCATAGGCCAACAGCAGAACACCGATGGCGGCAAAAACCGGGCATAGAAGCTGGCGGCTCAGCCCGAAGCCGAGGGTCGCAACAAGCAGAGGCCCGAGAAATTCTATGGCGACCGTAAGACCCAACGGAATACGCGCAATCGCCGAAAAGAAGGATGTCGTCATCAGTGCTGACACGGTGCCAAGCGCCAGCACGCCGATCCATTGCGAGCGGCTGTAGCTCATGACCTTCGGCCGAACGATGATCGCTAAGGCGACGGACGCGAAGACGAGCCGCAGCCATGTCGCGCCGGCAGGTCCATAGGCGTTGATGATCGGAGACGACAATGCCGAGCCGAACTGGATAGAGGACATGGACATCACGCACATGAGCACTCCAGTGGCAATGCCGCCGGAGGATGGCGCAACGTCCGGATGCGGCATGAGCGCCGCGCCACCATCCGTGCCACTCTCGATAAGCGTCTGATCCATAACCTCTCTCCTTACGCGGGTTTCTAGAGGTCGAGGCCCGCAGTGGCAAATTCAAACTTTTCATCGAGCGATCAGGCGCTTTGATAAAAGGCCCTCTCAGGCTTCGAGGCCTGTCAGCACATTGGCGACGTTCAGGCCGATCTCCGGCACGCCATAACCGCCCTCCATGCAGGTCAAAACCGGCAGGCCGGCGCCGGCGATCAGCTTGCCCATGCGGATGTAATCCTCCGAGGTCAGCATGAAGAAGGAAATCGGGTCGCGCTCGAATGTATCGACGCCGAGCGAAAGCACGATCGCCTCGGCGCCAAAGCTCCTGATGCGGGCGAGAGCGTCGGCAAGCGCTGTCGACCATTGTTCCCAGGGCGTACCGCGCGGCATTGGATAGTTGCGGTTCGCGCCGAGCCCTTCGCCCTCGCCCCTCTCGTCGGCATGTCCGAGGAAATAGGGGAAGGCGTGGATGGGGTCGCCATGCAGCGAAGCGGTAAAGACATCGCCGCGCTGATAGAAGATGTCTTGGGTACCGTTGCCATGATGGAAATCGACATCGAGAACAGCCACTTTCTTCGCGCCGTGGTCGCGCAGCCTCTGCGCCGCGACGGCGGCATTGTTGATAAAGCAATAGCCGCCGAAGAGATCGAAACCAGCATGATGGCCGGGCGGACGGCAGAGCGCGAAGGCAAAGCGATTGCCCGCATGGAGCCAATCGGCTCCCGTGAGCCCGCAGCGCATCGATGCCCGTGCCGCTTGGTAGGAGCCCTTGGTGATCGAGGTATCGGCGGCGTTGGCATAGTGGCCGATCATGCCGACGATGTTTTCCGGCACGCGCTGGCTGGTACGCCGTACGGGAAAGGAATTGGCGATCGCCTCGCCTTTGTGGCCGGCCGCGACCCAGCGCTCCCATACCGTTGCCAGGAAATCGAGATAGGCCGGATCATGCACCTTGCGCGCCGTTTCGAGCCCATGCGCCTCAGGCGCGACAACGTCCTCGAAACCCGCCTCCCTCACCGCCGCCAATATCCATTCGGCTCGGAACGGAGCTTCGAAGGGCGTCACAAGCTGACCGTCATGCAGCTCAGTCTTGGCGTCCCTCAACTTGTGATCTTCCGAATAGATGACGCGCATCTAGCTGCTCCCCGATCGATCTCTTCTTTGCATTTCGGCGATGGCGAGACTCGCATGGAACCGTGACATGCGAAAGTGGAAGTGCCGCGTAGAGCCTCTTGAATGCGCGACGCATCTACAGGATTCTCGCAGAAATTTTGGACAACGGGAGTCGGTCGAATCATGGTAGTGCTGATGGTTGATGTCGATGGCGTGCTCGTTCATGGACGCCCGCATGATGGCCTGCCTCCCTTTACGTTTCTGGAGCGCGATCTCGGCCTGTCGCCCGATCTTCTCCAGGCGGAATTCTTCAAACCCTTACTGGAGCGAGATCATCGTCGGACGCGAGCCGATGATGCCGTGGCTGGATTCGGTCCTAGCCAGGATTGCGCCTGATATCATCGCCGAAGCGCTTGCCGCCTATTGGTTCGAAAACGATTCCCGCCTGGATCATGACTTTCTCGACGCTCTGGCGCATTACCGCGCCGATGGCATCCGCGTGTTCCTGGCGACGAACCAGGAGCATATGCGGGCGAAATATCTCATGGAGGAGCTTGGCCTCGCTGCCCATGTCGACGGCATTTTCTATTCCGCTGCCCTCGGCCACCGCAAACCGTCCGAGACATTTTACGCGCTCGCTGGCGAAAGGGCGGACGCGTGTCCAAACGATATCGTCTTCATCGACGACGTAGAGGAGAATATCGAGAGCGCGCGGCGTTTTGGCTGGCAGGCGATCCACTGGACCGGAGAGATTGCGCTGCACGATGCACTCACTCCGTTTGTCGCGCACAAATAGGAGCGACGTTATTAGTCGGCTAATATTCTCTTATAGAACACGGTCGTGTCGCAAAGGCCGCCTTCCGGCCACATGGCGTAGTCGGGGATGACGCCGACGCGTCGCCAGCCGAGACGGGGATAGATGGCTTCGGCTTCGCTGCCGGTTGCCGTGTCGAGCACGAGCAAAGTCTTGCCGCGCTTGGCGGCCTCATGCTCAGCCGCTGCCATCAGCAGCCGGGCAAGTCCCCTTCCCCGGGCAGACCGAAGTACCAGCAACTTCTTCAGATCGCCGCGATGCGGCTGATTCGGCATTTGCGCCGCGCCGATCTGTACGGTGCCGGCGATTTTGCCTTCCAGTTCCGCAACAAAAAGCAGCGTGGCGCCGTCGGTCACGTCTTCGGCGACGCCACGCCAGTAGGTTTCAGCATCAGCAGGTGCGTAGGGCTGCATAAAGCCGACAGAGGCGCCACTATTGACGCAATCGACAAGCACTTCGCAAAGACCTGGAATAGCGGCGCTAGTTTCGGAGGCGGAGAGAAGGCGGATAGTCGACATGATGATCCTCTAAATTGTTCAACGGTCGCCACGATCCAGCACGACGCAATAGCGTGCCGGCGCTTGGCCCGGATTGTGAAAGACATGGCCGTCACCAACAGGCATGAAGAGACAGTCGCCGGGCTTCAGGCGGTATAAGGTTTCGCCGACAGTCATTTCCAACTCGCCGTCGAAGAGCCAGACGTGCTGAGTCATGCCGCGGCTCGCCGCATGTGGCGGAAAGCTGACCCGCGCGCCGGCAGGAAACACGACATCGACAATATCGACATCCGAGGCGCTCCCGGGTGGAGAGACGGCTCGGCGCATATAGCCGGTTTCGGGATCGCGCCAGACCTGCTGCTCCTGCCGGCGCGAAAGCGGTGAAGCCTTCTGCCCTTCCTCGGCGAAAAACTCCGACAGCGACAAGCCGAGCGCGGCGCAGACCCGCGCCAAGAGCGAAGCTGTCGGGCTCGCCTCGGCGCGTTCGATGCGGGAGATCATGGCGCGGCTGACACCGGATGCTGAAGCGAGATCGTCCAGCGTGAGGCTCTTTTCCACTCGCAGGGCACGGATGCGAATGCCGATCGCCTGTTCGAGTTCCAGTTCCATATTTGGATCCTTGATTCTACTATAGGAGAAATACAAGATCCAATGATGGAATCAAGCTCCTTGTGAGCAGACTTGCTTTCACCATAGCGCCGTCGATATATGGCGGGTGCAAGAGTGGAGAGCGGCATGGACGGCATCAGGCAAGGCACCGAGACCACGGAAAGCTTCACGGATGCGGCTTGGGACCGCATCAAACCAATTATGGTGGAAATCGAGCGATTGCCGCTGCTGGAACGGCTGTCGGAAGGTACGCTGCCACCGGAGGTTTTCCGCCATTACATCCTGCAGGATGCAATCTATCTGAAGCACTATGCCCGCTGCCTTGCAATCGTTGCCGCCAAGGCGCCCGACAATGCGCAGGTGTTGCGCTTCCTCGGTTCGGCGCAGAAGGCAATCACCGTCGAGCAGGGCCTGCACGCCGGCTTCCTGATGCAGTTCGGCATTTCGAGCGCGGATGTAAGCGCTGCCGAGCCTTCGCCGGCCTGTTTCGCCTACACAAATTTCCTTTTGGCTACCGCCTATCACAGTTCCTATGCCGTTGCGCTTTCAGCCGTTCTGCCATGCTTTTGGATCTACTGGCATGTCGGCGAAGGCATCAAAAGCAAGCCGGCGATCGAGGGCAATGTGTTCCAAGCCTGGATCAACACCTATGGCGATCCGCAATTCGCAGCCGGCGCCCGGGAAGTCATCGCATTGACCGACATCGCGGCCCGCGCAGCCTCGGCAGCTGAGCGCCGGCAAATGAGCGACGCCTTCGTGCGTGCCGCCCAATATGAATGGATGTTCTGGGATTCAGCCTGGCGACTGGAGAAGTGGCCCGCCTGCCCCACGCTCCCCGGCTGCAAAATAGCGTAAACGGCGGGATAATTACCGCTTTGCGGCGCGGGGCGGCGCTGCTATATGCTCGCGCATGAGCACCAATTCCACCACTCCGCTTTCGCATATCCGCAATTTCTCGATCGTGGCCCATATCGACCACGGCAAATCGACGCTGGCCGATCGTCTGATCCAGACGACGGGCGGCCTTGCCGAACGCGAAATGTCCGAGCAGGTGTTGGACAATATGGAGATCGAGCGCGAGCGCGGCATCACCATCAAGGCCCAGACCGTGCGCCTGCACTACAAGGCGAACAACGGCGAGACCTATATCCTGAACCTGATCGACACGCCCGGCCACGTCGACTTCGCATATGAAGTTTCCCGCTCGCTGTCGGCCTGCGAAGGCTCCCTTCTGGTGGTCGACGCATCGCAGGGTGTCGAAGCGCAGACACTCGCCAACGTCTACCAGGCGATCGACAACAATCACGAGCTCGTCACCGTCCTCAACAAGATCGACTTGCCAGCGGCCGAACCCGACCGCATCAAGGAACAGATCGAGGAAGTGATCGGCATCGACGCATCCGACGCCGTGTTGATCTCGGCCAAGACCGGTCTCGGCATTCCCGATGTTCTAGAAGCGATCGTCCACAAGCTGCCGGCGCCGAAAAGCCCGGGCGGCGAAAAGGCGCCGTTGAAAGCGTTGCTGGTTGATAGCTGGTACGACACCTATCTCGGCGTCATGGTTCTCGTGCGCATCATCGATGGCGTTTTAACCAAGGGCCAGACCATCCGCATGATGGGCACGGACGCGAAGTACCAGATTGAGCGCGTCGGCGTGCTAACGCCGAAGATGGTCGCCGTCGACAGCCTCGGCCCCGGCGAGATCGGCTTCATCACCGCCTCGATCAAGGAAGTGGCCGACACCCGGGTCGGCGATACCATCACCGAGGACAAGCGTCCGACCGCCGAGCCGCTGCCGGGCTTCAAGCCAGCGCAGCCTGTCGTGTTCTGCGGCCTCTTCCCAGTCGACGCCGCCGACTTCGAGGATCTGCGCTCAGCCATGGGCAAGCTGCGCCTCAACGACGCCAGCTTCTCCTTCGAAATGGAATCCTCGGCCGCTCTCGGTTTCGGCTTCCGCTGCGGCTTCCTTGGCCTGCTGCATCTGGAAATCATCCAGGAACGCCTGGAACGCGAATTCAATCTGGACCTGATCGCAACGGCGCCCTCCGTCGTCTATCAGCTCACCATGACCGACGGCACCGAGATCGAGCTGCACAACCCGGCCGACATGCCCGACGTGGTCAAGATTTCCGAATTCCGCGAGCCCTGGATCAAGGCGACGATCCTGACGCCGGACGACTATCTCGGCTCGATCCTGAAGCTCTGCCAGGACCGCCGCGGCATCCAGACCGAGCTGACCTACGTCGGCAACCGCGCCATGATCACCTACGACCTGCCGCTCAACGAAGTGGTCTTCGACTTCTACGACCGCCTCAAGTCGATCTCCAAGGGCTATGCCTCCTTCGACTACAGCCTGACCGACTATCGCGAGAGCGATCTCGTCAAGATGTCGATCCTCGTCAATGCCGAGCCGGTCGATGCGCTCTCCATGCTGGTGCACCGCTCCGCCGCCGAAAAGCGCGGCCGCGTCATGTGCGAGAAGCTGAAGGACCTAATCCCGCAGCACATGTTCCAGATCCCGATCCAGGCCGCCATCGGCGGACGCATCATCGCCCGCGAGACGGTGAAGGCGCTACGCAAGGACGTGACCGCCAAGTGCTACGGCGGCGACGCCACCCGCAAGCGCAAGCTGCTCGACAAGCAGAAGGAAGGCAAGAAGCGCATGCGGCAGTTCGGCAAGGTCGAAATCCCGCAGGAAGCGTTTATCGCCGCGCTGAAGATGGGGGATGAGTGAGGCTTCGCGATAAATGATTATGCGCATAATTCGGCGAGAACACCGTTGCTCAGACTGCGCGCAAAATCGTCACCTTGTGGCTTGACGAAAGCCTTGCTTCGCATGCCCTTGCCCTAGAAATCAATATCTCGCGTGCCGCCGAAGATGGCATCGCCCTTGCGACAAAAGCTGAATGCGAGCGCCTATGGCGTTTGGAAAACGCTCAAGCGATTGAACAGGCGAATGCCTATGTCGAAAAACACGGACTGCCGCTTGGAAAATATCCGCAGTTCTGATCCGCAGCGACGACTTTCTCTTCCAATGTTTCTGACCTCAGTTCTGCGCCGTATATTCCTTGATTAGGCCCTCATACTCATTCATCTCCGGCAGTGCGGCATAGCTGTGAACCGCCGGTGTCGTCACCCAGGGCAATTTTTCTCTCGTCCAGGTCTCGACGAACGGCGTGAACCAGCGGGGGTCGTCTAGCATGGTCGGGCGCAGGTTCACGAACCAGTCGAACCCTTCCAGGCGCGTGAACATCCAGCTCATGCAGTATGGGCAGAAGTAGTGTTTCAGGTTTTCGTCGTGCATCCCGCCGATGACCGGTTCGCCATGCGTGACTTCGAAGCCTTCGCTCGGAATGGCGACGCTCAGCGAATAGGCGCTGGAGGACATATGTTGGCAGCCTGTGCAGTGGCAGGCCATGGTCAATAGCGGCTTGGCGCTGACCTTGATGCGTATCTGCCCACAACGGCATCCGCCTTCCCAAGGCAATTCTGGCTGGGTCATGATCTCGTCTCCTCCGGTTCTAATCGTTGTTCGGCCAGGATTTAGCGTCGGGACGCTTAACGTCGAGTGGCCGCGTCGATCAGCGTTTGCTGACACGCAAGATCCTTGGTGCTCGGCGGCTTTCGGCCTTCAGAGCACGGCCTCCTTGTGTCGCTCCGCCGCCGTGCCAATCGTGCTCACCCAGCCCCGCGCGATGGCCAGCCCTGCTGTCTCAGCCGAAGGCGCATCCTGCACAGCGATCTCGGGATAGCGCTCCAGCCAGCCAGGTTCGTTGCGTTCGATCGATGCCTTGAATTCCGTCCGCCAACGTTCGACCACTGCGGCATTGGCCTCGAAATGGAACTGCGTCCCGTAGGCGGCGCGGCCGACGCGGAAGGCCTGGTTCCTGGTCACGGCGTTGGTCGCGAGGTGCACGGCGCCGGCGGGCAGCGAAAATGTGTCGGAATGCCATTGGAAGATGGTGAAATCGTCGGCGACATCGGACAGCAGCGGATCGGCCTTGCCTTCCTCTGTGACGCCGACCATTTTCCAACCGAATTCATGGGTTGTGCCGATGAGGTTCTCTGCCTCATAGGCGCGCGCCAGAATCTGGCTCCCGAGGCAGATGCCGAGCACGGCCTTGTCAGCCTCTTCGAAGCGGCGCATCAGTTGCGCTAGCTCCGGCAGATAGGGGTGGGTTTCGTCGTCAAGCGCATTCTGCTCGCCGCCGAGCACGACCAACGCATCATGCGCCCTGACATCATTCGGAAGCCTCTCGCCATCCCACGCCCGAAACCACTCGATCTCCGCGCCCGCTTCCTCCAGCGCGATGCCAAGAGCGCCAAGCGGCGTGTTTTTCATGTTTTCGACGACAGCGACCCGCATTCTCGTTGATTCCCGAAAAATTATCCGGGCAAAGATGAGCATGAGCGGATCGGCGGCGCAAGAGCCCCGCTTGCGGCCGATTAAAGTTGAGTCTAAATGTCAGCAAACAACAAGGAACCCGACGATGACCGACAAGCCGCGGATCACCATTCTCTATTGCACACAATGCAACTGGCTGCTGCGCGCCGGCTGGATGGCGCAGGAATTGCTGCAGACCTTCAGCGACAACCTTGGCGAAGTGGCCCTGATCCCCGGCACAGGCGGCAACTTCGAAATCCGCATCGACGGAGAACTTTTGTGGGAGCGCAAGCGCGATGGCGGCTTTCCCGGCCCAAAGGAGCTGAAACAGCGGGTGCGCGACGTCATAGATCCCAATCGCGATCTCGGCCACACGGACCGCGGATCGCTGGAGAGCTGACTGCGCCACTCACCGGCGAACCTCTGGGGCCGCGCCGACTGACATTGCACCGACTGACATATCCGGAAGGCGCGGCCCACTGGCCCGCCTTCGCTCTGTCACTTGTCTTTCCTGCCGAGGCTTACCGTGCTGGCAGCCTGCCTGACCTGAGAGCCCGGCTGCTGCTTTACAGCGACGATCTTGTCCTTCTTGGGTTTTCGCACCTCGCGATGACTTCTAATTTGACCCTTGGCCATTGTGGGCTCCTTCCTTCGCGCGCGGCCATATGGATGTGGCGACACTTTAGGGACTGCTCAAGTTACGCGAAAATCAAGCGAATATTTTCGAACGAGCCGTTAGACACAGCAAATGGATGTGCTTAGCCCCAAAACCGGTGGCAGAAGACTCCCGCTTAATTGTAGGGTGAGCGGCAGGTCTGGAAC
Source organism: Martinezella calliandrae (assembly GCF_030272695.1). Taxonomy (GTDB): domain Bacteria; phylum Pseudomonadota; class Alphaproteobacteria; order Rhizobiales; family Rhizobiaceae; genus Rhizobium; species Rhizobium calliandrae. Next base: position 184,050 of record NZ_JARFYN010000003.1, read on the forward strand.
CCGTGGTGAAGTGTGGTGTAGAGATTGGTGCCAGGATTGTAGGTCCGATAATGTTCGGAGCACCACATCTGATGGCGGGTGCGATTGTCGACCGGCATGCGGTAGTTGGTTGTTGGCGCGACATAGTTGGTGCGTGGCGGGATCACAACTCGGGGCGTCTCGAAACGGTTCCTGTCTAGCGGCGACACCGTATTCGGAAGGGGATAGCCGGGCGGCCGATACCATTGCTCCGATCCGAAGCCGAAGCAGCCCCGATAGTCGCATACGGTGGGCCCAGTCGTGCGGGGAGGAATGACGAGCGGGCTGCTCGCGGCCGCGTTGGCGAGATCCGGTGGCGACAGCAAAGCGAGGCTGATTGCGCAGCCGAATACGATCTTGCCGAAAACAGTCATGATAGACTCCTGTCGTTGGTCATGACGACCCAACCCGCGGCTTTACTTTTTATTTGGGCCTTCGCCGGAGACAAAACCAGAGGCGCGATGGCGGATATCAGCCGCATCGGTCGGTTGATCCTTTGCCTCGCTTGCTCCATAAGAGGTGCAACCTTTCCGAGGAGATTGCCCGTGAGCAGCTTGAAATTTGGAACCAGCGGCCTTCGCGGCCTGTCCGTCGATCTCCTGGGACGGGCGTCTGCCCTCTATGCCACCGCCTTCGCCCGCCACCTGTTGAAAAGCGGCTATGCACAGCCCGGCGACCTCATCCTGGTCGGCCGCGATTTTCGCGAATCCAGCCCGGCGATCTCGGCCACCTGCATCGGCGCGCTCAAGCGTGCCGGCCTCACGCCGGTCGATTGCGGCACGGTGCCAACCCCAGCGTTGGCGCTTTACGGGCTGGAGCTCAAGGCCGCTTCGCTGATGATCACCGGCTCGCATATTCCGGCCGACCGCAACGGCATCAAATTCTATCGCCCCGACGGCGAGATCGACAAGCAGGACGAATTGGCGATCAGCGCCGAAGCTGCTGGCATCGGCGACGCCAGCCTGGATGAGACGCCCGCCGCTGGCGAGAATCGAACGGCGGAGGCCGAGGCGCTATTCTTCGAGCGCAATACCGCCCTGCTGCCCGCCGACAGCCTCATCGGCCTCACCATAGGCGTCTACCAGCACAGCACGGTGGCGCGTGAGCTGCTGGGCCTGGTGCTGGTGCACTACGGCGCGCGAGTCGTGCCGCTCGGCCGTTCCGAAAGTTTCATTCCTGTCGATACCGAAGCGGTCTCCGCGGAGACCATCCGCCTGCTCAAGGGCTGGACACCGGAGCATGGACTGGACGCGATCGTCTCCGCCGATGGCGATGGCGACCGGCCGCTTGTCTCCGACGAAACCGGCGAGCCGCTGCGCGGCGACCTGCTCGGCCTCATCGCCGCAAATTTCCTGGGCGCGGAGGTCGTGGTAACTCCGGTTACCTCCAATTCCGGCATCGAAGCCGCCGGCTCCTACGCCGTCACCCGCACCCGCGTCGGCTCGCCCTATGTCATCGCTGGCATGGATGAGGCGCTGGCGGCCGGCAAGGCGAATGTCATGGGATTCGAAGCCAATGGCGGCACCCTGACGGCAAGCCGCTTCATCATCGAGGGACAGCCGATACGCGCGCTGCCGACGCGCGACAGCTTCCTGCCGATCCTGGCGACACTCTACGCCGCCGCCCGCGCAAAACAATCGCTGACGGCCGTCGCCGCCAACTACCGCCTACCTTTCGCCGCTGCCGACCGGCTGGAGAATTTTCCGGTCGAAACCAGCGCGGCACTTATGGCTTATCTGCGCGCCTCCGACGCCAACCTCGCCGACTTCATGGCGCCGATCGCCGGCGTGGCGTCAAAGAGCGATATAGACGGGCTGCGGGTGACGCTGACCGATGGCCGAATCATCCATTTCCGCCCTTCGGGCAATGCACCGGAAATGCGCTGCTATGTCGAATCGGCGGATGAAAACGAAGCAAAGGCCCTGCTGGAACAGGGACTTGACCTCATCCGCGCATGGGCGGCGGCCCGGGGTTAACCCGGGCTTCAACCGCTTTTTTTCAGATTGCCACGAAAACTTCAAAAACCCTGTTGACACCGAAGAGCCACCCCCTTACATGCGTGTCCGTCGCCCAGATGGCGGAATTGGTAGACGCGCAGGTTTCAGGTACCTGTGCCGCGAGGCGTGGAGGTTCGAGTCCTCTTCTGGGCACCATTCCATTTCGAACGTATTGATTACGTTCAACTTCCTGATATTGCTAAGCTGTTCGCTTACCTACTGCTACACGCGGGTGGGACACAGTGCATGTCAGAATGGCAAGCCCGATGCGCCGTAGAGGCTCTACCTTCATCCAATTCCGAAAGCGAATTGCGAAGGATGTTATCGCTCTTGTGCGCTTCTCCGCCGGATGGCTTTAGGTCCTTCTTGCCCGCATTTTGTAAAGCCTACATCCGCTGGTTTGCGTGACCGTAGCCAACCTTTCAACCCCTCGGCATCATCCCAATGAGCAGCATGTTGCCTTGCCTATTGCCGCAGCCTTGGCAGACCAACTTGGTCGCCAGTGAGCCTACCTTCCTGCCGCCGCCGAAACGTCTGGCCATCTCGTAGCGGTCGACACGCACGGTCCTGTGGCAAGCCGAGCAAGCGGCAGTTAGTTCGTACCATTGCGGTAGACCTCCAAGCGTACGCTGGTAGTCATCATGCCCAATAGGCAGCAGCGTTATGCCTTTTCGGTGTCTCATTTCGTGCGTCGTGCCGTGGCTCATTGACTCCCATAGCAATAAGAACATAAAGGGAACGTGAAGGAGTAACAAGCTAATGATTCGATTTGCACCGCAGGCAGCCCAAATCGCCACCCCTTTGAAAGCCATCAAGGAAGGTCCAGCGATCGAACCCGCAAAGGTGACTGATGAAAGCAAGGCGACCACTGATAGTGGATCGCTGCTTGCGGAGCTTCCAGAGGTTTCCGCTCCCGCTCCGTCTAAGGCCTCCAGCTCCCATCTGAGCACCAAGGCCCGTGCGCCTAAGAAGTCGAAGGCGGGGTCAGACGCAACGGCAGCCATGCAGCTCGATTTGAACGCATAGGCTCGTCCTGCGTAAGAAGAACTGCCGAGATTTCCTCTCGGCAGTTTCTCAGATCAAATGCGATGATTTTTGAGACGAAGCCGCGCATTGCCGGCGATGCGGAAGGCAATCAGACGGATGCGGAAACTACACCTATAGAACAGGACTGAGCCGCACGATCGCCGCAAACCGTTCCCAATCCTTCCCGGCCTTCGGAGTCCATGCGGCTTCGGCGATGGCCGGCAGTCGGGGGAAGACCAGGCGGTTGAAATAGGCGCGGGAGAGGAAATTTTCCTGCCAGATACAGGCTTGTACGCCCTTCATCCGGTCCGTCAGCTCCTCGGGGAACTCGCCCTCCGCCTCATAGGCATAGGTGTGCGCCGGCGGCACGGTTCCGGCCCAGCTCGCACCGGGTTCCTGCCAGGCTTCCGCCTGTACCATGTCGAGGTAATAGGCCTGGCCGGGGGTCATCACCACATCATAGCCCTGGCGCGCCAGCTCGATGCCGACTTCAGGCTTCTCCCAGGCCATCAGCAGCGTGTCTTCGGTGGCGACGCCGCCGCCATGAGCGACTTCGTTCCAGCCGACGAGCTTGCGGTCGCGTGCCGTCAGCATCGCCTTCACCCGCTTCAGGAAATAGGATTGCAGCTCGAAGGTGCCGGATATACCCTCCCGCTCCATCACCTTGCGCGCAAGTGGCGAGGCGAGCCAGGAGCCGTTGGCCACCTCGTCGCCGCCGATATGGATATACTCGGAGGGAAACAATTCGACCATTTCGTCGAACACTTTCCCGAGGAATTCATAGGTCGGCTCAACGGCCGGGTTGAGGGCATTGTTGGGATAGCCTTGCACGGAGTGATAGCTCTCCGGCGCCTCTTGCCCGTCGGCCAGATCCGGCAGGGCAATGAGGGCGGCAGTGCTGTGGCCGGGAATATCGATTTCGGGCACGACCTCGACGCCGAGCTCGGCTGCATGGGCGACGATTTCCCTGACATCATCGTGCGAATAGAAGCCATTCACCGGCTCGGCACCGTTTCCGAGCTGCGGCAGCAGCGGTTCATCGGGGCCGCGCAGCACGCCGACCGAGGTGAGCTGCGGATAGGCCTTGACCTCCAGCCGCCAGGCCTCGTCGTCGGTCAAATGCCAGTGGAAGATGTTGAGCTTCAGCCAGGCGAGGATATCGATCAGCCGCTTCACATTCGCCTTGGGATGAAATTGTCGGGAGACGTCGAGATGGCAACCACGCCAGCCGTAACGCGGCTGGTCGGAAATCGTGCCGGCGACTGGAAAGCGGAATTTGCCGGGTTCGCGCCGCGCGCCGTCGAGAAGCTGTGCCAGCGTCGTCAAACCATAGAGGCGGCCGGCGTCGGCGGAATAGGCAAGCGTGATCTCGTCTGCAGAGAAAGTGAGCTTATAGGCCTCCCTGGCGAGAGCGGGCTGTTCAATGAAGTGCAGGCGCCTGCCCTGCGGCGCGGCGATGAGGCTGAACGGCGCATGATTGGCCGGAAACAGGCGATGGAAGAGCGCCTGGGCCGTCGCAACCGCCTTTAGGCTGGCACCGTCGGTTCCCTTGACCGGATAGAGCAAGACCGGAAAGACTTCGCCCGGCCAGGCATCGATCACCGCAGGCCAGGGTTGGATAGCGAAGGGAAGATCGAGCTTGCCCTCGGGCAACAATACCGGCGGCGGTTCGCTGACACGGCCTTCGAGCAGGAGATCGGAAACGAAAACATCGATGTGGCGGCCGTCGGAGAGCGTCAGGTAGGCCGACTTGGCGCCATCGGTGCAGTGTTTTGCTACCCGGTTCAGGCCGCTGACGCTGAAGGTCCAGCTTTCGCCTGACGAAATGGTGAGGCCGGCAGGCGGGGCGAATTCATGGAAATTGGCGTTGCGGCGCAGGAAGGCCGCATTCTCGCAAGCCTTGGGGTCGATGACGCGTGTCAAGGAGGTATAGACGAGGCGGAAATCGGCCAGCGGCGCATCCGACAGATTGATCAGCGTAAAGGTCAGGCGGCCATTCGGTCCGCCATCGGGAGACCAGGTGCTTTCGAGATGATAGGAAGCCGGCTGCATGTCTATTCCCCCTTTAACAACAAGCGTTCAGTAATGATCGGACTGTGAAAATGTGTGGGCGGGCTCGGCTTGCCCGGCTGTCAGGCCGCAATCGACCGGCAGGCAGACGCCGGTGATGGCGCTGGCAAGCGGGCCGGCGAGAAACGCCACGGCGTTCGCGACGTCGGCCGGATCGACAACGCGCTGCAGCGGATACCAGCGGCGAGCCTCTTCGAAGACATTCGGATTGGCGTTCGCGCGAGCCTCCCAAGCCTGTGTGCGCACCGTGCCCGGCGCAACAGCATTGGCGCGGATGCCGAACTTGCCATATTCGACCGCGACCAGCCGGGTAAAATGCAAGAGCCCGGCTTTGGCGGCGCTATAGGCGGGATGGCCGAAGACGGCCATGCCGTTGACCGAGGCAATGTTGATCAGCGATCCCTTCGACGCCTTCAGCATATGCTCCACAGCGCGGAAACAGAGGAAGGCGGCTTCGAGATTGAGGGCGTTGTCGGTGCGCCAGATATCCGGTGTCGTATCGTGCAGACTGGCGGCGCGGGCCGCTCCCGCGTTATTGACCAGGGTCTTGACCGCGCCCAGCCCCGCGGCAACCTTCGCCATCTCGGTAGTGTCGTTCTCGCAGGTGACATCGGCTTTCAGGGCAACGAAACGTTCCGCCGGTCCCAGCTCCTCCGCAGCCTTTCGAACAGCTGATGCGTCGATATCGACCAGCAGGACAACATCGTGATCATCCGCCAGGCGCCGGGCAATAGCGCGGCCGATATCTCCGGCGGCTCCGGTAACGATAGCGACGGATCCAGTCATGCTTCTACCCTCTGATGCGTTCTAGTCCCCGAGAAGTTGGCGGTCGTCGCCGTCGCGATGGGTCACGAGCTGCTGCTTGATGCGGCGCAGCGTTACCGTCGCTTGCGGCTGAATGCGGTAGGCGACAAGGCTGGCAAGGATGTCCACGACCGCGAGATAGGCGATGCGCGTCGATGTTGGGCGATAGATATTGTTCCCTTCCGGCAAGTCGACGGACACGGTGACCTCGGCGGCAAGCGCCACCGGGCTCTGGCTTTGCGTCAGCGCAATCGTCGGCACCTTGGCTTCGCGAGCGAGCATGAAGGCCCGCACCAGCTCGGCATTGCGGCCAGACAGCGACGAACCGATCAGCACATCCGTCGGCTTGGCGGCAGCGGCCATCATCAACTGCATGCTGTGATCGGAACTGGCGGTAACGCGAAGGCCGAGGCGGAAAAGCCGGTTCTGCAGCTCACTGGCGATCATTGACGAATTGCCGCCGGAGCCGAAGGCGTAGATCATCTCGGCGCCAGCCAGCCTGTTCGACGCCTGCTCTATAGCGGAAATATCCAGCCCGCGATGCAACAGGAATAGCGCATTCTGCGCCTTGGTGATGATGTCCTGCGCCACATCCGCCGGCGCGATGCTTTTCGACTCGGGCTTGAAGTAGCGCATGCCGACATAGGCGGTGCGGGCAAGCTGCACCTTGAAATCGGAAAAGCTCTCGCAGCCGAGGCGGCGGCAGAAGCGGGTCACGGTCGGCGGCGAAACATCCGCCTTTGCTGCGAGCTCGACGATGGAGGCGTTGACCGCAAATTCGAAGTCGTTGAGGACGATGTCGGCGATGCGGTTTTCCGACTGCGACAACCGCCCCCTCTCCTCCTGCATGGTCGTGAAAATATCCACGGACGTCTCCTCTAGCGCATGTTGCCTTTTGCCGTCCTAGGCTTCCGGCGTCTTATACGCGATGCAATCGATCTCCACCTTGCAATCCACCATCATCGACGACTGCAGGCAGGCGCGCGCAGGCGGATGCGCGCCGAAGTAGTCCTGGTGGATCTTGTTGAAGTTCCAGAATTCGCGGGGATCGTCGAGCCAGACGCCGACGCGGACCTCATGTTCAACGTCGTAGCTCGCCTCGTGGAGAATTGCGATGAGATTGCCGATTGCCTTATGGGTCTGTGCGACGATGCCGCCATCGATGATCTCGCCGTCCTCCATGGCAACCTGGCCGGAAACATGGAGCCAGCCATTGGCTTCGACAGCGCGCGCAAAGGGCAGCGGCTTGCCGCCTGCACCCGTCTCGCCAGCGCCACAACGTTTGATGGACATTCTCGAATCCTGCAAATTATTTTCTTGATACGTTGACAAATGACCATAGAAAGCAGAATTTGGCCAGTGAAAATCGCAGTTTATGAAAAGAATTTCAATACTGGCTGACACAATGCGCGATCCCTTTAGAAATCCCTTCCCTGCCGACGATGCCGCCCGACGTGCGATCTGGGAGATGCTTGTGCCGCGCGACATCGACGCCTTTCTCGCCGCCGACTGGTCGTTGGTATCGGACGATTTCGTGGAAGACGGCTTTATCGGTATCGATGGCCGCCGCGAGGTCAGTCCCGACAAATGGCGCCTCGCCTTCCCGACGCTTAGCGCCTATCGCGATGAATGGTTGCGACAAGCGCGCGACTTCGCTGGCCAATCCTTTGCAGAAGACCCGCGCACCAAAATCTTTACCACGACGACGCTGGAAGATATCGAGATCGAAGGCGAGATGGCGCTGGTGCGCAAGAAATTCGATGGCAGCCTGAAGAAGGCGGACGGCGGCGTTGATGTGCTGAAATGGCAGACGCTTTATTATTGCCGCCTGCATGAAGGCCGCTGGAAGATTTCCGGCTTTACCGGTTACCTTCCGAACCCCATGGAATAGAGGCGACGGAGTTGCGCATTTTTACCGCGGTGCTCGCGACAGAGACGAACACGTTTTCTCCGATCTGCGTCGATCGGCGCGCCTTCGAGGCTTCCCTCTATGCGCCGCCGGGCACACATCCGGAGACGCCGACGCTCTGTTCGGCGCCGATTACTGTGGGCCGGCGGGTGACCGCGGAAAAAGGCTGGGAACTGATCGAGGGCACGGCCGCCTGGGCGGACCCGGCCGGCCTGGTCAACCGTAGGACCTATGAGGATCTGCGTGACGAAACCCTCGACCAACTTCGAGCCGCTGTGCCGGTCGACGCCGTCGTACTCGGCCTGCATGGCGCGATGGTCGCCGACGGCTATGAAGACACCGAGGGCGATTTTCTCACCCGAGTCCGCCGGATCGTTGGGCCGGACATCCTTGTCTGCGCCGAACTCGATCCACACAGCCATCTGACGAAAAAACGCCTCGCGGCAGCGAATTTCTTCGTCTATTTCAAAGAGTTCCCGCATACGGACTTCGTCGATCGTGCCGAAGACCTCTGGCGCATCGCCGTCGACACGCTGGAGGGCCGCGCAAAGCCGGTCATGTCCGTCTTTGATTGCCGGATGATCGACGTCTTTCCGACCTCGCGAGAGCCGATGCGCTCCTTCGTCGACAAGATCATGACGATCGAGAAAAGGGATGCGGATATCCTGTCTATCTCCGTAATCCATGGCTTCATGGCAGGCGACGTGCCGGAAATGGGCACGAAGCTGCTGGTCGTCACCGATAATAAGCCGGACAAGGGTTCGGCTCTCGCCCGCGAACTCGGCTTGGAGCTCTTCTCCAAGCGCGGTACCTTCATCATGCCTCAGATCGACGAAAAGCAGGCTGTGGCCGAGGCCATGGCTGCCTGGTCGGGGGCAGCACGTTCGGCTCCAGTTGTCATTGCCGATGTTTGGGACAATCCCGGCGGCGGCACGGCGGGCGATGCGACGGTTATCCTCGAGGCGTTGCTGGCCCAAGGTGCGCGCGACACGGCGATCGGCACGATCTGGGACCCGATGGCGGTGCAGATCTGTATGGCGGCCGGCGAAGGCGCGGAAATTCCGCTGCGGTTCGGGGCAAAATCGGCGCCGGGTACCGGCAATCCCGTCGATGGGATCGTCAAGGTCGTGCGCCTCGTCGCCAATGCCGAAATGCGCTTCGGCGAAAGTTTCGCCCCCTTCGGCGATGCCGCGCATATCGAGCTCAACGGCATCGACATCATTCTCAATTCAACGCGCGCCCAAAGCTTCGATCCGAGCCTTTTCTCCGCAATGGGCATCGACCCCACGCGCAAGAAGATCCTGGTGATCAAGTCCACCAATCACTTCTACGCCTCCTTTTCCAAGATCGCGTCACAAATCCTTTACTGTTCGGCCGGAACGCCTTATCCGAACAATCCGGCGCGCACGCCCTATCGCCGCGCGCCGAAGGACATCTGGCCGATGGTTGCCGACCCGCACGCGGCAAAAGAGGGAGTTGCCTGATATGACACGTGATATCGTCTCTGAAATCAGCCCCAAGCCTGGCGACCGCATTGACGATCTCTCGACCCCGCGCCCGATCATCGACGAAGACCGCATGACGGCGAATATCACGCGCGTGCAATCCTATATGGACGCGCACGGGCTCAACTTCCGGCCACATATCAAGACGCACAAAATTCCCGCGCTGGCGAGCGCCCAAGTGGCGGCAGGCGCCAAGGGGATCAATTGTCAGAAGATCACCGAAGCCGAAGTGTTTGCCGACGCCGGCTTCGAAGATATCCTCATCACTTTCAACATCATCGGTCCCGAAAAGCTCGTGCGCCTCGCAGCCCTGAACAATTGTATCGCCGGACTGAAAGTGGTCGCCGACAGCACCGCTACGGTCAATGGCTTGTCAGCCCATTTCGCGACCGGCAAAGCTCTCACCGTGCTGGTTGAGTGCGATACCGGCGGCGGGCGCTGCGGCGTGCAATTGCCGCAAGAGGCAGCTGCACTGGCCAGACACATTGTCGGCAAGCGCGGCCTGACTTTCGGCGGCCTGATGACCTATCCGAAGCCGAACAGCGCCGCCGCCATACAAGCCTTTCTGGCGGAGACCATCACTCTTCTGAAGCGTGACGGCATCGAATGCCCGATCGTCAGTAGCGGCGGCACGCCGAGCCTTTACGAGGCGCATCTGGTTACGGCGGCTAACGAGCACCGTGCCGGGACCTATATCTATAATGATCGCTCCATGGTGCGCGCAGGCCATTGCGGCGAGGACGATTGCGCCATGCACATCCTTGCGACCGTCGTCTCGTGTCCCACGCCGGACCGCGCCGTCATCGATGCAGGTTCTAAGGCACTAACCTCGGACCTTCTCGGCTTTTCAGACTATGGCGCCGTGGTCGGCTATCCGGAAGCCGTCATCACAAACCTCTCGGAAGAGCATGGGGTGATCGACCTTTCGAAATGCAGCGGGTCGCGTCCAGCGATCGGCGACAAGATCCTCATCATCCCCAACCACACCTGCGTCGTCTCCAACCTCTTCGACCGCATGGTGTTTCACCGCGACGGCATCGTGACCCGCGTTGAGGATGTCGCCGCACGCGGGCTGGTCTGGTAGGTCACGACCATCCTTTCTCCCCTTGGAGAGAAGGTGCCAGAAGGGCTGATGAGGGGCGGCGCTTTAGCGCCCCGTCAAATCTGCGCTACGCGCGACCTTCCTCCCACTTGGAGGAGGGTGTGCTCAACCACTCCATATCGATATCTGTCAAGTCCACCTTGCGTTCGAAAGCCATGCCATTCTCATCGAAAAGATGGCAGTCGGCGACGTGAAAGCCTGTGACCAGCGGCACGTCCGTGCGGATGGCAACGCTCCCCGGCAGCGTAGCACAAAAATTCTCGCCGCTATAACGTTCTAGCGCCGCATAAGCGACCGTCTGCGCGCCCAGCCGCTCGATCACGGTCGGCATGACTGTCAGGGATATATCGCCGGCGCCGAGCTGCACATGCTCCGGCCTGATGCCAAGCGTCAGCTTTTTGCCGACAGCGCCGTCTTGCGGCCTCACCGGCAGCAGCGCCGTCTGGCCCTTGTACTCCACCTCGACGCCTGCCTCGGTGACGCCCTTGCACGTCACCGGCAGGAAATTCATCTTGGGATTGCCGATGAAACTGGCGACGAATTTATTTGCCGGCTTATGATAAAGTTCCAGCGGCTCGCCAGTCTGAGCGATTTCGCCGGCGTTGAGGACAACGATCCGGTCGGCCATGGTCATTGCCTCGACCTGATCGTGGGTCACGTAGATCATCGTCGCCTGCAATTGATGGTGCAGCTTGGCAAGCTCGATACGCATGTCGGCGCGCAGGGCCGCGTCCAGGTTCGACAACGGCTCGTCGAACAGGAAGATCTTCGGCTCACGGACGATCGCCCGGCCGATGGCGACGCGCTGGCGCTGGCCGCCCGACAGCATGCCGGGCTTTTGCTGCAGGCGCTGGTCGAGATGGAGGATTTGGGCGGCGCGCTCCACCCTGGCTTTGAGTTTGTCTTCCGCCATTCTCTCGACGCGCAAGGGAAAGGCGATATTCTCGAACACCGTCATATGCGGATAAAGGGCATAGGACTGGAACACCATGGCGATGCCGCGCTTAACCGGCGGCAGGTCGTTGACGCGCACACCGTCGATGATGATGTCGCCGCCGGTGACATCGTCGAGTCCGGCGATCATCCGCAGCAAAGTCGACTTGCCGCAACCGGAGGGACCGACGAAAACGACGAACTCGCCGTCGGTTACGTCAAGCTCAACGCCTTTGATGACTTCGAAGTGGCCGTAAAATTTCTTGACCTGCTTAAGGTGAAGCTGTCCCAAAAATCTGTCTCCGCGCGGCGCCGCCATAAGGCGGGCGGGGCTCAAAAGGCCGCGCGCATTGCGCGCGGCCCGGCGATTTGCAGGCCTATTTATACTGCTCGAGATCCACGGCTGCCTTCTGCAAGGCATCCGCCGGCTGGGCCTTGCCGGTCACAACGGACTGGACCATCTCGATCATGACATTCTGGAAGCCCTTATAATCCTTGAACAGCGGCTCAGGGCCACCGTAGCTGATGCCGTCGATGAACGGCTTCCAGAAGGGATCCTTCTTCTCGAACTCGTCGACCAACGGAGACGGACGCAGAGGCGTCAGGCCGGCGCCGCCTTGAAGTTCATATTCGGCCTGCGGACCGGGAGAGGTGATGAACTTCGCGAACTCGATCGCCTTGTCCTCAACGCCAGTGCCTTTGAAAACAGCAAGACTATCGGTGATGAGCAGCGTGCCCTGGCCCTTGGCCGAAGGACCGAGCGGGAGCGGTGCGACGCCCCAGTTGATCTTCGTATCCTTCAGGCGATAGGCAGCGCCCGATCCAGCCTGGAGCATGCCGACCTTGCCGTCCAGAAAGATAGCGCGCATTTCGTTCTGCTCATAAGCCGTGGCGCCTTCGACGGAATAGGGGGTGATATCCTTATAGGCCTGAAGGGCCGCCAGCACTTCCGGGCTATCGAGGACGATCTTGTCACCGTCGATCACCTTGCCGTTGTTCGTGTAAACCCAGTGCAGGAACTGGTGCATTGTGTTGTCGAACGTCTTGGCCGATAAGCCGTAGCCGGGAATTCCGGTCTTTTCCTTGATCACCTTGGCGTCAGCGATTTCCTCGGCCCAGGTGGTCGGCGGCTTTTCCGGATCGAGACCCGCCTGCTTGAAGAGGTCCTTGTTCCAATAAAGCGCTTTGGTCGAGAAGGCGATCGGCACGCCCCACTGCTGTCCGTCGGAGGTTACGGTATCGACAATATTCGGATAGTAGCTCTTCTTTTCCTCATCCGTCATCGGGATCGGAACGATGAGATCGTTTTCCGCGAACTGCTTCAGCGTACGCGAGCCGACATAGGCCATGGCGACCGGGGTACCGGCCGCAGCCAGCGTCGTTGCCTTGTCCTGGCACTGCTCCCAGCCGACGACTTCCGGCTTCACTGCCCAGCCCGGATTCTTGTCTTCCCATTGCTTGATATATTTCACATGGATGGGATCGATGCTGTCGCCGCAATAGATCCAGTTGATTTCCTTGTCGGCGGCTTGGGCATTCACGGCGCCAAGCGCGGTGGAGCCGAGCAAAGCAAAGGCAAGCAGCCCCGTTTTGAATTGGAATTTCACGTTTAAGCTCCCGTTCTCTGGTGGTTAATTGATTTTATTGCTTCACCGCGCCAGCAGTCAGACCGCTGACGAGATACCGTTGCAGGAAGAAGATCACGACCAGGGCCGGCGCGATGCCTACGAAGCTTGCCGCCATGAGTTCGTTCCAGACTACCTCTTGCCGGCCGAAATAAGCGAACAACCCAACCGGCAGCGGCATGTATTCGGACTTGGAATTGAAGGTGAGCGCATAGATGAATTGCTGCGCGTAGGCGCCGATGAAAGTGGTAATGGCGACGACGGTGATGCCTGGCATGGCGATCGGCAGGATGACGCGGCGCAACGTATAGAAATGGCTGGCGCCATCGACAAAGGCCGCCTCGTCGAGCTCCTTCGGAATGCGCATCATATAGGTACGCAGCAACCAGATGGCGGAGGGAATGAGGAAGGCGACACCCGGCACGATCATCGCAAAATAAGTGTTGAGCACGCCCATGCTGCGCATCAGCCGGAAAAGCGGAATCAGCAACACGGCACCGGAAAACATGTTGACTGCCAGGAAGGCGCCGAGCAGCACGCCGCTGCCCCTGAAATCGAAGCGGGCGAAGGCATAGGCGGCCGGCACGACGAGCACCAGCACAACCGCCGTGACGATAGTGGAAATGAAGAAGGAATTGAAGATATAGCGGCCGAAGCCCGGCACGCTGATCCACATGGTGCGGTAGGCTTCGAAGGAGCCGTTTTCCGGCCAGAAGCGATAAGGCGACGAAAAAAGCAGTGAGAGCGGCTTCAACGACACCAGGAAGCCCTCGACGAAGGGCGCCAATACGAAGGTCAGGAACACCAGGATGCCGGCATAGATGCCGATCAATTCGTACCATTTGTAGCGGTTGATCATCGCCGGATGGCTCATCGGTTATCCCCCGTGGCAAAGCGACTGGTGGTGCGAAAATAGGCGAGGCAGAACAGCGACAGGAAAATGCAAATCAACACCGCGCGAGCCGCACCCTCGCCATACTTGTAAGAGCCGATCGCGGTGCGATAGGTATCGATGATCATTGTCGTCGTCTCGCCGTCCGGGCCGCCGCGCGTCAGGATCCAGATGATGTCGAAGGAATTGAAGGTGGCGATCAGCGACAGCATCGACATGGTGATCAGCGACGGCACCAGGAGCGGCAGTGTGATGCGGCGAAAGCGATAGGCCCGTCCAGCACCATCTGTCCACGCGGCCTCATAAAGATCCTGTGGGATCGCCTGCATGGCGGCGAGCATATAGAGCGTCACCAACGGCACGCCGATCCATACGTCGGTGATGATCGTCGCCCAGAAGGCCGTGCTGCCATAAGCCAAAAAAGCAACCGGACCGCTGACGAGGCCAAGATTCTGCAGGACGCCGGAAATCATGCCGAACTGGCCGTTATACATCCAGCCCCACATGAAGATACCGATCGCCATCGGCACGATCCAGGGCGGCATGGTCAGCACCCGAAAGAGCGAGCGACCGGGGACCGCCGAATTCAGCATCATCGCCCCGAAAGTGCCGATGATCATTTTGATCGACACCGAAAAGAACGTCCAGACGAAGGTCCGGATGATCACCGAGGCGAAAGTGGCGTTGAAAATCTTCTCATAGTTGTCGAAGCCGACCCAGTTCGTCACCTTCTTCAGCGAGGCGTCGGTGAAGGATAGGATAACGGTGTCGATCAAAGGATAGGCGACGATGACGACGACATAGAGAACGGCCGGAAGAAGCAGGATCCAGGCGAAGATGACTGTGCTTCGGTGAACACCCATCTTGCGCCTCCCTCTAAGCGGCTCGCGATTGCAGCGCTTCGTCGAACCTGTCCCAGATCGGGCGCAGGTCCACGACCGCCCTCTTCATTCGCGCCTCATCCATAGACAGTGCCAAGATGCCGGCTTCCAGCGCGTTCAGGGTCGACACCGGCAAATCCTGACCTGACTTTACGTGTGCTATGACATCGGCAGCCATCTGTTCGTCGGCGCCGTAATGCTGGGAAAGCGCCGTCTGTGTCGCGTATTTCTTCTCGATCACCCTATTGCCCGTCAGCATTTCATGAACATTGAGGTAGCCGCGAATAAAATCGCCCTCAGCCATGCCCCGCGAACCCATGATGGCGAAACGACGGAATTGGTCTGGCACGTTCAGATTGGTGTGAAAATTCATACCGACGCCATTGGCATATTCGATGATTGCGACCTGATAATCGATGATGTCGCCATCGCTGTCGAAAACCTTGTCCGAGCCCATCCAACCGCTGGGCTTGCGATGGAATAGTTCAAGGTCGTTGATCCCTTCCCTGGCGGGATCGTTTGCCGGAATGAAGCTCTTTCGGCCGCCAAAGCTCGCGACCCGCTCCGGACGCGCTCCGACCACCCCATTGTAGAGATCGAGGTCATGGCAACATTTCTCCAGCATGAAACTGCCAGAATAGTGCTCGTAACGGCGCCAATCACGCATGAAGAAAGCACCATGGTAGGGCTCAATGTGCTCGGCGGCTTCGATCGAAACGACGTGACCCAGCTTTCCCGCGGCCTGCGCGGCCAGGAGATCGCGGTACATCGGCGAATAACGCAGCACGAGGCCAACCATCAGCCGCTCGTGACCATATGTGGCCATCAGATGCGCGAGCTCAATGCTTTGCTCAATGGTCGAGACGATCGGCTTCTCGCAGAAGATCTTCAGGCCGGCCTCAAGCCCGAGACGAATGTGATCGAGATGCATATGATTTGGCGAGCCGATCATCAGCAGGTCGAGCTTTTCGCTGGCGATCAGGTCCTGGGGAGAAGCATAGGCCTTGCCGGCCGAAATACCCTTTTCGATCAGGCCGGGCAGGCCCGCTGGCTCCGGATCGACATAGCCCGCGATCTCGAAGCTGTCATGGATCGCTTTGAAAACATAGCCTAGGTACCCCAGACGGAATCCGAGGCCAATAATCCCCACTCGCATACCGGTATCGTTCCCACTACGTAATTTATTTTCGTCAGCTTGAGGCAATTTTTCGCATTCGTCAACGAGCTTCGGCAAAATAGTCGAATATATGAAATTTATTTTCAGAGTGACGCATGACGACGCTTCCAGGTAGGCCTTTTGGGATCCGGGCTCTTCGTCGCTTGATTTCTGTAAGTATCGCCGCGCTTATCTGTTCGGGCCGTTATATTGCCAATATTGATAGTTCGGCTTGCTGCTGCCTTCGGAGATGACGCCGTTCTGTTCGCAGATATAGCCGAGCCGCGGCATATTGCGATAGAAGATGCCGTCGTGGAAGCCACGTATCCGCATGGTGGTCGTGCGGCACTCAAATTTTTCGTCGGCTGCCATCTTCGGCTCGGTCACGCCTGGAAGGTCTTTGTAGGGATAGACCGGGCGGACATAGGGCTTAGGAAGCACCGGATTGCCTGCAAAACTCTGTGTGGGCAAGACGCATGCGAGAAGCAACGCGGCAATGACGATTTTCGGTCTGGTCCACATGGATTCTTAGGGTCCTTCCGACGCGAGCGCAACGATGATGCGTCGCATATTCCAGATATAATGGCGCTCGCGCAGAGCGCCAACAGAAGCGTCGGAAAATCACGCTCTAAAACGGATGGCGCCGCAAACGCCAATCTGTTCACAGTAAATTACGCTAACGAAAAGGCTTTTACTTGAGCGTACATTGCAAGCGTGCAATCTGAGTTTGCGAAAAGTAAGAAGCTTGTTATATATTAGCGGCGCTATCGCCCTGGTTTATCGTCGTCGGAATTTCAATTTGTGGGAGTAAAGGTGATTCTCGAGCGGGCTGATCGGATCATCCAATGCGCGGAGATACCTAGCGCCGACATTCTGGCACTGCATGTCCGCATTTACGTCATCAATCTCGACCGCTCGCCCGAGCGCTGGGAAAGATTGCGTGGGCAGGCTGCCCAATATGGGCTCAGCGTCACTCGAATTCCCGCCATTGATGGCAGCGCGATTCCGGAAAGCGACCGTGTCGATTTCCATCCGCGGCAATTCGTCTATCATAACGGGCGCAAATTGTTGTCGGGCGAGTATGGCTGCTATCGCAGCCATCTGCTTGCGTTAGAGCAATTTGTCGCAAGTGGCGACAAAATGGCGATCATCATGGAGGATGACGTCGAGCTCAACCATCGGCTGATACCGCGGGCACTCGCCGCCATGGATAGTGTCTGTGGTGCGCGTTTAGTGAAGCTCGTCAATCACCGTCTGGTCGGCTTCAAGCCGCTATCCGAAACCGCCGAAAAAGACGTTGTCGGCCGCTGCATGCACGGGCCGCAGGGGTCGGCCGCGTGCTATATCGTCAACCGCAAAGCTGCGAAGAGGCTGCTGGTCTCACTGAAACCGATGCTTCTTCCTTACGATGTAGCGCTTGAGCGTGGCTGGTCGACAGGGGTCGAAACCTTCGCCACTCTTGAAAACCTGGCGGATTTCAGTCCATTCCGCGCCGATACGACGATCGGCAAGCGCGCACACTACCGCGCCGCGAAGCGGCATTTTCTGCTGCGGGCCACGGCGCACTGGTTCCGCACTTGCGATCAGCTCCGTCGCTGGGCCTATGCTGTGAAGGCCAAACCCCAGTCGGTCGTAGGGAGCGCCGAAGGCTGAGGCGTTCGGCTTAATGGAATTGCCCTAAGGCTACAGCCCCGCAACACTACCGAAATTCGGCGTATCAACGATGAGATCCACCTCGCGCTCGCGGAAAACGAGGTCGACCACTTCACCGCTGGGCGTGTAACCGGACACGAGCTTCTGCAAGAGCGTTCTTGCAAGCGGTATATCATTTTCTTCGAGCGCGGCTTCGAGGGCTGCGAGCCTTTTTGACAGCTCCGCCCAGGGCAGGAAATCTTCCTTGGCTCGCATGATGCGCGGATGGCTCGTGGCCTGCGGATTGTCGCCGATCAGCAGCTCTTCGTAGAGCTTTTCGCCCGGCCTCAGGCCGGTGATCTCCAGTTCGATGTCCCCCTCCGGCTCGTCGTCATCCTTCACGGTCAGGCCAGACAATTCCACCATGCGACGGGCGAGAGCGGCGATGCGCACCGGTTCGCCCATATCGAGCAGGAAGACGTCGCCACCGCCGGACATGGCGCCGGCCTGGATGACGAGCTGCGATGCCTCGGGGATCGTCATGAAATAGCGGGTGATGTCCGGATGCGTCAGTGTGATCGGCCCGCCGTCGCGGATCTGCTGGCGGAAGAGCGGCACGACGGAGCCCGATGAGCCGAGCACGTTACCGAAACGCACCATGGCGAAATTCGTGCCGCCGGCACCGGGCTTGCGGTCCGCGTCCATGGCCTGAAGCACCATCTCCGCCAACCGCTTGCTGGCGCCCATGATATTGGTGGGACGCACGGCCTTGTCCGTGCTGATCAGCACGAAATCCTCGACGCCGCAGTCGCGCGCCGCCTCAGCGGTCGTCAGCGTTCCCAGCACATTGTTGCGAATGCCTTCAACGGGATTGTATTCGACGAGCGGTACATGCTTGTAGGCGGCAGCATGGTAGACCGTCTTCGGCCGCCATGCCTCCATAATCTGCCTGAGCCGCCGACCATCGCGGATGGACGCCAGAAATGGAATGATGCGGATATCGCCATCTCCGGCGGTTGCCGCCGATTTTTCCAGCTCGCCGTGAATAGCGTATAGCCCGAATTCATTCTGCTCCACCAGCAGCAGGCAGGACGGGCCGTTCTTCAGGATCTGGCGGCAGAGTTCGCTGCCGATAGAACCGCCAGCACCGGTCACCATCACAACCTTGCCACGGATGTTCTTATCGATTAGCCCTTGATCGGGCGCAATGACGTTGCGGCCGAGCAGGTCTTCGATATCGAGTTCGCGAAGGTCGGAGACAGCGACACGTCCCTGCGCAAGCGCCGTCAGGTCCGGCATGGTGCGCACGGTAACGCGGGCCTTGCGCATGTCTTCAAGGATCTCGTTGCGGCGCTGCCGCGTGGCGTTCGGCAGGGCAAGCAGCACGCCTCTGATCTCGCTCGATACGCTCAAGGCAGGCAAATCGGCGGGATCGTAGATCGGCAGGCCGCCCATAATGCTGCCATGCAGATGCCTGTCGTCGTCGAGGTAACCAACCACATTGAGTTCGGCGCTGTTGGCGAGCGCGCCGGCGAGTTGCCGGCCGGAGGCGCCGGCGCCATAGATCAGCACCTTGGCGAGCTTGTTGCGGTTCAACAGCCGCTGATAGGCATTGCCAAGCCAGTAGCGCGTCCACATGCGCGACAGGCCGATGGCGATCAGCAGCAGCAGCGGCTGCAGGATGCCAACCGTACGCGGGACGCCGGGTACGCTGATCGCGGTAAAAATGGTCATGAAGGCAAGCGCGTAGATTGCCACCGCCTTGACCACCGTCATGAAGGCCGACATGCCCGCGTAGCGAAAAATTGCGCGATAAAGGCCAAGGACAATGAAGATCGGAATGGCGACGAGGAGCGAAACGATCGCCGGGAGCCACTCCACGCCCTCCAGAATCACCCAGTCATCCAAGCGGAGGCAATAGGCAAACCAGACGGTCAGCACGCACAGGCTGGAATCGACGATCAGCGCCAGTGCGCGTTTGGTCGAACGCGGTAGCGCCAGGAACGGTAGGACGAGCTTATCCGCGGGTACCATGGGTCAGTTTCCCCTGGCGCCAGTCAACGGAATAGCATACCCCTTCTCTCGCATAAATTGTCCCACTACATATTACACGACACAGCATGATTGTCTTTATGCATTCATTAGGAAAATGCAATCACTCTCTGCAGCCAATCGCTTTTAAAACAGCTGACGCGCAATTGCATCCCCGATCTTGAAAGAGCCACCGACCGCACATGGGGCGGCCGGGATCACTTTCCAAGATAGCCGCGGACCACGGGATGCCGGAACAGGCCGGAGAGGATGGCAAATGCTGCGCCGAGGCCTATGCCGAACACGGCGCCGGCGATCAATCCGGCCACCATCATCACCTTCCGGCTCGGTCCGTCCGCCGTCAGCGGCGGTTCGGCCTCGGAGATGACACGGATATTGCTCTGTGACAAATCCTGCGCGTCGCTCGTCTGACCGGAACGCTTCAGCAGCGTCTCGTAGACCTCTCGGGCAGCGGCGGCCTTGCGCTGCAATTCATTGAGCGCAACCAGCTTGCCCGACGTATTGACCTGCGATGCCTTCTGCACCGCCAGTTCCTTGGCAATATCCTGCTCAGCCTTCTGGGCTTGCTCGTAATCGGCACGGGCCGAGGTCGTCTGCCTCCGCAGTTCACTGCGAATTTCGGTGGCGAGGCTGTCGAGCGAGGATTTGGCCGCGAGCAGCCGGGGGTGACGGGCGCCGAGTTGGCTTTGCAGGCTGCCGACTGCGGCGGCGAGCGTCGCATACTGCTGACGCAGACTGCCGAGTGATGCGGACGTCACCGTCGTCGTCGAAGAGCCGTTCGAAACGACGTCCTCGAAGCTCAGCTTATCGGCGGCATCTGTGCGCGCCTTTGCCTCGATAGTCTTTTGCTCGGCGGTCAACAGCATGTCGTTCAACGCGGTCAGGCGCTTGTCGGAAATCAGATTGCCTTCGACGGCGACCATATCGTTGTCGGCACGGTAGGTCTCGACTGCTTTTTCAGCGGCAAGCACCTGACGGCGCATATCTTCCAGCCTACCATCGAGGGCGGTATTACTGGTCTGATAGCTGTTCGCTGCAGCCTTGCTCTCTTCCTCCATGAAGGAGGTGACAAGCTGGTTGGCGATCTTGGCCGACTTTTGCGGATCGCGCGTCGTCACCTTCACTGTCACGACATAGGTGCTTGCCTCGCGGGCAATCTGCGCGGCTTTCGCCAGCGTCGCGGTCGCCACGAATTTTGCCGCATCGCCGGTGGCGCCGCCGTTGAATTGCGGATCCTGATCAAGCTTCAATGCATCGACGACCCGGCCAAGCACCTTGCCAGAGGAAAGGATCTGGGTCTGGCTGTCGATCATCGTCAGGATCAGTTCCGGCGCGGTGGGAGCGGCCTGGGGGCCATCGGAGCCTCCCACTTGGCGAGGGTCGAAATAGAGGCTGGTTTCGGCCGTGAATTTCTGCGGCAGCAGCGGGATGAGTGCGGCGCCGAGCACCGCCCCGACCGCCGCAAGCGCAAGAACCAGCAGCTTCTTCGCCCAGATCGACCGGACGGCGGAGCGCAAGTCAAGTAGCGGCGCATCGTTCGCGGCCATCGGTGCCTGCGAAACCGCTTGCGGCGCGGCGACGACTGCCGGTTGCGGCGCGACGACGACTGCCGGCTCGACTATCGAGGGTGCCGCGACAACAACAGGCTCAACGATTGGCTCGATCTCGCGATGCACCTCGCCACGGCTGTGGATTGCCTGCTCTACTGAACTAGCTGGTTCCTCGGCCACAACGGGCCTGACCTCATGGACAAAGTCCCTTGGGCGTACCACCGGGCTGCGCAGGCGCAAGTCCCCACGCTGTCCTTCGGACGGCTCGGTGCTGCGCCAACCCGGAAGTTGGCCCGGTCGCTTGCTTCGTTCCAATGAGCTCATGTCAGACTTTCATGCGGTCCGCCGGCAGGTCCTGCCCGCAGATGCCCGGAGTTTAGAAATGTTTGGCTAACGGAACATTAAGGACGTTCCCAGGAAGTCCCATGGCAAACGGCGGCAGAAGGCCCGCCAAGTTCGTCTCTTCATCAATATTCAACGGGCAAGCCTCTACGAAACGGGCTCACTGGCGACGGGGAAGAACAGGAGCTTGCATGACCCCACTCGTTAAGAGATTGCTGCGCCGATCGCTCGCCGCAATGGTTTTGTTCGCCTCCGCCGCAAAGGCCGATGCCGGATTTGCCGCTGAGCTCTGCTATCGAGGGATCAATCTCTCCGGCGCCGAATATGGCGATCGCAGCGGCGTGCTCGGTACCAACTATACCTACCCATCGGAAGGCACGGTACGCTATTTCGGCAATAAGGACATGAATGTCGTCCGCTTGCCCTTCCGCTGGGAGCGGCTGCAGCCGGTGCTGGGACAATCCCTCGATGGCGAAGAGCTGCAGCGGCTCAAGGATGCCGTCGACCTCATTCAAAGGAACGGTATGGCGGTGATCCTCGATCCGCATAATTTCGGCTATTACGACAAGGGCCAGCTGACGCAGGCGCCGGCGACCACTCGCGCCTTCGGTGACTTCTGGGCCCGCCTCGCAGTCGAATTCGCCAATCAGAAGGGTGTGCTCTTCGGCCTGATGAACGAGCCGCACGATATCAAGCCCCCCGACTGGCTGGAGGCAGCCAATACAGCCATCCGCAGCATTCGCACGGTTGGCGCCCGTAACCTCATTCTTGTGCCCGGCACGAATTGGACCGGCGCATCGAGCTGGGCGACCGATAAGCTCGGCGGCGGCGCAAACGACACCGTCATGCTTGGCGTCAAGGACCCTCTGGATTTCTACGCATTCGAGTTTCACCAGTATCTCGATGCCGACAGCTCCGGTACGCATTCCGTTTGCGACGGCACCGACCAGGCCAACCAAGGCCTGACCGATGTCACGTCCTGGCTGCGCAAGAACGGGAAGCGCGGTTTTCTCGGCGAATTCGGTGTGGCGGCAAACGAGCCCTGCCTCGACGGGCTGAAACAGGTTTTCGACGTGATGGCGGACAATAGCGACGTGTGGCTCGGCTGGACCTATTGGGCCGCCGGTGACTGGTGGCCACCGCAGGAGCCATTGAACGTGCAACCGCATGGCGGCAAGGACCGGCCGCAGATGAAGGTGATCACCGCCGCCGCCGGCAAGAAGACGCCGCTTGCGCCGGCCTGCGCCAGCGTCAAGCCAGCAGGCTGATCGGTCGAAACGGACGGGCGGATAGCGCTTTGTGGCGAATCACGGCGCTGCTATGGTTACGCCGGCCGATGGATGCGGCAGCCTGGACATTTGATGAAAAGCCTCACGGACCAACAGCGCATCGATTACCCGATCCTGGCGATCACGCTGTTTTCGGTGCTCTACAACTGCATCCTCGCCTATATCAACCACAACATCATGCCGCTTTCCGTCTCACATGTCGTGCTCTGCGAAGGCATTATGATGCTCTCCAGTGTCGCCTATCTGTTGAAAAGGGGCATCTATGAGGAGGATCTGCCGATCTTCCTGTATCTGATATTCACTCTGGTCGTCACGGTCTATGTCACCGTCCTGAACCGCGTGCCCTTCATCGACCAGTTCCGCAACGTGCTGATCATCGTCGCCTTCGCCGGTATCGGCAGTTGGGCGAGCGAGCAGACGGTGAAACTGGCGTTCCGCATCGGCTGTTTCTTCGTGCTGCTGTTCCTGGTTTGCGAGATTATCAGCACGCCCTTCTATGTCAGCCTGTTCCATCCCGGCCAATATTTCGAGAATACCCGCGGCATCAAGCAGGCAAGCTTCAACAATACCGGCCTCTTTGCCAATGCGCTCGGTTTCGAGGGGCGCTTTTCCTTCGGGCTTATCAACCACCGTTCCTCATCCATTTTTCTGGAGCAGGTATCGCTCGCCAATTTCTGCGGCGTCATCGTCATCTATCTGCTCTCGTTCTGGCCGAAGCTCGGCAGGATCGAGAAAGCGCTGTTCGTCTCGACGGTGGTGCTGATCCTGCTCACCAACGATACGCGCACGATGCTGATCTTCTCCTGCGTTAGCATCATCGGCTATTTCGCCTTCCCGAAAATACCGAAAGCCTTCGATCTCATTTTGATGCCGCTGATTATCCTGATCGGCTTCTTCGTGCATTTCATGAAGCCGGAGGAAGTGGGCGACAATTTCACCGGCCGTGTCGGCGTCACGATTAAGAAGATGTTGGATCTCGATTTCCAGGCGATCCTCGGCCTGGATATTACGCGCATCGGGGAATTCGCCGACAGCGGTTATGT
Organism: Martinezella calliandrae; assembly: GCF_030272695.1. GTDB lineage: Bacteria > Pseudomonadota > Alphaproteobacteria > Rhizobiales > Rhizobiaceae > Rhizobium > Rhizobium calliandrae. The sequence goes on from NZ_JARFYN010000003.1 coordinate 207,876, forward strand.
CTACCTCATCTACGGGTCCACGATCTTTGGCCTGATCATGTTCTGGCTGTTTGTCTGCCTTTATCCTGCCGGCACAACGCCTGCACAAAGACGTTGCGCTCATTCACTCTCTCTTTTCATTTTTCTGAATATGATGATCGGCGGCACGGCGATTTTTTCCATCAAGATCGCCGGGCTGCTCTGGCTGCTGATCGGTTATATGCGCGTTTCTGAAAAGCCGCGTACCGCCCGGGCGCAGCCGGCAAATGTGGATGGCAGCAGAGTGCCGGGCTGACCTTGCCTTGCGTCGGCCGCGGCCGCATGAGGATCGGGATGCTTGTTCAGTTGCAGTATCTGCGCGCCATCGCCGCGTTGATGGTCGTCTATTTTCATTCCGTGCTGCAGGTGCAGAAAGTCAATTCCGGCTTCGACTCGCAATTCCATCTTTTCGGCGAGACCGGCGTCGACATCTTCTTCGTATTGAGCGGCTTCGTCATGTGGCTGACGACAGCGGGCCGCGAAATGCGCCCGCTCGATTTCTATCGTCGCCGCATCCAGCGCATCGTGCCGCTTTATTGGCTGGCGACACTGTTTTCCGCCGCCGTCGCGCTCATTGCGCCGTCGATCCTCAAATCGACCGTGTTCAACATTCCGCACCTTGTGGCTTCCCTGCTGTTCCTGCCCTGGCGCAATGCCGCCGATCCCGAGCTCGTCGCACCCGTCGTCATCCCCGGCTGGACGCTGAACTACGAGATGTTCTTCTATCTCGTCTTCGGCCTGTTGCTGCTCGTGCGTGAAAAATGGCGTCTCTATGCTCTCTTCGGGACGATGACGGCTGTCATCCTCACCTGCCGCCTGTTGCCGGTGACGACGGCCACCACGGTCTATGGCGACCCGATCATCTATGAATTCCTGGCAGGCGTCGTCCTCGCCAAGCTTTACCTCGAAAAAGTGCTGCTGCCGCAGGCCGTCGCTTGGCCCGCCCTGGTGGTTGGATTCGCCTTCCTGCTGATCAATGAAACGCTCTGCGATGCCAGCATGCGCGCTTATATGTGGGGCATTCCGGCCGTCGTCATTCTCTGCTCGGCCGTCTCGATCGATTTTTCCAAGCGGCCGGTCATCGGCTGGCTCAGCTATCTGGGTGACGCGTCCTACAGCATCTACATCACCCATGCCTTTACGCTGGCACTCATACGTGTCGTCTGCGGCGTACTGAAGATCGATATCGTGACGCATGGATCGGTCTTCGTCAGCGCCTGCATCGTCGGTTCGGCGATCGGCGGCGCGATCGTCCATGAGCTCACGACACCCAGCCGCTGGGGGAAATGGAAAAAGAAGCAGGCGGCCATCGCCTGAATTGTTTCTCATCGATCTACAGCTGCTTTCACTCAGAACGACGGGGATACGCGGCTGAAAGGCGCAATGGGAACGGAATTTTCCGCCACCTATCTTAAGCTCAGTCGCCAGGAATGGACGGGGAGGTTTCCCCTCAAGTTCGATTGCTATATGCGAGCGGCGAAACGACGAGCCGCCTTACGAGGGAAGAGACATGAAGAGCTATGTTCTACGGGTATCCTGCAAATCGACGCGCGGGATCGTTGCGGCGATAGCGAATTATCTGGCCGATCAAGGTTGCAACATCGTCGACTCCAGCCAGTTCGACGATCTC
>NZ_JARFYN010000021.1 GCF_030272695.1 Martinezella calliandrae
AACGGGCTCAGACCATGGATGCCGCAATGAATAACGGAGTGCCAAATGTCACCCTGACGAAAGTTCCGTGTTGACCCTCCTCATATAAGCAAATGCCACCAACCCACAAGCGCCGCTTGGCGCCACTAGCGGCTTTGCCCCGATTTAATACGTGTCGTCGCCCTCATTCGACATCGTCCAGCAATGCTGGCGGACGGTTTGCTGCAGGTCGGCGTCCAAGGCTGCCAGCGGCGGCGATGATCTCCGCCGCGGTCGGGAAGATGGAGAGGCTGTTCGGTCCGTCGAGCGCTTCGATTTGTGTCCAGCCGATGGTGCCGTTCGCATCGACCAGGAAGTGCCCGACGAGCTGGGTGGCGTGGTTCTCGAATATTGCGTTATCGGCTTCATCAAGCTCGAAGCGATCCTTGGCGTTGAGTATCGTATTGGCTTCCATTGGGTGTAGCGGCTCCGGCAGCTCACCTGTAGGGTTGATGCGTGCCGCCTTGAACTGCGCCATCGTTGCGCCATATGGCCACTCCGGCTGCTCGCTGCTCTCATCGGGCAGGAACTCGGCATGCGGCACGCCGTAGGCCCGATGCGTATGGCAGTCCGGGTCGCATAGAAGCGTTACTGGCGTCGGCCGGTGGCGGAAATACAGGCGGGCGCGTTCCACCGGCGTGTTGATAACGGCCACGGTCTCTACCCCGCCCGCGCGCAGGGCGGGCTGTATGCCGGCAAGCTGTTCTATCTGACGTCGGCAGAACGGGCAGTGCAGCCCGCGAAAAAAGCCGATCAAGAACGGGCGACCGCTCAAATCGGCGAAAGAGACCGTGCCGTCGGAGTTGGCCGTGGGTAGCGCGAACGCTGGCGCGGTATCGCCAGGTTGCAGCGGGCGCTTCTGGTCTCCCATGGAATAATCCTTTTTTGTATCGCCTAGGTGAAAGACCGAAATCTAATTATATCACTTGTCGCAAGAAGGCCCAGCACTCCATGTTTAAGATCATTGAGTGCGGTTCGGCATACCATTCGCTGCGCCGACCAGTGTCAAAGCCGACCTCCGTTTTTTTGCCTCCCCGGCCGGTAGAAATCCCAACACACCGCAAGAGGCCAAAATCGGCCCATCGCCCGTCTCGAATGCGCCACAAGCCGTCGTTAGCTCCCCTCGAATGGGCGACCGATTTGGGCCGTTAGCCGGCGGACTGCTTTCGGAGAGCAGGCGTTGAAAGCTGACAATCGTTCATCAGCGGCAGCAGACTTTTTTTGCTGCCGCCGCCGCGGTGCATGACCTCGGATGACCGGTCTACGGCATGGAAAGTTCGGGACGCTTGCGCTTTCTGCGAGAGCAGGTTATACACTGAACTAAATGGTTCAGTATTTAAGCCCTCCCATCGATCTCTCGTTTGCGGCGCTGTCCGATGCGACTCGCCGAGGGATCATCGATGAGCTTGGGCGAGGGGACGCGTCGATCACCAGTCTTGCGGATAAGTTCCAGATGACGCTGACCGGCATGAAGAAGCACGTCCAGGTTCTCGAGCGGGCGGGGCTCGTCGTCACGCAGAAGGTCGGACGGGTAAGAACCTGCAAGCTTGGGAAACGCGGCCTCGGGGCGGAGGCCGAGTGGATCGAGGCGCATCGCAAGCTCTTCGAGGCCCGCTTCGAAGCATTGGACGAAATCATTAGCGAAATGAAACAGGAGGGAAGCGATGACTGAGCAAGTTAGCAGTGCAGGTGGTGCGCAGAACCGCACGTCAGTCGAGCGCAGAGGGGATCGCGAACTCGTCGTAACGCGGACATTCAATGCGCCGCCGAGCATGGTTTACAGGGCGTGGAGCCAGCCCGAGCTGTTCCAGCGCTGGTGGGTGCCAAAATCGGTATCCGGCGTTTCGCTCGTATCGTGCGATATGGACGTCCGTACCGGCGGCAAATATCGGCTGGAATTCGGCGCCGGCGGTTCGGACACCATGGCCTTCTATGGCAAGTATCTCGAGGTAGTGCCGAACGAGCGCATCGTCTGGACCAACGACGAGGGCGAAGAGGGCGCGATCACGACCGTGACCTTCGAGGACCAAGGCGGGAGGACACTACTGAATTTCCACGAAGTCTATCCGTCCAAGGAGGCGCTTGAGGAAGCACTACAGGGCTCGGCGGCCGCATTGCCCGAGCAGTTGGAGCAGCTCGACGAATTGCTTTCCAGCATAGGCGAGTAGCGCGGTTCGGGAAACTCGCCTCGAGGAACGTCTGCTCTTGGGAAGTGGCTCCGCCGGCCTTTCTGGCCGGAGCGGGGGCGCAAAACAGCCGCATCCTGCAACAAGGATCAAATGTCCGCCTTGGGCCGAAAGCGGTCATTGGTGGCACCTGCTACATAATCCCGTTCAAAAGCAAGCCAAACGACCCGCCATCGACCACAACCTAAAAACCTCGAACAGGTGATTAAGCCTCCGCATCCCGCCGGGCCAGAATCTTGTCGATCCGCATACCGTCCAAGTCGACGATTTCGAAGTGCCAGCCATCGAATGTAAAGCTCTCGCCGACCTCCGGAATGTGACCGAGTTGGTAAAGCGCAAAGCCGGCCAAGGTGTGAAAATTACCGTTTTCCTCGCCCTCACGCAGGCCGAGCCTTGCGAAGGCGTCATAGACCGGCATCATGCCTTCCATGAGCAGTGAGCCGTCGGCGCGCTCAACGATATCCGGTCCTTCGTTCTCCAAATCCGGCAGATCACCGGCGATGGCCTCCAGCAGGTCCGTCTGGGTGACGATGCCCTCCAGGCTGCCATATTCATCGATGACCATGGCGAGACGAACGGGCGCGCGCTTGAAACTCTCAAGCACTTTGAACACGGCCGTCGCTTCATGAACGATAAGAGGCTGACGCATGATTGCTATCGGATCGAGGGGCTGGCCGTTCAGGAGCTGATCGAGAAGATCCCTCTTCAGGATCATGCCGATCGGTTCGTCTATGGTCCCGCGACCGACCAGGAGCTGCTCAAAGCGGCTTTCGCGAATGGCCTTCAACATCTCCTCAGATGTGTCCTCGGCATCGATCCAATCGATCTCCAGCCTCGGCGTCATTATATCGGAGACATCGCGATCGCCGATATTGAAGACACGTTCGACAAGCTCCTGCTGCGCCTGTTCCAGCAAACCGGCCTCCTGGCTTTCGGCGACCAGCAGCTTGATTTCCGCGGGGGAATGCAGCGAGCCTTCGCCGGTGCCTGGCCGCAGACCGAAGAGGCGCACGACCATATTGCCGAGGCCGTTCAACACAAAAATCGCCGGGCGAAGCAGAAACAGGAACAAGCCCAGCGGTCGCACGACACCGAGGGCGGTGCCTTCGCTGCGCTGCAATGCCAGGCTCTTCGGCGCAAGTTCACCGAGAACGATATGCAGGGCCGTGATGATGATGAAGGAAATCGCGACGGCCACGGCATGCGATCCAGCGGCAGCCAAGGAGCCGGGCAGAAAATCGAGAAGCGGTTCAACCAGATGGGCGAGCGCCGGTTCGCCGACCCAACCGAGCGCGAGCGAGGATATGGTGATACCGAGCTGGGTGGCCGCGAGATTGGCATCGAGATTGTCGACTGCCCGTTGCAAGGCTGCGGCGTTCATCCGCCGTTCGACCACGAGCTCAGCCACACGGCTGCGCCGGACGGAGACGAGCGAAAACTCAGCGGCAACGAAGAAACCATTGGCGGCGACAAGAAAAAACACGGCGAATATTCCGAGGACATCGAAAATACCGCCATCATATCCAGACATGCTTCCCTTCCGGGCGGATTAGCGCCACGTATTATTGATCGAAAACAAATCTAACACGCTTTCTGGCTGTGCGGCAGCCAAAGCAGCAATTTCTTGTCGATATGGGAATAGTTTATCTTTTTTCCAATCGAAAAGAGACGCCTCAAGCGATTTCCCGCAGTTGCTCCGCTGTCTGCAAATCCACGGAAACAAGCTGTGAAACGCCCTGTTCAGCCATGGTCACGCCGAAAAGGCGGTCCATGCGAGCCATGGTGATGGGATTGTGGGTAATGACCACGAACCGCGTCTCGGTGGAGGCGGCCATCTCGTCCATGAGATTGCAATAGCGCTCGACATTGTGGTCGTCGAGCGGCGCGTCCACCTCGTCCAGCACGCAGATCGGCGCCGGATTGGTAAGGAAGACGGCAAAAATAAGCGCCATCGCCGTCAGTGCCTGTTCGCCGCCGGAAAGCAGCGTCATGGTCTGCGGCTTCTTGCCCGGCGGGCGGGCGAGAATTTCGAGGCCAGCCTCCAGCGGATCGTCGGATTCGATCAGTTGCAGCTCAGCCGTGCCGCCGCCGAAAAGATGGGTGAACAACCGCTGGAACTGGACGTTGACGACGTCGAAAGCTGCAATCAGGCGCTCGCGGCCCTCCCGGTTGAGGCTTTGAATCGCGCCGCGCAGCTTGCGGATGGCGTCGATGACATCGTCGCGCTCCTTAATCAAAGCGCGCAACCTCTCGGTCAGTTCCCTGCTTTCCTCCTCGGCACGCAGATTGACGGCACCGAGGCGCTCTCGCTCGATCTTCAGCCGCTCGAGCTCGCGTTCCACCTCACGCAAATCAGGAACATCCTGCCCCACCGACAGGCCGGCAAGCCGCAACACCTCGTGCGGCTCGACATTCAGTGCCTGACGGATGCGAAGCTCGTTTTCCTGGCGACGCTCGCGCGCGGAAACCAGCCGCTCCTCGATACGGCCACGCTTTTCGCGGCTTTCGGCCAGTTCAGACAGTGCCGTGGCAGCTTGCCGATCGGCCTCGCGCTGAACGATCTCAGCCTCAACCAAGCGGTTGGCCGCAGCGCGGCGTGCCTCCTCCGATTTCTGCAGCTCGTTCATCAACGCGCGGCGCTTGTCCTCGAACTCATCCGGGGCAAGGTCAAGCTCAGCGGCTTCATCGCGCGCCTCTTCCTCACGATCGCGTAGGATTTGGATATGCTCTTCGGCGCTGGCGGCGCGCTGCCGCCAACCGTCGCGCTCCTGCCGGATCGCCAGGATACGGCGCTGCCGCGCTTCGTTTTCCCGGTTCAGGCCTTCATAACGGGCACGTGCCTCGGCGAGCGCGCCGCGATCCGTCGCGACTTCCGCCTGCTGATCGCGCAGCTTGAGATCGATAGCCGTCAGGTCAGGCGCACCCTCCAGTTCGATGCGGGCTTTTTCGTCCTGCCCCGTCACCTCTTCCATCTGCGCCTGTAGCTGGCTGACGGCCTCGGTGACGATATCACGACGGCGGAGCAGATCACCGGAGGCGCGCTCGGCCACCGCCAGCGCTTCGCGGGCCTCCGCGAGATGGCGAGCGGCAAGCCGGCTGGCATCGCGCGCAACCACCAGACGGCCTTCCTCACTCCGGATCGCGTCGCCGGCAGTCGCCAAACGTTCCTTGGACTCGGCCAGGACATCGTGCGCCACCCCGGTTTCGGCCTCAAGCTCCACGAGACGATTCTTCTGTGCCAGGCGCAGAGCCGCTGCGCTGGGGGCATCGGCTCCAGTCACATGCCCATCCCAGCGAAATACGGCGCCGTCCTTCGTCACCAGCCGCTGTCCCGGCTTCAAACCCGCCATCAGGCGCATGGCGTCTGCCGCAGCGACGAGACCGATCTGGCGCAGACGCCGAGTCAAGGCGGCCGGTGCGCCGACATGGGTAATCAGCGGCACGATGCCTTCCGGCAAGGCGGGATCGGTCGCGCCGCTGCCATTGTCGGACCAGTGGGCCGGCGCGTTCGGATCCAGCGGCGACTCCAGATCGTCGCCAAGGGCTGCGCCTAACGCGGTCTCAAAGCCACGATCGACACGCACCTCTTCTGCAACGGGTGCTGATGTACCCGAGGCGGCTCCGGCCGCCAGCATCTTCGAGATCGTGCGCGCTTCCGTTTCCAATTCGTTTAACCGCGAGCGGGCTTGATCGACTGGCGCGCGCGATAAAACTTCGATCTCGCGCGCCTTGGCGAGAGCCGCCTCGACGAGTTGGATCGCGCCCTCGGCATCGGCGACGACACTTTCGGCTGCTTCAACCATATCGCGTTTTTCGCCGGGATCAGGCAATGTGGCTATCTTTTCATCGATCGCGGCGAGCTCGCCGTTGGCCTCGTCCATCTGCCGTTCCAGCCGCATCTTGCGGTCGGCAAGATCGCGAATGGCGCGCTCAAGCTGATTACGGGCGGCGGCGGTTTCCGCACGCTCGGCAGTTAGTGCGGCAAAGATGCCCTCGCTATCCGCCAGGTTCGTGGCGGCCTCGTCGAAAGCCTCGCGCGTTTCCTCGGCGAGCCGGCCGGAATCGGCGAGGATGTCGGCGATGTCGGCCTCCTCCGCATCGAGCTTGGCCAGGATTTGGGTATTGTCGGAAACCAGGCGTTCTTCACGACGAATGTCTTCGGCCAGTTGCGCCAAGCGCCGGGTCAACTCGTCGCGACGGCGCAGAATGCGGTTGGCATCTTCTTCCAACTGCGTGCGGGCGATCTGCAGACGCTGCAAGGCGGCTGCGGCTTTCGCCTCCCCTTCACGCAGTTCCGGCAGCTTCAGGCTGGCAATGCCCTGTATTTTCGCCGCCTCTATCTGTATCTGCGCCTTTTCGGCGACCAGGAGCGTCGCCTGCTTAAGGGCGTTATCGGCCTCCGCTTCCGCCTCCTTCGCTTGCACCCAGTGGATATGCAGAAGCATGGCCTCGCGGGCACGGATATCGGCAGACAGCATCTTGAAGCGGTTGGCCTGACGTGCTTGGCGCTTCAGGCTATCGATCTGGCTTTCGAGCTGGGAGGTCACGTCATCGAGACGTTCGAGATTGCTTTCGGCCGCACGCAGTCGGAGTTCCGCCTCATGCCGGCGCGAATGCAGGCCGGAAATGCCGGCCGCCTCTTCGAGAAGCTGCCGGCGAGCCTGGGGCTTGGCCTGGATCAGCTCGCCGATACGCCCCTGCCCGACCATCGACGGCGAACGCGCGCCCGTCGAGGCGTCGGCGAACAGCAGCTGCACATCCTTGGCCCGGGCCTCCTTGCCGTTGATGCGATAGAGCGACCCCTGCTCGCGCTCGATGCGGCGGGTGACCTGGATTTCGTCGCTGTCATTAAAGGCGGCGGGCGCCGTGCGGTCGCTGTTGTCGAGATAGAGGCCCACTTCCGCGGTGTTGCGCGCCGGGCGATTACCCGAACCGGAGAAGATGACATCGTCCATGCCGGAGGCGCGCATGTTCTTGTAGGAATTCTCGCCCATCACCCAGCGGAGCGCTTCGACTAGATTGGACTTGCCGCAGCCGTTAGGGCCGACGACGCCCGTCAATCCGCGCTCAATGACGAATTCCGCCGGCTCCACAAAGGATTTGAAGCCGACGAGACGAAGCCTGTTGAACTTCATAAGCGCCACTCCCCCTCTCCCCGCCAGCGGGGGAAGGAAGGAAACCCTATCTTTTTAGGGGCGAGTGACAAAAAGACGGGCGCACGGGTTTCCCTGCCGCCCGCCGTTTCGAAAAGGCACGGATCAGAGAAGGCTATCGATGAGCTTCGACATGGCACCAACCGACATGTCCCCTGCATAACGCTTGCCGTTGATCAAGAAGGTCGGCGTAGCATTGACACCAAAGTCTTTGGCTGCACGTTCCCTAACTGAGTTGACATCATCCAGAAGCTTCTGGTTCGTCAAGCATTTCGTAAAGCTATCCTCAGTAAAACCGGCAAGTTTCGACATTTGAAGCAGCGCGGCACGGCCATCGACATCCGGCGAGGCCCAGGCGATCTGCTGTTTGAACAGCATATCGACCATCGGAAGATACTGTTCCTGCGGCGCGCAACGGGCCAACATAAAGGCAGCGGCGGCGCGCGGGTCGAAGGGAAATTCGCGGATGATGAAGCGGACTTTGCCTGTGTCGATGTATTTCTGCTTGATTGCGTCGAAGGTGGTAGTGGCGAAGTGCGCGCAATGCGGGCAGGTCAGCGACATGTATTCGACGATCTTGACCGGAGCATCTTCCTTGCCTAGCGCGATTTCCGGCAGGGCGCCGGGCTTCAGCACTTCGTTCATGTCGACGTTGCCATCTGGAGACGGAACTTGGTCCTCCGGCGAGCCGGCGTTGGTGGTCTCCTGGGCGCCGCCTGCGGTGGTGGCATTGGCGGCTAATGCGGTGTCGGCAAAGGCGGCGAACGCCAAGGAAAGGGCCGCGACGGCAGTGCCGCCCAGCAGGTGGCGTTTGGTCAAGAGCATGTCGGACATCGGCATAGAGTCACCCGTCGTAAGAGGTCTTTGAATGGTTCATTGCGATATAACGGCTCGTTACTACTAACAAGGCACGGTTGACCAACTTTCTTCAAAGAATTGTGACTTACAGAAGACAAAAAGGTTAAATTATCGTCAGAATTGGCGGGGATTGGCAATATGAGCGAGTTCAGTGGTAAGGCAAACCCGGACTATTTCCTACCCCGCTTCCAAGCCATCGCCGTGCCCAATCTCTGAACCGCAGCACGCAACTTGTCGTCCTCGATGCCGTCCATCATGTCCTCCAGCTTTCGCGCCGCCTCGCCCTTCAGCGGCGGCGGTGTGCGGGGGCGTTTTGAAGCAGTCGAAACTGGCTTCTGGACGATGCGGATCTGGTTGACGGCGTGGAAGCCGAAGAAGCCGTTGATGCGTTGGATAAGTTCGCCCTGCGCGTGGGTCAGAAACAGGGCGCGTGCACCTTCGCAGGCGATGGTCAACACGCCAGGCTGGTAACCGCCATCCTCGCCCGAACCGCCTCGTTTCGCCCAGGCGATCTTTTCCGGTCGCGTGCATTCGGCGAAATCCTCGCCGGCGATCTCGTCCCAGGAGCCAAGCAGCGCGGTATTGATACCCGCACGCTTCGCCAGAACGGGATCAATGATGCCGTTGGTCAGCTCGGAAATCTGTTTCTCGCCTTTTCGGGGATAACTCATTGGATAACAGAACCTGGAACCTTGTTTGTGCCTCCAAGACCTTGATCGTTCGGCGCAGCTTGGCCAAGTATAGAGCACTTCCCCTCGATGCGGCAAATCATGACGACGACAATAAAATCCCCGACGGCCGCATCCCTGCTTTTCTGGTACGATCGCCATCACCGTGACCTGCCATGGCGTGTCTCGCCGCCGATGGCAGCGCGCGGCATCCGGCCCGACCCCTATCAAGTCTGGCTATCGGAAGTGATGCTGCAGCAGACCACCGTGCCGGCGGTCAAGGCTTATTTCGCCAAATTCCTGGAGCGCTGGCCGACGGTTCGTGATCTGGCGGCAGCGCCCGCCGACGATGTCATGGCCGCGTGGGCGGGGCTCGGCTACTATGCCCGCGCCCGCAACCTCAAGAAATGTGCGGAGGCCGTCGCGGCTGAACACAACGGGCGCTTCCCGGACACCGAGGATAGACTGCGGTCTCTGCCCGGAATCGGCGAATATACGGCGGCGGCAGTCGCCGCCATTGCATTCGACCGGCAGGCGACGGTCATGGACGGCAACGTCGAGCGGGTTATCTCCAGACTATACGCCATCGCCACACCATTGCCGGCCGCCAAGCCATTGATGAAACAGAAGGTTGCGCTGTTGACGCCTGCCGATCGTCCCGGCGACTTCGCGCAAGCGATGATGGATCTCGGCGCAACGATCTGCACCCCGAAACGACCAGCCTGTTCGCTCTGTGCCTTCAATAACGCCTGCGAGGCGTTGCGGCTGCATGATCCCGAACATTTTCCAGTTAGGACAGCAAGGAAGGAAAAGCCCGTGCGCCAGGGTGCCGCTTTCGTTGCGGTGAATGGCGATGGCGAGATTTATTTGCGCCGGCGCATCGCCAGCGGTCTGCTCGGCGGCATGACCGAAGTGCCGACGACTGGTTGGACCGCACGGATCGATGGCGAGACCAGCGCTGCGGCCGCCCCCTTCCCTGCCGATTGGCGGGCAGCCGGGACCGTGACGCATGTCTTCACTCATTTCGAACTGAGGCTATCGATCTATCGCGCTCAAGTGGCATCGAGCACGATCCGCAATGACGGATGGTGGGAGCCGGTTACAAATCTTGAAGCACAGGCCTTGCCGACTGTCATGAAAAAAGCCATCGCTCAAGCTATTCCACGCGCATTCACAAAGACCAAGACATTCGAAAAGGCGGGACATATTTCATGACGACGGAAATCCGGCACATTGTCTTCGATATCGGCAAGGTGCTTGTTCACTACGATCCGAGCATCCCCTATAGCCGCATCATCCCCGATGAAGCGGAACGAACCTGGTTCCTCGCCAATGTCTGCACGCATGAATGGAATATCGAGCAGGATCGCGGCCGGACCTGGGAAGAGGCCGAAGCACTGCTGATAGCCGAACATCCCGAGCGCGAAGACCAGATCCGCGCTTTCCGCAAATATTGGAATGACATGGTACCCCATGCCTATGACGACAGCGTCACCATCATGGAAAAGCTCATTGCCGAGGGCTACGACGTCACGATGCTGACCAATTTCGCCCCCGACACGTTTCGCGAAGCACAGACGCGCTTCGACTTTCTCTCCAAGCCGCGCGGCGTCACCGTGTCAGGCGACATTGGCCTGATCAAGCCGGACCTTGCGATCTATGAGGCACATGTGAAGAGCTTCGGGCTCGATCCGGCTTCCACCATCTTCATCGACGATTCGCTTGCCAACGTCGAAGGCGCAAAAGCTGCGGGTTGGAGCGCAGTCCATTTTACTGGCGCCGAGAAGCTGCGCAGCGATCTCGCCGCCTTTGGCATCAAGGTTTGAACCCATGATTTTCGATCCGGCAGAACGAATCACCCTGTTCCACGACGCGATCAACAGGCTCGACTACGAGGCAATCGAGAATTTCTTCGCGGAAAATGCCACCTATGTCTCCAACGGCGTCGGCAGCCTTGCAGGTCGCGAGGCGATCATGGAAGCATTTCGTGGCTATTTCGATACCTATCCGGATCAAACCGCCGAAAATTCATTGGTGGAAACGCTGACGCCGCTTTCCGGCCGCGCCGTCTGGTCCGTCCGGGCGACGAACAGCAAGACAGGCAAGCCGCTGATCCGTGAGGGCGAGGAGATGATCACTTTCAACGAAGACGGACGCGTCGTCCGGGTCGATGTGACTGACTATCAGGAATTCTAAGCCGTCAGCAAAAAAAGCGCCCAGAGTTCGCGAACCCTGGGCGTCTTCGCCTTCCTCGCTAACTGGAGGTACTCGACGGGAGAAGGCGGACATGCGGATCCGGTTGCGGCATGATTGTGAACGCCGGGAAAGGCTTTCGGATCATACCGTTCAAACAGTTGGGATTAATCTGCCTTGGCCAGATCATTGCGGACGATCGAACGCAGATCGTCGATCGGGCGCAGGGACTGCCCGTCGTCGAAATGCCAGAACGTCCATCCGTTGCATGCATCAAGGCCTTGGACTTTCGCGCCGAGGCGATGAATGGAGCCGGCCTCGCCGCCGGACGCGACCGTACCATCGGCACGGACGATGGCGCTGTAGTGGCGCTTTGCATCCGTCAGCACCTGGCCGGGCTTAATGAGACCGCTCTCGATCAAAACGTTGAACGCGACGCGAACCTCGGCTTTCTTACCGGTCATCACGGTTAGTTCGGCCTTGCCGAGCGGCTCGACGGCGGCGATCCGGGCGCTGGCCGCATCGATGTAATCCTGCTCGCGCTCGATGCCGACAAAATGACGGCCGAGACGCTTGGCGACGGCGCCGGTGGTGCCCGAGCCGAAAAAGGGATCGAGCACGATATCGCCCGGCTTGGAAGAGGCCATGATGACGCGGGCGAGCAGGGCTTCCGGCTTCTGCGTAGGATGCGCCTTCTTGCCGTCCTGATCCTTCAATCGCTCGCCGCCGCTGCAGATCGGGAACAGCCAATCGGAGCGCATCTGCACGTCGTCATTGGCGGCCTTCAGGGCATCGTAGTTGAAGGTATAGCCCTTGGCCTTGGCGCCTGGGCTCGCCCAGATCATCGTTTCATGCGCATTCTGGAAACGACGCCCCTTGAAATTCGGCATCGGATTGGTCTTGCGCCAGACGATGTCGTTGAGGATCCAGAAGTTCAGATCTTGCATAGTCGCGCCGACGCGGAAGATATTGTGATAGGAGCCGATGACCCAGATCGTTCCCGTCGGCTTCAGCACGCGACGGCACGCAAGCAGCCAGGCGCGGGTGAAGGCATCGTAAGCCTCGAAAGAGGCAAACTGATCCCACTCGTCGTCGACCGCGTCGACCAGCGATTGGTCGGGGCGATGCAGGGTGCCGCCGAGCTGCAGGTTGTAGGGTGGGTCCGCGAAGATGACATCGACGGAATGGGTGGGCAGTGCTTCAAGAGCCGCCACGCAATCGCCCTTGATGATCGTGTCGACCCAGGAGCCCGGCGTTGCGGAGGTCCTGAGGTCGGCAAGCGGGAAAACTGACGCCATGTGATACTCGCTGTTACACTTACTCGATACGCTTAACTGAGTGTTATGGTTACCTAAGTTGGTTACCAAAGGCTAAAGCGAACAACACATTTTGCAAATTCTCAAGACCTCGTCGATTGTCGGTCGTCGCTCGCCGTCTCGGATCCATCATGCACCGCGCGGCTGTCCGCCGGTGCCTCTTGCCTCTCATTCATTCCGTAATCGCGGACCACATGAGCGATGCGCAGACGGTAGTCAGCGAAAATAGCCCCTCGCCCGGCCTTCTGTGCCGCTCGGTGCGCCTCGCGGTTCCGCCATTCTTTGACAGCATCCTCGTCGCGCCAGAAGGACAGCGAGAGAAGCTTTCCGCGTTGCGTCAGGCTCTCGAATCGTTCGATTGAGATGAACCCGTCGATCGTCTCGAGCTCGGCACGCAGCTCGCCGGCAAGATCAAGATAGTGATGGCGTTCGCCAAGATAGGGAATGACCTCGAAAATGACGGCGATCATGGCGTCACCTTTGGACCATGCGGCAGCGACATGTTTTTCAGGAAGATGCGATCCTCCCTGATAATGAAGCGTTCGCGGCGTGAGAAATCGAAGGTCGCCTTGGCAAGCGGATCGGCGGCGAGACGAGCGCGATAAGCTTCATATGCGGCCAGGCTTTCGATGTTGTAGACGCCGTAAGCAGTCGTCGCCGAGCCTTCGTGCGGGGCGAAATAGCCGATGAGATCCGCGCCGTTGCGTGGGATGACCTGGCCCCAGGCCCTGGCATATTCGATGAAGGCGTCCTTCATTATAGGATCGATCTCGTAATGGATGAAACAGGTGATCATGGTTTTCTCCGATGGTGATGGAGATCTTGTCGCATATTGCATGACATCAATGCTTCGGTTACGATCGAACTATGAAGGAAGGCCCTGACATAGCACAGATCGGTGCGCTCATTGGCGATCCGGCACGGGCGAACATGCTTACCGCGCTGATGGGCGGCCGCGCTCTGACAGCAACGGAGCTGGCGCAGGCCGGCGGCATCACCCTGCAGACGGCGAGCACGCATCTGTCGAAGCTCGAAGCGGGCGGGTTGCTTGCGCAACGCAAACAAGGCCGGCATCGATATTTCGCGCTGGCCGACGATGGTGTCGGCAAACTGCTTGAAAATATCATGGGCTTTGCCGCCGGACGAGGGCATCTGCGCCACCGTCCCGGCCCAAAAGAGCCCGCGCTTCGCAAGGCACGCATCTGCTACGACCATCTTGCCGGCGATTACGGTGTGCGCATGCTCGACAGCCTGATCGCGGCTGGTGCGATCTCGGCCGTCGGGGACGGCTTGAGCCTCACGGAACGCGGCGAAGCGCATCTCACCTCAATCGGCATGGACGTGACCGGGCTGCGTTCGACGCGGCGGCCGCTTTGCCGGTCCTGCCTGGATTGGAGCGAACGCCGCGCGCATCTCGCCGGCAGCCTCGGCAAGGCGCTGCTTTCCAACTTCTTCGACAAGGGCTGGGCGCGACGACTGGAAAACAGCCGCTCGATCCTGTTTACATCGGAAGGCGAACGTCGATTTCTGGCGCTGTTTCCTGTAGAGACCGATGCGACGAACAAAGAGCAGAGTCGTGCCGATGCCTGAACTTTACGCCCCCGCTTGATGCTGCAGATACCGGCGGCCTTAGCTTGAACCGATCAATATCCGAAATTGCTTGCAGCGATGGCGCGCAGAGTTCTCCCCATTCGCAGCCACGACACGCATCGCGAAGTTCACCGCTCTCGAAATTCCGGCGCAGCCGTGCGAGAAGACGGGCATTGGGAACGAGAACCGAGCCAAGCTCGATCTCGTCATCCAGAGGTGTCGCCACGCCTCTAAGGCGGCGGCGTCGCGTGCAATCACGCTGTCCTTGAAACAAGGCGGATCCTTCTCGTCAAGAAGCGGTGCACAATGGCGTCAAACGCGCGAGAAAAGACGAGTTTCCTCTCGACATATCATCTCCCATAAGGGGGAAGGCAGAGCCCTGGCATCAAATTATCTTAATTTTTATCCAACGATCGCAAAAGCTTCGCGAGTCGTGCCTGATGGCGTGCGCACCGGCGCCCGGCCGATCCATTGCACGTGTTTCTGCAGGATAGAGGCTGCCTCTTCCGTCCGCCCCTGGCGCAGGGCGGCAAGGATGGCGCGATGGTCGTGATCGGTGCGTTTTTCCCAGCCGGATTGCCAGGCGGAGAAGAGAAAGCGAGCACTGGCTGCGTGCAGGTCGTCGATTGATGCGAGCAGCCGCGCCATGCCGCAAGGCGCTAGGATTAAGCGGTGAAAGCGGCGATTGGCCTCTTCCCAAGCACGGACGTCGGCAGCCGCATCCCCTTCCCGCGTCGCCTCTTCGGCGGCATCGAGGATTGCCGGTGTCAGGTGTTGCGCCGCATGTCTCAATGCCAAACTCTCGAGCGCCGCTCGCATTTCCGCAACCTCACGAACCTCCTTGAGATCGAAGGAAGCGACGCGGACGCCGCGGCGGGGCACGCTGATCGCCAACCCCTGCGCCTCCAGCCGCCGGAACGCCTCGCGCACCGGCACGTGGCTGGCGCCGAACTCCTCGGCAATATGATCCTGCCGCAGACGCGCATCTGGCGCGATCTCGCCGCGGATGATGCGGTCGGCAAGCACCCGGCTGATACGGCTGGCAATCGTGTCGTCGCGCTCTCTGGCCATGGATGATCCTTAAAGATGGCAATCGGCCTTGTCGAGCGTCCAGATCAAATGCGATGCGACTTGACCAAGTGTATATGCACATATATTATAAATCATGCAAACTGAAAACGACCTTGGTCCCCTCGCCTGTCATTGCCTGGCAACCCGGCAGCTGGCGAGGCATGTCTCGAAGCTCTACGAGCGCCATATGGCGCCAACCGGCATAACAAGCACCCAATTTTCGCTCCTGAATTTCCTCGACCGCGACGCGCGGATGACCATGAACGACCTAGCGGCCGCGATGCTCATGGACCGCACGACCCTGCTGCGGGCCGTGAAGCCGTTGCAACGACAAGGGCTGATCATCGCTGCGCCCGAGATGAAGGATAGCCGCCGACTGATGTTGGAGCTATCACCGGCCGGCCGAAGCAAGATCGCGGAGGCGGAGCCTTTCTGGCGCGCAGCGCAAGAGGAATATGAGTCTCAGGTCGGCCAACTCCATGCCAAAAGCCTGCGCAGCGACTTTTTCAACATGACCCATCACGGCTGACCCCTTTTTGTTGGACCCAAAGCTCGGCCTATCCTTTCCCCCAGTGCATTTCTGCCATGCCTGCTGATTGGTTGAGCTTTGCCGGAGCATCGTGTAAAGCCGCACGATCCTTTTTTGCGCAGGCCCCAAAAAGCGCGGAGCGCCTTTTGGATAAGGCCATGCCAATCCAGAGCCCCATTAAAGGCAGTATATCTCATGAGCAATGGCTTCGATCTCATCATCTTCGACTGCGACGGCGTTCTGGTCGATTCGGAAATCATCGCGGCGGAGGTTGAATCCAAGCTCCTGACCGAAGCAGGCTACCCAATCGGCGTCGAAGAAATGGGCGAGCGCTTTGCCGGCATGACCTGGCAGAACATTCTGTTCGAGGTCGAACGCGAAGCGAGCATTCCGCTCTCGGCATCGCTGCTCGACAAGTCCGAGAAACTTCTCGACTTGAGGCTCGCCAATGACGTCAAGGCTATACCAGGCGTTCCTCTTGCCCTGTCGCGCCTGCCGATGCCGCGTTGCATCTGCTCGAATTCCAGCTCCGCACGGATCGACACGATGCTATCCAAGGTCGGCTATAAAGAGCTGTTTGCGCCGTATATCTATTCCGCCAAGGACCTCGGCGCCGATCGCGTCAAGCCGAAGCCGGATATTTTCCTGCACGGCGCCAAGCAGATGAATGTTCCACCGGCAAACGTTATCGTCATCGAAGATTCGGTCCACGGTGTCCAGGCGGCGCGTGCCGCGGGCATGCGCGTCATCGGCTTCACCGGCGCCTCGCACACCTATCCTTCGCATGCCGACCGACTGACCGACGCGGGCGCAGAAACTGTCATCGCCCGGATGGCCGATCTGGCTGGCGTTGTGATGGCATTGTCGGAATGGGAAGACGTTTTCTGAGCGGCCTAGGCAATAGGCAATAGGCAATAGACGCTGCCGCTATAGTTATAGTGCCGACAGTAGCAAGGACGAGTGTCCTTTTGCTGCTGTCTACTATCTACTGCCTGATCCCCAGCCTTACCGATGCTTCTTACGGACCGGCTTCTGGCCCTTCTCGGGCTTCTGCGGTCCCTGATCGAAGCCGACCTGGACGCTGGTGAAACCACCGGAACCGCCAGCAACCTTGATGTCGTCGTCGGTGAAGAGGAACTGCGTCGTGGTCTCGCCCGGCGGGATTTCGGCAGTGTAATTAATGGTCTTCTCGTAGAGCGCGGTGTTGTCGTCCATGACGGCGACATGGATCGGCATGGTCACCTTACCGGGGCCGCCCGTCGGGCCGGCGACGAGACGCCCCTGCGCGACGACGTGGATATTGAGGCTGGTGCCATCGGTGGTGCACTGGCGCGTCGCCTGGGCGAGCGAGCCTTGATACGCCAACTGGTTCGGATCGTCCTTGGCGCCCTTTGCATAGGTTCGATAGACGGATGCCTCGTCGCGGATCACCACTTGCGGGCATTTACCGGCAACGTAGGCGCCGGTCACTTGCGGCGCGGGGTCGGCAGAGGATGTATTGCCCGCTGTTGCCTGCGGCGCCACCGTTACATCCGTCGCGGACTGCTTGTCGCCACCTCCGATTCCAAGAGAGCTACAACCAGTCAACATTACCAGGAGCGAAGCGGAGAAAAGACGACGAGAAACTCTGCCAAACACTATTATTCCACCCTTTGCAATATTTCACATTATCGGCCTGCCGCCTGTTCGACGGGCCTTTTATGACACTTGGCGATGGTCTATACCAGCGGCGCAGCGAAAAATCGATTGGGTAGGCACCGTTTTGGCTCACTTTTCGACGTCGACAGATTGGCGCAAGCCGCCGCCCGCCGGAAGCATCCGGCCGGACATTGCGCAAACGCGAAAACCACGCGGCTGATCCGACGCAAAAAGACGGCCTGCCATCGCTTCGTTCTCCTATCCTCTCACCCCATCACTCCGGCAATTTTGCGACCAAAGGAATTCTAGACCGTGGACTATATCTCAACGCGGGGAGAAGCCCCTGCCCTTGGCTTCTGCGACGCCCTTCTGACCGGCCTTGCACGTGATGGCGGGCTTTATGTACCCCGCAAATGGCCGACCCTGACGAAAAAAGAGATCCGCGCTTTCCGCGGCAAGAGCTATCAGGAAATCGCCTTCGCTGTGCTGTCGCCTTTCACGAACGGCGAAATTCCGAACAATGTCTTCCGCGGAATGATCGATGAAGCCTATGCCACCTTCCGTCACCCCGCCGTCACGCCGCTCGTGCAGACGGGCCCCAACAGCTTTGTGATGGAGTTGTTCCATGGCACAACGCTTGCCTTCAAGGATGTCGCCATGCAGTTGCTTGCACGGCTGATGGATTATGCGCTCGAAAAGCGCGGGCAGCGAGCGACCATCGTCGGCGCGACATCGGGCGACACCGGCGGTGCTGCGATCGATGCCTTTGCCGGCCGCGAGCGGACCGACATCTTCATCCTGTTCCCGCATGGCAAGGTCTCGCCGGTGCAGCAGCGGCAAATGACCACCTCGACCGCGGCCAATGTGCATGCGCTGGCGATCAACGGCAATTTCGATGACTGCCAGAACCTGGTCAAGGCCATGTTCAACGACACCGCCTTCCGCGACGGCGTCAAACTTTCGGGCGTCAATTCGATCAATTGGGCGCGCATCATGGCGCAGGTGGTCTATTATTTCACGACCGCGGTTGCGCTCGGCGGACCGGACCGGAAGATTTCCTTCACCGTTCCAACCGGCAATTTCGGCGATATTTTCGCCGGCTATGTCGCCAAGCGCATGGGCCTGCCGATCGACCGGCTGGTGATCGCCACCAACGAGAACGACATCCTTGCTCGCGCCCTGAAGACCGGCCGCTATGAGATGCGCGAGGTCAAGGCTACCAGCGCGCCGTCGATGGACATCCAGATCTCCTCCAACTTCGAACGGTTGCTGTTCGAAGCCTATGACCGCGACGCCTCCAAGGTACGCGCGGCAATGGAAAGCCTGAAACAATCGAATGGATTTTCGATTGGCGAACACGCGCTGAAGACCATCAAGAAGGACTTCCGCGCCGGCCGCGCAAGCGAGAAGCAGGTGGCTGCGACGATCCGCAAAATGCTCGACGACACCGGCTATCTCATCGATCCCCACACCGCCATCGGTGTTTTTGTTGCGGAAAAAAACGACAAACTGGCAAGCCCGATGGTAACGCTTGCTACCGCGCATCCAGCAAAATTCCCCGCCGCAGTAAAATCGGCATGTGGTATTGACCCGGCGCTTCCGACGTGGCTTGCTGGACTGATGAACAGGGAAGAGCGTTTCGACGTCCTCGATCCCGAGCTTAAAGCCGTAGAAACCTTTATCGGCAAACATGCCCGGGCCGGGGAATAATAAACGCAGAAAGACAGGCGATGACAGTGGAGTGCACCCGGCTTGCGTCCGGGCTGACAGTAGCGACCCAGACGATGCCACACCTCGAAAGCGTGGCACTCGGCGTCTGGATCAAATCGGGTTCGCGTAACGAAACCGAGGCGGAGCACGGCATTGCGCATCTGCTCGAACACATGGCATTCAAGGGTACGGCCCGTCGCACGGCGCGCCAGATCGCCGAGGAAATCGAGAATGTCGGCGGCGAAGTCAATGCCGCCACTTCTACCGAGACGACTTCCTACTATGCGCGCGTCCTGAAGGACCATGTGCCGCTCGCCGTCGATATCCTCGCCGATATCCTGACTGAATCCGCTTTCGACGAAGACGAACTGCAGCGCGAAAAGCAAGTCATCCTGCAGGAAATCAATGCCGCGAACGACACGCCCGACGACGTGGTCTTCGACAAATTTTCCGAAGTCGCCTATCGCGGCCAGACGCTCGGCCGAGCTATTCTTGGCACGCCGGAGACCGTCGTTTCCTTCTCGCCCGGGCAAATCCGCGGTTATCTCAGCCGCAATTATACGACAGACCGGATGTTCGTCGTGGCCGCTGGCGCGGTTGACCACCAAAGCTTCGTCCGCCAGGTCGAGGAGCGCTTTTCCAGCCTGCCGACCAAGCCGTCTGCGCCGCCCGTTATCGAGCCTGCCCGCTATATCGGCGGCAATATCCGCGAGACGCGCGACCTGATGGACGCGCAGATCCTGCTCGGCTTCGAGGGGCGCGCTTACCATACACGCGACTTTTACTGTTCGCAGATTCTTGCCAATATTCTCGGCGGCGGCATGTCCTCACGTCTGTTCCAGGAAGTGCGTGAATTCCGCGGTCTCTGTTACTCGGTCTATGCCTTTCATTGGGGCTTTTCCGATACCGGCATATTCGGCATCCATGCCGCGACTGGCGGAGAGAACCTGCCGGAACTGGTGCCGGTCATCATCGATGAGCTGCATAAATCCTCCCATAAGATCGAGCAGCAGGAAATCGAGCGCGCCCGCGCCCAGATCCGCGCCCAGTTGCTGATGGGGCAGGAAAGCCCGGCGGCGCGCGCGGGCCAGATCGCACGGCAAATGATGCTCTACGGCCGGCCCATCCCCAACCAGGAAATGCTGGAACGTTTGCAGGGCATCACCATCGACCGCCTGACGGATCTTGCAGGTCGTCTCTTCTTCGACAGGGTGCCGACGCTGTCGGCAATCGGGCCGCTGGAGCAGTTGGCGCCGATGGAAGATATCATCACGTCCCTATCATCGCCGACCCCCGCCTCCAAAAGCGCGAGCGGCTAAGACCGCATCGCGAGCCGATGGTTTCAATCTTTCGGGGAGTACTGGGCGGAATGCAAAAATCGGTCTTTCGGTTTCTGTCACGTCATCCGGACGCGGTCGAACTCGAAAACGCGACCTATTTGCTACGGCTGCCGCGTTACTCCGATTTCAATCAATGGCACCGGCTGCGGGCCGAGAGCCGGCGCTTCCTGGAACCCTGGGAGCCGACCTGGCGCCATGACGAACTGACCGAGGGCGCCTATCGTGCCCGTGTCATTCGTGGAAAACAGGAATACAGCTCCGGCCAGGCCATTCCGCTTTTTATTTTTCTCAAAGAGAGTATGACCTTACTCGGCGGCATCACGATCGGCTACATCCGGCGTGGTGCCGCGCAAAGCTGCATGATCGGCTATTGGATGGGCGAGCGGCATTCCGGCCAGGGCCATATGTTCGCCGCACTTCAGTTGGTTATACCCTATATCTTTTCGGGACTTGAGTTGCACCGTATTGAAGCAGCCTGTATTCCGGATAATGAGCGTAGCATGCGGCTTTTGGAAAAGGCCGGGTTCCAACGGGAAGGTCATTTGCGCGGTTATCTTAAAATCAACGGTCAGTGGCGTGATCACGTGATGTTTTCCCGGTTGGCGTCTGACGCCGGCCTCAGCAGAAAATCCGACCAGCAATGACGGCCGATCTTACGCCGCCCCCACGATTGACCAGGTGGTCGTCCGCGATCCTCGTAACACTCGCGGCTGCCTTGCTGTTCCTCATTGCTGGCATCGTGCATGCCGCCGAGCCTGTGAAGATTTCGCGCGACGACACCGCGCTGGATCTGACCGCGACGACTGAAATCTATACTAATCAGGGCGAGGCCTTTCAGGTTTCCACCGCCGCCGGCGCCGACGGCATTCGCCGCCGCATTGAGGTACGGTCCTCCTCACCGAACCACCAGGGCGACTGGGCTGTCTTTGCGCTCGCCAATGTCTCGGAAGAACAGCTCGAGCGCGTCATAGTCGCGCCGCACTTCCGCCTGGTGAACTCGAAAATGTTCTGGCCGGACCTCGGCTCGCAGCGCATCATTGCGATCACGCCGAGCGAGGGTTTTGCCCTCGACCGGCAGCCAAGCGACGAGGCCGATGTCTTCCGCATCACGCTAAATCCCGGCGCAGTCGTCACCTTCGTCGCCGAGCTCTCCTCGCCGAACCTGCCGCAGCTCTATCTTTGGGAGCCGAACGCTTATAAGGACACGGTCAACGCCTTCACACTCTATCGCGGCATCGTGCTCGGTATTGCCGGCCTGCTGGCGGTGTTTCTGACTATTCTTTTCGTCGTCAAGGGTACCTCGATGCTGCCGGCGACGGCCGCGCTGGCCTGGGCGGTACTCGGCTATATCTGTGTCGATTTCGGTTTCCTCGGCAAACTCATCAGCATCACCTCCAGTGATCAGAGAATATGGCGTGCCTGTGCGGAGGTGGCGCTTGCGTCGAGCCTGGTCATCTTCCTGTTCACCTATCTGAACCTCAATCGATGGCATGCACATCTGGGATACGTGACGCTTGCCTGGGTACTCGGTCTCGCCCTGCTCTTCGGCGTGGCGATCTATGATCCGTCGATCGCGGCGGGCATCGCGCGGCTGTCACTGGCATTGACGGCGACAGCGGGTCTGTTGCTGATTATCTATCTCGGCTTCAGCCGCTACGACCGCGCCATTTTGCTGGTGCCCGCCTGGGCGCTGATCCTGGTCTGGCTATTCGGCGCCTGGATGACGATCACGGGCAAGCTCGACAACGACATCATCCAGCCCGCACTCGGCGGCGGCCTCGTTCTGATCGTGCTGCTGATCGGCTTCACGGTGATGCAGCACGCCTTCGCCGGCGGCGCATTCCAACAGGGCCTGTTCTCCGATCTCGAGCGGCAATCCTTGGCGCTCACCGGCTCCGGCGATACCGTTTGGGATTGGGACGTGGCGCGCGACCGTGTGGTGACCACTCCGGATATCTCAATGAAGCTCGGCCTGTCGCCTGGCACTATGCATGGCGCGGCACGGAACTGGTTGCCGCGATTGCATCCCGATGATCGCGATCGCTTCCGGGCAACACTCGACGTGCTCCTCGAACACCGCCGCGGCAGGCTGAACCACGAATTCCGGATCCGTGCCGAAGACGGGCATTTTCACTGGCTGTCGATCCGCGCCCGCCCGGTGCTCGGCTCGAACGGCGAGATCATCCGCTGCGTCGGCACCATCGTCGACATCACGGAGCAGAAGAATTCGATCGAGCGGCTGCTGCATGACGCACTACACGACAATCTGACTGGTCTGCCCAATCGCCAGGTTTTCATCGATCGCCTGCAGGCCGTTCTCACCTTGGCGCCGGAAGGCGGCCAGTTACGCCCGACGGTGATGGTGATCGACATCGACCGCTACAAGCTGGTCAACGATACGCTCGGCGTTGCTGCCGGCGACAATATCCTGATCGCGCTGACGCGGCGCCTGCGCCGGCTGATGAAGCCGCAGGACACGCTGGCGCGGCTCTCCGGTGACCAGTTCGGCCTGATCCTCGTTTCCGAGCGCGATCCGGCAAAGGTCGCCGATTTCGCCGATGCCATCAGCAAGGCAATTATGGTGCCGATTAATTTCGCCAATCGCGAAATCATCCTGACGGCTTCGATCGGACTGACGTCCTGGGTCGATCAGCAGGAGAGCGCCACCGGTCTGTTGAGTGACGCCGAACTTGCGATGTATCGCGCCAAACGCGCCGGCGGCAATCGCGTCGAGCCATTCCAGCCTGCTTTCCGCAGCTTCGGCACCGACCGCCTGCAGCTTGAAACGGACCTTCGCCGCGCCGTCGAGCGCAAGGAATTGTCGCTGGTCTACCAGCCGATCGTTCGGCTGGAAGATGCAGAAGTCGCGGGATTTGAGGCACTGATGCGATGGGAACATCCGAAACGCGGCAATATTCCGCCTTCGGAATTCATACCGATCGCGGAAGCTTCGGATATAATCGGCCCGCTCGGCATGTTCGCGTTGGAACAAGCGACCAACGACCTGATGGCCTGGCAGCGTCAGACCGGCGACTTGCCGCTTTTCGTTTCCATCAATCTGTCCAGCGTGCAGCTCCTCAACAACGAGCTCTACGATGATGTCCGTGCATTGCTCGCAAAAACCCACTGTGAACCGAACCGCATCAAGCTCGAATTGACAGAATCGCAAGTGATGGAGAACCCGGAACAAGCCCGCCTCGTGCTCGGCAAGCTGCGCGAAGCCGGCATCGGCCTGGCGCTCGACGATTTCGGCACCGGTTACTCCTCCCTCTCCTACCTTACCCGTTTCCCCTTCGACACGATCAAGCTCGACAAGGCGATGGTGCGTGACGAAAGCGATAAGAAAGCCGTGCTTTTGCGTTCCGTGATCTCCATGGCGCGCGAGCTCAATATGCGGGTCGTCGCCGAAGGCATCGAATCGGAAGAGGATGCGCTCGAACTCGCCAAGATGGGCTGCGCCTACGGCCAGAGCTTCATCTTCGGCCCGCCGATGGGAACGGACTCGGTGCTGCGGCTGTTGAAGGAACGCTTTCCGTTGACGAAGCGAGCGTAGCAAGTGCTAAGCTGCCTTGATCACTCCATGTAGATATTCCAGCTTCGCCACCACCGGCGGCGACAGGATGAAGGGATAGGAATCCGGCTGGCCCATGCTGCGCTGGATCGCGTTGATCGCGACGCTCAGCGGAATCCAGGCGCTGACGAGTTGTTCAGCGCTTTCAGCTCTGTAGGGATCGAAATCCACCGCCGCCGCCATTTCGTGATAACCGTTGGGATTGATTGCCAAGCCGAAAGAGCGGGCAGTTTCCAGGGTGTCGACGATGTGAAGGTAGTGCGCGAAACATTCGGCAAAATCTTCCCAGGGGTGGGCGCTCGCATAGGCGCTGACGAAATTTTCCTGACAATTTGGCGGCGGTCCATTCTGATAGTGCTGCTGCAGGGCTGCGCCGTAATCCACGCGCTCGTCACCAAAGGCGGCACGGAATGCATCGAACTGGTTGCGGTCGCGGATCAGCTTGTTCCAGATGAAATGGCCGGCTTCATGCCGGAAATGGCCAAGCAATGTGCGATAGGGTTCATTCATCGATGCGCGCGCCTGTTCGCGCGTAACGTCGTCGGCCTCCGCGGCGCGGATGGCGATCAGCCCCTCCTCATGGCCGGTCCTTGCCGGCACGACGTTACCATCCTGCACCTCGTCCTCCAAGAAATCGAAGACCAGCCCACTGCGCGGATCGTGTTGGCGATCGGGGTGCGGCAGGTTCCAGCGCAACAGCGAATAGAACAGATGCCGCTCGGCCTGGCCGATCCGCCGCCAACGATCAACGCCCTGCTGCGTATCCGTATTCGGCACCAGCCGGTTATGGCGGCAAGCAATGCAGAAGGGTTCGGGATCTCCGTTCTCGACCGTCCAATTGCAGATATCGAGTTCGGCGTTGGCACAGAAACGGACAATATGCATCGGCTCGGAAACTAGGCGCCAATTCGGCCCGTCTGCCTCCAGCGCGTAAATCGCAAGAAGCTCGGGAACAAAGCCGAGCTGATGGCCGCAGCACACGCATTGCCGGTTATCAAAATGCACCGGTTGGCCACAATGATCACATGCGAAAAGCCTCATGGAAAGCTCTCCAAAATCAGGCCGTCGAGGGCATGAAAAGAGCCTGTCGCGATATTGCGACAGGCTCTTTTACTGCGCCGCGCATGCCACGGCTCGCGAAAGAGCGGAGCACTTTAATCGGCGCATATCAGACTACCGGATTACATCCGGCTGGCAGCGCCCTTGGCCTTGTCCTTGGCTTTGGCAACGGCCACCTGGGCCTTACCCTTGGCCTTCTGGGCCGTGCCTTCGGCCTGCATAGTCTTACTCTTGGTGGCTTTGCCCGCAGCCTGCTTGGCCTTGCCGGCCATTTCATTGGCTTTGCCGGATACCTTTTCGCTCATGCTGCCCATATCAAACGCCTCCTCATTCTGCGCCAGCGGGGTTGCCGGTGCAGTGACGGGGAAACGTCACCGACGAATTTTCGTTCCAAAGGGGACGCAAGGAGCTCAGCAATGCCCCGCATGCGGCGACAGCATGGCGGCACTAATGCCCATCAGCGCCAGAGCGCGTTCATACTTATCATCAAGACTGCGGTCGAAGATCAGCTCCTCATTGGCCGGGCAATTGAGCCAGCCATTGTTGCCGATTTCAGCCTCGAGCTGACCTGCACCCCAGCCGGCGTAGCCGAGCAGCATGGTGGCGCGCTTCGGCCCGCCGCCTTTGGAAATGGCGCGCACAATATCCAATGTCGCCGTCAGGCTGATGTCGTCGCTGACCGGAATACTGCTGTCGCTGATATAATCGTCGGAATGCAGGACGAAACCGCGGCCACTTTCAACCGGACCGCCAGTCTGGATCGGGAAATCGCGAGCGACCGGCGGCAGAAGAATAGCATCGTCGTCCTTGATCATTTCGAGATGCAGCAGCACGTCGGTAAAGGTGAGATTCTGCGCCCGGTTGATGACGAAGCCCATGGCACCGGCTGCGGAATGAGCACAGATATAGATCACCGTGCGATTGAAATTCTGGTCTTCCATACCAGGCATAGCAATCAGGAACTGGCCGTCGAGAAAACCTCTTTCGCGTTTGTTCTTCAGCGTCGATAGGGACATCGTACCTCCTGACTGCAGTCTGTAACTGCGCCCCTCAGAAAGAAGATGCGGCAATGTCATAAATCAATCAACTGAAAATGATCATTTCTTTTCGGCGTCGTTCTGGCACAGCATCGCTCCATCCGATAAATCCTTGTTCCATGACCGGAAAACTCTCTTTCGCGCCTCTGTTGACAACGCTGCTCGGAGCGCTCGCCGCCGTAGTGCTGACTGACGGCACCGCCGCCCATGCTGCCATGAGCGGCTGGGCAGACAATGAGGGCGGACGCATGCGCCTAGTAGCACTGGCGCCGGACGCTCGGGGCCATATCCATGCTGCGCTGCAGATCGAGCCCGCACCCGGCTGGATCACATACTGGCGTGAGCCTGGGGAAAGTGGGATCCCGCCGCAGGTGAGCCCGGCGCCCGGAAGCGGCGTTACGCTGGTAAAGACCAGCTATCCGACACCCAAACCCATCACCGTTGGGGCGATCCAGGAAATCGGCTATGACGCGCCGGTGACCTTGCCGCTCGAGTTCCGCGTCAACGGTAAACAGCCTGCGACGCTCGACCTCACCGCCTTCATCGGCCTCTGCAAGGATATCTGCATACCCTTCCAAGCAGAATTTTCGCTGCCGCTATCGGACGCCAGCCAACCGGCTCCGAATGAACAAGCCCTGTTGGATGCCGCCGGCGCGTCGCTGCCGCAGGGCCCTTCCTCGGATTTTGCCGTCGAAAATCACGGACTTTCGCCCGATGCGAAGACCCTTTCGCTGCGCCTGACGCTGCCGGAAGCAAACGGCGACGCACCTTTGATCTATGTGACCGGCCCGTCCGGATATGTCTTTTTCAAACAGGCCAACGGCAAACGCGACGGCAAGACTTTTGCGACCGACATCGCCGTCGGCAAGCTCCCGAAGAATTACGATATCAAAGGCAAAAGCTGGGACATCCTCGTCGTCGATGGTGAACGCGCCATGGAAACCACGCTTGCCTTCGAATAGCCCGGATCTATAGTTTCGCCCAACGATTTTCACTCAAAGAGCGGCGGTTCAGCCGCCCTAAATCGCGACCCAAGGAGAGTGCCATGACCATCGCTATCGGCGATAAACTGCCTACCGCCACCTTCAAGGAAAAGACCGCTGACGGTCCGGTTGAACTCACCACCGATCAGCTTTTTGCCGGCAAGCGTGTCGTGCTTTTCGCTGTTCCCGGCGCCTTTACGCCGACCTGTTCACTGAACCACCTGCCGGGTTATCTGGAAAACCGCGACGCGATCCTCGCCAAGGGTGTCGACGACATCGCCGTGGTGGCCGTCAACGACTGGCATGTCATGGGCGCTTGGGCACAATCCTCGGGAGGCATGGGCAAGATCCACTTCCTCGCCGACTGGGACGGTTCTTTCGCCAAAGCCCTCGGCCTCGATATCGACCTCTCCGCCGGCGGCCTCGGCATCCGCTCCAAGCGCTATTCCATGCTGGTGGAAAACGGCGTGGTGAGGACGCTCAACATCGAGGAGAGCCCCGGCCAGGCAACGGTTTCAGGCGCGGCGGCGATGATCGAGCAGCTTTGAGATTTCAGCGAACTAAAGGAGCTGGGCGCGTCGCGGCCAGTTCCTCATTTCGCTACAAAAGCAGATACAGCCACGCTTTTTATTCCTGTGTTCAGTGCCTGCTTGTCACCGGATATAATAGCCATCCGGATCGATTATGCGAAAAGCTCGCAGACTCCATGGTTGCAGGACAAGCTCGAATACCGAGTAGCCCTGCGCCCTGATGGTTTCATGGAAGCGATATCCGAGACGCCCAACACGATTTCGATACCGAGGCCAAGCCGCTCGCCATTTTCGGCCCCGAGAGGATGATCCGGCCCTAGCGCTTCCAGCGCATTTATGAAAATGGCCGCCTCGCCATTCGTGAGCATCGTGCATTCTTTGCCCACCTCACCGGCCACCTGGAAATTCAACACCCGGCAATAGAATTCTCTCAAACTCTGAACGTCGGCAACAAACAACTCCAGCCGTGATTTCAACATCCTCCCTTTCCCAATCGGGCGCCGCATTCTTCAGATCGCAGCATCGCGAACAGATAACGACGTCGCGGCTATGGTAACGAGCGGTCATATTTAGCTTGGGAAATATTCTTGCGCAGTTCACGGCGAACTTGGCCAATCACCTTTCGCCTCTTTTTTGCCGCATTCTCCTCACTACAACACGTAATGTTATTACATTTTTCGGGAGCCCCTCATGCCCTTCAGCAACGATCCCTTCGCCTCTTCCCTGATCGGGCGCTCTGCATTGACGCGCCTCGCCTTCGTTGTGATCGGCATCGCAATCCTCTGGGCGATGATCGGCTGGGCGGTGGCGCTGGCATGAGCGCTTTGATCCGTCTGGACAATCTCACGGTCACCTATGAGCGCCATCCGGCTGTTCATCACGTTTCTGGCGCCTTCAAGCCCGGCAGCCTGACGGCGATTGCCGGGCCGAACGGGGCGGGCAAGTCGACGCTCCTGAAGGCGATCATCGGCGAATTGAGACCGGCAGAAGGATCCATCGATCGCGGGGCGTTGACGCGCAACGATTTCGGCTATCTGCCACAGGCGGCTGACATCGTCAGACGTTTTCCGATCTCGGTGGCCGATACCATCATGCTCGGTGCCTGGAAAAATTCTGGCGCCCTCGGTCGCTTTTCGCGCGCGGACGCAGAGCGTGCCCGGGATGCGCTTGCGGCTGTGGGCCTAGCCGGCTTCGAGCGTCGCCACGTCGGCTCGCTCTCCGCTGGGCAATTCCAGCGCGTACTTTTCGCGCGGCTGCTGCTGCAGGACGCCCGCATCATCCTTCTCGACGAGCCCTTTACCGCCATCGACCAGCGCACGACGCGCGACCTGCTCGACATTGTTCAGCGCTGGCACGGCGATGGGCGCACCGTGATTGCCGTGCTGCATGATTTCGATCAGGTGCGCGCACATTTTCCCGAGACGCTGCTGATTGCCCGCGAACTGGTTGGTTGGGGGCAGACAGGGGACATCATGAGTTCCGACAATCTCATCAAGGCGCGGGCGATGGCCGAGAGCTGGGACGAGGACGCCGAAGATTGCCTGCCGGAGCAGAAATCTGCTCACCGCAGATTGGCGAAACGGGAGCTTGCCGAATGACGGCCTATGATATCTTCCTCGCGCCCTTTGCCGACTACGGCTTCATTCGGCGCGCGCTCATCGCCTGCCTCTGCCTCGGTCTTGGCTCCGGACCGATCGGCGCATTCCTGATGCTCCGGCGCATGAGCCTGATGGGCGACGCCATGAGTCACGCTGTCCTTCCGGGCGCGGCAATCGGCTATCTGATAGCCGGCTCGCTGTCGCTGACGGCGATGGGGCTTGGCGGGCTTGTGGCCGGCCTCTCGGTGGCGCTGCTCTCCGGGCTCGTCAGCCGCATGACGGTGCTGCAGGAAGATGCGAGTTTCGCCAGCTTCTATCTGACGTCTCTGGCGCTCGGCGTGCTCATCGTGTCGCTGCGTGGTTCCAACATCGATCTCCTGCATGTGCTCTTCGGCACGATCCTGGCGATCGACGCCCCTGCCCTCTACCAGATCGGCGCAATCACCACTGTGACGCTACTGGCGCTCGCCGTCATCTACCGGCCATTGGTGATGGAGTGCTTCGATCCCGGCTTTTTGCGCGCCGTGGGCGGTCGGGGGGCGGTCTATCATTTCCTTTTCCTGCTGCTGGTGGTGCTCAATCTCGTCGCCAGCTTCGAAGCGCTCGGTACGCTGATGGCGGTCGGGTTGATGATGCTGCCGGCGGCGGTTGCCCAGCTCTGGTCGCGCAGCCTGCCGGCGATGATGGCGATCGCAGCGGCAACGGCGACCGTGTCGGGCTATATCGGGCTCGTAGCCTCGTACCACCTCGAATTCGCCTCCGGCCCGACCATCATCATCACGGCGAGCCTAATCTACGGCTTTTCCCTTTTGTTCTCACCATCGGGCCTGGCCCGCCGGTTTATCCCGCGTCCCCATCTCAGGGGCTAATTTGACCAAGGAGATTTTTATGATCGAACACAGACTGCTTCTCTCCGCCGCACTGCCGGCCTGCATCGCCTTTGGCATAGCGGCGCCGGCTTCGGCCGAAACCTTGAATGTCGTTGCGTCCTTCACCGTGCTCGCCGATGTCGTCAAGCAGGTGGGCGGCGATCATGTAAAGGTGTCGAGCCTAGTCGGCCCGAACGGCGACCCTCATCAATTCGAGCCGTCGCCTGCCGACGCCAAGAAGCTCCATGCGGCCAAGGTCACCTTCGTGAGCGGTGAAGGCCTGGAAGGCTGGATGGATCGGTTGATTAGCGCCTCCGGCTACAAGGGCACGCCGGTCGTCGCCTCGGAGGGCATAAATACGCGTACAATGGTCGACGACGGCAAGACTGTCACCGATCCGCATGTCTGGAACAGCCCGGTGAACGTGAAGATCTGGGTCGCCAACATAGAAAAGACACTGGCAGCCGCCGATCCGGCCGATGCGGCCGATTTCAAGGCCAACGCCGAGCGTTATACCAAGATCCTAACCGATCTCGACGCCTATGCGCACAGCAAATTCGACAAGATTGCCGATGATCGCCGCAAGGTCCTGACCAGCCACGACGGCTTCGGCTATTTTGGCCGCGAATACAACGTCACCTTCCTGTCACCGGTCGGCGTTTCGACCGAAACCGAAGCCTCGGCCGCCGGCGTCGCCAAGCTGATCGAGCAGATCAAGACCGAGCATGTGAAGACCTATTTCTTCGAGAACTCGAACGATCCGCGCCTGGTCAATCAGGTCGCAAAAGCCACCGGCGCTCAGCCCGGTGGCGAACTCTATGTCGAGGCCCTCTCCAAAGCCAACGGACCAGCTCCGACATATGAAAAAATGTTCCGTTATAACGTTGATCAGCTAGCCGCTGCGATGGCGAAATCGAGCTGAGGCCGTCGGACAACATGGTCACAGGCGTCTGCCTGTGGCCTCTTTCCATTCGAAGATTGGAGTGAAGGTCAGCAGGCCGGCACGGCGCTTGACGACAACCCATAACAATTTATATAACACATTATGTAAATTGCGGGAGAGCGCCGTGGTTGAAGATGTCGTGAAATCGTTGGGCTTCCTCTGCCTCGGCAGCCGCTTTCGCCGTATCGGCGAGCGCCTTCAGGCCGACACCCAGCAGATCATGGGGGAGCTCGGCGTCTCGCTCCAGTCCGCCCAATATCCGTTCCTCGCCGCAATCGACCGCGGCGGCCCGCTTACCATCGGCGAACTTGCCCAAGCGGTTGGCATCAGCCAGCCGGGGGCCACACGCACCGTCTCGCAGCTTCTGGAACTGGGTTACGTCGACATGCAGGCCTCGGCCGAGGATCAGCGCCGAAGACTGGTTTCGCTGACGCCAGAGGGACAGGAACTCGTAGATTATTCGAAACGATCGGTGTGGCCGCGCATCGAACAGGCTGTCATCGAGCTCTGCGGCGAGAGTTCCGGGCCAATCCTGGAACAACTCGCTGCAATCGAGGACGGGCTTGCCGAGGTGCCGCTTACCCGTCGGGGCAATCTCGACAAGGAGCAGAAACCATGAGCCATATTCTCGACCGTCCGGCCTGGCATGCGCTTCGAACTGCCCATGCGACATTGGCCGAAGGCAGTGAGCGCGCCCGGCGGTATCCGCCCTCCATCGTGCCTTTCGCAGCCGCTGCCGATGATACGGCGGAAAGCCTCGAGGCTCTGGAGAACCTGCCGGCCGGCGACGAGGTCATGGCGCTCGTTGAAGCCAAGCCCGTTACGATCCCACCGGGATTGACGGTCATCTCCGAAGGCAAGCTGGTCCAGATGATCGCCGAACGGCCCTATGAGCGGATCTCGGACAGCCGGATCGAGCCGCTGACGGAAGCCGATGCAGCGGAGATGCTGGCCTTGGCCACGCTAACCAAGCCTGGTCCCTTCACGCTCCGTGCCCAGAGCCTCGGCACCTTTTGGGGCGTGAAGATGGATGGCCGCCTCGTTGCCATGGCTGGCCAGCGCATGCGCCAGTCCGGCGGCCAGTCCGGTTTCGCCGAACTCAGCGGCCTTTGCACCCATCCCGATTTTCAGGGACGCGGCCTCGGTACCTTGCTCTTCCGCTTCGTCGCCGGCGAGATCTCGGTAAGGGAGGAGACCGTCTACCTACACGCCTATGCCACAAACACACCAGCCATCTCGCTTTACAAGGCGATGGGCTTCCGCATGCGTTGCGAGATGAACCTCACGATCGTCACGCAGCGGTCAGCGTGATCATGGCCGCAGGCACCTATCTGCGGCCCTGTTCAATTAAAGATTGAGATCGAAGACCAGCAGGCCGGCAAGGCCGCCATCGGTCGACGAGACGATGCGCTCACCGACGGCAACGTGTTCGGGATGCACGAGATAGGCGTCACGTACTTCAGGGCTCTCGAACGTCACCACGAAGCCGTCAACGAAGCCGCCATGCAGCCCCTCCGGCGAGACATTCGGCCCGTATTTAACATCGATGATGCCGGGAATGACCTGCTTCAGCGCAGCGACGGACTCGAAGAGTGCCTTTTTCTCATCCTGTGTCATGGCGGATTTGAGCCTCATGAAAACGCAATGCAGGATCATATTTGTCTCCCTAGGTGTTTGGCGCAGCATAGAGAGAAAGGACCGATGGGCAAGACATCACTGCCACAGTGTTCGAGCTTTTCCGTGTTACCACGGTGACCGTAACCCACTTCGAGGTAACAATTCGCGTTGTCCGATGGTTAACGCCAGCAGCCGCTGCAGGGATGCTGAAATAGTTCCGGCTTCTGAATCCTAAGGAAATCACAGGTTTGCCACTGCGGAGGCCCATCAGCCGGTGATGCGGAATCCTGTCGGCCTCTCCGTGAGCGTGGTCGGTTGCTTCTCGACACTGGAAACCGAAGCACCGGGAGGCCCTTGCCAGAAACGCTCGACCATGGTCGAAACCGCCGTATTGGGTCCCGCAATCAAAGCGAGCACGGATCCGTCGGATTCGTTGCGAACCCAGCCCGCCAGACCGAGCCTCAGTGCCTCGTCGCGCGTCCAGACACGGAAACTTACGCCTTGTACCCTACCGGTTACCTGCACCACGGCAGCTTCATAATTAACGGACATGGCAGCTTCCTATCCCGACGGAATTGAGCTGAAGAAAAACGCAGTCCCGGATCATAAGTCAGCCTGCTGGCACCGCATAGCGGAAAGGACGGTACGGCAAGGTATGCGGCCGTCTAATTTCCACTGTGCCTGGACGGCTACCATCCAAGAACCGATTTGGCCTTGGCGTTCGAAACCGGGCCGCCATCCTCAACCACATTGAAGATTCCAATCGCGCGGGACTGTACGGCCAGCAGAGCGGCGCGTGCAGCATCCTCCACATAGAGATTGATCACCCCACCGGGCGCGTCTGCGCCGGTTTCCGGTCCATAGAGCAGGCCATATCGCAGTACCGCATCGGCAATGCCGGCGGTCGTCAGGGTGAGGGCCTCGAGTGTCCGTATCGCGGTTGCGCTTTCCTGAAGCGGCGTTTCTTCCATGATCTCGCCGGCGGCGACCGCGGCATCGACCAGATTCTTGGTTCCCACTTCACGAAGGCGGGCGTTTCGAATGCGCCCTTCGGCCATCTGTGCCGGATCGAGCCCGAACGGCAGATCAGTCAGCTGGTGAATAACGATGTCGGGCTTTGCCTGCCGCAACGCCACCTCCAGAGCTTTGCCGTCGAAAACATCGACCACCACAGGCGTCGCACCGAGGGCGCGCAGGCTGTCTACCAGCTCCGGCTTTCGAGTTGTGCCGTGAACGGTGAAGCCTGCCTCGATCAGCATGGGGACAAGCTTGCGTCCGATGGCGCCGGTCGCACCGGCAAGGAAAATGGTCTCGGCCATTTGGGACTCCCAGAAACATCATTCGCCACGGTTTTTGCCATGCCCTTGGCCCGGAAAACAGATGCAAGAATTGCAGATTTGACGAGGCCAAGATCGAACTCAGGCCTCGCGATCCGCTACTATGCAAATGTCGTTGAGACGCGCCGCAAGTGAGCGGGCAATCTGTCTGCTTTCGAGATTGGTGAAGCCGAGCAGCAGACCGTCGATCGATTGCGGCCCCGTGTGCCAGAGCGACAGAGGCTGCAGACCGAAGCCCTCGGCCTGTGCCAATGCGGCGATCCGGCTCGGAGGTGGGTGATGGCCCTGGAACTGCATGACCAGATGCAGGCCGGCCGCAGGTGAATTTGTCGTGACCCGATCGCCGAAGACATCGCGCATGGCATCGACCAGAAACTGGCGGCGCTCGGCATAAAGTGCCCGCATCTTCTTGAGATGGCGAATGAAATAGCCCTGCTCCATGAAATCTGCGATGACGGCTTGATGGAACTCGGGGCAGCCGACACTTGCAACGCGGCAGGCACCCTCGAACGTCGCTATTTCGGACGAAGGCACGACCAGATAGGCGAGTCGCAGCGCCGGATAGAGAACCTTGCTGAACGATCCGGTAAAGAGGACGCGCTCGCCACGATCCATGGCCTTGAGCGACAGCGGCGGCCGGCGGTTATATCGATATTCGCTGTCGTAATCGTCCTCGATGATCCAGCGCTGATTGGTCTCAGCCCATTTGAGCAGTTCGGCGCGACGCTCCATCGGCATCATCACACCGAGCGGACTTTGGTTGGCCGGGGTGACGATGGCGAAGCGGGCATCGGGCGCAAGCCGCCTGCCCTCTTCCACAACCAGCCCATCCCGATCGACTGGGACGGGATGGAGCCTGGCACGCATCGAGCGCAGGAAATCCCGAGCGATCGGATAGCCCGGATCCTCGAACCACATGCAATCGTCCGGGCGATAGAGCGCGCGCATGATCAGTTCGAGGCTGGCACGATGACCTGCAGTCACGAAGACCTGCTCCGGCCGGCAGGCGATGCCGCGTGAAAACGCAAGATAGGCCGCGATGCGCTCGCGAAGTGCCATGAGGCCGGCTGGCTCGGGATACCCGAGCTGCGCCGCGCCAAGTTGCCGCGAGCGGTGACTGACAAGCCTGTTCCAGGTCTTGCGCGGAAAGGCATCGAGGGCGGGAAGACCAAGCTGAAACGGCCTCACGTTAGACGATTGCTCGATCAGAATGTTTTTTGTAGCGGAAGGCTGTGGCGCGCCAGCATAGGGCGTCGGCAAGCGCATGTCGACAAATGTGCCGGCAGCGCCTCGGAAGACGACATATCCCTCTTCGGCAAGGATCTGATAAGCCAAGTTGATCGTTCCGCGCGACAAACCAAGCTCGCTCGCGAGTGCCCGCACGGATGGCATCCGGTCGCCGGGTGCCAAACGGCCCTCGGCGATGGCGGTCTTGAAGCGGGCGCAGACCTGCAGGTAGATCGGATGACTGTCCTCATGCGAAAGCGCCGTGTCTTTCGCATGGTCCGAAGGTGCCTGCTTCGCCATGACGGCCATATTCCTGCATGTCGGGGCTGCCACCCCTTCTTACGATCCCGTGGCGGCGGAGACTAGCCCGAAGACAGGATGGACGGCAAGCTGCCGCTCGGCAAGGATGCGAGACTGTTCGGCCATATCCGGCCTTACCAATCCCTGCAGATGAATGAACTGCACGTTGTTGATGCCGATCGTTGCAAGAATAAGGGCGAAATAGGACGAGAGATAGTCAGGCTGCCTGGCATGTGCGCCATGATATACGCCGCCGGAACCGACGACGACGAGCGTCGGGCGATCGGCAAGCAGGCCGATTTTGTAGCCATCCCGGTGCGTGAAGGTGCGGTTGACACGCAAGACATAGTCGATCCAGAGCTTCAGCGACGCCGGCGCGGTGAAATTGTGCATCGGCGTCGCGATGATCAGATAATCGCAATCGATGACTTCCTGAATCAATATTTCCGATTGCGCGAAAGCAGGTGCGTCGCGTTCCGCCCGTTTTGCGACCGCGTCGGCGTAATCTTTGGCGATCGGCGACGGATGCGCGGGGGAAAGATCGCGTTCGATCAGTCTGGTGTTGGCTCCGGAATCGAGAAGCTTGTCAGCCGCCTTCCTTGCGATGGCGTAGGCGCGCGAGGCCGAGCCAAGTGGGCTGGCATTGACGAGCGGGATGGTTTTCATGCGCCGGTTTCCTCAAGCTGCTGGCTGAAATGGAGACCGCGCGCCAAGAGGCCATTGCGGAAATAGAAGCGCTGCGCCATCGAGTTGGCGAGCCCGGTATCTAGCACCAGCATGGCCCGACCATCGGCTTTCGCCAGCGTGCGAACCTGATCGATCAAGCCCTCGCCGAGTTTGGAGCGCTGGCGGGAATGGCGAACCACAAGGTCATCGATATAGGTGAACCTTCCGTAGATCAGGTTTTCAAGATGGCGGTATCCGGTAAGCCCCGACAGTTCATCGTCCTGCCATACGCCCAACAGACGATATCCATCCTGCTGCTGTCGCTGGACGCGCTCACAATAAAGATTGGCGTCTTCGATATGTGGTCGCAGCTCGCGCATAACCGCAAAGCTTTCCACAATATCGTCTGCGCTTTCGATATGCCTATAGATCATGTTGGCTCTCTCTGAATTGGGACAGACAAGAGCTACGCTTCCTATGGCCCGGTCGATAGGACCAAAAAACGAAAAATGGAATGGGCCAAGGCTGACCTATACCAGCCGGGCGCACATGGCCCACTTTTATCCATGGCAGAAAGCTACTTCTTTTTGAAAGGCTCCATGCCCTTGCGCGCGAGCTCGTCGGCCCGCTCGTTTTCCGGGTGCCCGGCATGGCCCTTGATCCAATGCAACGTCACCTTGTGACGGTTATAGGCCTCATCCAGCACCTGCCACAGCTCCGCATTCTTCACCGGCTTCTTGTCGGCAGTCTTCCAGCCGTTCTTCTTCCAGCCGAAGATCCATTTGGTAATGCCGTCCTTCACGTAGACGCTATCGGTATAGAGATCGACCTCGCATGGCGTCTTGAGCGCACCCAAGGCCGAGATCGCCGCCATGAGCTCCATGCGGTTGTTGGTGGTCTCCGATTCGCCGCCGGAAAGCTCCTTTTCGACATCGCCATAACGCAGCACCGCGCCCCAGCCGCCGGGACCGGGATTGCCGGAGCAGGCACCATCGGTAAAGATATCGACGTGTTTCATGCCTTGAGCCCGTATTCGGCGCTGGAGGCGATCTGGCGATGGAAACGCAGCTTGCGCAGATATTCAATCGGGTCTTTCTTGGTGACCAAGGCGCCTGCCGGCGTCGTCAGCCAATCGTAGAGGCGGGTCAAGAAGAAGCGCAGCGCCGAGCCACGCGACAGCGTCGGCAGGGCGGCGATTTCCGCGGCGTCCAGCGGCCGTACGCTCTGGTAACCTTCCAAAAGCGCCATGCCCTTGGTGATGTTGTAGGCGCCGTCCTTCTCGAAGCACCAGGCGTTGAGGCAGATCGAGACGTCGTAGGCGAGCAGATCGTTGCAGGCAAAATAGAAATCGATCAGGCCGGAAAGCTC
The DNA here is from genome assembly GCF_030272695.1 of Martinezella calliandrae. Classification (GTDB taxonomy): domain Bacteria; phylum Pseudomonadota; class Alphaproteobacteria; order Rhizobiales; family Rhizobiaceae; genus Rhizobium; species Rhizobium calliandrae. The sequence goes on from NZ_JARFYN010000021.1 coordinate 37,376, forward strand.
GTCTCCGAGGAAAAAGACGTTATCCGGGAAGAGATCGGCATGGATGACGCCGTCGGGCAGGCCCTTCGGCCAATGGCTGCCAAGGAATTCGAGTTCGCTACGGATCTCGTCCTGCAGGCCGGGCTCAACCTCGTCGGCGCGCGCTTCCGATTTTCCCCAAAGCCCGTGCCACCCATCAAGCGACAGCGCATTCGGCCGCTTGATGGCGAAGCCTTCGCCGGCGACATGCATGGCGGCCAGAGCCTTGCCAACCTCACGGCAATGCTTTGCCTCGGGCTTGCGCAGCCACATGCCCTCGAGGAAGGAGATCAGCGCTGCCGGGCGGCCCGAGAGATGGCCGAGCAGCGCACCGTCCTTGCGCGGCAAGGGAAGCGGGCAGGACAGGCCGCGGCTTGCCAGGTGCTGCATCAGGCCGAGGAAAAACGGCAGGTCGCTCTTTTCGACGCGCTTCTCATAAAGCGTCAGGATCAGCGGCTCGCGCGACGTATGCAGCAGGAAGTTGGAGTTTTCGACGCCCTCGGCGATGCCCTTATAGGACAGCAATGTGCCGACATCATATTCGGTCAGGAACCACTTCAGATCGTCTTCGGTAATATCGGTATAAACGGCCACGAATTATTCCCTGCTTGATACATAGTGGTCACCGCGGCCACCCGCCCTCGGGTTTCGAGGCGGCCCCCTTCGACAAGCTCAGAAGGGCCGCCTCACCATGAGAGCTGATCTTTGACGCCTGGCAAAACTCTCTCCGCCTCATCCTGAGTTGCCCTAGCGATGCAGCGTCAGCGCAAGCGGCAGGCCCTCGAAGGACGAGGTGGCCATTCAATCTCCATTGACAAAGGCCATGTCGGCCGCCGTCAGTTCGATATTGCGCAGCTCGCGATTGACGAGAAAATTCTCGGTCTCCTTGACCGTTTCCGCAAGCTCCACCACGGCATTGTAGCGGGCGCGGAAGGCCTCGATGATCTCGTTGACGATAACTTCTGGCGCAGATGCACCAGCCGAGAGACCGACGGTTTTGACATCGCCGATATCGTCCCAATCGATCTCGGAGGCGCGCTGGACAAGCACGGATTTCCCTGCCCCTGCCCTCAGCGCCACCTCGACGAGACGCTTGGAGTTGGATGAATTCGGTGCGCCGACAACGATGAAGAGATCGCAGCCCGGAGCTGCCTCCTTCACCACTTCCTGGCGGTTTGTCGTGGCGTAGCAGATCGAATCGGCAGCCGGTGCTGTGAGATTCGGGAAGCGCTGCTGCAGCCGCGCGATGACGCCGGCGGTGTCGTCGACGGAAAGCGTTGTTTGCGTGACGAAACCGAGATTGTCGGGGTCGGCAGGCTGGTAGGCGTCGGCATCCTCCACCGTCTCGATCAAAGACACCGAACCCTCCGGAAGCTGGCCCATGGTGCCGATCACTTCCGGGTGGCCCGCATGGCCGATGAGGATGACATGGCGGCCGAGGCGGTTGTGCCGCATGGCCTGCTTGTGCACCTTGGAAACCAGTGGGCAGGTGGCGTCGAGATAGAAGAGATTGCGGGCATCGGCATCCGCAGGCACGGCCTTCGGTACGCCATGGGCGGAAAAGACGACGGGCTGGGCGCGATGCTTCGGCGGGATTTCGTCGAGTTCCTCGACGAAGACCGCGCCCTTGGCCTCCAGCCCTTCGACGACATAGCGATTATGCACGATCTCATGACGGACATAGACCGGCGCGCCATAGGCCTTCAGCGCCAGCACGACGATCTGGATGGCACGATCGACGCCGGCGCAGAAGCCGCGCGGACCGCAGAGCCGGATGGTCAGATCAGGTTTGGAAACCACTATGTTCATGTCTCTTCCGAAATCAGGGACGATGGCAAAGCTATAGATAGGTTCGCCTTGCCGCTTGCTCTAACCGAATATTCCATCGAAATGAAGCTATTCTATTGCGTAAACCTATTGCTGGGTCGCATCTGGATGGCGTTTGCGCCACCAGAAAACGAAAACAATGGCGACCAGCGCCGCCGCCAGGCCGTACCAGGTCAAGGCATATTGTAGATGGTCGTTCGGCAGCTCGACGATGGTAACGCCGCCGATCGGCAGACCCGCGGGGTTGGGCGCTTTGTCGGCATCGACAAAGAAGGGTAGCACCTTATCCGTTGGAAGCTCATCGCTGGCAGCCATGGCGTCCAGGTCTTTCCAATAGAATATATTCTTCGCTAGATCATTGTCCGGTATGCCCGAGGGTTGGCCGGCAAGCTTGGCGCGGGCAAGGCCGGTGACGGTCTGCTCGCCCGTCAGTTGCCCCTGCATGCGCATTTCCGGCTCCTTGGCGTCATAGGGGACAAAACCTCTGTTGACGAAGAGATAGCGCCCATCCGCAAGCTGAAGCGGCGTATAGACGTGGAAACCGGGATTGCCGTCGAAGGTGGCGAAGAAATGTCGTTCCTTATTGTTGAGGTAATGGCCGGACGCAGTGACAACGCGATATTCGATATCGCCGCCGGAGGCGGCCATGGCCTCGATCGTCGACGGCGGCACAGGGGCGGCGCCCTGGCGCTCGGCGATGTCGGCGAGCAAGCCTTCCTTCCAGTGCAGCCGCTGGACCTGCCAAGTGCCGAGCGCCAGCAGGATGCCGAGCGCCAAAAGCAGGATCAGTAGCTTGCCGACCCGCCAGAAAACATTGGCGCGGTGAGCGGGCATGGCGGCCTCAGTCACGATGAATGCGCCCTTCGCTGGCATTGTTGCGGTATTGCAGCGCAATAAGAATGCCCTTGCACCAACGGAGCGACAGAAGCGACAGAATGATGGTCAATGGACCGAACAACAGGATATGCACCCAGATCGGCGGCGAATAATTGACCTGGAGCCACAGCACCAGACCAATGACGATGAAGCCGACGATGAGGATGACGAAGACCGCCGGTCCGTCGCCGGCGTCGGCAAAGGCATAATCGAGACCACAAGCCGCGCAACGCGGCTTCAGCGACAACAGCCCATTGAAGAGCTTGCCGTTACCACAACGCGGGCAGCATCCCTGAACGCCGACCTTGAACGGATCGACGGGTGGAAAGAGGGCGCTATCGCTGTTTGCCTGTTGATTCGGGCCTGCGTCTTGCTCTGGGCTCAAGGTTTGATCTCGATCGATTGCCATTCGCGACGAGCGTTCAAATCTCGTCCATGTCAACATCAGTAACCGCGACAGAGCCGCCCGTCCAATCCAAAAGCAACATCCCTGCCGAAACACCAGGCATGTCTCTGCACCATGATGTCGCGGCCATGTTTTCCAGGCCCTTGCAGCCAGTGTCGCAGGGGGTCGGCGAAAGAAGCGATACTGCTGCCACCGAAATCGCTGCGCTTGAAAATCATCATCGCGACCCGTAGACGCAGGTGCATCGACCCGGCATCTATGATCTGGAAGTCGATACCTCGATCAAGAGCGCACAAGGCGGTGCTGACGAGATAAGGCAGCTCATGTTTCGCGGCGTACCGCATCCGACAGCATTCGAGCGGCTTGCGGCCGACAACTGAGACAGGGACTCGAAGTCGGCCACATCGACCTGCAACTTTACAACATTGCGTGAGTGAATGATTTGCCAGTCAGCGTATTCCCGAGGCTATGATTCGAGCCGCCGTATGTGGCGTTCGGCTGAACGGGCAACGCTTTCTTTTGCGTTGTTCGATATGAACTTATCTCTCCAACCGCCGTAGATGCGGTCAAAGCGAATCTCTGCAATGCGGCGGGCAATACGCCGGACCTCACGCGTGGGCAAAGGTATCAAGTTGGGGTAGGAATACATGAAGGAAACCCATCCTCTTCCCGGAACCACCTGAACGGTGTCGCCGACAAACAGCACTCCATTCTGGTCTGCACCGACTTCCCATTCCAAGACGGAGCTTCCTTCAAAATGCCCACCCAGCCGATGAAGGTTAATACCGGGCAGCACCTCGTATCGATCTCCCAGCCAAGGTCGAATATGCTCGCTGGTGCGGGTGACGTATGGCAGATCAGCCTGGGGCAGCAGGATCGGCACGCCGCCAAGGGCTTCGCTCCATTCCACCATGCCGGTATAGAAATGTGGGTGCGACAGGCAAATGACCTTGATGCTGCCGAGCATTAAAATGCGATCACGCGTTGTCTCATCCAGAATGGGGGTGCAATCCCATAAGACATTTCCGTGCAGGGAGAGCACCAAAAGAGCGCGCTGGCCGATACCGATGGTCGGAGAGACACCGATGCTAACCAAATTTGGTTCCAGCTCGCTCCAGTCATTCTCATGGGTGGAGGCAAGCGTTTCCCGAGCGATCCATTCCTGCCCACCCTCAGGAACGAACTGTCGCTCATCATCACAAATGGAACAATGCGCCGGAGGAGCGTCATTCGACGCATAGTGCGAACCACATGCTTTGCAGATCCAAATAGACAACTGTGCGATCCTCTATAGGGCCCTGGAGCTGTGAAGGGCGAAAACAACGTTGTCGGCATTTAAAGCCGCCACGATGGAGGCGACAGCTTCGCGCCCCTTTTTTTCGCCGCTTAATTTCACTGTATAGACTAAACAAAAATGCCGTCGCGAAAACCTAGGCTCGGCTTTCGCGACGGCAAGCAGCTCACAACCTTTTAAAGGTTAGTAGCTGGAGGCTCCGGTGTTAGCCGGCTGCTACCGGAGCGCCCCAGCTGCCCCAGATGTAGATGCAGAAGAACAGGAACAGCCAGACGACGTCGACGAAGTGCCAATACCACGCAGCCGCCTCGAAGCCAAAATGCTGCTTCGGCGTGAAGTCGCCGCGGATGGCGCGGATGAGGCAGACCAGCAGGAAGATCGTACCGATCAACACATGGAAGCCATGGAAGCCGGTCGCCATGAAGAAGGTCGCGCCATAGATCGTGTTTCTGAATTCGAAGGGCGCATGCGCATATTCATAGGCCTGCACGCTGGAGAACAATGCGCCCAGCAGCACGGTCAGGATCAGCCCCTGAATCAGGCCCCTGCGGTCATTGTGCAGCAGCGCGTGGTGCGCCCAAGTAACCGTTGTGCCCGAAAGCAGCAGAATGATGGTGTTGTAGATCGGCAAATGCCAGGGATCGAGGACTTCGATGCCCTTCGGCGGGAACTGGCCGCCGAGGAAGGCAGTTCGCGAGGCCTGGATCGCTTCGTTCGGGAAGAGGCTGACGTCGAAATAGGCCCAGAACCAAGCGACGAAGAACATCACCTCGGAGGCAATGAACATGATCATGCCGTAGCGCAGGTGCAGCGAGACGACGCGGGTATGTGCGCCTTCATTCGCCTCCTTTATCGTGTCCGACCACCAGCCGTACATGACATAGAGGATCACGGCCAAACCGATGAAGAACAGCCATGGTTGCGCCCAATTCAGGCCGAACAGATGCACGGTGCCACCGTTCAGGTAGCGCATGAAGCAGACGCCGCCAAAGGTGATGACAAAGGCTCCGAAGGCCGCTGTGATCGGCCACGGGCTGGGGTCGATAATGTGATAATCGTGTTTTTTCGTATGCGCCTCTGCCATGTCAGCAATCCCCGAATGACTTTTCCCATATCGCTTCCGGCTGAGCCGAAAGCAGTCTCCATCAAAGTTTCTTTTCCACCACCTTCGTCGCGCCGTCGTTGGAAGCCACAGGCTTAGCGCCATCGCGCGGATAGAAGGTATAGGATAGTGTCAGCGCGGTAATCGTCTTGGTCTCTTCCGCCTTGGTGATCTCGGGATCGACGTAGAAAACCACCGGCATCTCGCGCTTTTCCCCCGGCGCCAGATCGGTCTCGTTGAAGCAGAAGCACTGCACCTTATTGAAATAGGCGCCCGCTTCCACCGGCGTGACGTTGAAAATGGCCTGTCCGCTCGTCGGCTGGTCGGACTTGTTCTCCACCAGGAAATTGACCTGGACCGTCTCGCCGATCCTCGTCGTGACCGCTTTCTGCTTCGCCTGGAAGTCCCACGGCACGCCAGGCGCGACGTTGGTGTCGAAGGAGACCGTCACCGGCTTGTCGAGAATGACGCTGGAGACCTGGTCGACGCGCTGCGTCGTGCCGTTGAATCCGGTCACCTCACAGAAAATGCGGTAGAGCGGCACGGCGGCGGCGCACATCGCGCTCATGCCGACCACGAAGCTCAGGCACATGGCAACTACCAGGCCGTTATTGCGGCGGCCGGCACTCCTTGCCTTGCTTGTTGTCCCCTCCTCCATCACGCCTCCTCAAACGTGTCCGGTGCCGACCTTGATGATGGTGATCGCGTAAAACAGGATCACTAGGCCAGCGAGCACCAGGCCGAGCGCGATATTGCGCCCGCGCCGCGATTTCCTTTGCGCTTCCGTGAGCTTTACGACTTCGATCACAGCCAGCCTCCCGCACCGCCAGACATCACCACAGCAACAAACCGGTCGATAAGCAGTGCCGAAAAGATTGCGAAGAGATAGAAGATCGAGAAGGCGAAGAGTTTCTTCGCCGGGATCATCTTCACATCGCCATCCGGCATGCGCCAGACGGCGATGGAACAGTAAATGAAGACCGCGCCGAGCACGGCCGCGACAATGCCATAGCCGAAGCTCGCAAAGCCCATGTACGCCGGCACGACGCCGACGGCGGCCGTCAGCACAGCATAGGCGACGATCTGGTTCTTGGTGGCCGGCACACCTGCAACGTTCGGCAACATCGGTACGCCGACCGCCTCGTAGTCGCGCATCTTGAACAGCGCCAGCGCCCAGAAATGCGCCGGCGTCCAAAGGAAGATGATCAGGAAGAGCACGACGCTTTCGATCGTCACGTTACCACTGACGCAGGCCCAGCCGATGACCGGCGGGAAAGCGCCCGCGGCGCCGCCGATGACGATATTCTGCGATGTCGAGCGCTTCAGCCACATCGTGTAGATGACGGCATAGAAGAAAATGGTGAAGGCGAGGATCCCGGCCGAAAGCCAGTTCACAGCAAGCCCGAGGATCGTTACCGAGAAACCTGACAACACTAGCCCGAAGGCAAGCGCTTCCGAGGCGGTAACACGACCCGCCGGGATCGGGCGGTGCGCCGTGCGACTCATGACCGCATCAATGTCGGCGTCATACCACATGTTCAGCGCGCCGGACGCGCCTGCGCCGACAGCAATGCAGAGAATGGCGATCAGCCCGAGGACCGGATTGATATGACCGGGCGCCAGCACCAGACCGGCAAAGGCGGTGAATACGACCAGCGACATGACCCGTGGTTTCAGAAGCTCGAAATAGTCGCGCGCACTCGCTTCCGACAAGCCGGTTTCGCCCTTCTTCGGGAGCACTTCGTGATTGTCGATGACCGTCATTCTCTCATCCAATGCCAGTTAAGCCGGACGCCGCTTATCACGGCGTCCGGAAATAAGCTACTTGATACGCGGCAGCTCTTCCCACTGGTGGTACGGCGGCGGCGAAGAAAGCTGCCATTCCAGAGTGGTCGCACCCTCGCCCCAGGGATTGTTGCCGGCAACGCGCTTCTTTGCGAAAGCGTCGATGACGCCCCAGAAGAAGAAGCAAAGGCCAACGGCTGCGACATAGGACCCGATGGAGGAAACGAAATTCCAGCCGGCGAAGGCGTCCGGATAGTCGATGTAGCGGCGCGGCATACCAGCACGACCGAGGAAGTGCTGCGGGAAGAATATCATGTTGACGCCGATGAAGGTGATCCAAAAATGCGCGTTGCCGATCTTCTCATTGTACATGTAGCCGGTCATCTTCGGGAACCAGTAGTACCAGGCAGCGAAGATGGCGAAGACGGCGCCGAGCGACAGCACGTAATGGAAGTGCGCTACGACGTAGTAGGTGTCCTGCCATACGCGGTCGAGACCGGCATTTGCGAGCTGAACACCCGTGACGCCGCCCACCGTGAACAGGAAGATGAAGCCGATCGCCCAGATCATCGGCGTGCGGAACTCGATCGAGCCGCCCCACATCGTCGCGATCCAGGAGAAGATCTTCACGCCGGTCGGAACGGCAATAACCATCGTCGCGAAGACGAAGTAGCGCTGCGTGTCGAGCGACAGGCCGACCGTATACATGTGGTGGGCCCAGACGACGAAGCCGACGGCACCGATCGCGACCATGGCATAGGCCATGCCGAGATAGCCGAAGATCGGCTTGCGTGAGAAGGTCGAGATAATGTGGCTTATCATGCCGAAGCCGGGCAGGATCAGGATGTAGACTTCCGGGTGACCGAAAAACCAGAACAAGTGCTGGTAAAGGATCGGGTCACCGCCGCCTTCCGGCGCGAAGAAGGTCGTGCCGAAGTTGCGGTCTGTCAGCACCATGGTGATGGCACCAGCGAGAACCGGCAGCGACAGGAGCAGCAGGAAGGCAGTGATCAGCACCGACCAGGCAAACAGCGGCATCTTGTGCAGCGTCATACCCGGAGCGCGCATGTTGAGGATGGTTGTGATGAAGTTGATCGCACCGAGGATCGACGAAGCGCCGGCAATATGCAGCGAGAAGATCACCAAGTCGACTGCCGGGCCGGGATGACCGACGACGCCCGATAACGGCGGATACAGCGTCCAGCCGCCGCCCGCGCCGTAAGCGCCGGCCGGACCTTCGACGAACATCGACAGGACCAGCAGCAGGAAGGCGGGAACGATCAGCCAGAAGGAAATGTTGTTCAGGCGCGGGAACGCCATGTCCGGCGCACCGATCATGATCGGCACCATCCAGTTGGCGAAACCGCCGATCATCGCCGGCATGACCATGAAGAAAATCATGATCAGCGCGTGGGCGGTGACGAAGACGTTGTACATCTGCTTGCCGCCATCGATGGAGGCATCACCGGAGTAACCATAGACCATGGAGGCCAGACCGCTGAAGATCTGGATGCCCGGCTCCTGCAATTCCATGCGGATCGCCACGGACAGCAGGAAACCGATGACGCCGGCAAAGATCGCAAACACCAGATAAAGGGTGCCGATGTCCTTGTGGTTCGTCGAGAAGAGCCAGCGGTTCGCGAAACTGAGCTTGTGAGAGTGATGGTCGTCATGCGCGTGAGCGTCATGAAGAGCGTGCGAATGATCGTCGTGTGCCGTAGATCCAGCCATTATCCCTATCCCTCTTACTCAGCCGTGTTTTCAGCGACATTGACGGTAGCCGGCTGATCGACGGCGGCCATCAGGGCCTTGTTTGCCTTGCTCAGATCACTGGCGGCTGTGGTCAGCCACTGCTGGTATTGATCCTGGGAGACGACGCGGATGGCGATCGGCATGAATGCATGGTCCTTGCCACAAAGCTCGGAACACTGTCCGTAATACAGGCCCTCACGATCGGCCTTGAACCAGGTTTCGTTCAAACGGCCCGGAATGGCGTCGATCTTGATGCCGAAGGACGGCATCGCGAAGGAGTGGATGACATCCGTGGGTGCGGCGGTGACAAGAACGCGCACAACCTTGTTGACGGGCAGCACCAGTTCGTTGTCGACGGCGAGTAGCCGCGGATATTTTGACTTGTCTTCCTTGCCGGCCGCGGCGCGGTCCTGATCCTTCAGCAGGAAGGAATCGAAATCCAGAGGCGTGTTGCCGCTATTTTCATATTCATAGTTCCATTGCCACTGCGTGGCCGTCGCCTTGACGGTAACGTCAGGATTTTGCGGGAACGTCAACTGTGCGGTCAGAAGATCGAAGGACGGAACGGCCAAGAATAGAAGGACGAGGACCGGCCCCACGGTCCAGATGACCTCGATCAGCGTATTGTGGCTCGTTCTGGAGGGCACCGGATTTTTCGAGGCCCGGAACTTGACCATGACGACAATCAAGAGGACCAACACCAGTATGGTGATTGGAACGATAAACCAAAGCGTGTATGCTTCGAACCAGCGTATTGCATGCATATTGCCGGTTGCCGCCTCTTGCAAGCCGGTTTGCCACGGTCTTGGCTGATCGGCATAGCTGCCGGTCGCAAAAAGCAGACAGGCGATAGCCGCCAGAGCTGCGTAAGCCCTCTTAATCACGATGTCTCTCCCTCCAGCGTTTGATCCCAGATCAATCTCAAACGCAGTATCCCTACAGTCCATGCGCTTCAAACCACAGTTTGGAGCACTCCGCAACAACTCCCGACATTTGTCCGTGCGGCATTTTTGCGCGAAGTATAGTCCCCTCGCACGCCGAAACATGGCAAGCATTTCATCATCATACGAAAAATTGCATGATGGTCCATCGCCTTGCCTGGCCAAAATGGGATAGAGGTCGTATTTCCGCCGCAGTCGGTTGGAATCCAGCACGCGGGGCTTTTCATTTGCCGGCATGGGCTTCAACAATAGCGGCACTGATTCGAATCTAGAGGTTTCCATGGGTTTTCGTTCCCTCGCCCGGCTTTCGTTTGTCACCGCCAGCGTCGCTGCCGCGGCCGCAGCGCCCGTTCTGGCGCAGCAGGCACAGCAAACACAACCGGCGCCGCAGGCTCAACCGCTACAAACCCAGCCGCCGCAGCAGCCGGGCCAGCAGCCTCCCGCACATACCCAGCAGCTTCCGACCAGCCAGGTTCCACAACCGCCGGGTACGGTGCGGTCGAGCCACGGCGCATGGTCCGTCGTCTGCGACAAGCCGGCCGGGGCATCAACCGAACAATGCGCGCTGATGCAGAACGTCATCGCCGAGGACCGGCCGGAAGTCGGCCTTTCGGTCGTTGTGCTGAAGACCGCCGACCGGAAGTCGAAGATCCTTCGAGTGCTGGCGCCGCTTGGCGTGCTTCTGCCGAACGGCCTCGGCCTCAACGTCGATGGCAAGGATATCGGCCGCGCCTATTTCGTGCGCTGCTTCTCAGATGGCTGCTATGCCGAAGTGGTGCTTGAGGACGAGCTGCTGAAAACGCTGCGCAGCGGCGCGACCGCCACCTTCATCGTCTTCCAGTCGCCGGAGGAAGGCATCGGCATTCCCGTCGATCTTAAAGGCTTTGCCGAGGGCTACGACGCGCTTCCGTAATGCGACAGGGCTTGCTCTCTCGTCATCCGAAACCTACATCGGCTCTGAACGGAGCACCTGACCCATGAATACCGATCTCCTTACCTTGTTCGATACCGACGAAAGCAAGCTGCGTGGCATCGTCGCCGACGCGCTTACCGGTGCCGACGACGGCGAACTCTTTGTCGAGCATATCCAGGCCGAATCGCTGACCTTCGACAACGGACGCATGAAGGGTGGCAGCTTCAACACAGAACAAGGCTTTGGCCTGCGCGCCGTCGCGGGCGAAGCAGTGGGCTATGCCCATGCGGGCGATCTGTCCGAGGCGGCGCTGAAGCGCGCCGCCGATGCGGTGCGCGCCGTCACTAGCGGCTATGCGGGCTCCTACGCCGCGGCCCCTCAGCGCACAAATAAAATACTCTACAGCGACGAGAACCCGATCGGCAGCCCGAGCTTTGAAGACAAGGCGAATCTGCTGCAAGAGATGGACAGCTATCTGCGCGACAAGGACGGCAAGGTGCGTCAGGTGACGGCCTCCATCGCCGCAAGCTGGCAGGTGGTCGATATCCTGCGCGCCGACGGCCACCGCGTCCGCGACATCAGGCCGATGACGCGCATCAATATCTCGGTGATGGTCGGCGAAGGCGACCGGCAGGAATCAGGTTCCTTTGGCACGGGCGGCCGCATCGGCTTCGGCGATTTCATCACGCAGGAAAATTGGCGCCGCGGTGCCGACGAGGCTTTGCGCCAGGCACTGATCAATCTCGAAGCGATCGATGCGCCGGCAGGCACGATGGATGTCGTTCTCGGCTCCGGCTGGCCTGGTGTCATGCTGCACGAAGCGGTAGGCCATGGGCTGGAAGGCGATTTCAACCGCAAGAAGACCTCGGCTTTTGCCGGGCTGCTTGGCCAGATGGTCGCGGCTCCCGGCGTAACGGTGGTCGACGACGGCACGATCGAAAACCGCCGCGGCTCGATTACCGTCGACGATGAAGGCACGCCATCAGCCTATAACGTACTGATCGAAAACGGCAAGCTGGTCGGCTATATGCAGGACCGGCAGAACGCCCGTCTCATGGGCATGAAGGCGACCGGCAACGGCCGCCGCCAGGGTTATGCCCACACGCCGATGCCGCGCATGACCAACACCTATATGCTCGCCGGCGACAAAACACCGGAAGAGATCATCGCTTCGGTGAAGAAGGGCATCTACGCAGTCTCCTTCGGCGGCGGCCAGGTGGACATTACCTCTGGCAAATTCGTCTTCGGCTGCACCGAGGCCTATCTGATCGAGGACGGCAAGGTCGGCGCGCCGATCAAGGGCGCCATGCTGATCGGCAACGGCCCGGATGCGATGAAGCGCGTCTCGATGATCGGCAACGACTTGAAGCTTGACACTGGCATCGGCAATTGTGGCAAAGGTGGCCAATGGGTGCCTGTCGGCGTCGGCCAGCCTCATCTCAGGATGGATCAGGTGACGGTCGGCGGTACGAAGGCGTAGCGGTTCAAATTATGAACTGATCCCCTCCCCCGGCCGGAATCGCCATTTCCGCTCGACGGCCGCGGCAAGGTCGAGACCGTTGCGACGGGCGAAGAGGAGGACATGGCCAAGCACGTCGGCGGTTTCGTCGGCCAGCGCGATCGCCAGTTCTTCATCGCTCATGCCCTTGCGTCGTCCGCGGCCGGTCGCCTTGTTCCAGATCTGGGTGAGCTCGCCCATCTCCTCCTGCAGTTTCAGAACAAACCAGTCGCCGTCACGCTCCAATCCATTGGCGGCGGCATAAGTGGCGGAGGCTTTTTCGAATTGTTGGATCAGGCCGGACAGCATCGACATCGTTCCCTGTATGTTCCTGCGACAGGAGTGAACGATTCTGCCGGAAATGTCGAGACGGCAAAGCTTGCGCCCCGCCGTCCTTATGGTTCCAAATCTCTGATTTCCGCTCAGCCCTTGTTCGGCAGCAGCATGCAGTTGAAATCTTTGCGCTTCAGCGCAGCGCAGGCGGAATTCGCGTCGTCGCGGCTGTCGAAGCCGACAAAGCGGGCGCGATAGACCGTGCTGCGGCCTTTTCCGACGGCCTCAGTATAGGGCGAGGCGTTGGCAAGCGCATCGCCGGCCTTAGACTGCGCTTCGGAGAGTAGGTCCTTGGCGGCCTGCGCCGTCGGGGTGGCTGCGATCTGCACCTGCCAGCGGCCGGCTGTCGCCGGTTTGCCGGCATTCTGGATTTCATCCATTGCCATCGGCCGATCCACCGGCACGGTCACATTTGTCGTGGCGGCATAGGCGAGCGGGGTTTGCGAGGGGGTGAATTCGGCGTGTTTGCGTGTCGTGGCCGTGCGCGCCGTTGCCGTGGTTTGCGCATCGACATTGACGGCAACGTCGTTCGCCGCCGAAGCGACTTCAACCTGCTTTGTACCGCCGACGCTGGCGACGAGGCGCGATGAGGCGGCCGGAGTAGCTTTCGGCACGTAACGATTGAGAAGCGAGGCCATGAATGCATCGCGGCCGCGGGCAGTCGCACCACCCATCACCACGCCGATGACGCGGCGGTTGCCTTGGCGCACGGCGCTGACGATGTTGAAACCGGACGCATTGGTGTAGCCGGTCTTGATACCGTCCATGCCCTCATAGCGATACATCAGATTATTATGGCCACGAATACGGCTGCCGCGATAGGTGAAGCCCGACTGCGAGAACAGCCTGTATTCCTGAGGATAGTTGTTGATGAGCGCAACGGCGAGCGTCGACATGTCGCGCGCGGTCGTCACCTGCTCCGTGCTCGGCAAGCCAGAGGGGTTGGTGAAGACGGTGCGACGCATCCCGAGTTCGCGCGCCTTCTGCGTCATGATGCGAGCGAAGCCGCTTTCGCTGCCGCCCAGCGCTTCGCCCATGGCGGTGGCGGCGTCGTTGGCGGACTTGATGATCATGCCGTCGACGGCATCCCGGACGGTGAGAGTGCTGCCCGGCTTCAAACCGAGCCTGGTCGGAGGCTTGGCCGCGGCGTTACGCGACACCGGTATCGCGCTGTTCCAGCTGAGCTTGCCGCGATGAATCGCCTCGAAAGTCAGGTACAGCGTCATCATCTTGGTCAGCGAGGCGGGATGATTGAGATCATCGGCATTGTCCGAAGCGAGAACCTTACCGGACTTCGCATCCATGATGAAATAGGCGCTGCCCGCAAAGCTCGCCACAGGTGCGCCCAATAGCAAGACGGCCGCAGAAAGGGCCATCAAAAGTTTTTTCATAATCGTCCCCAACCGAAACAAATGCCAATACACCGCATCAAACCGTTGTGCGCTTTTGCGACAAAAGCCTGATTTCGGTGCGATATTGAGGCAACACCCTCGATAGATTTCCAATTTTGCCTTTGCTGGTAAAATAACGGTTAACACATTGAAAAGATGGTGTGGATTTAGCAAGACTTAACGGCGAATGGGCTACAGCATGGGCATTTGGCAACCGGGTCAATTCCCATGGAACAGGGCATAAGAATCCGTCTCAAGCGCGCCGCAATTTCCGGCGGACTGGAAACCGCTGCAATTCTGAAAAGCCTCGGCCTGATGCGGGACGTCGCCGGCCTCGGCGCCATCTTTACCCTGCATCATGTCCGTCCTCCCTTGCGCCGAACCTTTGCCCCAAACGCACATCTGGAAATTTCGCCCGAATTCCTCGACCGCGTCATCAAAAGGCTGAAGCGGGACGGTTATGAATTCATTGCTATCGATGCGTTGCCGGAACGTATCGCAAATGATCGCAACAAGCCACCCTTTGCTATTTTCACACTTGATGACGGCAATCGGGATAATCTCGACCACGCACTGCCGGTCTTTTCCCGCCACAGCGCGCCCTTCACCGTCTTTGTCGCCCAGGGGCTGTCGGAGCGGACCCACAGCATATGGTGGGAGACCCTGGCCGACCTGCTCAATCGGCTGAACCGCGTGACCTTTGATTTCGGCGGGGGTGCGGAGAGTTTCGACCTCGACAAAGCCAGCCAACGACAAGCCGTGTTTGCCCGATTCGCTGCCTACGTTCATGGCCAAGAGGAGATGGAAGCCGTCGCGCGGATCGACGAGCTGGCTCGAAAGAACGGCCTCGAGCCACTCGATCTCGTGCGTGCATCCATCATGGACCGGGATGAACTGAAGCAGCTTATCCGTCACCCCCTCGCCTCGCTTGGGGCACATACGGTCAGCCACCGGGCGCTCGCACGGCTGCCGGAGGCGGAAGCAGCGGCAGAGATGGCATTGTCTGCGGATTATATTGCCGACATCACCGGCCGGCGACCGGCTACGATCGCCTATCCCTACGGCACTGCCGATGCGGTCTCCCCCCGCGAAGCGAGGCTTGCGGCGGAACTCGGGTTTTCCGTCGGGGTGACGACCCGGCCTGGAACGATCGGAGCGGTAAATGCCGCCACGATCACGCATCTGCCGCGGCTGTCGCTGAACGGCCATTACCAGAAGGCGCGGTACGCCACAGCACTCGCGTCCGGCATTCCCATGCGGCTGATGGGACACTAAAGCGCATCGCGATCCCCGGGATTCGCCTCTTGCGCTTTAGGCTATTCATTTTGCGCATATCCTTATCGCAAAACCGCTGCGCACTTTTGGGCGACATACCGTAGGCGTCGGCATAGTTACGGATACATTCGCACCTTTTCCCAGGCACCTTCCGGCATGTCGCGGCGGAATTCGACACGGTCGTGCAGGCGGAACTGGCGATCATGCCAGAATTCGATCGACAACGGACGGATGCGGAAGCCGGACCAGTAGGGCGGGCGCGGAATATCGCCGATGGCGTAGCGGGCGGTATATTCGGCAACCGCCTTTTCCAGTGCAAAGCGGCCCTCGAGCGGGCGCGACTGTTTCGACGCCCATGCGCCGATGCGACTGCCGCGGGCGCGCGTCCTGAAATAATCGTCGGCTTCCTTGTCGCTCACCACTTCAACCAAGCCGCGCAGCCTGACCTGCCGGCGCAGCGATTTCCAGTGGAAGCACATGGCGGCTTTCTTTTGGGAAAGAATTTCTTGGCCTTTCTGGCTTTCGAAATTTGTATAGAATACGAATCCGTCGCTATCGAAACCTTTCAGAAGAACCATGCGGACATTTGGCAATCCATCCTTATCGACCGTTGCCAAGGCAACCGCATTCGGATCGTTCGGCTCTGTGGCTTCGGCCTCGCGCAGCCAGGTAGCAAAAAGCTTGAAGGGCTCGTTCTGTTCGGTGAAGTCACCGCTTGTTAACTCGTTTTCCGACATATTAGCTCAAATTCTCCGCATTTCCTAAAAACCGCCAGCCCCAACACTGGCCAAGATACTCAGGTGGAAGTCATAGCAAAGTCGACCGTTCATACAAAGCGCAAGCTTGCAAAAGGCGCGACGATGGTGATTGCCATTTTCTCCCTTTTCTCCCTTGGCGGCTGCGTCGGCGGCGGCATGGACACGCTGAGTTCAGCGAAGGTGGACCGCAGCGTTTCGACTGGCACCGTCCCGACCGCTCCTGTGACTGCCGACAGCGTCTCGGACGAGACTACCGTGCGCAATGCCGTGACTTCGGCAGATCTCAACAAGCTGAATGGACAGCCCGTGCCCTGGGCGAATGCCTCGACGGGAAGCGCCGGCGTCATCGACACCATCGTTGAAAACAACACTTCGGGACAAGTTTGCCGTCAGTTCCGCACGACCCGCCACTCTTATGACGGTATCGCCAATTTCTTCGGCAAGACTTGCCTTCTCAGTGACGGCGAATGGCAATTGCTGAGCTTCCAACAGGCCGGCTGATCGCCGCCCCATTTCTTATCTCAGCGTCGAAAGCGGCCCAATAAGCGTACCCGCCGCAATGCCATCCGCAAGCGCGTAGATATCGTTACTGGGAGAACGGTCAACCTCAAGCGGCGGGACGATCGAGCGGACTGCAGCAAAAAGAGCCTTTGTCCCCTCACCCAACTCCATCGCACCGCGCAGATCGATGGCGCGAGCTGCCACGATCAGCTCGATGGCGGTCAGATATCGAAGCTTCTCCATCAGCCGTCCGGTCTTGTCGACCACCGACATGGCGAGCGAGGCATAATCCTCGACACGATCGGCGACCGGCGTCACTGCAAAAGGCATGGGCATCGCCAGGTGGCCGATCTCCGCGGTCAGCGCTGCGACGGTCTTTTGCAGCGCGCCAAAGCCGTTGGCGCCGGCACTGTCCGGGGCAAGAAAACGCGGCAAATCCGAGAAGCCCGGCGACAGAAGCTTCATGATCCGCTCAGCCGTCATGGCGGCCAGACGCGCGAGCGCCAGCGTCAAGGTGTCGAAGGCCAGGACCATATGGGTCGGATCGAAATTGCCGGTCGGCAATACGACGTCTTCGGCGGCAAGGACCGATGGATTGTCATCGCCCGAGCGCAGCTCCAGCTCGGTAGCGGCCCATGCTCCTCTCAACGCGTGTAACGCGGCGCCGGAGACCGATGGCACGCAGCGGAGGCTGAGCGGGTCCTGAAGACGCCGGGCGGCACCCGGTTTTGTAAGATCGCCCCCTTCAAGAAGCGATCGGATCGCGGCTGCGACATCGCCCTGGCCGGGGCCGGGCCGCAAGCGGCTCGCCAAGGGATCGAGTGGATCAAGGCAGGCGCGAAAACCTTCATAGGACAGCGCGACTGCGCCGATATGCGCAGCGAAAACGCGTCTGGTGTCCTGCAGCAGCAGGCAGCCGAGACCGACGGACGCGGCGTTGGAAGAGATCAGCGACAGTCCATCCTTGATGCCGAAGGGCGGCTGCACGAGACCGGCAGCCGCCAATGCGTCGGCGCCGGAGACCTCGCGGCCATCCGCGAGGATGGCTGTGCCTTCGCCCACCAATACCAAGGCAACATGGGCGAGCGGCGGAAGATCCGCCTCGCCGATCGAGCCGGTCATCGGCACCTTTGGATAAACGGCGCGATTGAGCATGCCAACAAGCGCTTGCGCCATCTCAGGCGACACACCTGAATAGCCGAGGCAGAAGCGGGCAAGACGCGCCGCCATCATCGCCCGGACCTCGTCCGTTTCGGCAAAACGCCCGACGCCGACGGCGCGGGGGCGCGGAATGCGGTGTTGTCCGGAATCATTCGTGAGATCGAGGCGGGTGTCCACCGCAGCGCCCAAGCCGGTGCTCACTCCATAGATCGCCTTGCCCTCGCCGGCATGGCGGACGAGACAGGCGTAGGCGGCCTCGATGCCGGCGATCGCATCGGCACCGATCGTGACCTCAGCGCCATCGCGAGCGACGGCGCAGATGGCATCAATATCCGCGCCCAACGCATCAAAGATTACGCTTTTAACGCCCACATCCATCCGTCTGTCCGTTTCTCAAACCGTCCGATTCAGGCGAATCGCAGGCGCTGGCCGATGTTCATCCGCTTCGCCTTGTCGACCATGGCCGCACCCAACGCAACATCTGTCGTGCTGAGGCCGCGATGCCAAAAGAGGATAGTCTCCTCTTCGCTCTCGCGGCCGGGCCGTGCACCGCAGACGATCTGACCGATTTCGGCATGCAGCGTCTCCGCCGTCACCTTGCCTTCGTCGACGTGCCGGCGCAATGCGCCATACAGACGCCCGGGACCGCACTGGCCCCAATCGTCGACGACGACCTTGTCCATGATATCGGTCAGGTCGAATTCCAGCGCGCTCATCGTCCCATAGGGAACGACGAAGGCACCCTTCTTAACCCAGCTCGTCTTGAAGAGCGGCGTCGGTTCCGGCAGGCGGCTGGCCTCGACCATGATGTCGGCGCCTTTCAGACAGTCTTCCCAGTTATCTGTGACGGTGATCTTCTTGCCGAGGTCGTTTTCCAGCCGCGCAGCAAACGCGTCGCGGCTTTCGGGGCGGCGGGAATGGACGCGGATTTCCTCGAAATCGAAGAGATGGTCGAGCAGGCGGACATTCCAATAGGCAGTGCCGCGAGCCCCGATATGGCCGAGCACCTTGCTGTCCTTGCTGGCGAGATGGCGCGCGCCGATGGCGGTGACGGCGCCTGTGCGCATATCGGTGATGGCGGTGGCATCTACGATCGCCTTCGGCATGCCGGTGCGCGGATCGAAAAGGTTGAGCACGGCCATTTCGGAAGGAAGGCCCTGCTTGTAGTTATCAACGAAATCGCCGACCACTTTGACACCGGCATAATCCAGCGGCTTTACATAGCCGCGCAGAACATTGAAATGCCCCTTGTCGGAGCTTTCGGGCACGAGATGCACGCGCGGCTCGATCACCGTTTCGCCGCGTCCCTGGGCATCCAACGCCTTGCTGACGGCATCGAGGATTTCGTCATTGGTCAACGCCAGCTCCTTGGCATCGATGGCGTTCAGATAGTCAATCCAAATTTCCTGCATGGAATGCCGAGCCTCTTCCGCTTGTCGCTGCGTTCGTGTCATCATGAAACGATTTGTCTATACTTATTGTCAAGATGAATCCTGCTTGGAACCGCGCCGCCAGCCGTAGGCCGGGCCGGCGCCCACCCAATATTTCGCACCAAAGCTTAGCGAACGGCTAACCATTGCGGCAGATCGGGCAGACACGGCGAGCCGGCGTAACAACTGGTTAGCACCTGCTCCCCCAGGATCACCCCATATGCGCGTCAATCATTCTTGCTTCCAGCAAGGATGCGGCGCGATCCATGTCTTGTTTCATTCTTTTGGGGTGCCACAACGAGGCCGGGCACGCCCATCAAAACGGTGGTTATAACGATGCGCGATCCTTATAAGGTGCTTGGCGTAAAGAGGGATGCTGGGGCAGACGAAATCAAGGCGGCGTGGCGCAACCTCGCCAAAGCCGTGCATCCAGACCATAACATCGGCGATCCCACGGCAACCGAGCGGTTTGCCGAAATCGGCCGTGCCTATGAGACGCTGAAGGACCCGCAGAAGCGCAGCCGCTACGACCAGGTGGCTCGCATGGCCGAAGCAAGTGGTCAAAGCAAAGAACAGACCATCATGCAGCAGCGCCAGGCGGCTCGCGAAGCGGCTGAGCGTTCCAAGGCCGCGCGCGCCAACGCGGAAAAAATACTGGAAGAGCTCGCCCGCGCCAATGCCCAGAAGGCGCAGAAGGCTGCGTCGGCCGCCAACCCGCAGGCAGCTACTGGTGCCACCGCATCCGAGTCACCCGAGGATATGGTCGAGCGCATATTCGGCGCCAAGGCCGCCGCCCGCCCGACACCAAACCCGGCCGCGACCGAAGCCGGCGCCGGAGAGGCAGGCAAGCAGCAAGAGCCAAATGGCGTCGAGGCCGGCGAAACCTTCGCCGACGAGGAGCAGCTTGCAACCGGGACCGGCCCGAGCGCCTTCCGCTCGCGCTTCGGCATCCTCGGCTCGCTCGTACGCCGCATCACCGGCAGCACTACGCAGGATAAGGCGCCGGAAAAGACACCGGAGATCGCGGCCGAAGCGACTGTCACCCTAGACGATATGCTTAAGGGGCATTGGATCACTGTTCCGCTCTCCGACGGACGGGAGGCTCGCTTCCAAGCGACGACGGATATCAGCAATGGTCAGGTCGTGCATCTGAAGGGCCAGGGGCTGAAACTGCAGGGCATGCAGCGTGGCGATGTCGCGATCACTATTCACCTCTCCACCGACAGCCGTTTCACCCTTGATGGCTTCGACGTCCGCACGACGCATCCCGTGACCATTGAAAATGCGGTGCTCGGCTATGAGACAACCGTCGAGGGATTAAACGGTCCGGTCAAGCTTACTGTCCCCGCGTGGTCCGGTTCGGATCAGGTCATCCGAATCTCCGGCGAAGGATTACCTAACGGACATGGCGGGAAGGGCGATCTCGTGGTGGAATTGCGCTTGATGCTGTGGGAAAAACCGGATGATAAAGTTACCGATTTGATGCGCAGCATGCGCGAGGGCTTTTTTCTGTGAAATTTCAGTGACAACCGCACCCTTTGTTACGATCCCTAACAGTTGATGATCTTTCCGATGCTTGAACCGGGGATCGGCCTATGCCATAGGCAGGATCATTCGAAGTTCAAGGGAGCAGAATATGGCTCAAGCCACTGGCCTCATGGCAGGCAAGCGCGGCGTCATCCTCGGCGTTGCAAACAACCGTTCCATAGCGTGGGGTATTGCCAAGGCCTGTTCGGAAGCCGGTGCCGAAATCGCGTTGACGTGGCAGGGCGACGCCTTAAAGAAGCGCGTCGAACCGCTCGCCCAGGAACTTGGCGCCTTCATGGCGGGCCATTGCGATGTTACCGAACCCGCGACGATCGACGCCGTCATCGACACGTTGGAAGCGAAATGGGGCAAGATCGATTTCGTCGTACATGCCATCGCCTTCTCCGACAAGGATGAGCTGACCGGCCGTTACGTCGACACCAGCCGCGATAATTTCGCCCGCACGATGGACATCTCTGTCTATTCGCTGATCGCCGTTGCCCAGCGCGCCGAGCGCATCATGAACGACGGTGGCTCGATGATTACGCTGACCTATTATGGCGCAGAAAAGGTCATGCCGAATTACAATGTCATGGGCGTCGCCAAGGCCGCGCTCGAAGCGAGCGTGCGCTACCTCGCCGTCGACCTCGGCGGTCGCGGCATTCGTGTCAATGCGATCTCAGCTGGCCCGATCAAGACTCTCGCTGCCGCTGGCATCGGCGACTTCCGCTACATCCTGAAATGGAACGAATATAACGCGCCGCTGAAGCGCACCGTTTCGATCGACGAGGTCGGCAACTCTGCGCTTTATCTTCTCTCCGATCTTTCCACCGCCGTTACCGGCGAAGTGCACCATGTCGATTCTGGCTACCACGCCATCGGCATGAAGGCCGTCGACGCGCCCGACATCGCCGTTGTCAAGGACTGATCAACAGGAAATCTGACCGTGCCGCCCATCATCTATGTGATACGCCACGGTCAGACGGACTGGAATGCCGAGCGCCGGCTGCAGGGGCAAAAGGACATCGATCTCAATGTCATCGGCCGCGCGCAGGCGCGGCAGAATGGTGTTGAACTCGGCGAAATCCTCGCTTTCGAAAACCAGCCTTTCGATTTCGTCGCAAGCCCGCTGAGGCGAACGCGCGAGACCATGGAGATCGTACGCGAAGCCATGGGACTGGCGCCAAAGGACTACCATACCGACGAACGGCTGGTCGAAGTCTCCTTCGGCGCCTGGGAAGGCTTTACCATCAAGGAATTGAAGGCGACCGAGGCCGAACGCCTCGCCGAGCGCAATGCCGGCAAATGGGATTTCATCCCTCCAGGCGAAGATGCGGAGAGTTATGAAATACTCTCCTGGCGCGTCGGCTCGTGGCTGACTTCGGTTGATCGGCCGACCGTCTGCGTCACCCATGGCGGCGTGATCCGCTCGCTGTTCCGGCTGATCGGCGATGTCTCGAAGGAAGATGCTGCCGAAGCGGAAATCCCGCAGGACCGGATCTTGAAGATCGATCCTCAGCAGAGAATCATCGGCTGGGTATAAGAACGCGCCAGTCTGCAACGGCGTCCAATTCTCACTGCACGATGTCGAGATCGTTGATGACGCGCTTACCGTCGATTTCGGTATAGAAGACGACGACTTTAACGCCGGCCTTCAGGCCGGTGAAATCGAAATCTTGGGGCGCCTGATAGCTCTTGCCATCATCCAGCGTGATGCTGAAATTCTTCTCATCGACCTTCTTGATTGTGGCCTCGACGTCTGCGCTTTCGGCAAAACCGGCGACGGGGGCAAGAAGACTTGCCGTGGCCAGCAGCGTCGCAACAAAGAAGCGCATCGTCGGTACCCTCTTGATTTTATTTCGGTGCTAATTCTTGACTGTGTACAGATAGCGCTTTGAATATGGCGGAAATTGCCCGCAACAATGGCGGTCGATGCCCAATTGATGAATGTATTTTCACAATCCACAGCATGCGTTAATCTTCGTTTACCATGTCAGGTGCAAAGCGAATTCCGGCGCTGCCGGCGCCTGCGCGTTCACCGCTGAAAGAAAGATTTGCCTCGGCGGCTTTTTGGCCTATGAGTGTGCCGCAATTCCACGAGATAAAGGCGCGGCCGCCGCCGGGCCGCAGCAATCCGGTCGCTTCCATGTCACACAATACATTCGGTCATCTCTTCCGCGTCACCACCTGGGGCGAAAGCCATGGGCCGGCGCTCGGCTGCGTCGTTGATGGCTGCCCTCCCGGGCTCCGTTTCAAGCTTGAGGACATCCAGGCCTGGCTCGACAAGCGCAAGCCCGGCCAGTCTCGTTTCGTCACGCAGCGCCGTGAAGACGATCTCGTCAAGATACTGTCCGGCGTGATGTTGGACGAGGACGGCGAGACGATGATTTCGACGGGGACGCCAGTCTCGATGCTGATTGAAAACACCGACCAGCGTTCCAAGGATTATGGCGAAATCGCCCGTCGCTACCGCCCGGGCCATGCGGACTATACCTATGACGTCAAATACGGCATTCGCGACTATCGGGGCGGCGGCCGGTCGTCGGCCCGCGAGACCGCGGCGCGCGTCGCCGCCGGCGGCATTGCCCGTCTCGTCGTGCCCGGCGTCACCGTGCGCGGCGCACTGGTGCAGATCGGCAAGCACAAGATTAATCGCGCCAATTGGGATTGGGCGCAGGTCGACCAGAACCCCTTCTTCTCGCCAGATCCGGAAATCGTACCGGTCTGGGAGGACTATCTCGATGGCATCCGCAAGGCCGGCTCCTCGATCGGGGCAGTGGTCGAAGTCGTCGCCGAGGGCGTACCCGCTGGCCTCGGCGCACCGATCTATGGCAAGCTCGATCAGGATATCGCGTCGTTGCTGATGTCGATCAACGCCGTCAAGGGCGTCGAGATCGGCAATGGCTTCGGGGCCGCCGAGATGACCGGCGAAGAAAATGCCGACGAAATGCGCATGGGCAACGACGGCCACCGCATTTTCCTGTCGAACCATGCGGGTGGCATCCTGGGCGGCATTTCCACCGGCGAGCCCGTCATCGCCCGCTTCGCCATCAAACCGACGTCTTCGATCCTGACCGAGCGCCGATCGATCGACGCCGACGGCCACAATGTCGATATCCGCACCAAGGGCCGGCACGACCCTTGCGTCGGCATTCGCGCCGTGCCGATCGGCGAGGCGATGGTTGCATGCGCCATCGCCGATCATTACCTCAGAGACCGCGGCCAGACGGGCCGGTTGAAATAAGGACTTTATTCATGCCCTATGACCAAAAGCGCGTCGTGGAAGCCCTCCGAGCCTTCGAGGCCGGCGAAATCGTCGTCGTCATGGACGATAACGATCGCGAGAATGAAGGCGATCTGATCGTCGCCGCCGTTCATTGCACGCCCGACAAGATGGCCTTCATCGTCCGCCATACGTCGGGAATCGTTTGCGCGCCGATGCCGCGAGAGGAAGCCAAGCGCTTAAACCTCAACGCCATGGTGGCGGAAAACGATTCGGCACACACCACCGCTTTTACTGTCTCGGTTGACTTCAAGCATGGTACGACCACGGGCATATCTGCCGACGATCGTACTTTGACGGTGCGCAATCTCGCCAATCCGAACGTCGGCCCGGCCGACTTCGTACGCCCGGGCCACATCTTCCCGCTAGTTGCCCGCGAAGGCGGGGTGCTAATGCGCTCGGGCCATACGGAAGCCGCCGTCGACCTCTGCAAGCTCGCCGGCCTGCCGCCGATTGGCGTCATCTGCGAACTCGTCAATGACGACGGCACGGTGACGCGCGGCCAGCAAGTGCTGGAATTCGCCGAGCAGCACGGGTTGAAGCTCGTCTCGGTCGCCGACCTCATCGCCTATCGCCAGCGCAAGGAAACGTTGATCGAACTCGGCACAAGCTTCGATCTCGATACGCCGTTCGGCAAGGCGCGCGCTCACACCTATTCGCTGCCGTGGGACCCGATGCAGCACCTCGCCGTCGTCTTCGGCGACATCCGAGACGGTATCGACATTCCGGTGCGCCTGCATCCGGAAAGCGTGGCCGAAGACCTGTTCGGCAAACGCCGTCCAGTCGACTTCTACATGAAGAAGATCGCCGAAGAGGGCCGCGGCATTATCGTCTATCTCCGTGAAGGTTCGGTAGGCGTCGGCCATTTCGACAACGGCCGCAAATCCCGCCAGGCTGGCCACGAGACCCATGCAGAAGCCCAGGCCCGCGACAATGAATGGCTGGAAATCGGCCTCGGCGCGCAGATTCTGAAAGACCTCGGCGTCAGCTCGATCAAACTACTGACCAGCCGCGAGCGGCACTATGTCGGCCTCGAAGGTTTTGGCATCAAGATTGCCAAGACGGAGATCTGCTGATTTTTCACCCTCCGGGGAGCGTCGGAGCGAAGCTAGCTCCCCACACTCAGGATCACCCACCGCAACCTCCCCCTCAAGGAGGAGGTGGTTAAGGCCGCCAGCCGTCTAGGAACACCACCTTCTCAACTCCGGTGAAACGGGCGATGCGCTCCAGCTCCGCTTCCAGCTTCTCCAACCGGCCGGCAGACGGCTTGACGCCGGGCTCCAACCACAGGCGCTTGACATCGAGGGTGCCCGTCTTCCGGTCGGCCTTCATGTCAATCCGGCCGATCAGACGGTCTCCTTCCAGGAGCGGAAAGACATAATAGCCGTATTCGCGCTGCGGCTCCGGCACGAAGACTTCGATGCGGTAGAAAAAACCGAAAAGGCGTTCGGTGCGGTTGCGGTCGCGCAAGGTCGGATCGAACGGACTGAGGACACGTATCCGCGCAGGAGCTTCGGGGAAACTGTCCAGCGTGGTTGGGAAATCGGCGAAGGCGAAGCAACGGCGTGGCTTGCCGTCAGCTGCGGGCTCGATCAGCATTTCCGTCAGTTCCGCGCGGTGCGCTTCGACCCAAGCTTTTGCCTCCTGCGGCGTTACCAGGTCCCAGAAGGCGGCGATCTCGCCTGACGTGGCGAATCCCAGGCGCTGCAAGGCGCTGCGGCAGGCCCAATCGACGAATTCGTCGTGGCCGACTTCGGGCGTGTGGAAGGCTTCCGGCAATACGCGTTCGACAAGATCATAGACCTTTTGGAAGTTGGTGCGGCCGGCGATGGCAAATTTGCCGGTGCGCCAGAAATATTCGAGCGCCGTCTTGTTCGGATGCCAGTTCCACCAGCCGCCGGAGGTATGATTATCGTCCTTGATCTCACGGGCCGTGATAGCGCCGTTTTTCAGCACGCGGTCATAGGTCTCCTCGAACGCGGCTTCGAACCCCTCACCGCGCCATTTGCGCCAGCGCTCGACGATCGCCAGTTCCTCGCGGCGGAATCGGTGCTTCCAATAGACGAAGAAGGCGCTCGGCAGGATGGAAGCGTCATGCGTCCAGTTTTCAAACAGCGCCCCGTCTTTTTCGAGCAGCTCGGTCAGATGTTCGCGCCGATAGGTCTGGTTGCGCGAAAACAGAATCTGGTGATGCGCCCGCTCGACGGTCGCGATACTGTCGACCTGCACGAAGCCGATATCGTGGATCAACTGCAGCAGCCCGGCCTTGGTCAAGGCGCGGTTCGGCGGATTGGAAAGCCCCTGTTTGGCGAGGAAGACACGGCGGGCGTCACGGTTTGAAAGCAGATTCGTCATCCGTCAATCATAGGCATTAATTCCCATGCTTTCAAATGGGCGTTGATTTGATAATTCCTCATGATGGGCTATAGGACCGCTATATCAGGGTGGAACAGGACCAGCGGCATGGATATCCGCTTCGACAATGCCGGTGTGAATTTCGGCTCGCGGCTTGCGCTTTCGCCGCTTAGCCTGACGCTGAGCGAGCGGCGCATCGGCGTGATCGGGCTTAACGGCTCCGGCAAAACAACATTTGCGCGGCTGATCAATGGGCTTGCCAAGCCAACGACCGGCCGCGTCACCGTCAACGGGCTCGACACCGTCGCCGACGCCAAAATGGTGCTCGGCAAGGTCGGCTATATCTTCCAATCACCGCAGAACCAGATCATCCTGCCGATCATTCGCGACGATATCGCCTTCGGCCTCAAGGCCCGCGGCCTCGGCAGGAGCGAGATCGAGGCGGCGGTTGACGGCATTCTCGACCGATTTAGTGTTCGCGACCTGGCGGAGCGGCGAGCGCATGAGCTTTCCGGCGGCGAGCTACAGATGGCCGCTCTTTGCTCCGTGCTCGTCACCGGGCCAGATATCCTCATCCTCGATGAACCGACCAATCAGCTCGATCTCAGGAATAGGGCGCTGGTGCAGACAACCATTGCCGGCCTGTCGGAACATGTCATCGTCATCAGCCATGATCTGCCGCTGGTCGAGGATTTCGATCGCGTGCTGCTGTTCAATAAAGGCAGCCTCGTTGCCGATACTTCGCCCACCGAGGCCATAGCACGCTACAGGGAGCTTGCCGCCTGATGCAGACATTGCACGTCGATGCCGACACCTGGATGCACCGAATGACGCCGCGCCTGAAACTCGGCGTACTGGCGGCTCTCGGCATCCTATTGTTCCTGACGAGCTCCCCCACGCTGATCGGCCTTGCCTCCGTCGGTGGCGCCCTCCTCTATTTCCGCAGCGGGTTGCCGATGGGCGAAGCGTTGAGACGACTGCGGCCGGTCATTCTCACCATTACCGTCGTGGCGCTGTTCAGCACGATCTTCAATCCCCTCGAAGTCGCTATCGTCACGGTGCTGCGCCTGTCCGCGCTCGTGCTCTTCGCGGCCGCCGTGACGGCAACGACGTCGATTGCCGCTTTCATCGACGAGATCACCGCGTTTGCCGCGCCATTGGAAAAGATTGGCCTCCTGAAGGCTGCCGATATTGGTCTTGCTGTCGGTCTCGTCGTACGCTTCGTCCCAGAAATTCTCGATCGTTACCGCGCCATCCGAGAGGCGCATGAGGCGCGCGGGATCAAAATGCGCATCACAACCGCGCTGGCGCCGCTAATCATCCTGACGCTGCGTGATGCCGACAATATTGCGGCTGCGATTGACGCCCGCGGCATTCGGCGGCATTGAAAGACAGTGTTTTCGAATGGAGCCGTCATGACCACTCGCGACCTCGTTCTGTCCGCGCTTTTTGCCGCCATCATAGTGGCGCTCGGCCTGTTACCGCCGATCTCGATCGGCATCATCCCGGTGCCGATCACGGCCCAGTCGCTCGGCGTCATGCTGGCGGGCGTGGTGCTCGGCGCCAGGCGCGGCGCGATCGCGGTGCTGATCGTCGTCGTGCTGGTGGCCATCGGCCTGCCGGTGCTGTCTGGCGGCCGCGGCGGGCTGGCGGTCTTCGTAGGCCCGACAGCAGGCTACTTCATCGGCTGGATCTTCGCCGCCTACGTCACCGGCTATCTTTCCGAGCGGCTCGTCAAAGCCGAACAGACGGGCCTCGCCCAGGGCATCGGCTTCTTCATCGCTTCAGTGGCCGGCGGCGTCGTGGTTCTTTACGCTTTCGGCATTGCCTGGCTCGCGATTGCCGCCAATATCGGCTTCACCAAAGCGTTCCTGGGGTCGATGGGCTTCGTTCCGGGCGATCTCATCAAGGCTGTCGTCGCCGCCCTCGTCGGCCGCGCCGTCATGGTCGGCTATCCCCTTCTGCCGCAGCGGAGCTGAGGATGGAGCGGTTTTCGGACAGGCTTGTGATCGACTGAGACGTCAATCCAGATACTTGTAGAGCCAGTCGCGGGTATCTTCGGGCAGTGCCACGGGATCGTGTTCTTCGCCGCGCACGGCCAACCAGAGGATTTCCACCTCGGCCGCCAGTTCGTTACCGGTTTCGACCATGACCAGGAAGCCGATGGACTTGCCGCCTATCTTGTTGACGCTGACCGAAAAGCGGGCGAGATCGTCAAAGCGCAGCGCCCGGTGCAGCGAGCAGGAAGCCTTGGTGGCGATATAGGTGGGCTCGTCGTTTACCAGCGGGCGGGCACGCCAGAATTTCGACAATGCGGTTTCGGCCTGGGAGATGTACGAGGCGATGAACATCTGCCCGTGCCTGTCGACATCGCGAGGCGGCACTCGCATCTCGATGACATCAGATCGTTCTACACTCATCATCACGCAAAACCCTGGCCGGCGCGGCTCGCACCTTAACGAAAGCTTAACATCGCGCCCCAGGAAGTAAACGGGCGGTCACTCAACGTGGTTAAGATGGATTGTTGACATTATGGTGATACTACCCATGTCCCTGTAACAGACGTCACATCCCGTCTATAGATTTGGTTTCATGAGCACACGCCTTTACGAGCACCCCATCTTCCTGGAACACCTCACCCCTCCGGGTCATCCGGAGAGGCCGGACCGGCTGCGATCGCTAAATATCGCGCTGGAGCATCCGAACTTCGAACGGTTGGACCGGCGCAAGGCGCCGCTCGCCAATGAGGACGCTGTTCTGCTCGCGCATCCAGAAGAGCATCTGACCTTCGTCCTGCGCTCGATCCCCGATAGCGGCGACGAAGGCGAAATCAACCAGCTCGACGCCGACACCTATGCCAGCCCGAAGACGTTGCAGGCGGTGCTGCACGGTGTCGGTGCCGCAATGGCGGCGGTCGACGACGTGTTCTCGGGCGCAGCGGACAATGTATTCGTCGCAGCCCGCCCGCCTGGGCACCATGCCGAGAAGGCCAAGGCCATGGGCTTCTGCTTTTTCAACAACGTGGCGATCGCCGCCCGCCATGCCCAGAAGGTTCACGGGGCCGAGCGCGTCGCCATCGTCGACTGGGACGTGCACCACGGCAACGGCACCCAGGACATCTTCTGGGACGACCCGTCGGTGCTCTTCTGTTCGACGCACCAAATGCCGCTTTACCCCGGCACCGGCAAAAAAGACGAGCGCGGCGCGCATAATACTATCGTCAACGCACCGCTTTCACCCAATACCGGCGGCGACCATTTCCGGGAAGCTTTCAAATCCCGTGTCCTTCCGGCGCTCGACGATTTCCGCCCCGACCTCATTATCATCTCCGCCGGGTTCGACGCCCATCATCGGGATCCACTGGCGCAATTGAACCTCACCGGCGAGGATTTCGACTGGGCGACCGGGCGTATCCTGGAAGCCGCCGACCGCAGCGCCAAGAACCGGGTCGTCAGCCTGCTCGAAGGCGGCTATGATCTCGAAGGCCTCGCCGAATCGGCGGGCCTGCATATTCTGCGCATGATGAAGGGGTGACGATGAGCGAAAACGCCAAAGTGGATGTGTCCGGCTATTCCTTCGAAAAGGCCGTGGCGGAGCTCGAAAGCATCGTCGCGCGGCTGGAACGCGGCGACGTCGCACTCGATGATTCCATCGCCATCTACGAGCGTGGCGAAGCGCTGAAGAAGCATTGCGAAGCCCTGCTGTCGGCCGCCGAGAGCCGCATCGAGAAGATCAGGCTCGATCGGGCCGCCAAGCCGCAGGGGACGGAACCGCTGGACGGACAGTAAGGCATAAAGCTCGACAGGAGGCCGTGCGCGCCGCAATTGGCAAGAAGGCGCCCGGCTCACCGCCACGACGGCGGATCTTTGATATCGGGGAGCAAGGCAAGCGATGATCCAGCTCATCGGCTCATGCCCTTTCGGCAGACGGAGCTACGGGCTGCGATATTCCCAGAGCTTCGCCTATCGCTTATTCCTCTTTCCGGCTAACTTAATCCGCAACTCAATGGAGATCCCGCCATGTCCTTCTTTCCTGGCAAAGATCCACTGCCCGGCGATGCTTTCGCCTGTGACGCGATCGAGCATCTCATCATTCCGCGCACCAGCGATCTAGGCGGATTTTTCGTGCGCCGGGCGCTTCCGAGCAGTCGGCGGCGGCTTGTCGGACCGTTCATCTTTTTCGACCGCATGGGTCCCGCGGTGCTCAGGCCCGGCGAAGCCCTGGATGTGAGGCCGCATCCGCATATTGGCCTGTCGACCGTCACCTATCTTTTTGATGGGGAAATCCGCCACATGGACAGCCTCGGCACGGAAAAGGTCATTCGTCCCGGCGACGTCAACCTGATGACGGCCGGGCGCGGCATCGTGCATTCCGAGCGCACACCACAAAACCTGCGCGATCATCCGTTTGCCATGTCTGGCCTACAGACATGGCTCGCCCTTCCCGACGACAAGGAGGAGATCGATCCTTCCTTCGCCCACACGGAAAAAGATGACTTGCCGACCATCGCTGATGCTGGCGTGACCGGGCGCGTGGTGATCGGCAGTTTCGAAGGCCTCAGATCGTCGGTAAAGTCCTTCTCAGACACGCTCTATGTCGATCTGCAGCTTCAGCCCGGCACGAAGTTTCCGTTCGCCGCAGGACATGAGGAGCGCGCGGCCTATATTCTGTCCGGATCGCTCATTGTTGCGGGCGACCGTTTCGAAATGGATCAGCTCCTTGTCTTCCGCCCAGGCGACGCCATTACCCTGGAGACAGCCGAAAATGGCTGTCATCTTATGCTTTTTGGTGGTGCAGCGCTCAATTCGAAGCGCTATATCTGGTGGAATTTCGTCTCGTCTTCCAAGGAACGCATCGAAAAGGCCAAGGAAGAATGGCGCACCGGCCGCTTCGACATCGTGCCGGGAGACGAGGAAGAGTTTATTCCTTTGCCGGAAAGCTAACGAGTTCATAACAACGCCAAATGTTTCTTGTTCAGGAACTCCTTGAATTCGGCGCCTTTTGCCGCAATCTGTTTTGAGATAAAGGCGGGCTGCCGCCCAAGAATAGCAAGAAAGAGGCTTCAGCCTTGACACACATGCCAGAGACACCCCTGCTGGACCAGGTCCACTATCCCTCCGACCTGCGAAAGCTGGAGGACCGGGACTTGCCGCAACTTGCCCGCGAGCTCCGCGACGAGATGATCGATGCGGTATCGCGCACGGGTGGACATCTGGGCGCCGGCCTCGGCGTCGTCGAACTCACCATTGCCATCCACAATGTTTTCGACACGCCCAACGACCGTCTGATCTTCGACGTCGGCCATCAGTGTTATCCGCACAAGATTCTGACCGGCCGCCGCGAGCGCATCCGGACGCTGCGCCAGGAAGGTGGGCTTTCCGGCTTCACTCGCCGCGCGGAAAGCGAATACGATCCCTTCGGCGCCGCGCATTCTTCCACGTCGATCTCCGCCGGCCTCGGCATGGCGGTCGCCGCCGAACTCGACAAGACCAATCGCCGCGTCATTGCGGTCATTGGCGACGGCGCGATGTCGGCCGGCATGGCCTATGAGGCGCTGAACAATGCCGGCGCCCTCGACGCCAGGCTGATCGTTATTCTCAACGATAACGACATGTCGATCGCACCGCCGACTGGGGCCATGAGCGCCTATCTCGCCCGACTTGCTTCCGGCCGCACCTATATGGGCTTCCGCGATTTCGGCAAGAAGCTGACCGCCTACCTCGGCAAGAATGTCGACCGCGCCATTACGCGTGCCGTCGAGCATGCGCGAGGCTACGTCACCGGCGGGACGATGTTCGAGGAGATGGGCTTCTATCATATCGGCCCGATCGACGGCCATTCCTTCGACCACCTGCTGCCGGTCCTGCGTAACGTACGGGACCATGCACAAGGCCCGGTGCTGATCCATGTCGTGACGCAAAAGGGCAAGGGTTATGCCCCCGCCGAGGCGGCAGCGGACAAGTATCATGGCGTCAACAAGTTCGACGTTATCACCGGCGCCCAGGCCAAGGTCAAGCCGAACGCACCTAGCTACACCAGCGTCTTTGCCGACGCCCTCGTGCAGGAAGCCATGTTGGACGAGAAAATCGTCGGCATCACCGCCGCCATGCCGAACGGCACCGGCCTCGACAAATTGCAGGAATTTTTCCCCGCCCGCTGTTTCGACGTCGGCATTGCCGAACAGCATGCCGTCACCTTTGCGGCTGGCCTGGCCGCCGAGGGCTTTAAGCCGTTCGCTGCACTCTATTCCACCTTTCTGCAGCGCGCCTATGACCAGGTGGTGCATGATGTGGCGATCCAGGGTCTGCCGGTGCGCTTCCCGATCGATCGCGCCGGCTTCGTCGGCGCAGACGGACCGACTCACGCCGGCTCCTTCGACACGGCCTTTCTCGCCACCCTACCCGGCTTCGTGGTCATGGCCGCCTCCGACGAAGCAGAACTGAAGCACATGGTGCGCACAGCGGCGGCCTACGATCTTGGCCCAATCTCCTTCCGCTATCCCCGCGGCGAAGGCGTCGGCATCGAACTGCCGGAACGCGGTGAAATTCTTGAGATCGGTAAGGGCCGCATAGTCAAGCAGGGATCGAAAGTGGCGTTGCTGTCCTTCGGCACGCGTCTGGCCGATAGTCTCGCGGCTGCGGAAGATCTCGACGCTGCCGGCCTGCCGACCACGGTTGCCGACGCTCGCTTCGCCAAGCCGCTGGACCACGGTCTCATCCGCCAGCTTGCCGGCCACCACGAAGTGCTGATCACCATCGAGGAAGGCTCGGTCGGCGGCTTCGGCAGCCAGGTCGTGCAATTCCTCGCGACCGAGGGCCTGCTCGACAACGGCCTGAAGATCCGCACGCTGGTGATGCCAGACATCTGGATGGAACAGGCCAAGCCCGAGGTCATGAACGCGAAAGCCGGCCTCGACCGGGCCGGCATCGTGCAAACGGTGTTCAGGGCGCTTGGTCGCAGCCGCATCATCGAGGCGGCTGGGTAAAGAGCGGTTCGTGTTGCCGAGGACGCTTAGTCCACGCGCGTCCGATATCCCTGCGGCGAGCCGACATGTTTGTACACCGTCGTCCGGGAAAGGCCGAGGGCACGGGCGGTCTGAGAGACGTTCTCATTGGTCTTGCGATAGACCGAGCGTATCTCCTGGCATTTCGCACGGCTGAGCGGGCGGCGGCGGCATTCCTCGCAGCAGTCCTCGGACGAATTCAAGGCAGGCACGGCTTCGTCGCAGCAATCCTCATCGATATAGTCCGTGCGCCGCCGTACCAACGCCCGCTGCAGCACCGTCTTCAGTTCGCGGATATTGCCCCGCCAGTGCCTCATCGAGAGATTGGCGATCGCCGCATCGGTCACCGGCGTGCCGGGCGCCATTTTCTCCATCAGGTAGCGCACGATGGCAGCAAAATCGCTGCGCGCCCTAAGCGGCGGCAGATGCACGGTGAAGGCGTTGAGCCGGTAGTACAGGTCGGCGCGGAAAAGCCGCTCAGTGACCATTCGCTCAAGATCGCGGTTGGTGGCGGAGACGATCTGCACGTCCACCTTATCGACCTTTTGGCCGCCCACCGCGCGCACCTCCATGCTGTCGAGGAAACGCAACAGCGAGGTCTGGGCAGCAAGAGGGATTTCCGCCACCTCATCGAGGAACAGCGTTCCTCGATCGGCACTGCGGACGAGGCCCGGTGCACCCTCCACACGGGCATTGGTGAAGGCGCCGCGTTCATGTCCGAATATCTCGGAGATGAAAAGATCCTCCGGCAGGGCGCCACAGTTCAGGGCTACGAACTCGCCCTTGCGGCCACTGACCCGATGGATGTGCCGCGCCATCAGTTCCTTTCCGGTGCCGGTTTCGCCGGTAATATGGATGGGCATGCGGAGCTTCGCCGCGCTGGAGACATCGCCAAGCGACCGCTTTACGCTATGGTCGTCACAGACGAAATCCGGCATGTCCTGCTTTTGCAGCAGCGGCGGCATAGTGGACGCCGGAGACTTGTGCGCCCTGAAACGACCCTGGCCGATCTGCCGGCAGATCATGAAGACGCCACTGCCGGCGCGATCGCGGATACGTATGCAGCCACCATTGAGAAGGCCGTCCATTGCCGCCCCGAACCCGGCTTCGAACAGCGTGTCGAAGTGGCTGCCGAGCATTGCGGGCAGGCCCGCCAGCAGCGCCTTGCCGCGACTGTTGATCGACGTGACGCTACCGTCCGGCGAGACGGATAGGAGGCCGGCGGACAAGGTATCGAGGTATTCCACGCGCGGATGAAAGGCAAAGACGAAGCTGTCGGAACACTCCCGATAGACCAACCCTTTTTCTATCTGCGCTGCCGCCATGCGCACAAGCGCATGCGTATGTTCCTGTCGTGCCTCATGCGTGCATGAGGCGTCGAGCAGGCCGAATATCTCGCCATGCGGATTGAGGATCGGAGCCGCCATGCAGCTTAGGTGACCATGCCCGGCAAAATAATGTTCGCGACCATAGATCGCCACGGATGTTCCAACCATAGCGGCCAGGCCCAGCGCGTTGGTGCCGCGTTCATTTTCGCTCCACACGCTGCCCGGCAGGATGGTGCGCCCTGCCTCACTGTCGGCGAAATGCTGGTCGCTGATCGTATCCAACACGATGCCGTCAGCGTCCGCGAGCGCAATCATGAAGTTGGAGCCGGCGATCTGTGAATAGAGCAACTGCATTTCCGCCAAGGCCAGATGTCGCATGGCCGACTTTGCCTCCCGGCGGCGCTTGATATCGGAAAACGAGATGACTTTCTGCTGCGGCGGTTTGTGGGGATCGAGGCCATTGTCGCGACAGCGTTGCCAGCTCGCGGCAACAACCGGCTGCAGGGCGCCGACAGGAATCCTTTGGCCCATTTCAAGCGCATAGCGCGCGCGATCAATACCCGACAGATGTTGCATGGCTCCTCCTCATGCGTCACCCATTTTCGAAGGATAGGGCCGCGCCATGCCCCTTGCAATAGACACAAACTGGACAGTCGAAGCAGACGAGCGTTCACCCGCTGAACACCGCGGCAAATCGAGATATCGATCAACCTATTGATTTTTCTTATTTTCGAAGGCTGGCATGGAGTTTGCCACTCTATTCCGGAGAAGCGGACACATGTTCTATTGAAAGAGGAGGAGAAACGACATGAAGGCACAGGTGCTCACGAAATACGACGATGCGCTGACGGCGGACCAATGGGTCTCGCTCCAGAACGTCCTGGATCCCGCCATTAGCAAATCGACCGATGTCATCGTCCGGATAGGTGGGGCGGGCGTCTGCCGCACCGATCTTCACATCATCGAGGGTGTCTGGCGTCCGCATATGGACCCGAACGGCAACAATCTGCTGCCGCTCATCATGGGCCATGAAAATGCAGGCTGGGTGGAAGCTGTCGGCAAGGAGGTCGAAGGCATCAAGGTCGGCGACCCGGTCATCGTCCATCCGAAGATTTCGGGCGGCACGTGCCTTGCTTGCCGCCGGGGTTTCGACATGCACGGCCCTGGCAAGTTCCCAGGGCTCGATTGCAACGGAGGTTATTCCGAATACCTCTGCACGTCGGAGCGCAACATCGTCGCGTTGCCGAAGACGCTGGCACCGAAGGAAGTGGCGCCCTACGCGGATGCGGGCCTGACGGCTTATCGGGCCGCCAAGAAGGCCACCCGGCATCTTCTGCCCGGCGAAACCTGTGTCGTCATCGGCGCCGGCGGTCTCGGTCATATCGGCATCCAATGCCTCAAGGCTATGTGCGCTGCCGACGTCGTCGTCGTCGACAAGTCCGAGGCGTCGCTGACGCTTGCCAGCAAGGTCGGTGCCGACAAGACAGTCAAGGCCGATGGCAACGAGGTAGAAGCCGTGCTGCAGTTGACGGGCGGACAAGGGGCCGAGGCCGTGATCGACTTCGTGGGCGAAAAGGGCACCACGACCAAGGGGCTCGCCATGACTCGATCTATGGGCAGCTACTATGTCGTCGGCTACGGCGAGGATATCCGCGTGCCAACAGTGGATATGGTCATCACCGAGAAGAATATCATCGGCAATCTGGTCGGCACCTGGGCCGAACTGGTCGAGCTGATGGCGCTTGCCGACCGCGGTCTGGTCGATCTGACGACGGTCGAATATCGGCTCTCCGATGCCAACCAGGCGCTCAGGGATCTCCACAGCGGCAAGATCCACGGCCGCGCTGTGCTTATCCCCTGAGCCGGACGAGATAGCGCAAGGGCCGATGACGGAACCTGATCGTGGCCGACGGGCCTTTAGGATAACACCAAACGCCGATGGATTGGTTTCGTCGACGACGGGCGACACCGACCCTCGGCGTATCGAGCCTCTCGCCTGTCGCCTTGGCGAACTACACTGAATGAACAGGGAGGAGAAAAGCATGATGTGCAGGATGGTAACGACACAAAGTCGCGAGCGGTTTTTAAAAGTCAATCGTTCGGTGCGTATCGCCGGGCATTCAACCAGTGTGCGTTTGGAGGATGCATTCTGGAGAGCGCTGGAAGACATGGCCGCGCTAGAGGGAATGTCGACCTCAAAACTGATTGCCGAACTATATTATGAAGCGCTGGAGCAGCACGGCAGCGCGCCCAATCTCGCCTCCGTGCTCCGCACGGTCTGTCTGCTCTATCGCGAGGAGCGCAACATGCATCGGGACATGCCGCGCCTGGCCTGAGCCGGCCACTGCGTTGTCTCGATCCGCGATGCATATTTTCCCGCCGTCGGCTTCATGATGATTCCGACGGCGGTGAAAGTCGTCAGTTGGTCTTTCTGTCGACGTCCGCGCGTCCTTCCGCGATCCATCGCGCGCCAAGCACCAGTGCGCCCATGCTGAAATCCCTGCCGTGCTCGGCAACCATTTCCTGAGATAGCCTGGCTATCCTCTCGAAAAAGGCGTCCTTGCTTTTTTCCTCTGCCGTCAGTTCCTTTTGCATGATGTCCTCCACTCGCTGCTACTTGAAGAGTTGTTTGGGAAAGGTGACGACAGCGACATTGCCGAGGCTGTCGGCCAACGCCAGATGATTGCCGTCGTTGCTCCATCGCAATTCGTGGACCGCACCGCCCGCGTGGCGCACGATCAGCTCCTGCGGAGAACCAATCTGCGCGACGACAACCCGACCATTGGCATAGCCTGCCGCGACCAGCCGATCGGCAGGATGCGCCGCCGCCGCTTCGACGATATCGAGGCCGGGCCGGCCGGTGCCGAGCGCACCCGTCGCGTTCGCATCAAAGGGCGGCGCATCCATCGACCATCCGGCTATGCGGAATGCGCCGGACGCTACGAGGGCATTGGAGGCGCGGCTCCAACCGAGCATGCCGACCGGGCCGGGAAAATCGACAAGATTGGCCATGCGCCCGTTCGCGGTGTCGAGCAGACGCAATCCACCCATTTCCAGACCGCATGCCAGCCACCGGCCATCGAAGCTCCACTGCAACGACAGCGGCCGCGCCGGAAATGTCGCCAGGCGCTCCGGTCGCCTTGATGCATCGGCCCGGCAAATGATGAGCCCGTCGGCACCGGCAAGCGCGATCATGTTGCCGTCCTCGGAAATGGACAGGATATCCGCGGTCAGACCCTCGATCCCGATTTCGCCAACCGCCCCTCTCCTCTCGGACTGCAGGTAGAGCCTGTCCGCCGTCATGGCCGTGGTAACGCCGGACGAAGCGTTATGGTCAAAGGCGACGATGGGAGCCTTGTCCGCAAAAAGCCGAGCGCCTGGTTCGCCAGCACGGCTCAGGCGAAGGAGCTCGCCATTTGCCGTCAAGACGAGGAAGTCTCCTTCGGTGCAGGCAGAAACAGCCGCTCCGTCCTTCAGTCTCGTCCGGATCAGCGGCGCCGGCCTGCCCTGCCGAGGCCTGATCGTCATCTGTGCGCTATCGATCTTGATACGGGCTTCCGGCGGCTCGTTATCGGCCAACCGTGCCATTGCGACCGCACCGTCTGCTCGCATGATCGCGAGCATCGTGTCGTCGTCATTGAAACAGAGGCGGATGGCTGGGCATTGCCATTGACGGGCCAGTAAGTCGAACAGTCCGGGATTGGGTACAGTCTGTTGGTTCATGTATATCCTCCACCACCCTGTCGCGCCGCCGCGATCTGCCGGTCGACGTCGGCAACTTCCTCTTCGGCGGCCGCTATCTCCTCCAGGCAATCGCCGTGAGCTGCTTGCATCCGCGCTGCATTCTCCCGACTCTCATGCAATTCTTGCACCAGTTGGGCGCTCGGGGCATTTCGACCGATCTCAAGCTCAAGCCGAAGGGTGTCCATGTCGATCCCGGAAATCGCTTGGGCGAGCTTCAACGCCT
The DNA here is from genome assembly GCF_030272695.1 of Martinezella calliandrae. GTDB lineage: Bacteria > Pseudomonadota > Alphaproteobacteria > Rhizobiales > Rhizobiaceae > Rhizobium > Rhizobium calliandrae. Next base: position 76,100 of record NZ_JARFYN010000021.1, read on the forward strand.
TGGCAGTCAACGCCGAGACCGCCGAAACAAGGCAAACGCGTTTGCGCACCAGAGAGTCGAGTAGATTCTTGTCGTGATCTGCCATTGCGAATACCCCTGTTTCCACTGCCAGACCGACCTATTCCGGCGCGCGGCAACAGTGCGGCGGAATTCACTGGAACACCGTCATTTTTGATCGTTGCCGCGCGGATCGTTAGACGTTCTCCATGCGTCAAGAATGACCGACAGTTCCGGCAACTGCCCTCTGAACTGAGCCTCAGCCATCGCGATGTGGCTGCGAAGCTGGTCCCAGACGTCAACCCGGATCATAGGATCTCCCGTCAGTTCCTCCATCGCCTCGACACGGAACTGCCGTGACAGTGAAACACCCGAGAAGACGAAGTCGCGCAGCGAGATCGAATGCTTCTCAGCAAAGGCGTGGATCATCGGGTGGGTTTCCGCGGTCACGCCCGCCGCCGCCAGTTCCCGAAGGATGAAATCGTGGAAATGGCTTCGCATCAGATACTGACTTTCCCCCATGAAACGCATCACGAACACGAGGTCACGCGCCATATTCCGGGCGAGTTCGGTAGTCACGTCGCCGTGGAGGGAGAGAGGTGGAATTTGATCTCTGTCTGCCATGGCGGTTTCCAAACTCGACCGTCTCATTTAGTAGAACCAGACTTAAAATATAAATCAATAATAAAAATTCCTCTTGCGTATAATTTTGGAGATTGAAAATTAACTTTCAGATATAACGCCGCCATAAAGATTACAAATGTGAATTACGATTGTAAAATAACGTTACACTGACCTCCATTTCCCTTGTTACAGATGCGATAAACAAGCCTATTTCTAGCTTGGCATGGCATTTGCATTAATCTCTTCATAAGAAGCCATCGCGCTCACAGCGACGCTAGAAGAACGAAGGAGCGGAGGGGGAACTAGCGAAGATGCCTGGGCGGAAGTCGTCCAGCGTTCCTCCGGAATACCTTTGCCGTAATCCACTTGCATGGCCGGACTTCGGGACGCGCCCAGGCGCAGCCTTGTCTTGCCGTTTCAATTTTCGCTCGCGGTGCGTTGCGCACCGTTCCAGCCGGGGCCGGAGGGGCCCGCGGCAGATAGTAGATAGTGGAGGCTAATGACGATGTCGTCTTTGACGCTGAACAAGATTACCTCACAGCGCGGTATTTCCGTCGGTGAGGCAACCAAGAAGATTTCCGACCTTGGTTGGAATCCCACCTACGTCCAGGAAGCGATGACGTTTCCCACGGACTACAAAATCACCAAGGCGCCGCGCGATCCGATGAAGCAGGTTCTGCGTTCCTATTTCCCCATGCAGGAGGAAAAGGACAATCGCGTTTACGGCGCTCTTGATGCCGCCCTGCGTGGCGACATGTTCCGCAATGTGGAACCGCGCTGGGTCGAGTGGATGAAGCTCTTCCTCGCGATCATCCCCTTCCCGGAAATCTCCGCGGCCCGTTCGATGGCGATGGTTGCGCGTATCGCTCCCGGTGAAGACCTGCGTACCGGGTTCACGATGCAGATGGTCGACGAGTTCCGTCACTCGACCATCCAGATGAACCTTAAGAAATGGTACATGGAAAATTACATCGATCCTGCCGGCTTCGACATCACCGAGGAAGCCTTCGGCAAGTGCTACGCCACGACGATCGGGCGCCAGTTCGGCGAGGGATTCATTACGGGCGACGTGATGACCTCTGCTTGCCTCTACTTGACCGTCGTTGCCGAGACGGCGTTCACCAACACGCTGTTCGTCGCAATGCCGTCGGAGGCAGCCCGTAACGGCGACTATGCACTGCCGACCGTCTTCCTGTCGGTCCAGTCCGACGAAAGCCGCCATATCGGCAACGGCCACTCGCTGCTGATGGCCGCGTTGAAGGAGCCGGAGAACCACCTGCTGCTGGAGCGCGACCTGCGCTACGCCTTCTGGCAGAACCACGCGATCGTCGACGCCGCTATCGGCACATTCATCGAATACGGCACCACCAATCGCGACAAGAACAAGGAATCATACGCGGAAATGTGGCACCGCTGGATCTTCGAGGACTATTATCGCACCTATATGCTGCCCCTCGAAAAATACGGCATCAAGATCCACCACGACGATGTGCAGGAAGCCTGGAACCGTATCACCAAGAAGAACTACGTGCACAAGGTAGCCCAGTTCTTCGCTGTGGGTTGGCCGGTGAACTTCTGGCGCATCGAAGCCCAGCGCGAAGCCGATTTCGAGTGGTTCGAACAGAAATATCCGGGCTGGTACGCGGAGTTCGGCGACTTCTGGAAATGGTATGACAAGCTCAGCCATCGCGGCGAGAAGATCATCACCTTCAACGAAGAAGTCGGTTACGTTTATCCCCATCGCTGCTGGAGTTGCCTGGTTCCGGCAGTCATTCGCGAAGACATCGTCGTCGATGAGATCGACGGTCAGCTTCACACCTTCGCCCATGAACTGGACCGCTGGACCGCCGTCGAAGCCTTTGCCGACGAATACCAGGGCCGGCCAACACCCGCGATGGGCCGCTTCAGCGGCAAGCGCGAGTGGGAGACGCTCTATCATGGCTGGGATCTCGCCGACGCGATTAAGGACCTCAACTTCGTCCGTTCCGACGGCAAGACGCTCATTCCGCAGCCGCACCTGCGTTTCGATGGCAAGGACATGTGGACGCTCGACGACGTCCGCGGGCACACGCTGCAGTCTCCACTGACGCTGCTGCGCCAGATGTCGCCGACCGAGCGTGAGCAGCACCTCGCCGAATATCGCGCGGGTTTCACAATCACGCCGTTCAACTAAGGCGCCGATCCGGCGGAGGCCGCAAAGGCCTCCGCCACATTCCGGGAAGAGGCCGTTCTCCTCTCACGAGACGGAGCGGTGGGGAATTGGGAGTTGCAAATGGCCAATGCGCAAAAAATAGATCTACCGGTTCATACGGTGCGACTGGAGCCAGTTGGCGTCGAATTCGAGGTCGGGAACGGCGAAACGGTTCTAAACGCCGCCTTTCGTCAGGGCATTGCCCTGCCGCATGGCTGCAAGGAAGGACAGTGTTCCGCCTGTAAATGCGTTCTGCTCGACGGCGAAGTCGACCTACTGAAATATTCGACCTTCGCGCTCAACGACATGGAGAGGGATTCCGGACACATCCTGCTCTGCCGGACGATCGCCTATTCGGACATGGAGGTCGAACTTCTGAATTACGATGAGGAAGTTCTCGCAAAATCGATCGCGGTCAAAACCTACACAGGTCGGATTACAAGGATCGAAAAGCTGACCCATGACATTCGCGGCATCGGAATCGAGCTCGGTTCGCCAATCAAGTTCTGGGCGGGGCAGTATGTCGACATCACAGTCACCACGAAAGATGGGGAGACGATTACGCGCTCGTTCTCCATGGCAAATACGCCGCGCGAAACCCAAGAACTCTCGTTCATCATCAAAAAATATCCTCAAGGAAAATTCTCCGGAGAGCTCGATTCAGGAGGAATCCAGGTCGGAGCCGCCGTCACCGTCGTCGGACCTTACGGAACCTGTTTCCGACGCGAAAATCGAGAGGGCCCCCTAGTCCTGGTCGGCGCAGGATCCGGCATGTCTCCGGTCTGGTCGATCCTCAACGATCATCTCCTTAGCGGTGAAACGCGGCCGGTCTATTTTTTCTACGGAGCGAGAAGCAGCGAGGATCTGTTCCATCTCGACAGGATCGACGAACTCGTCGCTCAGCACCCCGAGGTCACCTTCATTCCGGTGCTCTCGCACGCCGCCGAGGATAGCGGCTGGACCGGCGAGCGCGGCTTTGTCCACGAATGCGTCGACGCCAAGCTCAAGGAGTTGGCACTGGACGGCAATGGCGACGTCTACGCCTGCGGTCCTCCACCCATGATCGATGCCCTGCAGCCGGTTCTCTTCATGAACGGATTCGAATCCGAACGCATTTTCTTCGACAAATTCACCACTTCGTCCGGAGGAGCGCCCGGGCATTAAGGCCGGACGGAGACCGAACAGCAACACTGCAACGCAACAAGGGAGCGAGAGCTATGCCAGCATTATCGAGTTCAGTCGGATCAGGGGCCGCCGGAGCGGCGATCTTTGCCGATTCCGACAGCCGCAAATACCGCTACTTCGATCCAAAAGGCCAGCGTGCCACCCATTACGAGGATGTCACCGTCGACGTCCAGCCGGATCCGGAACGTTATCTCATCCAGAACTGGATCATCTCCTTTGCCGATGGCAAGGGCGCATATGTCAAAGACAACACAGCCGCCAAAAGCTCCAACTGGCATGCTTTCCGCGCGCCGGACCAGGAATGGGAACGCACGCACTATCAGCGTCAGTCGAAGATCGAGTCCATGGTGCAGAGCGTGATTGCCAATGCACGCCGCGCCGGCGCGCCAAAGGCTTTCGACAAGACCTGGATCAAGATCCTTCAGGCACATCTCGGCGCGTGGAAACACGTCGAATTTGGACTGGGCACGTCGCTAATGCAGGCGCAGCGCTACGGCTACACGCAGATGATCAACAATGCCACGTTGACCAACTCATCCTACAAGCTTCGCCTTGCCCAGGACATAACGCTTTATCTCGCCGAGATCGGCATGGACATCCCGGGTTGGGATGACGAGCTCGGCAAAAAGCATTGGCTCGAGGACGGCATCTGGCAGGATACGCGCAAGGCGGTCGAAACGATCATGGGTGCGGCCGACTACCTCGAGCAGTATTTCGCCATCAACATCGTGTTCGAGCCATTGGTGGGCGAACTGTTTCGCTCAGGCTTCCTGATGCAGGCGGCCGCAGCAAATCATGACTTCGTCACCCCGCCAGTGATTTCCGCCGCCGAGGCCGACTACGAGCGCAACCTCGCCAACACGATCGACCTCATCTACGTGCTTGCCAACGATCCGTCCCACGGGGAGGCCAACCGCAAGCTTTTCCAGAGCTGGATCAAGAAGCATGGCGCGCTTGCTGACAAGGCCGCGGTCGGCCTGCAGCCGATCTGGTCGATGCCCCACTCCAAGCCGGTTTCGTTCGCCGACGTCCGTGCTCAATCCGAGGAGCGGATCGGCAACATTCTCGGTGAACTTGGTCTCAAGCGCTAATCCTGGGAGGATTCTGGCATGTCTACCGTAGCACGCGATGCGTCGCACGATAATATCTTTAAGTCGATGAAGGACATCACTTTCGAGCAGACGATCTCGGATCAATGTGGCGTCACGATGAACGACTCGGTCGAGGCCCGCGCCATCGCCGAATTCATGGGCAAGAAACCCGGCGTCACCGTCACCTACCAGCCTGCCATGATCCGCATCGACGGCAAGGGCAAGCTCATCTTCAAGATGGACGAGATCAGCGAATATCTCGGCCGCGAAATGACCGCCGAGATCTTCGAGGTCAACACCTCCACCCATTACGGCCGCATGGTACGCATCGATGACAACACCGTCATCCTGTTTGGCAACATGGACGAGGTCTTCGAATACATCTGATGTCGGGCAAAAGTGGCGCGCGCGAGGAGGCGCGCGCCATGGCGAAACGGTAAATCGAGAGGAGACCACCATGTATCTTACACCGGAAGGCAAGGAAATTTTTGTCATCGACGGTCATACGCACTTCTGGGACGGAAGCCCGGAGAACCAGCGCAACATCCACGGTAAGCAATTCGTCGAATGCTTTTATGGCTATCACACCGCGCTAAGCCCGAAGGAGCAGCTTTGGGACAAGAGCAAGTTCGAAAAATACAGCGCCGATGATCTTTACCGGGACCTCTTCATCGACGGTCCAGACGATGTCGCGATCGTTCAGTCGACCTATCTCAAGGATTTCTACAAGACGGGCTTCAACACGATCGAGCGCAATGCGGAGATGGCGCAGCGCTATCCGGAGCGCTTTATCGTCAACGGCTCGTTCGATCCGCGCGATGGAGAAAAGGCACTCGAATACATCCACTACATGAAGGAGACCTACGATATCCAGGGTGTGAAGATGTATACGGCCGAATGGAACGGCGCTTCCAAAGGATGGAAGTTGAACGATCCTGAAGCCTATCGCTGCTTCGAACTCTGCGAAAAGCTCGGGATCAAGAACATCCACGTCCACAAAGGCCCGACCATCATACCGCTCAGCAAGGACGCCTTCGACGTGCATGACGTCGATTACGCGGCGACCGATTTCCAAAACCTCAACTGGATCATAGAACATTGCGGCCTGCCGCGCCTCGACGATTTCTGTTGGATCGGCGTGCAGGAGACGAATGTCTATGGCGGCCTTGCCGTGGCGCTTCCCTTCATCCATTCGCGTCCGCGTTATTTCGCCGAGGTGATCTCCGAACTTCTCTTCTGGATCGGTCCGGAAAAGATCCTGTTCGGCTCCGACTACGCCATCTGGACGCCGCGCTGGCTGGTCGAGAAACTCTGGGCTTTCGATCTGCCGGAAGATATCAAGAAGGAACGGGGCGTAGACCTCACGCCAGAGATTAAGGAAAAGATCCTCGGCCTCAACGCCGCGCGTCTCTACAACATCGACATTGCGGCGAAGAGGAAGGCCCTTGCCGGATCACCCATCAGCATCGCTGCGGAGTAGCCGGAATGATCCTCCTAGATCAACTCGAAAGCCGCCAGAGGGAGCTCTGGCGGCGCCTGGAAGGGGTAAACGATCCCGAACTGGATGAGCCGGTCACAGAGATGGGCTTCGTCGAGAAAGCGCAGATCGCGGCCGACGGTCATGTCGACATCGACTTCCGCCTGCCGACCTACTGGTGTTCCCCGAATTTTGCGTTCCTCATGCTGGAGGATGTCAGGACGGCATTGGAAAGCCTGTCATGGTCATCATCCCACCAGATTACCCTTCACGATCACATGTTCGCGCAGGAGGTGAACCGAGGCGTTTCCGAGGGGAAGACCTTCGCCGAGATTTTCGGATCGCTCGCCGAGGACACAGACCTCGACGCGCTGCGCGGGACATTCAAGCAGAAGGCTTTCAAACGCCGACAGGAGTCGGTGATCCTCGATTTCAGACGCATGGGCCTTTCGGATGCAAGAATCGTCGCCATGACGATGGACGACTTCGATAGCCTCGCCGCCAACAGCGATGAGGCGGCTAAAGGCAGAGCACGTTATCGGGAGGCTCTTCAGGAACTGAGGCAAGGCGGCCTGCAGCCGCAAGATGCGGCGATCCTTCGCTGGGATGGAAAGCCGATCGAGGCGGAGGCTCTAGCTCCCTATCTCGCGGACCTGCGTAGCGTGCGGATCAATATGGAATTCAACGGCGCGCTTTGCCGTGGGCTGAAACAGACGCGCTACAAGGAAGTCGAGATGATCGACGGCGAGCCGACGCTGGTCGATTTCATTCTGGATCGGGTTCCCGCGCCGCAGACGGTCGGTTGTTCGACGCGTAGCTGAAGGCCGGCCTTAAGTAAGCAAGCAACGGCCTTCTGAGCATAAGGCCCCAATCAACAAACCACCCGTCAGGTGGAAGGAGGAGTCGTGCCTAAAGTGATGTTACACAATTTAGAAGCTCGTCGCGCGCTTGCTCGCGGCGTCAGTCAACTGGCCGCCGCCGTGGAGCCGACCCTCGGCCCGAAGGGGATGAATGCGATGATCGACCGTCCCCTCGGAACGCCGATGGTGACGCGCGACGGCGTCAGCATCGCCTCCGAGATCGAATTGCATGACCGATTCGAAAACATGGGCGCGCAGGTGGTCCGCGAGGTCTCGATGCAGACCAACGAAATCGCGGGTGACGGCACGACGACCGCGATCGTCCTTGCCAATGCACTGGTGCAAAAAGGTATCGAGGCGAGCGAACGCGGGGCGAAATCGGTTGACCTGTGCAAGGGCATCGATCTTGCGGTCGACAAGGTGATCGGAGCACTGAAAGCCACCGCCAAACCCGCCAAGGGCAACGGCACGCTGGCCGCCGTCGCCAATATCGCCGCCACGGACCCGAAACTCGGCGCGCTGGTTGCCGAAGCGTACGAGAAGGTCGGCCCCGACGGAGTCGTCACCACCGATTTCAGCGTCACGACCGAAACCACGCTGCATGTCGTGGAGGGCATGTCCTTCGACCGGGGGTATCTTTCTCACCACATGGTCACCGATCAGGAGAAGATGGAGGCTGTGCTCGACCGGCCCCTCATTCTGATGACAGACTTGAAAATCAAGGAGCCGGCGGCTTTGGACGCCGCGCGCGCCATTGCGGAAAAGGCCAGCCGGCCGCTGCTGATCGTCGCCGAGGAAGTGTCGCCCGAAGTGGTCGTGAGCCTGCTTGGCCGGCATGGTCCGGGAAAATATCTGATCGTCCATCCGCCGGAATACGGCCACTGGCGAAAGGCGATGATGGAGGATCTGGCGATCCTGACCGGCGGGCGGGTGATCGCCCGCGATCTCGGAGGCCGACTAGAAGCTGTAACGGCGGAAGATCTCGGAACAGCCGAGCGCGCCAAAACCAGCGCGACCCATACGACGATCGTCCGTGGCGGGGGTATTCAGGCAGCCATTGACGCGCGCCGCGCCCAGGTACAACGACAGTACGAGGTGGCTCCACCGAATATCGAGCAGGACAAATTGCGCGAGCGGCTGGCCAAGCTCTCCGGTGGCACCGCGATACTCTATGCCGGCGGCGCCACGCCGGTCGAACAGAAGCGAGCAATCCAGTTGATTGAGGATGCGCTGCACGCGGTTCGCGCGGCTGCCGAAGAAGGAGTGGTCGCGGGCGGAGGTTCCGCACTCGCACAGATCGCTCCTGTCCTCGACGAGATGATCAGGTCAGCGACACCGGAAGTGGGCGAAGGCGTCCGCCTTGTTCAATCCGTGCTCGCCCGCCCGCTCTGGAGAATTGCCACCAACGCCGCCGGCGATCCCGATGCCGTCGTATCCGAAGTCACCCGCATCAACGGCGGCTATGGCTACGATGCCTCAACCGGCAAATACCAGAACATGATCGAAGCTGGGATCATTGATCCGGTCCGGGTCACCTATACCGCACTTCAGAACGCCGCCTCCGTCGCCAAGCTGATCTTGACGACCGAGACGCTGATTGGCGACCTTGCCGAGGACGAGGATCCTACGGCAGGGCCTGCACTCGGTGGCGGAGCGGAGAAACTCGGTCGTCCGTGATCGCCACAACCTCCGCCCTCGATCGCCGCGAAACAAGGACAGTCGCGGCGACCGGCGGCCAATAGAAGCGAAATACGTGTGAAAATCATCGGGCGATGAAGAGACCCGATGACAGGGGATGCCATGGGGTCTTGGAGGTCCGACGTTGGACGGGACTCTGTCGTGGGCAATCACACGAAGCTGCGGCGAATGCCGAACTGTTCCAGTTTCCTGTAGAGAGTCGGACGCGATATACCGAGCCGCTGGGCGACCTTGCTGAGATTGCCACCTTCGGCCGCGAGCGCGTTCCTGATCGCCTGTCGCTCTGCCTCCTCGAAACTGCAGACGGGATTGTCCATTGCATTGGTGATCGAGGCTACCGGCAGAGCGGGAGAACCGGCGGACAGTTCGGTGATATCGGTAGGCAGATCGTCAACATCGATGAAGCCGTTTCGAGTGAGCAGATGCAGGCGCTCCACGAGATTGCGCAATTCGCGGACATTGCCCGGCCAGTGATATGCGAGGAGCGCGTCGAGCGCCTCGTTCGAGAAATGCAGCGGCTCTATCTCCTTGCGTGCCGCCAGCCGTCGGTTGAAATGCTCAAGCAGCAGCAAGCTGTCGCTGTCACGTTCCCGCAGTGCCGGAATACGGATGGATACAGTGCTGATTCGATAGAACAGGTCTCTCCGGAAACGGCCGGCCCCGACCTCCGCCTTCAGGTCGCGGTTGGTGGAGGCGACAAGCCTGACATCGACCAGCCGCGCCTGGTTGTCGCCCAGACGGTGGACTACGCGCTCCTCCAGCACTCGCAAGAGGAAGGGCTGGATGTCCAAAGGCATCTCGCCGATCTCATCGAGGCTGAGGACACCGCCGTTGGCGCGTTCGAACACACCGGCCTTACCCTCGCGGGATGCTCCCGTGAAAGCACCGCTGACATGTCCGAACAGCTCGCTGCCGAACAGTTCCTTGGTGATCGCGCCGCAGTTGAACGCGACAAAGGGGTTGACCGGTGAATTCCCGCCGCCAGCATGGATGAGCCTGGCGAAAAGCTCCTTGCCCACGCCGGTCTCCCCTTCGATCAGTAGCGAGGTCACGTCTTTCGTCTCGGCGACCTTGCAGGCGACGTCGATGGCGGCAATAAGTGCGTCGCTTTCGCCGACGATCTGTGCGCGCGCCTCCTTCAACCGCTGCGACGGCTCGCTGCCGCCGATCCGGAATGTCCTGCTGATTGGGGCTTTCGGAAAAACCAGCGCCGCTCCGTGGACATGTCCGTCGAACTCCAGCGGACGTACGTGGCAGGATTGCATGTCCCGCGGAAGCGCGCGGGCAATGTTGTCGAGAAAGCCGGAGTTCGTCAGCTCCGGCAACCGACAGTTACTGCCATCTTGAAGGATGTCGCCAAAGCGCTTCTTCTCGGTAATCGGTACATTGTTGCTGTAGACCGCACGACCCTGCCGGTCGATGATCATGACGCCGTCACTGGAACGGTGATGGCTTGCCGATGCGATAAAGGCTTCGAGCAAGTGAATACGCTCCTCATTTTGCGAGTCCGACAGCGCCCGTTCTATCTCGCGAGCCGCTGCCGCGACCAGCGCTATGTTGTGCGGCCGAAAAATGTCGGGATGGCCGGAAAGATCGACAACACCGATCACCTTCCCGTCAAAGGGATCGCGGATCGGAGCACCGGCACAGGTCCATGTCTTGATGCCGGCGCAGAAATGCTCGGCAGCGTGGACGAAAACCGGTTCGCCGGTCCAGAGGGCCGTGCCGATGCCATTGGTGCCGACAACGTCCTCGGTCCACTTGCCACCCACACCGAGATGAATGTCCATTCCGTCATAGATGGTCTTCTTGTCGCCGATGACATCGATCAGCACCCCGTCGCCGTCGGCGAGAACCAGCATCGCACCAGTACCATTAAGCATCCTGCCGATGGCGGAAAACGGACGCTTGGCCGCCACAAGCAACTCGGAGCTGCTTCTTGCCAATGCTTCCACGACATCCTTGTCAGTTTCCAGCGGTGCTTCGTTGCGCTGCGCATCGATGCCGCCATTTGCGCAGCGATACCAAGAGTCGCCGATCGTCGATCTGACAGGCAGATACCTACGGGCCGGTTCGAGTCGTCCTTCCAGCAGGCTTTCCCAGGCCCGCATCGTAATTAGTTCATCGTAAGTCGAGTGAAACGCTGCATCGGCGGCCACCAGCTCGCCGACATGTGCTGATCGAGAAGGGTTCGGGCGTCCTGCCGTATGCGAACCTTGCTTCATGCGTGCACCCCGCATTCAAGTTGGATTTGACGTTTAGTACGGCTTTCCGATCAAAACGCGGCCTTACGCCGTCACGTCTCGGGGGGAATGTCGACCCTTTGGCCGATATCGGAGGCGAGCTCCATGTTCGAATAGCACGGTCCGATCGCGACGCCGTCGACATCCGCCAGCAACCTGATCTCGTCATCGTCCAGAGGAGCGATGAAGCCGTTTGCGCTGGTCGCGAGTATGAAGATCTTTGTGCCTCCGCGTTCCCGAATGTCGCCGAAGTGTTTCAGCTGCCGCCCCGACTCAATGTCCACGGCGACCACACGGCCGTTGGCGGTCACTCTCACTCTCGGTTCGGGATGAGGATTTGGCTTTTCGCCGTCGCCAATATGAATGATCAGGCCTCCCGCCTGCGGTTTCGGCTTCGGTTTTCTCAGTTCCGAGTAGCGTCCGTTACTAAGTTGATCCGCAAGCTTGGTGATGACACCCCGGTTCTGCTCTATGAGCCGTTTGACCTGCACATCCTCCCGGCGCGGACCGTCCCGCTTCGAAAATATCTCGACCATGAATCCTCCCAGATTCCGTCTGGCCTAGCTATGCAATTTCTTGGCGGCGCCTTTGGCGATTATTGCATAGCTGGAATCTGAGTATCCTACATGAGGATCGGGGCCGCAAGGTGGTACCCGAATGCGGCATCGGCGCTAGCGCTCCGGCCGCGGCTTTTCGATCCCCGGGATGAGGCCAATCTGCGCAGCGAGAAAGTCAACCAGCAACCGGACTCTCGCAATGCCCGCGCGTTCCGGGACAATCAGCATGCTCAGTGGAACGAGCGGCGGCGAATAGTCCGGCAGGATCGCCTCCAGCCGACCGGCCGCCAGGAGATCATCGACAAGCCATCGATGGGCGGGTGCAATGCCGCGCCCGGCAACGAGGGCCTCGCGCGCGGCAAGACCGTGGTCGACCCGAAATCGTCCTGCGAACGGAACCGCATGATGCTGACCTTCCGGCCCCCGCAAGCTTAGAATATCGCTGCCGGCAATATTCGACATCCGGATGCCTTCATGGACCGAAAGGTCCTGTGGGGCAGTCGGCCTCCCCCGTTTCGCCAGATAATCCGGTGCCGCGACAAGCAAGCGCCGAGACTGGCCGAGGGCTCGCAGTTTCATCGAACTGTCGGTGAGCGGGCCCAAACGAAGCGCAATATCGACGCCCTCGCGCACGAGGTCGACGCGCTCGTCGGTGAGGCTGAGGTCGACACCGATGTCGGGATAGCGGTCCTGAAATGCAAAGATCAGCTGGCTGACGTGCAAGACTCCGAAAGCCGCCGTGCAGGATATCCGGATCGTGCCGGCGGGCGCGCCGCGTGTACCCCGCGCCTCATCGCCGGCTTGCTCGACAAGGCGCAGGATCTGAATGCAATTGTCGTAATAGCGGCTACCCTCTTCGGTCACCGCGACACGCCGGGTGGTTCTGCTGAGCAAAGCCACGCCCACAGCTTCCTCCAGCTCCCGCAGATGCCGCGTGACCGTCGACTGGCCGACACCGAGTTCCCGCGCAACCGCCGACAGGCTCCCGCGCTCGGCGACCCGCACGAAGGTGCGCATGCGCTCAAGGGTGACGTCCAACTTATCCATTTTTCGGCACAATCTTATGCACTCCCTCCATATAGTGCATTGGCGCTGCACTATCTAGCTTGAGGGCCGACCGACCAATCAGGAATATCGACCCATGAGAGTTCTACTTGTCTTTGCCCATCCCGAACCGCGCTCGCTAAATGGGGCACTCCGCGACATCGCCATCAAGGAGCTCGAATCCCAGGGCCATGAGGTCTGCGTATCGGACCTTTATGCCGACGGCTGGAAATCCGAGATCGATCGCGCTGACTTTCCATGGCTAGCGCCAGATGCTCAGCTCATACCGGGCGCAGCTTCCAAAAGGGCTTTCGAGGCCAATGCACTGACCGCGGATGTCAAGGCCGAGATCGAAAAGCTGCGGTGGGCCGATATGCTGATTCTGCAGTTCCCCCTCTGGTGGTTCACCATGCCGGCGATCCTTAAGGGTTGGGTCGACCGGGTATTCGCCTATGGCTTTGCCTATGGGGTGGGTGAACACAGCGATAAGCGCTGGGGTGATCGCTACGGTGAGGGAACGCTCGCTGGAAAGCGCGCAATGCTGATCGTAACCGCCGGCGGCTGGCAAGAGCATTATACCCCGCGTGGAATCAACGGACCGATCGACGATCTGCTATTTCCAATCAATCACGGGATCCTTTATTACCCGGGTTACGAGGTGCTTCCGCCCTTCGTGGTCTACAGGGTCGATCGTTTCGACGAGGCCGGCTTCCAATCAGCAGCGGAGCGCCTGCGCGAAAGGATGCGGACGATCAAGACCGCTTCGCCGATCCCCTATCGGCGGCAAAATGGCGGTGACTATCTGATCCCCAGCATGCAGCTCCGCACCGAACTGGGCGATCCAGGTGCGACCGGCTTCGCACTTCACCTGGACAGCACTAACCTCTAGCCTGCTATACAATGGCCCTCCCATAAGGAGAGGGCCAAAGAGGCCATCTCGTCCTGAGCGACCGCGGCAGACGTCGCATTGCCGCCGAAAGCCTTGGCGACGGTGCGCCCCAGTGCACGTGGCGGATAAGCTGCCGGCTTTGAGCGCGCCGTCGCCATTGCCGGCCGTGCGGAAGTCGCCTGCGGTGCATCGCAGAGCTTGAATTGATGCAGCAAGTTGTTGAAAATCATTTAATTTAGTGCAGTGCAAAAAGTGCAGCGATACTCTAATTCTGAGGTGCCGCATTGAGGATCAGAATATCCAGGTCGTGTTCGGGATAGAAATCCTCCGCGGTCACCTGAAAGGTTGTCGGGCCGGTTTTCTTGACGCCCGTGCCGCAGAAGCTGACGTAGTTGTCCGGGCTGCCCTTATCGACCGTCAATTGGAAATGCTTAATCGGACCGGACCAGTTGGCGCCCGTCGTGAGCACATAGGAAATCCAGCTTTCGGTATAGGCGCGGCCACCCTTGTCGGCGGCTGCGGATAGTTTGCCGGCGGTTTTGACGAAGGTGTCATCCACACAGTATTTGGTCTGATAGCTGTTGAGTTGCGCTTTCTTGTAATCGTCGTCGCCAGCAAAGGTGATGGCGACCGTGCCGCCAACGCTCGGCTTGTAGCGATGCTGCACACTGATCTTGGCACTGGCCGGAAATTTCGTCCGCCACCAATAGGTCGTGTGCAAGGTCCACATGGGCGTCGGGTGGTGCTTCATGCCCTGGCCGTCATTGTCATATTCATCGTCGGCAATAAGGCCACGAGCCGTCCAGTCCTCGAGTATATCGGGTGGCAGCTTCGCAACCGCATCCAGCGTCGCTTTGCTGAGCGGCAGCATCGGAATGTCATGCGCCTTAAGCTCCGCCGTCATGTCAATACCGGCGACGGTGACGCTCTGTTGCAACGCCGGCATGATCGGCTTGCCGTCCTGCGCGACAGTGAAATCGAGAAAATTATCGGCATCGACGTCACCGGTGGCGACCATACTGTCGATGTCGCCCTGAATATCCGGCATCGGAAAGGCGACGAGGCTTTCGACATCCTTATCCGAGGTGTTCTGGAAGATGTAATCGACCCGCACCTCGGTCGGGGAAATGAAGAGCTTTTCGTCATTCATGCTGATGTCGCGGCTGCGGACATAGGCGAGGCCGCCGGTCTTGAGTTCGGCCATGCTATCATTCGCCAAGGCCGGCACAGCAAACATCGCCATAGCCATCACGTAGCCGCAAACCCCGCGCATTCGAACCCCCATCTACCGCCGGTTTTGCTGCGATTATGGCCAGATACCGCATAGCGTCAACGCGACATTCGCCACCAGCAGCACAAAACGCTTGCAACACAAACCATTGCCCGGCATGGACATCCTATGTCCGAACCGCAACGCCTCGACCAGCTACTCGTTTCCCTCTCGCTTTTCGCCAGCCGCTCGCGGGCGCGCGACGCCATTCAGCGAGGCACGGTGACGGTTGACGGCAAGGTGGTGAGCAAGCCGGGCGCGCTGTTTACCGACGAAGCTGAAATCGCGATCAATGATCCGGCGCAGGATTATGTTTCGCGGGCCGCGCTGAAGCTGGTGGCCGTGCTGGATCATTTCCAACTCGACCCCGGAGGGCAGCACTGTCTCGATATCGGCGCGTCGACCGGCGGCTTCACCGAGGTGCTGCTGCAGTGGGGCGCGGCGCATGTCACCGCTATCGATGTCGGCCATGGACAGATGCATCCGCGCCTATCAGCCGATCCGCGCGTCACCAATATCGAGGGACTGAACGCTCGAAATCTGACGACCGAGGATATTGGCGGGCCGGTAAACTTCATCGTCTCCGACGTTTCCTTCATCTCGCTGAAGCTGGCGCTGGCACCGGCCCTTGCGCTCGCCCAGCCGGGCTCGCACTGTGCGCTGCTTGTGAAGCCGCAATTCGAGGCAGGGCGCGAGGCGATCGGCAAGGCCGGCCTGTTGAAGGATCCCTCCTCCGGGCCCGCGGTCGCGGCGGAGCTGGAACGCTGGCTCATCGAGGACATGGGCTGGCGCAGTCTCGGCCTCATCCCCTCGCCGATCGCGGGTGGCGACGGCAACCAGGAATTTCTTCTCGCAGGGATCAAGCCATGAGCACCGAAACCGTCACCATCCAGAAGCTCGGCGCCCAGGGCGACGGCATTGCGCAAAGCGCTGACGGGCCGATCTATGTGCCCTTCACGCTGCCCGGCGAGACCATTGCCATCGCACGCGTGAAAAGCCATGGCACGTTGATGTCCATCGCTGAAGCTTCGCCCGATCGGCAGGAGCCGCGCTGTCGGCATTTTGGGCCGGACGGCGTCAACGGCGCCTGTGGCGGATGCACGCTCCAGCACTATGCCGATGCGCCCTATCGCGCCTTCAAGCGCCAGCTCGTGGTCGACGCATTGCGTTCCAAGGGGCTGACGCCGGAAGTGGATGAGCTCATCACCGCACATCCAGGCGAACGTCGGCGTGTCGTCTTCGCAGCCCGCAAGACCGAGAAGGGCATGCTGATCGGCTTCAATCAGGCGGAAAGCCACCATATCGTTGCCATCGAGGAATGTCCGATTGCGTCGGCCGGGATCATGTCGCGGCTGCCATCGATCACAGCTGTTGGGGCAGCACTCGCCGTCAACGCGGACGCATTTCGCATCTCCGTTCTGGAGACGCACTCCGGCCTCGACATAGCCGTCGACGACATCAAAAAACTCTCCGACAAACAGCGACGCAGCGCCATCGAGACCATTCTTTCACTTCGCGGCGTCGCCCGCGTCTCTTTGAACGGCGAGATCCTGGTCGAGCCCTTGAAGCCGGTGGTCGATTTCGGCGGCGTGCAGGTCTCGCCACCACCGGGCGCATTTACTCAGGCAACGAAGCCGGCAGAAGACGCCATGGCCGAATTGGTCGCCGCCCATGTCTCCAAGGCGAAGCGCATCGCCGATCTCTTCGCCGGCAGCGGCACCTTCTCGCTGCGCCTGGCGCGCATCGCTCGCGTGCATGCGGTCGAAGGGGAAGATAAACCGCTGGCTGCGCTCGACCATGCAGCGCGTAATACGCAGGGACTGAAACCGGTGACCACCGAGCGCCGCGACCTTTTCCGCCGGCCGCTGATGGCGCATGAATTGAAGGCCTACGACGCCGTCGTCTTCGATCCGCCGCGCGCCGGCGCCGAATTCCAGAGCAAGGAACTGGCTCGATCGGCAGTCAAGAAGATCATCGCCGTCTCCTGCAACCCGTCCACTCTTGCTCGCGATCTGGCCTTGCTAGTCGAAAGCGGCTACAGCATCACAAGTGTGACGCCGATCGACCAATTCCTGTGGACCTCGCATGTCGAGGTGGTGGCGGCGCTGGAGAAATGACGACACGAGCTTAGGGGCCAATCCTCGTGGTTCGAGACGGCCCTGCGAGACCCTCACCACGAGGTGGTGTGACCCCGCCTTTCAACATGGCTGGTCCCGCAAGAAAAAAGAGGCGAGCAGATCAGCCCTCATGATGAGGTGGGAACGAAGTGACCCCTCGAACCACCAGGAAGGTAAGGACAAAGAACCACCTCACCGCTTCATGAATGCCTCAAACGCCGCCCTGGCCTCCGCGCTCTTCAACTGCGCAGCAAAGTGTCTCGCCTCCTCGTCGATGCGGGCGAGAACGTCCTCGGTGGAACCTCGCATCAGGTCGCGCGCGATCCGCAGGGCCTCGGGCGGTTTGGCCGCAAGTTTGGCGGCGAGCGACAGGGTCTCGGCCTCAAGCGATTTCGGCGAAGTGATTTTCCAGATCAGGCCGGCATCTTTCGCTTCCGCGGCCGAAAAGCCCTCGCCAGCGGCCAACATGGCGAAGGCGCGCTGGTGGCCCATGAGACGCGGAGCGATCAGGCTAGAGGCTGCTTCGGGGACGAGGGCAAGATCGACGAAGGGCGTCTTGAACAGGCTGCGGTCGGAAGCGATGGTAAGATCGCAATGCAGGTGGATCGTGGCCCCGACACCAATCGCCAGGCCGTCGACGCCGGAGATCACAGGCTTTTTCGCCGTCGCCAGCGCTCCCAGGAAGTCCAGCACCTCGCGACCCATGGTGCCGCTCGTAGCGAAGGCCAGGAAATCGGCCAAATCGTTGCCGGCGGAAAAGCAGCCTTCGCTGCCCAGAAACGCGGTGACGCGAATGTCCGAGGCCTCATTGGCTGCCCGCAAAGCGTCGGTCATCGTCTGATACATGGCACGGGTGAAGGCATTTTTCTTTTCCGGCCGGTTAAAGCGGATCACCTGCACATATGGCGCGGCGTTAGGACGCTGGATCAGAATGTGGTCGGTCAAGTCTATGTCCTCAGGCAAGAGCGATGCGCGCCGCTTCGAGGCTGGAGGCGCCGGCGACGATACGGTCCGTGAGTGCTGTGGTTTCGGCCAAAATGTTTTCCGCGGCGAAGCGGCAGAGCGCTATGCGCTTGTCGCTCTCGCCATCCGAAGCCTCTGCCAGACCAGCTTTGGCGAGATAGCAGCCCGTCAGGACTAGACCGAAGAGCCGCTGATAGGGTGTGGCACCCGCCAAAGCCTCAGCGACACGGCGTTCCGCCTGACGCACCAACAGCCATTCGCTTGCCGCTTCGAGGTCGGTGATGGCAGCGTAAAGCCGTTCAGCCGTCTCGCCGAAACCGTCAAGATTGGATCTGGCAACGGCATCGGCGGTTTCTCGCAGCTCGTGGGCGAAGCCACGCACATGGTCGCCATTGGTAATTGTTAGCTTACGCGTTACCAGGTCGATCGCCTGGATGCCGTTGGTGCCTTCATAGATCGGCGCAATGCGGGCGTCGCGCAGCAGGCGGGCCGCGCCCGTCTCCTCGATAAAGCCCATGCCACCATGCACCTGAATACCGAGCGAGGCGACATCGACGCCGGCATCGGTGGAAAACGACTTGGCGATCGGCGTCAGCAATGCGGCGCGCTCCTGCCAATGCCGCGCCCGGCCCGGATCGCGATGAGACATGTCGATGGCCTCCGCGCAGGCGTAGCAAATAGCGCGCGAGCCTTGCGTCAGCGCCTTCATGGTCAGCAGCATGCGAGCAATGTCGGGATGTTCGATGATAGGACTCATGCCTGCGCTCGTCGTACCCGGCGCCCGGCCCTGCGTGCGCTCTTTTGCGTAAGCGATGGCCTTTTGCGTGGCAGCCTCGGCGATCGCCACCCCCTGGATACCGACGGCGAGGCGCGCGTTGTTCATCATCGTGAACATGCAGGCGAGACCTTTATTCTCCTCGCCGACGAGCCAGGCCACAGCGCCCTTCTCGGCCCGGTATTTGCCGTCGCCGTAGACTATCGTGCAGGTCGGCGAGCCGTGGATGCCGAGTTTGTGCTCCAGCGAATGCGCGAAATAATCGTTGCGGGCGCCGAGCGAGCCGTCATCGTCGACAAGGAATTTCGGCACAAGAAACAGGGAGATGCCGCGCGTGCCCGCAGGCGCATCCTGCAGGCGAGCGAGCACGAAATGGACGATATTCTCCGCCGCCTCATGATCGCCCCAGGTAATGAAAATCTTCTGGCCGTACAGGCGATAGGTGCCGTCGTCGCGGCGTTCGGCGCGGGTGCGCAGCGCGCCAACATCTGAGCCGGCATGCGGCTCAGTCAGGTTCATCGTGCCGGCCCATTCACCGGAAACCAGTTTTGCCAAATATTTGCGCTTAAGGTCTTCGCTGCCGTGGGCGATCAGCGCCTCGACCGCCCCCATGGTCAGCGTCGGCGCGAGGCCAAAGGCCATGGAAGCGGAATTCCACATTTCCAGCGTGGCGATATTCAACATGTGCGGCAGGCCCTGACCGCCAAACTCCTCCGGCGCACTCAGCCCGTTCCAACCGCCCGCGATCCAGTCGCGATAGAGCTTTTCCCAGCCATCCGGCAGCACCACCTTGCCATCGACGAGCTTCGCGCCCTGCCTGTCGCCGATCCCGGCCAGCGGTTCAATCACGTCCCCGGCGAAACGGCCGGCCTCCGTCAGGATGGCATCGACGACATCGCTACTGAGATCGCCGAGGCGCCCCTCTTCGATGGCCTGCCCCATGCCGGCGACATGCTTCAGCGTAAACGCGATTTCCTCGACCGGCGCCTTGTACATGATCTTCTCCTCCGCGGTGATGATGCCGACAGTCTATCTCACCCAGGCTATCGGCTGCATGTTTATAACTATTTGATTTTTACGTAAACGTCAATTTTACGAGGCAATCTCCATGGGACCAAAATTGCGTCCGCAACCCAGCAATTCGCCAAGCACCCGATCCTCCACCTGCGGCATATCCGCTCTCTTGCACTATTGTTGCACCGCATATCGGACTTGCATAAACAACCGTCATGAATATTGACTATGGCAACTACCTCGATATTCGAACGACCCGGCGCCATGAACACGTTTACGTCAACCTCCATGATACCCGGTCTCGTCTGGGCTTATCGCCTGCGTCCCGGCGCGAACAAGCCCGAGCGGCTGGCGGATAACACCGACCGCATCAAGCTTTTTGCTGAGGACGGCTTTCTATGGCTGCATCTGAACCTCGTGGACGCACGCGTGCCCGCCTTTCTGGAGGATGCAACGGGGCTGAACGAAGCGGCTCGCATGGCGCTCACGACGCATGAGACCCACGCGACCCTCACCGTTGACGAGCAGATGCTGTTCGGCACTCTGATCGATTTCCAGCGCGAATTCGACCAGGATACCCGGGATATCGGCTGGCTGCATTTCGTGCTCACCGATCGGATGCTGATCACCACCCGCCTGCAGCCGCTGCGCAGTGTCGAGCGGGCGCGCATGCATATCGAAAAAAATGCCGCCAAATTCTCCCGTCCACTCGATATTTTCGAACTGCTGGTCGTCGAGTTCCAGCGCACCTTGATCTCCTTGGTCATCGAGATGACCGAGGAAATGAACCTTATCGAGGATTTCGTTTACGAGACTGCGCCGCGCGACGAACGCCGGCGGCTGGCGCCCGTGCGCCGGACGATCGTGCGCCTGCACCGGCATCTACGCACCGTGTTGACGCTGATGCGCCGGGCCGGGGCATCCGACGACGAGGAGATGCCGCTCGGTTTCGAGGATGTCGCCAGCCGATTGACTGCCCGGCTTGAGGCAGTCGATCATGACGTCTACGCGCTACAGGAGCGGGCCAGGCTGCTGCACGAAGAAATCGACTCGAAGCTTTCCTCTGAGATCAACCGCCATCTCTACATCCTGTCCATCATGACGGCTTTCCTGTTACCGCCGACGCTGGTCACCGGCTTTTTTGGCATGAACACGTCGAATCTACCTTTTTCAGGTGGCAGCGGGGGCACTGGATATGCCATTGGCCTGATCATCGCCTCGATGGCGTTCGCCTGGTGGCTATTAAAGCGAGTAAATATTCTCTGACCGCAGGATATGCATATCGGCATAGGGGGCGATCGTATTTGATCGCGCCCCTGCCACACCACCCGGCATGCGGGTCCGCACCGGGCGGTTCGAGAGATTGAGGTTAAGTGA
>NZ_JARFYN010000201.1 GCF_030272695.1 Martinezella calliandrae
AGGTTTTCGGCGGCATGATCCTTTCTGGCTCTTGCGCGATCCTCGTCGAAGGCCATGTCGAGCACCCAGTGCAGGCCGTTTTCAATGGCCCAGTGGGCGCGCACGGCACGGGCGAAGGCTTGCGCCGAAAGCCGTGCCGAGGAGAGATAGTATCGAACCGATCTGGAGGTGCGGCCCTCGCGCGTCACCTCGGCCTCGACGCGGCCGATGGTCGAAAGCCCCGGCATGGCGGGATGATCGCGGTCGGGCTTGCCGGCAAACAGCCAGTCCACCGCATGAATGACCGCATGATGCCGGATCTCGACGCGCCCATGGTCGGCATCGGTCGTCGTCAGGGTCTCAGTGATGTCGGCGTCGGGATCGGCAAAGTAGTCTTCGACATCACGCAGCGTCGTCGGCCTGTTGCTCTTGAGGGCAAACAGGTAGTCGCCACCGCGATCGAGCACCGCCTGGCCGGTGTCCCGGTTGCAATGGATCGCATCGGCCGTGATCAGTG
>NZ_JARFYN010000202.1 GCF_030272695.1 Martinezella calliandrae
GCTGGACCCGACCGACAAGCAGGGGACCTATTTTGCCCGCGCTTCGGGGACGGCGCGGTTTGCGTGGAACTGGGCGCTGGCGCAATGGCAACGCCAGTATGCGGCAAGGGCCGATGATCCGGTGCTGCCGCAGCCGTCCGATACGCGCTTGCGCCGCCAGTTGAACAGCCTCAAGCGCGAGCAGTTCCCGTGGATGTTCGACGTGACCAAATGCGCGGTTCAGGAAGCGATCATCGACCTTGGCGCGGCGTTTGGCTCCTTCTTTGAGGGGCGCGGGCGCTATCGGCGGTTCAAGAAGAAGGGTGGCCGCGACAGCTTCTGCGCCGCCAACGAAGCCGGCACCTTCCGGGTCGATGGGCAGCGGATCAAGCTGCCGGTCATAGGCTGGGTGCGAATGCGAGAAGCGGTGCGGTTCACTGGCAAGCTCAAGCGCGTCACGGTCAGCCGCGTTGAGACCGCTGGTTCGTCAGCATCATGGTTGAGACCG
>NZ_JARFYN010000203.1 GCF_030272695.1 Martinezella calliandrae
CCGGCCGTGTGGCTGGTCAACACCGAAAACGGCTCCGTTTCGCTCCGCAAGATTTCGGTCGGCCGTTACCGCAAAAGTGATTTCGTCGTGACCGGCGGCATCGCCCCGGACGATCTTGTCGTCACGGAGGGCGGAAAGTTTCTCAGGGAAGGCCAGGCAGTCGCTTGGGAAGGCAAATGAGATGACCCTTCATCGCTTCTATTCCTCTCTCCCACTTTTGCTGTCGCTTTCGCTGCTGGTTGGTTGTGAGCCAAGCTCGAATGCGGGGAAGGAGATCAACCCTCGCCCCGTCAAATTCGCGACCGCGACCGCTCAGCAGGAGCAAACGGCAATCTTGCCTGGGGTTGTGCACGCCCACGTCGAGACTGATCTTGCATTCCGGACACTTGGACGAATGGTGTCTCGCAAGGTCGACGTTGGCGATCTGGTCCACAAGGGCGACGTCCTCGCGGAGATCGATCCTCTCAGTCTCCAGCTCGCGGTCAG
>NZ_JARFYN010000204.1 GCF_030272695.1 Martinezella calliandrae
GAAGCGACGATCGCGCGGCAGCGTGGTTATCTTTTGACGCTGCTGCGGGCGATGGTCGCCGATGCAGGCCAGCCGATCGGCCGCATCGACATCCTGCCGCCCGACGAGCGGACCTACCTGCTGGAGGATCTGAACCGGACGCAGGCGCCTTACCCGTCCGATCTATGCATCCACGAGCTGTTCGAGGCGCAGGTGCGCCGCGCCCCCGAAGCCGTCGCCCTCGTCCATGAAGACGAAGAGCTGAGCTATGGCGAACTCAATGCGCAGGCCAACCGGTTGGCGCATCATCTGATCGCGCTTGGGGTCAGGCCGGATCAGCCGGTGGCGATCTGCCTGCAGCGCAGTCCGGCCATGGTGGTCGGGCTGCTGGCGATCCTCAAGGCCGGCGGCGCCTATCTGCCGCTCGATCCGGCCTATCCCAGCCAGCGGCTGATCCAGGTTCTTGAGGATGCAGCACCACAGCTGATGCTTTGCGATGCGGCC
>NZ_JARFYN010000205.1 GCF_030272695.1 Martinezella calliandrae
CCATAGCGGTTGGCGAGATCGCGGGCGAAGTCGCGCACGAGCAAAAGCCGTTGCTGAGCGTTGAGTTCATGCGGAAGTGCCAGCTCGAACTCGCGGGCGACGCGGGCGTCGCTGCGTTTCTCAGCGCGCTCCGCCGCATTCCAAAGCTTCGAGCGATCCTGCGCCCAGCTCGCATCGACACCCTCGGGCAAGACGATCTCCGAATGCTCGACGCCCTTCTTGTGCGTGAAGTCGTGTGTCAGGCCATCGCGTTCGTTGAGGATCTTTGTTGCCGTCCGATAGGCCGCGGCCGCCACCGCACTGCGTCCGCCGCTGCGCCCAATCGGCTTCATGCTGCAATGATAGATCGCCAAATCGAATTCCCCGGTCGCAAAAGCTTTGGCCCCAAAGGCAAGGTTTCGAGCGCTGAGTTGCGCAGCAACTCGTAAGTGCGCCCTTCAACCTTCAATCGCTGCGCTCTTTCAGTAGGGATCAG
>NZ_JARFYN010000206.1 GCF_030272695.1 Martinezella calliandrae
GCAGATTATAAACGGCTCTGTCGGGCGTCTGGTGATCTCGCACAAGGATCGATTGCTGCGGTTCGGCGCGGAACTGGTGTTCGCGATCTGCGAAGCCAAAAACGTCGAAGTGGTTATCCTGAACCAGGGCGAGGACACGACCTTCGAGGAAGACCTCGCCAAGGACGTGCTTGAGATTGTCACTGTGTTTTCGGCGCGGCTTTATGGCTCGCGCTCGCATAAGAACCAAAAGCTTCTAGACGCGGTGAATAAGGCGGTTGAGGATTCTCAATGCTGATTGCCCACCGTATCGCGCTCGACCCAAACAACAAACAGCGGACCTATTTCGCCAAGGCGTCTGGCGTAGCGCGCTTTGCCTACAACTGGGCTCTAGCGGAATGGCAACGCCAGTATACTGCGAGATCCGATGATCCGACACTCCCACAGCCGTCCGATGTAGGCTTGCGTCGTCAGTTGAACGGCGTCAAGCGTG
>NZ_JARFYN010000207.1 GCF_030272695.1 Martinezella calliandrae
CGGCACGGCGATCTCCCTCAATAGTGTCGAGGTGTCTATACCTCCCGACCGCAACCGCAAGATTGGCGAGGTACAATGGCCGTCCCGCATGCCGCCCAACCCGCAAAAGGAGTTTGCGGTCACGCAGGTCGTCAAAGTTCCGTCCGAGGACAAGGCCTTGGAATGGTACCGAGGCAACCGAAACAAAAGGCATCAGGTCATTATTTTCGTACATGGATTCAACAACACCTATGCCGACGCAGTCTTCCGCTTCGCGCAAGTCGTCCATGATTCCGGAACGGATGCCGCGCCGATCCTCTTCACCTGGCCGTCAAGAGGTCGTGTATTCGACTATCTCTACGACAAGGAGAGCGCCAATTATTCGCGCCGAGCGCTCGAAGATCTGATCCTTCAGGCCGCGAAAAGTCCCGATGTCGATGATGTCACGATCCTTGCTCACTCCATGGGAAGCTGGCTTGCGGCTGAGGCT
>NZ_JARFYN010000208.1 GCF_030272695.1 Martinezella calliandrae
CGGCACGGCGATCTCCCTCAATAGTGTCGAGGTGTCTATACCTCCCGACCGCAACCGCAAGATTGGCGAGGTACAATGGCCGTCCCGCATGCCGCCCAATCCGGAAAAGGAGTTCGCTGTCACGGAGGTCGCGAAAATCGCCTCCGAACGTCAGGCCTTCGACTGGTTTCGAAAGAATAGAAACTCCAAGCGTCAGGTCCTGATCTTCGTGCATGGCTTCAATAACACCTATGCAGACGCTGTCTTCCGCTTCGCGCAGATCGTTCACGACTCGGGAACCGATGCGGCGCCGATTCTGTTCACCTGGCCGTCCAGGGGCCGCGTGTTCGATTATCTCTACGACAAGGAGAGCGCCAATTATTCGCGCCGTGCGCTCGAAGATCTGATCCTTCAGGCCGCGAAAAGTCCCGATGTCGATGATGTCACGATCCTTGCTCACTCCATGGGAAGCTGGCTTGCGGCTGAGGCT
>NZ_JARFYN010000209.1 GCF_030272695.1 Martinezella calliandrae
CGGCCGGAGCAACAGTCGTTTGCCGGAGCCAATGTTACCGTTGTCATCGATGCGGAACTGACGCGCGGGCTGAAGCGGCTGAGCCGGCAGCATGGCACGACCTTGTTCATGACGGTGCTGACGGCGTGGGCGGCGGTGCTGTCGCGTCTGTCGGGGCAGGACGACCTTGTCATCGGTGTGCCGAGCGCCAATCGCGGCCGGCGCGAGACCGAAGAGCTGATCGGCTTCTTCGTCAACACCCTGGCGCTGCGGCTCGACCTGTCGGGCACGCCGAGCGTGTCGGCGCTTCTGGAGCGCACGCGGCGCACTGCGCTGGCGGCACAGGAACACCAAGACCTGCCGTTCGAGCAGGTTGTGGAGATCGTCAAACCGCCCCGGGCTCTTGATCACACCCCACTGTTCCAGGTGATGTTGGCCTGGGAGAACAATGCGGTCGGGTCCTTCGACCTGCCGGGGCTGAGCGTCGAG
>NZ_JARFYN010000210.1 GCF_030272695.1 Martinezella calliandrae
ATGCGGCCAGGATTGGACGGACGTGCGACGACCGCACAGGGCAGGTACTCGATGCTAAGGCTGCCGGAATGCAGGTCGATCGCGTAGTCGACGCGCGTCAGCAGTTCACTTTCGATCAGATGGGCGATCATAGAGGTCGGGTCGCCATCCGGATCGCCGGGGAATTTCCGGTTCAGGTTTCCATCATCGAGAGGCGAATTGCGGCGGTCGGCGCGAACCGCCGGAGCATTGGCTCCTGGAAGAATGATGATCCGACCACGAACGTCCTCAACCCGCAACTCCCGGATCAGCTTCGCCAGGATGATTTGGCCTTCGTATTCATTGCCATGGCTACCTGCCATCAGTAGGACACCCGGGCCTTCGCCATTGCGAATGGTGACCACCGGGATGGCCTCAAAACTGTAGCCAACGTCATCTCCGGACCGGTCGTGGACCGCGAGAGGGAGCCGGAAATACCCAAAGT
>NZ_JARFYN010000022.1 GCF_030272695.1 Martinezella calliandrae
CAAGAGCCGCCTGGTCGGGGACGTCGCTTTTGCTGAGGCTGCGGAAGTTGCCGCCGCCATAACCCCGGTGCCTGGCGGCGTCGGCCCGATGACCATCGCTATGCTGATGGCCAATACATCCATTGCCGCCCATCGTGCAGCCGGCAGAAAGGTGCCAAAGTTCTGACGCCTGGGGCATGATCCCGAACCGGAGGACCGGGCGGCGAAAAGTGCGAAGCGATTTCGGATAAGAACATGCCAGCAAAACGGGTTACTCGGCCGGTGCCACGCCGGTCGAGGCGCGCACGATGAGTTCGGTCTTCCAAAGTTCCTGCTTGGGAAACGTTTCGAGTTGCTTGATCTCGCCGATCAGCCGCTCTGCGACGCGCGTGCCGGCGGCGCGCAGCGATGAGCGCGTGGTCGTCAGCGGCACGGTGAAATTCTCCGGCTTCAACAGCGTCAGCACGTCATCGTGGGCGATCAGCGAAATATCCTCGCCGAGCTTCAGTTTCGCTTGGTTGATGGCGCGCACCGCGCCGAGCGCCAGTACGGTGCTGGAGCAGAGGATAGCAGTTGGCTGCTCATCCAGCTGCAGGATGCGCTCCATAGCAAAGAGGCCCTGTTCATCGGTCATCGGCGTATGGCTGACATAGGTTTCGTCCAGCGTCAGACCTCGTTCGGCAAGTGCTGCGACCACGCCGTTTTTTCGCCGAATGGCGAAATCGAGATAAATCGGACCGTTCAGTAGCGCAAAACGCTTGTGGCCAAGCTGCAGCAGCAATTTCGTGGCGTCGTAGAAGGCGGCCTCGTTGTCGATGTCCAGATAGGGATAATCCGGTTCAGTCCCAAAGGACCGTCCATGCACCAGGAAGGGCATGGATAGTGATTTCAGCATGTCGACGCGCGGATCATGGCCGCGCATGTAGGTAACGAACAAAGCGTCGACGTTGCCGCTGGCGGCAAGCCGCTTCAGCGCCCCGACCTCGTCGTTGGGGTCGGCCGGTGTCAGAACGAAATGGAAATCATGCCGCAAAGCCTCTTCGCCAAGGCCGGTCAGGAACTCGCTGAAATGCACGTCGGAGGGATGGCCGGGCGCCGTCGGCATGACCAGACCGATTGAACCGGCCTTGCCGGTCGCCAGACGTTGCGCCGCCCTGTTGGGACGATAACCTGTTTCCCGAACCGCTTTGAGCACTCGCTCGCGGGTTTCGCGATTGACCTCCGGATATCCGTTCAAAGCACGGCTGACCGTGGTCTGCGACAGGCCTAACATTTGCGATAGCTGCTTCAGATTCACGTGGCTCCGCTCCTCCATCTGCTCATTGTCTGCGGCCGATGGCCTCCTCCTGCCATGCGACTGTTTCCCAAAGCGCTTTTGACTATGTAGCAGGCGGCGCATTTGAAACAAGGCGAATTGCGAAATAATGATGCTCAATTTCATGCTGCGTCGCGAGATTTGGGTGTATATTAGCCAAATTCACAAATTCGCTTGACTTTGCTCTGCCCGCAATGGAATGAGTGAGTAGCCAAAGCGCTTTGAGAAATGGGCGCGCAACATGCTAATCATGTTCGGGCTCGTGGGATTGATTTGGGAGGACAACCACATGAAGAAATTGTTTTTAATGACCGTCGCCGTTGCAGCCTTGGCAGCCGGTTCGGCTCTGGCTGCGGATTTGAAGTTCCAACCCGGCCAGGATTCCAAGTTCAACTGGAAGAGCTTTGACGATTTTAAGTCGGCCCATGCGGATTTGAAGGGTGAGACGCTGACCATCTTCGGTCCGTGGCGCGGCGAAGACGAAGGGCTCTTTACCAGCGTTCTGAACTATTTCGTCGAGGCGACCGGCGTTGACGCCAAATACTCGTCCTCGGAAAACTATGAGCAGCAGATCGTCATCGACACTCAAGCCGGTTCGCCGCCGAACGTCGCGATCCTGCCGCAGCCGGGCCTGCTCGCCAACCTCGCCAGCAAGGGCTACCTGACGCCGCTCGGTGACGATCTCGCCAATTGGGTCAAGACGAACTACGGTGCTGGCGATAGCTGGGTCAGCTACGGCACCTATAAGGGCAAGGACGGCAAGGACGCTTTCTACGCATTCCCGTACAAGGCCGATCTGAAGTCGCTGGTCTGGTACGTCCCGGAAAACTTCGAGGAAGCCGGCTACAAGGTTCCGACAACCATGGAGGACCTGATCAAGCTTTCCGATCAGATCGTCAAGGACGGCGGCACGCCCTGGTGCATCGGCCTCGGTTCGGGTGGTGCGACCGGCTGGCCGGCAACCGACTGGGTCGAAGATCTGATGCTGCGCATGAATACGCCGCAGGACTACGATCACTGGGTCGACAATACGCTGAAGTTCAACGATCCGAAGGTCGTCGCCGCTATCGATGAATTCGGCAAGTTCGCGAAGAATCCGAAATACGTTGCAGGCGGCGTCGCAGCCGTTGCCTCGACGGACTTCCGCGACAGCCCGAAGGGTCTCTTCACGGTTCCGCCGAAGTGCTACATGCACAAGCAGGCATCCTTCATCCCATCCTTCTTCCCAGAAGGCACTAAGCTCGGCCAGGATGTGGACTTTTTCTACTTCCCGCCCTTTGCCTCGCATCCTGAACTCGGCAAGCCGGTCGAAGGCGCTGGCACGCTGGCAACGATCACCAAAGACTCGAAGGCCGCTCGCGCCTTCATCGAGTTCCTGCAGACGCCAATCGCCCAGGAAATCTGGATGGCGCAGTCCGGCTTCCTGACCCCCTATAAGGGCGTCAGCACGGCAGCCTACGCCAACGATACCCTGAGGAAGGAAGGCGAGATCCTGACGACCGCCACCACCTTCCGCTTTGATGGTTCCGACCTGATGCCGGGCAAGATCGGCGCTGGCTCGTTCTGGACCGGTATGGTGGACTTCGTCGGCGGCAAGTCGGCTCAGGACTCCGCCGACGAAATCCAGAAGACGTGGGACTCCATTAAGTAATCAAAACATCGCGGAAGCGCGTCGCCGGCATTTCCCGGCGACGCCGATCTACCCTGTCGCGGCCGGCGCTTTTGTGAGGCGCTGACCCGCCGGACGGGCGGCTTCAAGCAAGCAATAATCCGGGAGGGAAGAATGATTTCGCAGATACTGACCGCGATTGGAGCCATGATATTCGGCGTTGCAGTTTGCGCCGCTTATTTTCTCTTTTCTAACAAGCTGCTGGAGATAATCTTCCCAACAAAAGAGGGTGGCGATGTTCACCGGATCGCAGTCAATCTGCGTCGCCGTGGCCTGATCCGCCCCTGGCTTTTCCTCGGACCGGCACTCATCCTTCTCGGCGTCTACCTGATGTATCCTGTGGTTGCGACGCTCATCCTGTCTTTCTATGGTCCTGACGGCAACCATTTTGTCGGCGGCGCCAATTACGCCTGGGCCGTCAACGATACCGAATTCCGCCAGTCGATCTTCAACAACATCCTCTGGCTCGCGGTGGTGCCGGCTGCCTGCACTTTCTTCGGTCTCGTTATTGCCGTCATGACCGATCGCATCTGGTGGGGCAACATCGCCAAGGCGGTCATCTTCATGCCGATGGCGATCTCCTTCGTCGGCGCGTCCGTCATCTGGAAGTTCATCTACGAATATCGCGGCGGCACCGACACTCAGATCGGGTTGCTAAACGCGATCGTACAGCTCTTCGGCGGCACGCCCCAGGTCTGGATCACCATCCCCTTCTGGAATAATTTCTTCCTGATGATCATGCTGATCTGGATTCAGACCGGCTTCGCCATGGTCATCCTGTCGGCCGCTCTTCGCGGCATTCCGGAGGAAACGATCGAAGCGGCGGTCATCGACGGTGCCAATGGCTGGCAGATCTTCTGGAAGATCATGGTACCGCAGGTCTGGGGTACGATCGCCACGGTCTGGACCACCATCACTATCCTCGTCTTGAAGGTTTTCGACATCGTTCTGACCATGACCAACGGTCAGTGGGATACGATGGTTCTTGCGAACCTGATGTTCAACTGGGCGTTCCGAGGCTTTGATTCCGGGCGTAGTGCCGTCATCGCGCTGGTCATCATGGTTGCGGTCACCCCGATCATGATCTGGAACATCCGTCGCGCAAACGCAGAAACGAAGGGCCGCTAACATGCTTGGAAACCTTGGCCGTATCGGCCCTGCTCGCCTCTTCGTTCATTTCGCGGTGCTGCTTATCGTCGTCATCTGGCTGATCCCGACGCTCGGCATCTTCGTCACGGCCTTGCGCGACAAGGACCAGATTGCCGTCTCCGGCTGGTGGACCGCTTTCGCCGGCTCGTCGCGCACGATCGCCGTCCGGCTTGCTGGTCCCGACAAGGCAACTCAGGACGGCGCCAACTATGTCATCGCAGGCAATGTCTTCGAAGGCAGCAACAATAGTGGCGGCAGGATCAGGGCGTTTGGCCTGCGTGTCCAGGAACCGGCTGCCTATCAGGCTGGGTCGCCGGCCGACCTCGGCGAAGGCCAAAGCCTAATCATCAATTCCGATGGTACCTATCGTCTTCAGAAGAACGGCGCCTTCGCCCCGGATGAGCGCGCCAGACGCGTGTATCTGACGGTCGCGACGCCGCCGGAGTTCACGAAGGACAACTACCGGACGGTTCTGACGGGCGAAGGCATTGGCCAATCCTTCATCAACTCGCTGACGGTCACGATTCCGGCAACGATCATCCCGATCCTGATTGCGGCTTTCGCGGCCTATGCGCTTGCCTGGATGGATTTTCGCGGTCGAGCGGTGCTGATCGCGGTCGTTGTCGGCCTCATCGTCGTGCCGCTGCAGATGTCGTTGATCCCGCTGCTGCGCATCTATAACGATATCGGCCAGGTATTTGGCGTACCGTCAAAGACCTATCCCGGCATCTGGATGGCGCATACCGCCTTCGGCCTGCCGCTCGCCATCTATCTGCTGCGCAACTACATTGCCGGCCTGCCGAAGGAAATCATCGAATCCGCCCGCGTCGATGGCGCTAGCGACTTCGACATTTTCGTCAAGATCATCTTGCCGCTGTCTTTTCCGGCGCTCGCTTCCTTCGCGATCTTCCAGTTCCTTTGGGTCTGGAACGACCTTCTAATCGCCATGGTGTTCCTCGGCACCGACAAGGATCATCTCGTCCTGACGGCAGCCCTGAACGCTCTGCTCGGCTCGCGCGGCGGCAATTGGGAAATCCTGACGGCCTCGGCCTTCGTCACCATTCTTATTCCGCTCCTCGTCTTCTTCGGTCTGCAGCGCTATCTCGTGCGCGGTCTGCTCGCTGGATCGGTCAAGGGGGGCTGATCCAATACCTTTCCAACCATACAGGACCTATTCAGCATGAGCACTGCCTCTCAATCGATTTCGACGGTGGACAAAGACTGGTGGCGCGGAGCAGTGATCTATCAGATCTATCCGCGCTCCTATCAGGACTCCAACGGTGACGGCATCGGCGACCTCAAAGGCATCGCCATTCGGCTGCCGCACATCGCCGCCCTTGGTGTCGATGCGATCTGGATTTCGCCGTTCTTCACGTCGCCGATGCGTGATTTCGGCTACGACGTCTCCAACTATGAAGATGTCGATCCGAT
The DNA here is from genome assembly GCF_030272695.1 of Martinezella calliandrae. GTDB lineage: Bacteria > Pseudomonadota > Alphaproteobacteria > Rhizobiales > Rhizobiaceae > Rhizobium > Rhizobium calliandrae. The sequence goes on from NZ_JARFYN010000022.1 coordinate 5,544, forward strand.
CTTCGGTACGCTTGCCGATTTCGATGTCATGATGACGGAAGCGCACCGCCTCGGCATCAAGGTGATGATCGATTTGGTTTTGTCGCACAGCTCCGACCGCCATCCCTGGTTTGTCGAAAGCCGTTCGAGCAAGGACAATCCCAAGGCCGACTGGTATGTCTGGGCCGACGCTAAGTCGGATGGCACGCCGCCCAACAACTGGCTGTCGATCTTCGGCGGCTCTGCCTGGGCCTGGGATCCGACACGCATGCAGTATTACATGCACAACTTCCTGATCTCGCAACCGGACCTGAACCTGCATAATCCGGAGGTCCAGGAACGACTGCTGGGCGTCGTGCGTTTCTGGCTCGACCGGGGCGTCGACGGCTTCCGCCTCGATACCATCAACTTCTATTTCCATGACAGGGAGCTACGTGATAATCCGGCGCTGGAGCCATCGCGCCGAAACGCGTCGACCGCGCCAGCGGTCAATCCCTATAACTTCCAGGAGCATCTCTACGACAAGAACCGCCCGGAGAACCTGAAGTTCCTGCAGCGATTCCGCGCCGTGCTCGACGAATATCCGGCCATTGCCGCCGTCGGCGAAGTCGGCGATAGCCAGCGCGGTCTTGAGATCGTCGGCGAATATACCTCCGGCAACGACAAGATGCACATGTGCTATGCCTTCGAATTTCTGGCGCCGGACCCCCTGTCGCCGGAGCGCGTCGAAGATGTGATGAAGGATTTTGCCGAAGCCGCGCCGGATGGTTGGGCATGCTGGGCATTTTCGAACCATGACGTGATGCGCCATGTCAGCCGCTGGGGCAGCCTGGTCGCCGATCGCGATGCGCTTGCCAAGCAATATGCGGCCCTGCTCCTGACCCTGCGTGGCTCAGTCTGCCTCTATCAGGGCGAAGAGCTCGGCCTGACGGAGGCCGATCTCGCCTATCAGGATCTGCAGGACCCCTACGGCATCCAGTTTTGGCCGGAATTCAAGGGCCGAGACGGCTGCCGCACACCGATGGTCTGGGACAGTCAGGTCACCCAGGGCGGCTTCTCGACGGTGAAGCCTTGGCTGCCGGTGCCGGTGGAGCATATCCTGCGTGCCGTCAGCGTGCAGCACGGCGACGAGAATTCGGTGCTGGAGCAATATCGCCGCTTCCTCGCCTTTCGCAAGCAGCACCCGGCTTTTGCCAAGGGCGAGATCGCCTTCACGGAACCGCGGGGGGATGTGCTGGTTTATACTCGCCACTATGGCGACGAAACCATCCTCTGCATGTTCAACATGAGCGCGACGGAGGCTGCGGCAACCCTGCCTGAGGGGAGCTGGCAGACACTGGCCGGGCACGGTTTCACGAGCAACAACTACGGCAATCAGATCGATATTCCGGCCTGGGGCGCATATTTCGCGCGCCTTGCCTGAGCTTTTGGGGAGGAGAGCACAGATGACGGGACTTGTTCTAAAGGACATCCGGAAATCATACGGAAATGTGCATGTACTGCACGGTATCGATCTGGACATCCAGGAGGGCGAATTCATCGTCTTCGTTGGGCCGTCCGGTTGCGGCAAATCCACATTGCTGCGCATGATCGCCGGGCTCGAAAGCATCACCTCCGGTGACATGCTCATCGCCGGGCAGAAGGTCAACGAGGTGCCGCCGTCGAGGCGCGGCATCGCGATGGTCTTCCAGTCCTACGCTCTCTATCCGCATATGACCGTCTACGATAACATGGCTTTCGGCATGCGGATCGCCAAGGAAAACAAGCGGGAGATCGACCGTCGCGTCCGCGCCGCGGCGGCGAGCCTGCAACTCACGCAATATCTCGAGCGTCTCCCCAAGGCTCTCTCGGGTGGTCAGCGCCAGCGTGTCGCCATCGGTCGCGCCATCTGCCGCAACCCGAAAGTCTTTCTGTTCGACGAACCATTGTCGAACCTCGACGCCGCGTTGCGCGTAGCGACACGCATCGAGATTGCCAAGCTCAGCGACTCCATGCCCGAGACGACGATGATCTATGTCACCCACGACCAGGTGGAGGCCATGACACTGGCCGACCGCATTGTCGTATTGTCGGCAGGTCGCGTCGAGCAGGTCGGCGCGCCGCTCGAGCTCTACGAGCATCCGGCCAATCTCTTCGTGGCGAAGTTCATTGGCTCGCCGGCCATGAACATCTTCCCGGCGATGATCACCGGAACAGGCGCGACGACGACTGTAACGCTGGCGGGCGGCAAGGCGGTGACGCTCGACATCCCCACGGCGGCATCCGAGCAGGGCAAGACCGCGAGCTTCGGCGTTCGCCCGGAAGACCTGCGGGTCGCCACCGATGAGAACTACCTCTTCGAAGGCGAGGTCTCCATCGTCGAAGCCCTCGGCGAGGTCACGCAACTTTATATCGAAGGTCTGGCGAACGGTGAGCCGATCATCGTCAAGATCCCAGGCATCGCGGACGTCAAGCGCGGGCAGAAGATGCGCTTTGCGGCCGATAGGCAGAAGCTGCATCTCTTCGATGCTGAAGGCCACACCTATCGTAAGCAATAAGCATCCTTCCAAAGGCGCGGGAGCGCTAGTCCAAATATAGCAATCTAATAAAATGCACTTGGTCTAGCGCTTCCAAACCTTCTGTTAAATCCCCACTGATAGCCTGCACATCGCGATATACTTTAGGGATTTACGACGATGGCAGCTTCCGGCACGGCTAATCCTGGCCACCATTACCTCAACAAAGAAGAATCTTTCATGTACGACCGCGAGGTGCGGTACAAAATGGAGGATACGATGAACGCAGCACGCATCGAATATACGGAAAAAGGCGTCATGAACCTCGCGTCACGCCGCTGTGACATCATCCGGATCTCACAGAGCAGCGCGATCCTGGCGATCCTCACCCAATATAATCTGCCGAAGCAATTCTATCTCGACATCCCCGATGCCCGCATCACCAAAGTCGGCTGCATGCTGATGAAGATATTCCCCAACAACACCATCGAGGTCCGTTTCCTGCGCCTGCTGTCGGAGAAGGAAATGAACAAGATCTTCGTCTACAGCACCCACCCATCGCATCGCGACCGCGTGCTCGATATCCGCGCCTGATTTGAACCGAAGAAAAAAGAGCCCCGCGCAGCGTCGTCGCGCGGGGCTCTTTTTTTGGCTGTTATCCCCTCAATGGTGAAAGAGAACGCTGGCGCCCTGATCGGCCGGGCCGGCGCTGTGGCGGAAGGGGGCGAAAAGCTCGCGGCCCATGCCGAATTCGTTTGAGGAGAGGTCGGCGACGACAGGATCGCGTTCGGCCATGTCGGCGGCATCGACCAGCACTTCCAGCGTGCCGGCGATCGCGTCAATGCGGATGATGTCTCCGTCCCGGATGCGAGCGATCGGGCCGCCATCGACGGCCTCCGGCGTGACGTGGATCGCGGCCGGCACCTTGCCCGACGCGCCGGACATGCGTCCATCGGTCAGCAGTGCCACGCGAAAGCCACGGTCCTGCAGCACGCCGAGCGCAGGGGTCAGCTTGTGTAGCTCCGGCATGCCGTTTGCCTTCGGGCCTTGGAAGCGGACGACAGCGACGAAATCGCGGTTGAGCTTGCCGTCCTTGAACGCCTGCTGCATTTCCAGCTGATCGTGGAAGATGACGGCGGGTGCCTCGATCACATGGCGCTCCGGCTTGACGGCGGAGATCTTGATTACCGCCTTGCCGATATTGCCGCGCAGCATCTTCAGGCCGCCAGTGGTATGGAACGGCGTGTCGACGCCTGTCAGTACCTTGGGATCGCCGCTCTTTTCCGGCGCCGGCTCGCGGACGACGCTGCCATCGGCGCCGATCTTCACCTCGATCGAGTAGGCGGAAAGCCCCTGGCCGGCGACGGTGCGGACATCGTCGTGCAGCAGCCCTTTCTTCAGTAGCTCGTTGATCAGAAAGCCCATGCCACCGGCAGCATGGAAATGGTTCACATCGGCAAGCCCGTTCGGATAGACGCGGGCCAGCAACGGAATAATGTCGGAAAGCTCGGAAATGTCCTGCCAGGTCAGCACGATGCCGGCTGCGCGGGCCATGGCGACTAGATGCATCGTATGATTGGTCGAGCCGCCGGTCGCGTGTAGGCCGACGACGCCGTTGACGATGGAGCGCTCATCGATCATCTCGCCGGCAGGCGTGAATTCGTTGCCCAAGGCGGTAATGGCGAGCGCCCGCTTGGTGGCTTCGCGGGTCAGTGCTTCGCGCAGCGGCGTGCCGGGATTGACGAAGGAGGCGCCGGGCATATGGAAGCCCATGATCTCCATCAGCATCTGATTGGAATTGGCCGTGCCGTAGAAGGTGCAGGTGCCGGGGCCATGATAGGACTTCGATTCGGCCTCCAGCAGTTCGGCGCGGCCGACCTTGCCTTCGGCAAAGAGCTGGCGCACGCGCGACTTCTCGTCGTTCGGCAGGCCGGAAGTCATCGGGCCGGCGGGAATGAAGACAGCTGGCAGATGGCCGAAGGAAAGTGCGGCGATGACCAGTCCGGGCACGATCTTGTCGCAGACGCCGAGGAAGACGGCCGCGTCGAACATATTGTGCGACAGGCCGACGCCGGCTGCCATTGCGATCAGGTCACGCGAGAACAGCGACAGCTCCATGCCCGGCTGTCCCTGCGTGACGCCGTCGCACATCGCCGGCACGCCACCGGCGACCTGCGCGATGCCGCCGGCCTCTGCCGCCGCCTCGCGGATGATCGCCGGATAGGTCTCGAAGGGCTGATGCGCCGAGAGCATGTCGTTATAGGAGGTGATGATTCCGAGATTGGGTACGCGGTCGCCCGCCAGCGCGTCCTTCTCGGAGGGCGAACAGATGGCGAAGCCATGGGCGAGGTTCGCGCAGCCAAGCACGGAACGCTGGACGCCAGCCGTCGCGGCGTTGCGCAGGCGGTCCAGATAGCGCTCGCGTGTCGGTTTCGAACGCTCGACGATGCGTGTGGTAATCGCGGAAATGCGTGCGTCAGCGGCCATGCTCGATCTGCCTCCGTCTGTTCTTGCGCATAACCCCGAAGATCGAGTTCGATCTTATCTTGGGAAAGGACTAGGCGCAGGCTTCAAATGTCACTGCATCGCCGGCGCGCCCTCTCGGGCGCACGGCGCAGCAGTGGTTGCTGTGTCTTCAGGGTCCGATGATGGCCGTTCGGCCCGTCAGGGAGCCCAATAAATCTCGACCGGAGAGGCGGCCCGACGCAGCACGGCGCGGATCGGCATCTCGGTCTCATCGCCCGGCGCTTCGGCCTTGGCGAGAACGTCTTTTTTGCCTTCTCCTTCAATATGAAGCACCAGCAATCGGGCATCCTGAAGGCTGGAGAAGGTAAACGTCAGTCGGGGTTCGCCGGCTCCTTCAGCTTCCATGGTGATGATGCCGCGCGAGGTCTTTGGATCAAGCGCGGTTGCGAGATTGCTCCCGCCTGGAAAGAAGGAGGCCGTGTGGCCATCATTGCCCATGCCGAGGATCGCGACGTCGAAGGGAAAGCCAATGCTCTTGGTCTTTTCCGTAGCGATGACGGCGGCCTCTTCGACGGAAGCCACAGCCTGGTAGAGCGGAAAGAACTGTGCCGACGCAGCCTTGTCCATCAGCAGGTTTTCCTGGACGAGCAGATGGTTCGACCGCGGATTGTCAGCCGGCACGAACCGTTCGTCGACAAGTGTGATCGTCACCTTGCTCCAATTGATCGAGCGCGATGACAGCGCCTGGAAGAAGGCCTTCGGCGTCGAACCGCCGGAGACCGCAATAGTTGCGGAGCCGCGCGCGGCGATGGCGGCCGAGAGCGTCTCGGCCACCTTGTCCGCGAGCTTGCCGGCGAGTTCTGCACCATTGGCGAAAGCATTCATGTTCGCTGTCATCGTCGTCGTCCCAGTTTAGATATCGTCGTGCCAGGTGCGGCCGTCACGCTCGATGAGCGCGATGGCCTGGCTCGGACCCCAGGTGCCGGCGGTATAGCCCTGCACTTGCTGCCCGGCCTCTTCCCAGCCCTTGAGGATCGGATCGACCCATTTCCACGCGGCTTCCACTTCGTCGCGGCGCATGAACAGCGTCTGGTTGGAACGAACGACATCCATCAGCAAACGCTCGTAGGCGTCCGGATTGCGAACGTTGAAAGCCGAAGCGAAGCTCATGTCGAGTGAGACGTTGCGCAGGCGCATACCGCCCGGGCCTGGGTCCTTGATCATCAGCGACTGCTTGACGCCTTCATCCGGCTGCAGGCGGATGACCAGTTGGTTGGCGACGATGCGGCCGGCGGCCTGATCGAAAATGTTGTGCGGGATGGGCTTGAAGGTGATGACGATTTCCGACATGCGGCCGGCAAGACGCTTGCCGGTGCGGATGTAAAACGGCACGCCGGCCCAGCGCCAGTTGCCGATTTCGGCCTTGATGGCGACGAAGGTTTCAGTGTTGGAGACGCCGCCTTCCAGTTCATCGAGATAGCCCTTGACCGGACCGCCTGCCGACGCGCCGGCGCGATATTGGCCGCGCACAGTCGACTGCTCGACATTGGAAGCGTCGATCGGCTTCAGCGCGCGCAGAACTTTCAGCTTCTCGTCGCGGACGGCTTCGGAATCCATCGAGGAGGGGATTTCCATCGCCGTTAGGCAGAGGAGCTGCAGGATGTGGTTCTGCACCATGTCGCGCAGTGCGCCGGCCGTATCGTAGTAGCCGGCACGGCCTTCGAGGCCGACCGATTCGGCAACCGTGATCTGCACGTGATCGATATGATCGGCGTTCCACAGCGGCTCATAAAGCGCATTGGCAAAGCGCAGCGCCATCAGGTTCTGCACGGTCTCCTTGCCGAGATAGTGGTCGATGCGGAAGATCTGCTCCTCTTTAAAGACCTTGCCGATCGTGTCGTTGAGCTGCAGGGCGGAAGCAAGGTCGCGGCCGATCGGCTTTTCGACGACGATGCGGGTCTGTTTGGTGATCAGCTTGTGATCGTGGATCTTCTGCGAGATGTCGCCGAAAATGCCGGGAGCGACAGCGAGGTAGAAGGCGCGTACGCGATCCTTGCCCTCGTCCAGGATCTTCTTGAGCTGATCCCAACCGGCATCCGTCTTGGCGTCGACTGACACGTAGAACAGGCGCGCGCAGAATTTCTTCACTTCGGCTTCGTCGTATTCGCCCTTCTTGAGGTGCTCTTTCAAAGCGGCTTCGGCGAACTTGCGGTATTCTTCATGCGAGAGCGCGCTGCGCGATGCGCCGATGACGCGGGTCGGTTCGGAAAATTGACCTTCGATCTGACGATGATAGAGGGCGGGCAGAAGTTTGCGTTCAGCAAGGTCGCCGCTGCCGCCGAAAACGACATAGTCAAATGGTTCAACGGGAATGATTTGGCTGCTCATGAGCTATCTCTCAATCGGTCTTGGTTAAGGCCCCTTTTAATCTAATCGATTTAAAAAGGCCAGTGTGCATCGCAAAATTCAGACTCGGCTTTTAGAGCGGATTGCCGCAGGAGGAAATCCATTCTGTGTCTAAAACCTGTCGCGCAACGCAAACCACGAGAGCGCCAGGAACAGAAGAGGCGCCCGCATGCGGGCACCGCCGGGAAAGGGCGGGACGTTCAACGCCTTGAATAGAGCAAGGTCGTCGGCGTTCCCGAGGACCGTTTTCGCATAAAGTTTACCGCAATAGTTTGACAGCATGACTCCGTGCCCGGAATAGCCGCCGATGGAGGTGACGCCCGGCATGACCTCGCGCACGAAAGGCTGTCGCGGCATGGTGATGCCGACCGATCCGCCCCAGGCATGGGTAATAGCGATATTGCCGAGGGCAGGGTAGATCTCGGCGATCTGGCGGCGGATGTGCTGCGTTATGTCGCGCGGATTATCGGACGTATAGGCCTCGCGCCCGCCGAACAGCAGACGCCCGTCCTTCGATTTTCGGAAATAACGCACTACGAACCGCGAATCCGCCACTGCTTCGCCGCCGGGCAGGACATCAGGAAACTTGTCGAGCGGTTCCGTCACTCCGATGAAGGAGCGGATCGGCATGACATGGCTCGCGGTCACCGGCTCCAGATTGCCGATATAACCATTGCAGGCGATCAGGACTCGGTCGGCGGTGATCGTGCCGCTGTCGGTCTCGATCAACGTCTTGCCGGCAGATTGGCGGATCGCCTTTGCCGGTGTCATTTCGAAGATCGATGCACCGGCGGCCTTCGCCACCCGTGCCAAGCCGATGAGCAGTTTCAGCGGATGGATATGACCCGTACCCACGTCCCTCACGCCGTAGAGATAGAACTTGGAGCCAAGCCGCTCCTGGGTTTCGGCCTGATCCATGAAGCTCACATGCGCATAGCCGTAGCGCATCGCGGCGATTTCGGCGTTCTCCATATAGTCGCGCTTGTAGCTCCGCTTGTGCGTGACATTCATCTGGCCGGGCATGAAGTCGATGTCGATATTATGCTCTGCGGCAAAATCGAAAAGGTAACGCTTGGCATCCTCGGCAAGATCGAACAGCGCCTTGGAGCGCTCGAAGCCGATCTTCGCCTCCAGCTCTTCCGGCCATGAGCGTTGGCCCGTGCCGAGCTGGCCGCCATTGCGACCGGATGCGCCGTCGCCAAAGCGGTTGGCGTCGATCAGTGCGACATCGACGCCGGCCTTGGCAAGATTGCAGGCGGCCTGCAGGCCGGTGTAGCCGCCGCCGATGATGGCAACATCGGCGCGGCGGGAGCCGTCGAGCCTCGGATAGGCCGGGCGGGGCCCGACGGTTGCCTGATACCAGGAAAGGCCCGGCGCGATCGGGCTCTGCCATGGTTCCTGCAATGTCATGGGCCGGCCTCCCTCACACGTTGAGCAGAAGGAATTCCCGCTCCCAGGGGCTGATCACCTGCATGAAGGTTTCGAATTCGCCGCGCTTGACGCCGACATAGATGTCGATGAAGTCCTTGCCCAGAACCTCTTCAAAAGCCGGCTCGTCTTCGAGGAGCGCAATGGCCTCGAGAAGGCCGCGCGGCAGGTCGATCGAGCCTTCATTGGCCGAATCCTCCGTCGGCGGCGTCGGTTCCACCTTCTTCATGATGCCGAGCAAGCCGGAGCCGAGCGAGGCAGCGAGCGCCAGATACGGGTTGGCGTCCGAGCTCGGCAATCGGTTCTCGACGCGGCGCGCCTGCGCATCGGAAACCGGCACGCGGAAAGCCGTCGTGCGGTTGTCGTAGCCCCAGGCATTGTTGACAGGGCAGGACATGTTCGGCGCCAGACGCCGATAGGAGTTCACATAGGGCGCAAGCATCGCCAGCGCGTTCGGCACATAGCGCTGCATACCGCCGATGAAGTGGAAGAATTCCGGCGAGGGACTGCCGTCCGGATTGGTGAAAACGTTCTTGCCGCTCTCGATGTTGACCACGGACTGGTGGATATGCATTGCCGAGCCTGGCTGGCTCTGGATCGGCTTGGCCATGAAGGTGGCATAGATACCGTGCTTCAACGCTGCTTCACGGATGGTGCGCTTGAACATGAACACTTGGTCGGCGAGCTCGATCGGGTCGCCATGGCGCAGGTTGATTTCGAGCTGCGCCGGACCTTCTTCATGGATCAGCGTATCGATCTCGAGCCCCTGCTTCTCGGAGAAGTGATAGATATCGTCGATCAGTTCGTCGAATTCGTTGATGCCGGCGATCGAATAGCCCTGGCCCCCGAGGATAGAGCGTCCCGAACGGCCCTTCGGCGGATGCAACGGATAATCCGGATCGTCGTTCTTGGCGACGAGATAAAATTCGATCTCCGGCGCCACCACCGGCTTCCAGCCGCGCTCGCGATAGAGCCCCATGATCCGTTTCAAGAGATTGCGCGGCGTATAAGACACTGCCACGCCATCTGAATTGACGATGTCGCAGATCACCTGCGCCGTCGGATCTGATTCCCAGGGCACGACGGAGAGCGTCGAAAGATCAGGCACCAGCTTCAGGTCGCTATCGCGCGGCTCATAGCGGAAGCTCTCGGTTTCCTCCGGATATTCGCCCGAAATCGTGTGGCGATAGATTGCCGAGGGCAGGGCCAGCGATGTGTTGGAGGTGAATTTCGAGGTCGGCATCATCTTGCCGCGCGGCACGCCCGCAAGGTCCGGCGTGATGCATTCTATGTCTTCGATCCCACGCGCCCGCAGCCATTGAGCCGCTTCCTTCCAATTTGCCACGCCGCGCGCCGATCTTAAACTCGGGGGAACTGTTGCGACTTTCGGGACCGGCGTGGAAGCTTTCAGCGGGGTCTTTCTCGCGGCCATAAAACACCGTATTTGCGTTGATCGGTGATCGCATCATAACCACAGTTTGCCAATTGGCGAGGGGAAAACCGATCGCACTTTCGCCGTATGATGGAAAAATGACGTTGCAGCGCAGCAAGCGATAAAGGAATGAAACGTGGCCGGCAGATATGATGTGATCGTTCTTGGCGCGGGTGCCGCAGGCATGATGTGCGCTATCGGCGCCGGCCAGCGCGGGCGATCTGTCGCCGTACTCGACCACGCCGCTGCACCGGGCGAGAAGATCCGCATTTCCGGGGGCGGCCGCTGCAATTTCACCAACATCCACGCCGGCCCGAGGAATTTCCTCTCCGCCAATCCGCATTTTGCTAAGTCGGCCTTGGCCCGCTTCACGCCGAAGGATTTCCTGGCAATGGTCGGAGGCCATGGCATCGCCTGGCATGAGAAGACGCTTGGTCAGCTCTTCTGCGACAACAGCGCCAAGGATATTATCCGTATGCTGACCGACGAGATGCGGTCCGCCGGCGTGGATTTGCGGCTGCGCACTGAAATCGGCGCCATCGACCCCGTTGCCGGCGGCGGTTATCGCATCGCCACGTCGGGGGGCGTCGTGGAGGCAACCTCCCTGGTCATCGCCACCGGCGGCAAGTCGATCCCGAAGATGGGTGCTACCGGCTTTGCCTATCGTGTCGCCGAGCAGTTCGGGCTGCCGCTCGTTGAGACGCGTCCGGGCCTCGTGCCGCTGACCCTCGATCCGCAGCTTCTCCAGCGTTTGGCCCCGCTTGCCGGCATTGCCGCGCCCGCCGAGATCCGCCATGGCAAGACGGCGTTCCGCGAAGCCCTACTTTTCACCCATCGCGGCTTGAGTGGCCCGGCAATTCTGCAGATCTCCTCCTACTGGCGGGAAGGGGACGAGATCACCGTCGCAATCGAGCCCGATATCGACATTTTCATCACCCTGAAAACAGCCCGGCAGGCCAATGGCCGGCAATCGGCGCAGACGGCCCTGGCGGAGATATTGCCGAAGCGACTGGCGCAGCATTTCGCCGAGGGGGAGAGCATGTCGGGCAATATGGCCGATCAACCAGATAGGCGCCTGCAGCAGCTTGCCGCCGCCGTCCAAGCCTGGCCGATCAAGCCGTCAGGGTCCGAAGGTTATCGCACGGCAGAAGTCACGCTCGGCGGCGTCGATACCGCTTGCCTCGATTCAAAAACGATGCAAGTGAAAACCATCCCCGGGCTGTTCTTCATCGGCGAATGCGTCGACGTCACCGGCTGGCTCGGCGGTTATAACTTCCAGTGGGCCTGGGCTTCCGGGTATGTTGCCGGCGAAGCGGCTTGAAGCGCTCGGCAAGATTGTCACGGAATTGGCGATCGTGAACGTCGTGCCGCAGAAGTAGAACACCTAACAACGTCCTACTCCTTTCGAGCAAATTTTCGCGACATGCGACAATTACGACTATGCTCTGGTTCCGGCGTTTTCCATTCCTACATCTTTATTCTACACATTGGTTGTTGCCGGAGCGGCCTTTTGCCGGTTATCCTGCAAATGTTAAAATGGGATTTAAGCTCATGAACAGAACACAGCGTCGCGCTCGCGCCATTGCAATTGCTCAAACCCGTGACAATGCCAAGTTGGTCGCCACCCGGCTGCTGATGCTGGCGACCGGCGCCACGGCTGCTTGCATCGCTTACCTCGCGCTACGCAGCTTCTGATATCATCGGTCTGATAGGCTTTGGTCGCCGTTTCCCCCGGCGATCGGCATGTGTGCACACGCCGGACCTCTTCTCGGCCGAGCCCTCGTATCCCCCGCATTTCAGCGCTTTCCCCTGATATTGAAGGCCTTGCGGCTTCCTGCCGAAGCCCCTTATCCGAAAATTAATCAATCGGACTCACAATCCGCGAAGATTTTCTGGGGCGTGCTTCTACAACGTAGAGCCGAAAGCAATGATTGCCTCCTGGCGCTGGTCAGGACCCCCGCTTGCGAACATCTCAAGATTGATGGTTATGCATCCGGTCAGCGCCGTGCGGGCGTCGGCAGGGGGAGCGATGTATGAAAGGCCAGAGCCACCATGTTCATTGACAAGATCCTGTCTCGTTTCAAGATCAAGACGAAGGTCCTGATCTTCGTTCTACCTTTCGTCATCAGCATTTCCGCCGTCGGCCTCACCGGGCTTTACGCTTCGGGCTTGCTGCAGGGGCGCATGGAAATCTCCAACAGCGTGCTGCAATCGCTGACGGGCTTCAAGAATCTCTACGGTTCGATGGATGACTTCCTCCGCATCACCAATCAGCAGCAGCGCGATAAGCTTTATCAGGATATCAATTCGCAGCAGGGCGTTTTGAACGCAACGCTCAACCAGCTCGGCAAGGATGCGGAAGGCCGCGACAATCTCACGGACGCGACGACCAAGACCGCCGACATGGCAAACGTCGTCGCCAAGCTCTGGACGCTGCATGAACAGGAAGTCGCCTTCCGTAAAGTGATCGACGATGCACAGAGAGCGCTGATCAGCACTCGCTTCAATGTCGATTTCAATGGCCAGCAGTTGGAAGACCGAATGCGCCAGGACCAGGCCGACGCGACTTCGACGCTGCGTTCGGCCGATCGCCTGCTGAAAGGCGGCGACATGCTGGTCGCCGTGGCGGAGGATTTCAACAAGGCGGCCTCACCTGCGGACAAAGTCAAGCTTCTGAAGGACCGCTTGCCGGATCTGAACAAGGCGCAGCGCTCCATCGATCTTGCGTTGCCGCAGAACCAGAAGAGCGTCGTCCAGTCGCTGGTGGGCACGATCAAGGATCTTACAGCCTTCACCGAAAGTGCCGATGCACCGACGGACGATACCGTTGCCGGTATCAGCCGGCTGCTCTCGCGCTTCCGTCAGACCTCGACCTATACGCAGCTGACAGCAACGCAGATGATGCGCCAGGCGACGACGACATTTGTCGAGCTGGACGCCCGTGTTGTCCAGACCAATTCCGTTCTGCAAGACACCCGCCGCCTCGAAAGCTCGATCTATTCGCTGCAGCTCGTGCTCGCCGATTTTACGTCCAATACCAATAAGGACAATCTGGTCCGGTTGCGGCAGGAAACTTCCAAGCTTGCCGGCGACATGGATACGCTCAACCAGAGCGCCAAAGGAATGGATTTTACCGGCGATATCGACACCGCCATCCGCCCCGCCATCAAGTCGATGGACGAAGCCGGCGGCAAGCTCGTCGACACCATCGCTCAGCGCATTACCGAATATGCAAGCGCCCGCCAGCAGCTCGACCAGGTCTGGGGCCAGCTCACCGCCTTTGCCGAAACGCAGAAGCAGAGTGCCGGCACTGAACGTGATCAGGCAAATTACATCTCGATCCTTGCCACTACGCTCGGCATCATCCTCTCGGTCGCCGGCGGCATCGCCCTGGTCCTGACCCTGCAGCGCCCGATCGGCCAGATCACCGCCGCCATGCGCCGCATTGCCGACGGCATGCTGGAAACCGCGATTTCGGGCGAGCAGCGCCACGACGAAATCGGCGACATGGCCCGCGCCCTTGGCATCTTCAAGGAAAATGCGCTCTCAAAAATCCGCATCGAGGAGCAGAGCGACGAGGAGCGCGCGGCTGCCGAACAGGAGCGTCAGCGCAACGATGCCGACAAGCGCGAGCTCGACCGCCAGATCGATTTCGCCGTCAGCGAACTCGCCGCCGGTCTCGAGCGCCTGGCCCAAGGCGATATTTCTTCGACGATCGAAACGCCTTTCATCGGCCGCCTCGAACAGCTCCGCCAGGATTTCAACAGCTCGCTGTCGCGCCTGCAACAGACCATCAGCCAGGTGCGCGACAATGTCGAGATGATCCAGAGCAACGGCAGTCAGATGGCGGCCTCCGCCGAGGACCTGTCGAAACGCACCGAGCAGCAGGCCGCCTCATTGGAGGAGACCGCCGCCGCCGTCGACGAGATCACCGTCACCGTCCGCGCGTCTGCCGAGCGTGCCAAGGATGCGGATGCGATCGTACGTGAAGCCAAGCGCAGCGCCGACGACAGTTCCGTTGTCGTCGGTAATGCCATCGACGCCATGGCCCGCATCGAGGATGCGTCGCGCCAGATCGAGCAGATCATCGGCGTTATCGACGAGATCGCCTTCCAGACGAACCTGCTGGCGCTGAATGCCGGCATCGAAGCCGCCCGCGCCGGCGAGGCCGGCAAGGGCTTTGCGGTCGTCGCTATGGAAGTGCGCGAGCTCGCCCAGCGCTCGGCCGCAGCGGCACAGGAGATCAAGGGGCTGATCAACAAATCGACCCACGAAGTCAATTCCGGCTCGCAATTCGTCCAGGAAGCCGGTTCTGTGCTGGCGCAGATCAGCGGACAGATCGTCACCATCAGCCAGCATGTGGAAATGATCGCACGCGCCAGCCATGATCAGGCAAGCGCGCTGCAGGAGGTCAACGCCTCTGTCAACCAGATGGATCAGATGACGCAGAAGAATGCGGCCATGGTCGAAGAGACCACGGCGGCCAGCCGCGAACTGGCCTCCGAAGCGGACGCGCTGCTCTATCTCATCCAGCAGTTCAAGATCGAAGGTGGAAAAGGCGTAGGCTATATGCGGGCGGAAGCCGCCTGAGCGCAGCAATCGTCACCATCACAGGCGGATCGGTCCTCAAAGGCCGGTCCGCCTTTTTCCTTTTGAGCCATGAATAGCCCGCATCGAGCGCGTTCCCGAACCAGGTAAATAGTGCCGAGGAGTCATGGCCGTATTCCCGGTAGAAAGCGTCCTCATTGCCTCGCCATTGAGCGTGGCGGGCTTCGTTCTGCAGTTTGATAATTCTTGCTAAGGCGATGCTGTCGGTCACGGGAAGTCTCCAAGTTGAAAAGCGTCCTTTCAATTACACAGAGGAATTTTCTTTATAAACAGTCGTTTTCGCCTTATGTTTTTCAGCTATGAAAAATGCCACATGGGATTCCTATCAGCTTTTCCTCGACGTCGCTCGCGGCGGCGGGCTGACGGGCGCTGCATCTTCGAGCGGCTTGAGCCCGGCAACAATCGGCCGGCGCATGCTGGAATTGGAGAGCCAGGTCGGGCGCCCGCTCTTTCAGCGTAGCCAGACGGGCTACGTCCTGACCGGCGACGGCCAGGAACTGTTCGACCAACTGCTAGAGATGGAAGCCGCCGCGCGCAAGGTCGATAGCTGGCAGCGCGATGCCCAGGGCGCGACAATCGTCCGGATCGCGGCCGGCACCTGGGTTGGCTTGCTGCTCAGCCAGAACATGCCGTCGATCTGCTGCGAGCGGGACGGCTTCCGCATCGATCTCCATCTCGCCGAACGTCGTGCCAGCCTCGCCCATCGCGAAAGCGACATCGGTATCCGCGCCTTTGAACCGGAAGAGATTAATCTGGCAGCCGTCAAGACCGGCGATGTTGCCTATGCCGCCTACCAGGCGCGCAACATGCGCTTTGCCGGACCGAGACGCTGGATCGCCGTGGCCGAAGAAGAGGCGATCTCCGCCTATCTGCGCTGGCCGCATCAGAACGAGCGCGAGGCGATCGCGGTGACGGTCAACCGGCCACGCTCCCTTTACGATCTGGTGCTTGCGGGATCGGGCGTTGCCGTTCTTCCTTGCTTCGTCGGAGATCTGGAGCCGCGGCTGGAACGGGTTGGCGAGGAGGTCGCGCCTCTGCGGCACGGGCAATGGATCGTCATGAACGACGCCGATCGCCACCGCCGCGAAATCCGCACCGTGGTGGATCGCATGACCCGCTTGCTGAGGAGCCACGCCGATCTCTTCGCCGGCAATCGCCCAACCTACATATGAAAACCGGCAACCAAAACGGCTGCCGGTATCGTGGGCATGAATGACGAACTCGTATTCAGCGAATTGCGTCGCCCCAGCGATATTCCACCGTCGCGTCGTCCAGCTTTGCCTTCAGCTGAGGATCGAGCTTTACGTCGACGGCAGCGAGCGTGTCGGTCAATTGTTCCGGACGACTGGCGCCGATAATGGCGGAGGTGATCACCGGGTTGGCGGCGACCCAGGCGACCGCGAGCTGGGTGAGCGAACGGCCGGCCTCATTGGCGATGCCGCGTAGCTTTTCGATGGTCGCGAATTCACGTTCGTGCCAGTAGCGCTGCAAATAGTTGGCGCCGGCACTACGCATCTTTGAGCTGAAGCGGCCTTCTGTCGGTGCGACGTCATGCTTGTGCTTCCCGGTCAGGAGGCCGCCGGCGATCGGATTGTAGGGAATGACCGCGATGTGCTGTTCTTCTGCGAGTGGCAGCAGCTCGCGCTCGATTTGGCGGAACAGCAAATTGTAGCGCGGCTGCACCGAGACGAAACGGGCGGTGCGCAGGAAGTCGGCGCGGCCGAGCGCCAGGGCCAGCCGATAGGCGAGGAAATTCGATACGCCGACATAACGCGCCTTGCCCGAGCGCACGATGACATCGAGCGCTTCCAGGGTCTCGTCGATCGGCGTTTCACGATCGTCGGAATGGAGCTGATAGAGGTCGACATAGTCGGTGCCGAGACGTCGCAGTGATGCGTCGATCGCGTCGAGAAGGTGCTTGCGCGATGCGCCCTGATCCCAGGGGGACGGACCGACCTTGCCGACGGCCTTGGTCGCGACGATGAAGCGGTCGCGCCTGCCCTTTAGCCAGCGGCCGACGATCTCTTCGGTGCGTCCGGCAAGCTGTTCGCCTCCGCCGAGCGGATAGACGTCGGCGGTGTCGATGAAGTTGACGCCGGCGTCAGTTGCCTTGTCGAGAATGGCATGGGCGATGTCTTCCTGCTCGATCTGCACGCCGAAGGTCATGGTGCCCAGGCAAAGGCGCGAGACGCTGAGACCGGTATTGCCGAATTTTTGGTACTGCATGGTGAAACCCTTGGAAAACACGGGTTGAGTTTGCCCCTTGGGCAGGGCGGCGAAAACAGGCGGGAGATTGTTCGAGATGAGACGGCGGGATGTTAGCAAAGCTCATCGCCGCATTCACGCAGGAAGCGATACTTCCGTTCACAATCGCGTGCGCTCACGGACTCCTTTTCCGCCGCGTGATCTCCCGAATTTCAGTGATTCCGCGAAAGCTTATGCCGGCTGACTTTTCCCCCTTGTGGCCTCGGGATTTCCTTTCTAGTCTAACGGGAAAAACAGAGGGTTGGGTATCGCCGGGATACCCTTGAACAAACAGGAGAGACTATGAAGTCCATGTTCGCGCGGCTCGCAGCAACGGCTTTCGCCGCCGTTTCGCTGGTGACGGCAGCCCAGGCCGAAGACAAGGTCGTCAACATCTATAACTGGTCGGATTACATCGATGATTCGATCCTGGCCGACTTCACGAAGGAAACCGGCATCAAGGTCGTCTACGATACCTTCGATTCCAATGAGACGCTGGAAACCAAGCTCTTGGCGGGCAAGACCGGCTACGACATCGTGGTGCCTACGGCAGATTTCATGCAGCGCCAGATTAAGGCCGGTGTGTTCCAGAAGCTCGACAAATCGAAGCTTCCGAACATCTCCAACATGTGGGACATGGTGATGCAGCGCATCTCCGCCTACGATCCGGGCAATCAATATGCCGTCGACTACATGTGGGGCACCAACGGCATCGGTTATAACGTCGACAAGGTGAAGCAGATCCTCGGCACCGACGACAAGCCGACGCTTGACGTGATATTCGACCCGAAGATTGCCGCCAAGTTCAAGGATTGCGGCATTTACATGCTCGATGCGCCGAAGGACGTCATCCCGACGGCGCTGGCCTATCTCGGCCTCGATCCGAACTCGACCAAGCCTGAGGATTTCAAGAAGGCCGAGGCTCTCCTGACATCGATCCGGCCCTTCATCCGCAAGTTCCATTCGTCCGAATATATCAACGCGCTCGCCAACGGCGATATCTGCATCGCCTTCGGCTATTCCGGCGACGTGCTGCAGGCGCGCAACCGCGCCAAAGAGGCCAAGAACGGCGTGCTCGTCGATTATTCGATCCCGGAGCAGGCACAGATGTGGTTCGACGTCATGGCGATCCCGGCCGATGCGCCGCACGTGGCGGAGGCCCATGAGTTCTTGAACTACATCATGAAGCCGGAAGTCATCGCCAAGGCCAGCAACTTCGTTGCCTATGCCAACGGCAACAAGGCGTCGCAGCAATTCGTGAACAAGGAGGTACTTGAAGATCCGGCGGTTTATCCGACCGATGAGATCATGAAACACCTGTTCACGGTGACGCCGTGGGATCCGAAAACGCAGCGGCTGGCGACGCGCTTGTGGACTAAGGTCGTTACCGGTCAATAAGTCGACAAAGGCCCGGACGGAAACGCCCGGGCCTTTCCTTAGTACGATAGCGGTCCAGGACGGCGCTCAGCAGTTGTGGACGGGGTAGTTTGAAATCTTAAGCGCTACCGGATGGGGAAAAGCCGGAGCGGCATCCATTCATTTCGGGGATAGATGATGAAGTCTCTCGGTAACATCCGGCGCTCCTTTGCTCCTTGGAGCGATGCTTCAGCAAAGCCTTACATTTCATTCAAGAATGTGACGAAGAAGTTCGGCGATTTCACCGCCGTCGACAATCTTTCGCTGGATATCTACAACCGCGAATTCTTTGCTCTGCTCGGTGCCTCGGGCTGCGGAAAATCCACGCTGCTGCGTATGCTGGCGGGCTTCGAGCAGCCGACGACAGGCGAGATCGTCCTCGATGGCCAGAACCTTGCCGGCACGCCGCCCTATCGTCGTCCCGTCAACATGATGTTTCAGTCCTACGCACTCTTTCCCCATATGACGGTAGAAAAGAACATAGCCTTCGGGCTGCGCCAGGATGGCATGCCGAAAGTAGAGATCGCAGAGCGCGTCGCGCAGATGCTGAGGCTCGTCAAGCTGGAGCAATTCGCCAAGCGCAAGCCAAATCAGCTCTCGGGGGGCCAGCGTCAGCGTGTGGCGCTCGCCCGCTCGCTCGCCAAGCGGCCGAAGGTGCTGCTGCTCGACGAACCGCTCGGCGCGCTCGACAAGAAGCTGCGCGAGGAGACCCAGTTCGAGCTCATGGACCTGCAACAGAGTCTCGGCCTCACCTTCGTCGTCGTCACTCACGACCAGGAAGAGGCGATGACCATGGCCGACCGCATTGCAGTGATGAGCCACGGCAAGGTTGTGCAGGTGGCGACGCCGGCGGAAATCTATGAAGCCCCCAATTCCCGCTTCGTAGCCGACTTCATCGGCGATGTGAATATTCTCGACGGCAATGTCACTCGCGCAAAAGGCGGCACGGTCGAGATCGCCGTCGACAACGGCTTCATTTTGCGCACCGCAACCGGCGAGATGCCGACCGAAGGCAGCCGCGCAGGGTTCGCCATTCGGCCGGAAAAGCTGCGCGTCACGCCGCGCCCGCCGGCCAATGCCTCGGTCAATGCCGCCGAGGGCGAGATCTGGGATATCGCCTATCTCGGCGACATGACGGTTCTCCACGTCAAGCTGAAGAGCGGACAGGTCGTGAAGGCCTCGTCACTGAATGCGGTGCGCGCCGTGGAGGAGCCTTTTGCCTATGATCAGGACGTTTGGGTCTCCTTCGACGAGAATGCCGGTGTGCTGCTGAGGGATTGATCATGAAGACGCTCGGCTCTTCCATCTATCAGCGCCTCGTCATCATCATTCCCTATGCCTGGCTACTGATTTTCTTTCTCGCGCCCTTCTTGATCGTCTTCCGCATTTCGCTGTCGACCAAGGCTCTCTCCGTTCCGCCGTACGATCCGGCTTTCAGTTGGTCGGACGGTTTCGGCGATTGGTGGGACAAGCTGCAGAGCATGTCCTTCGACAATTACACCTGGTTGGCCGGCGATCCGCTCTATTTTAATGCCTATCTCCAGAGCCTGAAGATAGCGGGCATATCGACGATCCTGACACTGATCATCGCCTATCCCATTGCTTACGGCATGGCACAGGCGCCGCGCAGCATCCGCCCGACGCTGTTAATGCTGGTCATCCTGCCGTTCTGGACGAGCTTCTTGATCCGCGTCTATTCCTGGATGGCGATCCTGAGTACGACCGGTTTGCTCAATCAGCTGCTGATGGCATTTGGCATCATCCATGAGCCGCTAGTGATCCTGAACACCAACACCGCCGTCTATATCGGCATGGTCTATTCCTATCTGCCTTTCATGGTTCTGCCGCTCTATTCCTCGCTGGAAAAGATGGACGGTACGCTGATCGAAGCGGCCCAGGATCTCGGCTGCACGCCGATCGGCGCCTTCTGGCGTGTCACCTTCCCACTGTCGATCCCGGGTGTCATCGCCGGCTGCATGCTGGTTTTCATCCCGGCGGTCGGCGAGTTCGTCATCCCTGATCTGCTCGGCGGCTCCGAAACGCTGATGATCGGCAAGGTGTTGTGGAACGAGTTCTACGGCAATACCGACTGGCCGTTGGCCTCCGCGGTGGCGACCATCCTGCTGCTGGTGCTGGTGGTGCCCATCGTCTTCTTCCAACATATGCAGGCGAAAGCTGACGAGAGGGGGAGGTAAGCCATGATCCGCTGGTCCCGCTTCAACATCATCTCCGTCACGCTCGGCCTAGCCTTCCTCTATTTGCCAATCCTGTTGCTGGTCATTTATTCCTTCAACGCCTCGCGGCTGGTCACGGTCTGGGGAGGCTTCTCGACGCAATGGTACGGCCGGCTCCTTCGAAACAGCGATATGCTCAACGCTGCCTGGTTGACCGTGCGCATCGCTGTGTTCTCGGCGACGATCGCGACCGTGCTTGGCACTCTGGCCGCGTTGACGCTGGTTCGTTACACCCGCTTCCGCGGCCGTATTCTTTTTTCCGGCATGATCTACGCGCCGCTCGTCATGCCAGACGTCATCACCGGCTTGTCGCTGCTGCTGCTCTTCGTCACCGTCGGCATCGATCGCGGCTTCTGGACCATCGTCATGGCGCATACGACGCTGACTATGTGCTTCGTCGCCGTCGTCGTCCAGTCCAGGCTTCTGAGCTTCGACCGCTCGATCGAAGAGGCGGCTCTCGATCTCGGCGCGCCGCCCGTGCGTACCTTCTTCGAGATCACGCTGCCGATCATCGCGCCGGCCGTGTTCTCCGGCTGGGTGCTGGCTCTGACGCTGTCGCTGGATGACCTGGTGATCGCCACATTTGCTTCCGGGGCGGGTGCCAAGACATTGCCGATGCTCATCTACAGCCAGGTGAAGCTCGGCGTGACGCCGGAGATCAACGCGATCTGCACCATTCTGATCGGCGTCGTCACCATCGGCGTCATCTGCGCCTCCGTCGTCACGAAGCGCCGCGAAGTGCAGCGCCAGAGGGATGAGCAGGCGGCCGCCGCGGCGTAGGATCGTAAGGTAGGGTGAAGGCAGCCGCCGGCTGGGAGCTATTGTTGCTGCGGCTGCTTGTCGGATTTTTGCAGCAGCGTTTTGACAGGCGAGATCACCGGGTCCGGCCAGGTGCCGCCGATATAGAATGGCAGCGTCGGCAATTCCGCCGCATTGGCCGGATCGCTCGCCTGCATGGTGCCAGACAGCGCCAGTCCGTTGCTGCGGAAGGGAACGACGCCGTTCAGCACCACCGTTTCATTGCGTCCCTCGATCTTGGCGTCGTGAACCTCGACAGAGCCCTTGGCGACGCTTGCCTCGACGTCGAGGCTATCGAAATCGAAGGCCGTGTCGGCGATGTCGCTCATCCGGAAAAAGGCTTTGCTGGACGCGAGCGCGCGGAAGGTCGAGATGTTGAACTGCCGGAAGGAGCCGGTGGCCGAGGTGAAATGCATCTTGCCGGCGACGTCGCTGAGGCTCGCGGCCCAGATCGGCTTCGATGTGCTGAGTGAAAGATCCAGCGATCCCCTGGTCAGCGGCAGCGGCCCCATTAGATTGAGCCGGGTGAACAGCCCGCCGAAATCGGCGTTGCGGATGGAGATCTGCAATTTGCCGCCGGCATCGAAGTCGCCTTGAGTGACCTCCAGATGCGAGGTGAGCTCGCCGCCCTCGAAACCGCTGTCGCCGATGTCGAACTTTGCGCTGCCGCCGGCAACGAGCAGGCTGGCGCCGATATCATCGAATTGAAATGGGCCGAGCACGGCCTTGTTCGACGAAAGCCGCATGTCGACATCTAGGCGTTGCAGCGGATTGCCGTTGAGCAAAGCGTCGATGGCAGTATCGGCAGCTAGCCGCATGGAAAATGCCGCCAGGAACGGATTGAGGTTCATCTGGTCGAAGGCAAGTGTGCCGGAAATCTTCGGCTTGCCCGCCTTCGAATAGCTCAGATCCATGACGCCGGACGCAGCGGCGTCGTTGACCTTGAAGCTCAGATTGTTGAAGCGCAGGCCATTTGGGATCGTGGCGACGTCGGCATTGAGGGAAACGTTCCGAAGTGTACTTGCGGCCGGCAGGTGTTGCCCACTCCAGGCCAGGAAGGCAGGCATATTCGGCACGCTTAGATCCAGATTTCCGGTCAATGCGGCGATATTGGAAATGCTGGTGGCGCCGGTATAGGTCCAGCTGATCAGCGGCGAGGAGAAGCTTGTCTTCGCATCCACCCGCTTGCCGGCAAAGAGCAACAGGGGCTGTGCGGAATTGAAGTCGATCTTCACGTCCTGGCCGTTGAGACGAGCCAGGATGACGGCAGTCATCGGGCGGGAAAGCCGCGGCCATGAGATGTCGGCATTGACGCCGCCCAGCTTGTAGAGGTTGCCGCTGCGGTCATCAGTCATCTCGACGCTGCCGTCTTCGATGGTCAAGGTGCCAATGGCGGCATCCTCTTCCTTGCTCATCGTCGTGTTCTGGTTGGAGGACTGCTCCACCCGTTCGATTGCCTTGGACAGCAGCCCTTCATTCGTCCAATCGATGAGACCGGTCTCGTCGCGGCGGATATAGATCACAGGCCGCAGGAAATGGAATTCATGAAAATGCGCACGCCCTCGCAGGGCAGCAAACAGCGAGAAATCCGCCGAGAGGCTGTCGACATGGCCGAGCACCTTGCCGTTTTTCGTCGGTTCGCGAATGGTGACCTGGTTGAGCGTCACGCGCGGCGTCGGCCAGAATTCCAGTGTCGGTGCGCCCTCGATCTGGGCACGATATCCCGTCCAGTCCGACAGCGCTTTCTCGATGCCGGAGCGCACCAGGCCGCTGGAGATCAGGAAGGGAGCGGTTGCCCTGAAAACGGCGAAGATCACGATAATGGTGAAAAGGGCGATGCCCGTGGTGCGTGCAACAGTAGGCAGCCAACGCGAGGCTGATCGCATCGTCAACCACCACTTATTATTCCTCGACGCTCTCATGATCCGCGGAGACTTTCATACTGATAGCGCTGATATGCCTGTGTTTGCCGGATATAGGAAATGATCGGCGGATGCAAACATTGTACAGCGGGAATACACACAACTCAGTGACTTTATAATGCGCTGCAGCATGGTATATAAGCCAAAACCGGAGGAGAAAAAATGCGAGATAA
Organism: Martinezella calliandrae; assembly: GCF_030272695.1. GTDB lineage: Bacteria > Pseudomonadota > Alphaproteobacteria > Rhizobiales > Rhizobiaceae > Rhizobium > Rhizobium calliandrae. The sequence continues at coordinate 29,145 of NZ_JARFYN010000022.1, forward strand.
TCAGCCGCTCTGGACGCCATCGGATGAATTTCGCCGGCAAAGCCCGATGTTTGTCTTCATGCAAGACTGCAATCGACGCTTCGGCCTATCCCTTTCTGATTTCAGCAGCCTGCATGCCTGGTCGATCGCCGACCGCGAAACCTTCTGGACAGCAGTGTGGGATTTCTGTGGCATCAAGGGAAATCGCGGCGAAAGGGCGCTGATCAACGGCGACCTCATGCTGGAAGCGCGTTTCTTTCCCGATGCCGAGCTGAACTTCGCCGAGAACCTGCTGTCGAAAAGCGGTGAGGGGGACGCGCTGGTCTTCTGGGGGGAGGACAAGGTGCGCGATCGCTGGTCCTGGGATCGGCTTTCGGCCATGGTGTCGCGCCTACAGCAGGCCTATCGCGCCCTCGGTATCGGCAAGGGGGACCGTGTCGCCGCGATGATGCCGAACATGCCGGAAACAATCGCCTGCATGCTGGCGGCCGCCTCCATAGGTGCCATCTGGTCTTCTTGCTCCCCGGATTTTGGTGAGCAGGGAGTTTTGGATCGCTTCGGCCAAATCGAGCCGAAACTGTTTATCGCCTGCAGCGGCTACTGGTATGGCGGCAAATTGCAGGATGTGACGACCAAGGTCAGCGCCATCGCGCAACGTCTCGGCGCGCCTGCTGTCATCGTTCCCTATGCCGGCGACGCCGATGCGGTCGTGGCTGCGACGCCAAACGCAAAGACGCTCACGGCCTTAATCGCGCCCTTCGAGGCAAGGGCGGTTGAATTCGTGCAGCTGCCGTTCTCGCATTCGCTGTTCATTCTGTTCTCCTCAGGTACGACGGGCGTGCCGAAATGCATCGTTCATTCCACTGGCGGCGCGCTGCTGCAACTCATCAAGGAGCATCGTCTGCATTGCGGCGTGGTCCCGGGCGAAAAGGTTTTCTATTTCACCACCTGCGGCTGGATGATGTGGAACTGGCTGGTAACCGGGCTTGCCGCCGGTGTCACTCTTTGCCTCTATGACGGTTCTCCCTTTTCGCCTGACGGCAATATCCTCTTCGACTATGCGCAGGAGGAGAAGTTCGCCCTATTCGGCACGTCTGCGAAATATATCGACGCCGTACGCAAGGGCGGCCTGACGCCGAAGACGTCGCACGATCTTTCGGGTCTGCGGCTGATGACTTCCACCGGCTCGCCCCTGTCGCCCGAAGGTTTCTCCTTCGTCTATGAGGGCATCAAGGACGACATCCAGCTCGCCTCCATCTCGGGAGGCACCGACATCGTCTCCTGCTTCGTGCTCGGCAATCCGTTGCAGCCGGTCTGGCGCGGCGAGATCCAGGGACCGGGCCTCGGCCTTGCGGTCGATGTCTGGAACGAGGACGGCCAGCCGGTGCGCGGCGAAAAGGGCGAACTCATCTGCGCCAAAGCTTTCCCCTCGATGCCGGTGATGTTCTGGAATGACCCCGATCGCGTCAAATATCATGCCGCTTATTTCGAGCGTTTCGACAATGTCTGGTGCCATGGCGATTTTGCCGAATGGACGGAGCATGATGGCCTGATCATTCACGGCCGTTCGGACGCGACGCTCAATCCCGGCGGCGTTCGCATCGGCACGGCTGAGATTTATAATCAGGTCGAGCAGATGCCTGAAGTCCTCGAAGCTCTCTGCATCGGACAGGATTGGGATGATGATGTTCGCGTCGTGCTTTTCGTCCGCCTGGCGGCGGGCGCAGCGCTTACGGAAGACCTGGTCAAGGCGATCAAGACCCGCATTCGCACCGGTGCCTCTCCGCGGCATGTGCCGGCGAAGGTCATTGCTGTTACCGATATTCCGCGCACCAAGTCGGGTAAGATCGTCGAACTCGCCGTCCGCGACGTTGTGCATGGCCGGGCGGTGAAGAACAAGGAAGCACTCGCCAATCCCGAAGCGCTGGATCTTTTTGCCGGGCTGGATGAGCTGAAAAGCTAAGCCTCTCTTAAAATTGAGGGGCAAACCATGACCAATGGGCGGTAACCCGGTGTTAAGAAACCTTGGTCAAAGGTAAAATCCAACTTGAGGCCGTTCGCATGAGTTAGGAACGGCTTGGAGCCGCGAGGTTCCCGAGACATGACGTTGATCGACTCGAGCTTTCGTTAGACAGCATCAACTTCAAAGGCAGCGCTCTCAGCTGCCTTTTTTTCATTGTGCATCGCACAAATTCGTGCTTGCTCTGTACATTGGCCCGCCGAGCAAGTATGTGCACGCTTGAAGAAGAGGCCTGCAACGTGCGGGTCGCGATGATCCGCGCCGGCTGGCGCGAAGAATTCCGAAAGACAAGATATGACTGAATTCGAAGGCATCGTTCCTGCGATCGCCAAGGCTTTGGCAAAGCGCGGTTACGAAGTGCTGACGCCGGTACAGAAGGCCATGCTCGATCCGGGCCTTGCCGGCAAGGACGCATTGGTTTCGGCCCAGACCGGCTCCGGCAAGACGGTTGCCTTCGGCCTGGCTTTGGCTCCGGGCCTGCTCGAGGGCAATGAGCGTTTCGGCCCCGCCGGCCGGCCGCTGGCATTGGCCATCGCGCCGACGCGCGAGCTGGCGCTGCAGGTGCAGCGGGAGCTGGAATGGCTTTACGAACTCACTGGCGCGACCATTGCTTCCTGTGTTGGCGGCATGGACATGCGCACGGAGAGGCGGGCATTGGAGCGCGGCGCGCACATCGTCGTCGGCACGCCGGGCCGCCTCTGCGACCATATTCGCCGCAACTCGCTCGACATTTCCGAGCTAAAGGCCGTGGTGCTGGACGAGGCCGACGAGATGCTCGACCTCGGTTTCCGTGAAGATCTGGAATTCATCCTCGAGACCGCGCCGGCCGAGCGGCGGACAATGATGTTCTCGGCGACCGTGCCGCGCTCGATCGCAAAGCTCGCGGAAAACTACCAGCGCGACGCCGTGCGCATCGCCACCGCGTCCGAAGCCAAGCAGCATGTCGATATCGACTATCGCGCCCTGACGGTTGTCCCGAGCGACCGGGAAAACGCCATTATCAACGTTCTGCGCTATTACGAAGCACAGAACGCTATCGTCTTCTGTTCGACACGTGCAGCCGTCAACCATCTGACGGCGCGCTTCAATAACCGAGGCTTTTCCGTCGTTGCCTTGTCGGGTGAACTTAGCCAGAGCGAGCGTACACATGCGCTGCAGGCCATGCGCGACGGTCGCGCGCGCGTTTGCATCGCCACCGACGTTGCCGCCCGTGGCATCGATCTGCCGGGTCTGGAATTGGTAGTTCACGCCGATCTCCCGACCAATCCGGAAACACTGCTGCATCGCAGCGGCCGCACGGGCCGCGCCGGACGCAAGGGCGTCAGCGCCCTGATCGTGCCGCTCAGTGCCCGCCGCCGCACCGAACGCTTGCTGGAAAACGCCCGCATCCGCGCCACCTGGGCAAAACCGCCATCAGCCGAAGAGGTCAATCGCCGCGACGACGAACGCCTTCTCGCCGATCCGATCTTCTCCGCGCCCTTGCGTGAGGACGAACAGTCCCTGGTTCAGCAACTGTTGCAAAGTCACGGTGCCGAACGGGTTGCCGTCGCCTTCCTGCGCCAATATCGCGCCGGTCATTCCGCGCCGGAGGATCTGCAGCACGTTCCCGCTGAGGGCGAGCGTAGGAAACCGCGCCGCGACGATTTTTCGGCGCCGCGCGATGATGCGCCTTCCGCCGGACGCAACGACTTCACCGACGGCGTCTGGGTGTCGCTCTCGGTCGGTCGCAAGCAGAATGCCGAGCCGCGCTGGCTGATCCCGATGCTCTGCCGCAACGGCAATCTCACCAAGCGCGACATCGGCGCGATCAAGATGACGCCGGAAGAAACTTTCGTCGAATTTTCGAGCGAAGGTGCCGAACGCTTCCTATCTGCCATCGGCCCAGACAAGACCTTGGAGCGCGGCATTCGCGTTAAGCCGCTCGCTGGCATACCGGATTTTTCGCAGGCCAAGCGGGAAGGAACTTTCGGGAAGAAAAAACCCTACTCGGAGAAGAGCGCCCGTCCGAATGACACCGTCAAGCCAAAATGGAAATCCGATCGCAAGCCAGAACGGACGCCCGCAGGCGAGGGCGACTTTTCCGAACGCCCGGACAAGAAGCCCTGGGCAAAGAAGCCAGGCAAGCAGAATTTCGGTAAGAACGACGGTCCTCCCAAGAGCGGAAAGCCGGATTCAAGGGCCGCGCGCAAGGCCGCGAAGGCGCGCGGAGAGTAATATTTGTAACTGCGCGCGAGGGGGAACAGCCCCGTTGTTGCTATCTCCACGCCTCTCAGCAAGGGGATCGGTATTTAGGGCGCCACTACTCGAAGAAAATCACGCTCGCCGGTGATGGCGGCAACGGCTTTACCCTAGCGTCTTGAAAACCGGCGCGCCTGGCCATTTCGGTTAAGTCCTTCTTCGTGTAGGCCTCGCCCTTCGGCGTGTTGGCGAGCATCTCCCACGAGAAGGCGGCTGCGAAAGGAGGCGAGACGAGATCGTCATTGGGAACGAATTCGACCGCGACCACGTGGCCGTCGCGGCTGAGGCTGGCCCGGGTCTTTCCTAGCAATCCTGCGCAGGTTTCCATGTCGAAGTGGTGTAGGAAGTTCGCAAGCAGGATAAGATCGTAATCCGTGCCCCAGTCGACGTCGAATGCGCTGCCGGGAATCGCCTTGTAGCGCTCTGAAACGCCAAATTCCCACGCATTGTGTTTGGCCAGTTGCAGAACGGAGTTCCAATCGACCGCAACGATCTCGGCCGAGGGAAAAGTCTTCGCCATCTCTATCCCGAAACGTCCGTGTCCCGCGGCGATGTCCAGAATCCTCTTTGGCGGCACAGGCAAATTGGCCATTTCAGCTGCAAGGCTGACCGCGCTGCCGCCCGTGAACGAACCCATGCCACGGGCAAACTTCACCCACACGGGATTGTCCGGCGACATGTTTGCCAATCCAATGGACCCGCCGTTGCGGACATAAGATGTCGGATCGTCCAGGACTTGCTTGAGAATTTCCGGCGCGGCGAGGAACTCGATGGCTGAGCCCATATAGGCCGGCGAATGCCGATCGAGGAATGCTCGGCTGGAGGGGGTCAGAGCGTATTGATGACCCGTCTTGGTGAGAAAGCCGTTTACGACGAGATAGTCGCACAGAATGCGTACGCCGCGTTCGGCTGCGTTCGTCGCGACTGCCAGCGATTCAGCAGTCCCGCCGTCGCCGATCAACGTAAAGAGATCGAGCTCTATCGCGGCCTTGATCGCGGCCGTCTTCCGGCATGCAAACATCGCATCAACTATCAGATCGGGTGAGATTTCGCCCATGCCTGCTTCTGCTGCAGTCGATGACATTGGAGCCTCCCCATTTGCATCCAACGACCGACCAGGATAGCCGGTCTCGATCGGAAACTATCCCACGGAAGGCAACGGTGCATAAGTGCGCAATTGTTAGTACGCGCCAAACGAGTAATCCATGTCGGTGATGCAGGCAATGCCGGGTTGGCCGTTTGCCGGAGAGATGATCGCCCTAAGTGCGGATTGCGACTTCGGCTTCGATTTCCACCGGGAGATTGAAAGGCAATCCGGCTACACCGACGGCCGAACGAGAGTGAGCGCCGCGCTCCTTGCCGTAGAGATCCGTGATGAGGTCGCTGAAGCCATTGATGACCAACGGATAGCCATTGAAACTTTCATCTGCATTGACCATGCCGAATACGCGCAGCCAGCTTTCGACACGATCGAGATCGCCGATGCTTGCCTTCAAGCTAGCAACCATCGCCAATCCGGTTAATTTGGCCGCATGATAGGCTTCCTCCAACGACAGATCGCGGCCGACCTTGCCGAGAGGCGTGGCGATCGAGCCGTCCGGTGCCAAAGCTCCGTGTCCGGAAATAAAAGCCCGGTTGCCATGGATGCGAACCCAAGGGAAGTTGAGCACCACATTCGGTGGAAGTTTTATCGGCTGTGGAAGCTGCAATCCAAGCGCCGCCAACCGGCTTTCAACGTCTGCCATGGCTAGTGTTCCGATCCTTCAAATTCGAGCTTCCTGTCGCCGACCCCTTGTCGCTCGCTGGTCAAAAATGCCCATTTTCAGCCTCTGCTCGAAGCGAACGAAGTTACTTTTAGTTCGCCAGCACACGCGGCGAAGGGAATGTAATCTCCACCAATGTCCCCTCATTCGGGGCCGAGTTGATCGAGAAGGTCGCGCGGTTGGCGTCGACCATGGCTTTGGTCAACGGTAGGCCGAGGCCGGTGCCGTCGCCGCGCTTGCGGGCATTGGTCGAGACCTGGCGGAAGGGCTTCATCGCTTGTTCCAGCTCGCTGCGGGTCATGCCGACGCCGGTGTCGCGAATGCGCATGACGACGCTGCCATTGCCTTCGTAAGATGTTGAGACGACGATCTGGCCGCCTGACGGCGTAAAGCGGATAGCGTTCGACAGGATGTTCAATGCGATCTGCTTGATCGAGCGCAGGTCGGCGACGACATTCGGCACGGCCTGCGACAGCGCCGTACGGATGATGACGCGCTGGCTGTTGGCTTGCGGCTGCACCAGCGACACGGCTTCGGCGATCGCTTCGTTGAGGCCGACGGAGGAAAATTCCAGGTCCATTTCACCGGCTTCGATTTTGGAGATGTCCAGCAGATCGTTGACGATGTCGAGCACATGGCGGCCCGAGCGGCCGATATCGGTCGCATACTCGATATAGCGAGAATGACCGATCGGCCCGAAGCGCTCGCCGGCCATCATGTCGGAAAAGCCGATGATCGCGTTGAGCGGCGTGCGAATCTCGTGGCTGACCCGGGCGAGGAAATCGGTCTTGTGGGCATTGGCCGTCTCAGCCGCACGCTTGGCGTTGCGCAACTCTTCCTCGGTGCGCTTCCACTGAGTGATGTCGCGGATGACAGCGCAATAGCCGTTCGAGGAGTTCAGTCGTCCCATGGTCATGAACAAGGGCACGAAACCGCCCGAGGCCTCACGGCCGATGACCTCGCGGCCATCGTTCAGCACGCTTGCCACGCCATGGCCGGAGAGCCCGGCGAGATAGTCAAGCACGGCCTTCTGGCTCTCATGTGCAAACAGTATGACGAAAGGCTTACCGCGGGTCTCCTGCTCGTCATAGTTGAAGAGCGCGCTCGCCGAGCGGTTCATCGAGCGGATCTCGCCCTCCTGTCCGATGATGATGACGCCGTCCGTCGCCGTCTCCAATGTCGAGTGCAGCTCTTCGATTTCGACCTGCAGCTTGGCAAGTTTTTCGACCATACGCTCGGGCCGGGCTTCTTCGGGCACGGGCTCCGATGGCGGCGTCGAAGTCTCGCTTTTGTCGAGTGGCATCAGCGCCAGCATCAAGGCCGTGCCGTCTTCCCAGCGGATCGATTGCAGCCGAGCGTTGACCGGCACCAGCGTATCGTCGGCGCGTACGACCATCATCGTGCCTGGCCGCTCGGTCTTGCCTTCGAGGTCATGACGTTGCAACAGGGCATCCAGCCCGCCGACATGCTCGAGGTCTGTAAGGCTTTCATAACCCGTCAGCCGCAGGAATTCCGGATTGCCATGGATCAGCCGGTCGCCGGCATGAACGAGAATGGCGAGGGGCAGTTGGTCGACGATCTCCGCCGATAGGCCATCGCGCATTTTCACGCGTGGCGCAATAGCGGTGCTCAATACGTCCAGCGGATCGAAATCCTGTTCCGGTTCCCCGGAGAATTTCGATTCCTCAAAGTCGGGCGTGGCGACCTCTTCCGGCTTTTCCGTCTCGGCCAAAGGCGCCGTCATGTCCGGTTCGGATTGCGTGGTTTCGTCGCTTTCAGGTCGACCTTCGGCAGCATCGCCATCGCCTGGTGTTTCGACGGCATCGGATAGAACGTCATCCGCAGCATTCGGCTGCGGGGAGATGTTCGCCACCTCTTCGGACTGTTCCATCGCTTCAGGCTGATCGGCTGGCGGCTCGGCGCGCTTGCCAAAGGGTTCGAGCTGCCGCGCGATCTCGCGGAAGGCGGCCTGTTCACTCAGCGACAAGCCGCTTAGCGTCAACGGGCGGCGTTGATGCAATTGGATGACCTTATCGGATTCGCGGCGGTTCGGCGTCTGCGCAATCTTCAGGGCAGGCGGCTCTTCATTCTTCGGAGCAGGCTCCGCCGCCTCAGGGCCAGCTTCGTGAGCAGCCACTTTTCCTTCGGCTACACTTTCCCCCGGCGGGCTGTGCGGTGCTTCTTCAGCACTTGTTGGCGCTGCCGTTTCCGCGACAGGCTCTTCTGCAACTCTCGGCGTCGACGGTGCCCGCTCTTCCTCTCCACCCAATGTCAACCCAAGCTTCATCGGATCTTCGATGGCATCGGAGAGGCGCACCACGCCGAAGCCTCTGAAGCCATCGAAGTCGCGACTGCGGGTATAGGTCGGCAATGCGGCCAGGTCGACGGGCACCATCAGGCTGGTCTTTTCCACCGGCCAGTAGATCGTCCGACCAGACCATGTATCGCGCCGCGCCAAGAGCTCGGCGATCTTGCCATCCGGATCGAGATTGAAATGCTTGGCAATGTCGGCGAAGGCAACGCCGGTTACCTTCGTGGCATGCGGGCCTACGGCCTCAGCGAATTCGCGCGAGACTTCGCTGAAGCGGCCTTCGGCATCGATCCTCCAGACGAAACGCGTGGCGCGACCGCTGCGCTTGAAAGTGAAGCCCTCCGGCTGACCGACTTCCGCGGCGGGGGCGACGGCCTTGGCCACGACCGGTTCAGCGATTGCGTCCGCACGCTCCACCGGTCCTTCCCCGCCACTGACCAGAAGATCGTCATCGACGTCCGGTAAAAGCTCGTCGGCATGCGCGGCCGCCTCGATCTGTTCCGGTGTCGCGCTGTCCATCATCACCAGCGCGTCGATAGCTTTGCCGGTGGCATCGGACTGCGGATGTGTCTCTTCATGGACGGCACCAGAATTTTCCCGCGCGTCCTCGACCTCTTCGATATCCGCCGCCGCGTCGATGACGTCAGGAGAGGGCACCTCCGCGATAGGCGCCGCATCGGGAACGGGCGTTTCCTCGGCCGTGGCAGTTTCGAGTTCCGTCCGCGCCTCTTCCGCCTCCGGCTCGATCGCTGCGGCCGCCGTACCGGTAGATGCGCTAGCACCGAGGCTTGCCGTTGGATCGAGACTACCGGCTGCGGTCTCGACGACGAAGAGTAGATGCAAGGCAGGGATTTCCGACAGCTTGCCGACGGCGGCGGGCAGATAGCCACGGCCTGTCGGGATCGGTCGCTTGATCAGCCTCTCCGCCTGGGCGCCCGCCATGGTCGTCAACATCCTCGCGGTCTGCGACGTGACACCAAGGCTATCGAAGCGTGCCGAAGCCGCGATGACCTCGCCGTCGCGCCCGATCACGGCCATATGCGTATCGGGATCGTCGAAACCGTCGATCATCCGTTTCGCGCTCTCGATTGCGGCCAGCGGCTTGGAGGAGACCGGAGACGAAAACAGGATCGCCTCTTCGCTTGCCTGCACCCGAACGAGTTCGACCGCGGCAATGACGACCGCGCGCTGGAAGCCCGAGGCCATGCGGATCAGGAAAGTGCGCTGATCGCCGCCGGCGCCAAGTCCGCGTGCCGTCGCCTGGATCTGCCGGAAGGAGACGTCGCCGGGTTTCGGTCCTTGGTCGAGGAAATCATAGATGACATCGTAGCCGAAGAGATTGGCGCCGGCGCCATTGGCCCAAAGCACCCGATCCATGCCGGTCGAAAACAGCACCACGGCTTCGCCGCGTGCAAAACGCTCCCGAACGCGGGGGTGCACGGCAATGTCAATGAATGGGTACTGAATTGCGGGCATGTTCCGACCTGCTTTGCGGGCGTGATCGCCTCTCTTGCTTTAACGCTTTATTAATAACGGCGCCCCGGTTTCAGGTCCAGCGAAGGGCCAGGTTTTTGACTGGCAGGGTTAACGCGTTGTGCGTCGCACAAAGATGTTGCAATGCACAATTATCTATATTATATAAAGCTCATTCATTTCACCAAGGGCGCCTCCGAGTAGGGCCCCACATAGGAGCGCAAGCATGGCTACTGTAAAGAAAGACGACGTTTTTTCAACGGCTGCATTCGACCCGTCCAAGCTCTCGGAATCCTTCCGCGACTTCGCGGAAAAGGGTGCTGCACAGTCCAAGGAAGCCTTCGCCAAGATGAAGACGGCCGCCGAAGAAGCCGGCAAGACCGTTGAAGCCACCGTGCAGACCGCACAGGCTGGCTCAGTGGAAATCGGCCTCAAGGCCATCGACGTCCTGCGCACCAATGCCGAAAGCTCGCTGGCGCACATGGAAGCCTTGCTTCGCGTCAAGTCCGTCGCCGAACTCTTCGAACTGCAGACCTCCTTCATCCGCAAGCAGGCTGAAGTGACCGTCGAGCAGGCCAAGTCCATCCAGGAAACCACGAAGAAGGTCGCCGAAAAGCTGGCAAAGCCGGCCAAGGACGCTGCCGAAAAGGCAATGGCCTCATTCAAGGCTGCTTAATTTCCAGAAGCCTCCCAAGGCCAAACGTCTCGCTTTCAGGTAAAGCACCGAAAGCGGGACGTTTTAGTTTCGGGGCATGGAACATCCGCTGCGCGTTTGTTCGGGTACAGCGCGCCGTTAGCTGCATCCTACTGTTGTCGGTGGTATTATTGGGCGTGCGTCATCCAATGGAGGCCGTCAACTATCGCGAAAATACTGGGCGAAAATTCGCCCCTCTCACCAAAGGGCGCGGCTTCTAAAAGCGACCATCTAGCGATCGACACGTCTCTTGGACGCAACTTAAATATGCACTCATATTTGTCGCTCTGGCCGCCGCACTCTTGACCCTGTCAATAGCCTAACTGGGTTGAAGGTCGCCTCTTGCGGCACACGTTGCCGTGAACTCCTTCACTGCGACTGATGACATTTGTTTTCGAATTCCGCTAAGCGTTTTGCCCAGCCTTTTTCACATTGCGGGGAGATAGGACTTGAAATAATTTCAAAGTCCTCGTATGTGACCCCCGTTCCCGTGGCAACGCGGCATGTGCGGTTGTAGCTCAGTTGGTTAGAGCGCAGGTTTGTGGCACCTGAGGTCGGTGGTTCGAGACCACCCAACCGTACCATTTCCACAAAAATCAAGAGGTTCTGGTTGTCCGACGCTGTCCGGACTTGTCTCTGTCGGTTCGGACATTTCGCGCCGGTCGCCAACGCTTGTGGCACCCGCGGCGTCGCACTCTGCTGCGGTCTATTTCTTATCCGCTGGCTTCTTTGTGACATGTCCCGGCGAAATCGGGTCGCTGGCGGGAAAGGTTTCCTCAAGCGCTTCCTCGAGATAGTCGTCTTGTTCCTTGATTTCTTTTTCGGTCAGTTCCGATTGCTTTTTCGTTTTCTCGCTCATGGTGCAACTCCCTTGGTGTTCTCAAATATCTAGAAGATCGCAGGTGCTTGTCCAGCGTCGGTCACCTGGAAGGCGCACCGCGCGCCTCTTGGGCGAACCGAAGACGTTCTTGGAACGCATTCCGCGACACCATCATGGCCGGGCCGCTGGGTGGCCGACAGGAATTCATGTGGAACCGCGCCTGCTCCCGACCGTTCCCCAAGATCAACAACAAAACGGAAGGAACTGCCCATGTCCGTGCCACGCGACCCGATTCCAGAAAAGCCACCGATGCCCGGTCCCGGCTGGACACCGGAGCCGCCGATAGAGGAGCCGGATCCCGACAGGCTGCCGGACGAGATGCCCGTCCCCAATCCCGACGAGAACGAAGATCCGCCGAAGCATGCCTACGTCGGAGATAGCTTCACAAAAACATCCGCCTTTCCTCGCTCACCAGCTCCTGCAAAAAGTCCGCGACAGTGCGCACCCGCACCAGATCGCGGGCGCTTTCGTGATAGATAGTCCAATAGGCGCGTTTGATCGAGATATCAGGCAGGATGCGGGTCAGCTCCGGAAATTGCAGGGCGATGTAGTCGTGCAGGATGCCGATACCGGCGCCGGAGCGCACAGCCTCCGTCTGGCCGATGGCGGTGGAGATTTCGAACGACGCATCCCAGCTACGCATGATCTCGCCGGAGAAATTCAGCGAGGCGGTGAAGATCAGGTCTTCGACATAGCCGATGCGTGGATGCAATTTCAGCCCCTCGACGCTGTCGGGCAGGCCCGCCCGGTCGAGATAGGCCTTCGACGCGTAAAGGCCGAGCGTGTAGTCCGTCAGCTTGGACGAGACCAGGCGACCCTGTTCCGGACGTTCGAGGGTGATGGCGATATCGGCCTCGCGCTGGGATAGTGAGAAGGAGCGGGGCACCGGCACGAGCTGGATGCGCAGTTCCGGATACCGCGCAATCAGCCGTCCCAAACGGGGCGCAAGGAAGGAGACGCCGAAACCATCGGGTGCGCCGATGCGCACCGTACCGGTAATGGCGCTGTCGAGATGGCCGACGCTTGCCTGGGCGCGCAGCATTTCCGTTTCCATGCGTTCGGCCGCATGCAGAAAGATCTCGCCCTCGGAGGTCAGGTCGCAGCCATTGGTCCGACGCACCAGCAGCCGCGTCTTCAGCCGCTCCTCCAGCGTCGTCACCCGCCGGGAGAGCGTCGCGTGGTTGACACCAAGTCGTTTCGAGGCCGCAAGGATCTGTCCCGTGCGGGCGACGGCGAGGAACATGCGGACATCATCCCAATCCATATGCACATCCAGGACTTTAATTTCTGCACAACGGTTGCTTATAACAGCTCATTGATTTGTGCAAATTGAAGTGCCATCCTGTATTCATTCCAGAAAGCGAGGAGGCAAATCCATGCGTGAGATCGGTCATTTCATCGGCGGTAAGCATGTCGCTGGCACCAGCGGCCGCACGAGCAACGTTTACAATCCGGCAACCGGCGAAGTTCAGGCAACGGTCGCGCTCGCCGATGTCGCCGACATCCGCGCCGCCGTCGAAAACGCCAAGGCCGCGCAGCCGAAATGGGCCGCCACCAATCCGCAGCGTCGCGCCCGCGTTTTCTTCAAGTTCGTTGAGCTTTTGAACCAGCATATGGACGAGTTGGCGACGATGCTCTCCAGGGAGCATGGCAAGACGGTCGAAGATTCCAAGGGCGATGTCATCCGCGGCTTGGAAGTCTGCGAATTCGTCTGCGGCATCCCGCACCTGCAGAAGGGTGAGTTCACTGAAGGCGCCGGCCCGGCGATCGACATGTATTCCATCCGCCAGCCGGTTGGTGTCGGCGCCGGCATCACGCCGTTCAATTTCCCGGCGATGATCCCGATGTGGATGTTCGCGCCGGCGATCGCCTGCGGCAACGCTTTCATCCTGAAGCCGTCCGAGCGCGATCCGTCTGTGCCGATCCGTCTTGCCGAACTGATGATCGAAGCCGGTCTGCCGGCAGGCATCCTCAACGTCGTCAACGGTGACAAGGCCGCCGTCGACGCCATCCTGACCGATCCGGATATCGCTGCTGTTTCCTTCGTCGGTTCAACGCCGATCGCCCGCTACGTCTATGGCACGGCTGCGATGAACGGCAAGCGCGCCCAATGCTTTGGCGGCGCCAAGAACCACATGATCATCATGCCGGATGCCGACATGGATCAGGCCGTCAACGCCCTGATGGGCGCGGGCTACGGTTCAGCTGGCGAGCGTTGCATGGCGATTTCCGTCGCCGTCCCAGTCGGTGAAGACACGGCCAATCGGCTGGTCGACAGGCTGGTTCCGAAGATCGAGTCGCTGCGCATCGGGCCTTACACAGATGACAAGGCCGATATGGGTCCGCTCGTCACCAAGGATGCCTATAACCGTGTCAACAGCCTGATCGATCGCGGCGTCGACGAGGGCGCCAAGCTCGTCGTCGACGGTCGTGGCTTCAAGCTGCAAGGTTATGAGGACGGCTATTTCGTCGGCGGCAGCCTGTTCGACCATGTCAAACCCGACATGGATATCTACAAGACTGAAATCTTTGGGCCCGTTCTCTCGGTTGTCCGCGCCAAGAACTACGAAGAAGCGCTCGACCTGCCGATGAAGCATGAATACGGCAATGGCGTCGCGATCTATACCCGCGACGGCGATGCTGCCCGCGATTTCGCCTCGCGCATCAACATCGGCATGATCGGCGTCAATGTGCCGATCCCGGTTCCGCTCGCTTACCACTCCTTCGGCGGCTGGAAGTCGTCGAGCTTTGGCGATCTCAACCAGCACGGCACGGATTCGATAAAGTTCTGGACCCGCACCAAGACGATCACCGCCCGCTGGCCGTCCGGCATCAAGGATGGCGCCGAATTCGTCATGCCGACGATGAAGTGATGTCCGTCGATACCGCCTGATACGCACCGCCGCCCAATGCAGATTGGGCGGCGGTTTTTTGTTGCGGTTATTTCCTGCGGAGTCATCTTGCCGGAGGGTGCGTTTTGTTTTAGAACAAAACGAGAACAACTGGAGGACGGTGCGATGTCCGCGACCTATCAGATCGACTATCTCGAATTTCCATCGACCGACGGGTTGAAGACCCGGCGCTTTTTCGAGGAAGCCTTCGAATGGAGCTTCGTCAGCTATGGGCCGACCTATCATGCCATCGAGGCCGCCGGCATCGACGCCGGCATCCAGGGCAACGCCGCAGAGGCCACCGACGCGCCGCTTCCCGTCGTGCGCACGACGGATCTTGAAGCGGCTCAGCGCGCCGTCGAACTCGCCGGCGGCGTCGTCACCCGCCCCGCCTTCAACTTCCCGGGCGGTCGGCGCTTTCATTTCCGTGAGCCTGGCGGCTGCGAGATGGCGGTCTGGGTTTCGGCATGACTCTCGCTGCAAGCGGCTTATCGGAATCGGCGATCATTCCGGTACCAGCATGCTGTCGACCCATCTGGCACGCCGGAACGCAAACGCGCTATCCTCGATTGCGCCAGGAAGCCGCGGACGGGGCGGGGAGCGACCGATACGTATTTGCCGAATCCCGACTGACGGCCGACACTCCATCAGAATAACGTGAATGTGATTTTCATCTTTTGGAATTGTTCAAAACTACGAAAGGCACTATATAGCAGTCGGACCGTCCTATGCGGCCTTGATTCCAGGAGATCGGCATGCGCTTGACCAAGCAGACCAACTACGCAGTGCGCATGCTCATGTATTGCGCCGCCAATGAAGGCCACTTGAGTCGTATCCCGGAAATCGCCAAAGCTTATGGTGTTTCCGAGCTGTTTTTGTTCAAAATCTTGCAGCCGCTGACCAAGGCCGGTCTCGTAGAAACCGTGCGTGGCCGCAATGGCGGCGTGCGTCTCGGCAAGCCGGCGACCGATATCAGCCTGTTCGACGTTGTCCGGGTGACCGAAGATAGTTTCGCGATGGCCGAATGCTTCGAGGAAGGTGTCGTCGAATGTCCGCTGGTCGATAGCTGTGGTTTGAATTCGGCGCTACGCAAGGCGCTCAATGCCTTTTTCGACGTGCTAATGGAATATTCGATCGACGACCTCGTCAAGGCCCGTCCGCAGATCAATTTCCTGCTCGGTCTGACAGATGACGATCACAGGGCGATTGCCAAGAAGCCTGCGATCGCAGCGCCGGCAGCCTGACCCTA
The DNA here is from genome assembly GCF_030272695.1 of Martinezella calliandrae. Taxonomy (GTDB): domain Bacteria; phylum Pseudomonadota; class Alphaproteobacteria; order Rhizobiales; family Rhizobiaceae; genus Rhizobium; species Rhizobium calliandrae. Next base: position 44,643 of record NZ_JARFYN010000022.1, read on the forward strand.
AATATGCGCAGTTTTCCATCCGCGGTCGCTTGAAGCGTCCGCGGATTTTTGTTTGTAACGTGAGGTAGTCCTGCGGCAAGCTAATAGTATTTTCGAAGAGGTAAGGGTAAAATTATCCCAATTGCGTCTAAAAGGGACGCGATTTCGATAGAATGTTACCAATCCAGGACCATTTTTGTCTGAAAATTTCCAAACTCCAAAATTTGGAAAAATTTTAGGCGGCGCGTGTTGCTTTCACACATTAAATAGCGTTCCATCGGCGCGATCCGGATGGGAACCTATGGGGAACCACGGTTTCAAAAGAAGAACAAACCTGGGAAACGATATCATGAAAAAGATCTCTGTCCTGTTGGCAGTGACTGCCTTGACTTCGGTCATGGCAACGTCCGCCTGGTCCAAAACGCTTGTTTATTGCTCGGAGGGTTCGCCGGAAGGTTTCGATCCGGGAATTTATACCGCCGGCACCACCTTCGATGCCTCTTCGCGTACGGTCTACAGCCGCCTCGTCGAGTTCAAGCACGGCAGCACCGAAGTTGAGCCGGGTCTCGCCGAAAGCTGGACCGTTTCCCCCGACGGCAAAGAATACACCTTCAAGCTCCGCAAGGGCGTGAAGTTCCAGACCACCGATTACTTCACCCCGACGCGCGATCTCAATGCTGACGACGTTGTCTTCTCGTTCAACCGCCAGCTCAAGGAAGACAGCCCGTGGGCCAAGTATGTCGCCGGCGGCTCCTATGAATATGCAGCAGGCATGGGCTTCCCGACCCTCATCAAGTCGGTCGACAAAGTCGATGATCTCACGGTCAAGTTCGTACTGAACCATCCGGAAGCACCGTTCATCGCAGACCTCGCCATGGACTTTGCGTCGATCCTGTCAAAGGAATATGCCGACAAGCTGCAGGCAGACGGCAAGCTGGAACAGATGAACCAGCAGCCGCTCGGCACTGGTCCGTTCACCTTTGTCGCCTATCAGCCCGACGCCGTCATTCGCTACAAGGCGAATGAAACCTACTTCAAAGGCAAGGAAAAGATCGACGATCTCGTCTTCGCGATCACGCCAGACGCATCGGTTCGTGCGCAGAAGCTGAAGTCCGGCGAATGCCAGATCATGCCTTATCCGAATGCCGCCGACATCAAGGATCTCCAGACCAACAAGAGCCTGAAGGTTCTCGAGCAGCCGGGCCTGAACGTCTCTTATCTCGCCTACAACACGCTGACCCCTCCCTTCGACAAGGCCGAGGTGCGCCGGGCGCTGAATATGGCCGTGGATAAGCGGGCGATCGTAGACGCTGTCTTCCAGGGTTCGGGCTCCGTTGCCACCAACCCGATCCCGCCGACCATGTGGTCCTACAACAAGGACATCAAGGACGACGCTTTCAATCCGGAAGAAGCCAAGAAGATGCTCGAAAAGGCTGGCGTCAAGGATCTCAGCATGAAGATCTGGGCGATGCCGGTTTCGCGTCCGTACATGTTGAACGCACGCCGCGCCGCCGAGCTGATGCAGGCTGACCTTGCCAAGATTGGCGTAAAGGTCGAGATCGTCACCTATGACTGGGCCCAGTATCTAAAGCTTTCCTCCGCCAAGGACCGCGATGGCGCGGCCATCCTCGGCTGGACCGGCGACAATGGCGACCCGGACAACTTCCTTGACACGCTGCTCGGCTGCGACGCAGTCGGCGGTAACAACCGCGCTCAGTGGTGCAACAAGGAATTCAACGATCTCGTGAAGAAGGCCAAGCAGACTGCCGACGTCAAGGAGCGTACCAAGCTCTATGAACAGGCACAGGTCGTCTTCAAGCGCGAAGCTCCGTGGATGACCATCGACCATTCCGAGGAGTTCGTTCCGATGAGCGCCAAGGTTTCTGGCTATGTGCAGGATCCGGTCGGTGTTCACCGCTTCGATGGCGTTGATATCGCCGAATAACGGACACATTCTGAAATACCCGGGCGAAAGCCGGGTGAACCGGCGGTCAGGCAATATGCCTGACCGCCGGAAAACTTTGGACATCTGCCATGTTGCGCTTTCTTTTCAGCCGCCTCGCGGTGCTGATCCCGACCTTTCTCGGCGTTTCGATCGTCGCTTTCTCTTTCATCCGCCTGCTTCCGGGCGATCCCGTCATGCTGTTGTCGGGCGAGCGCGTCATGTCGCCGGAACGCCATGCCCAGATCTCCCATGATCTCGGCTATGACCAGCCGCTGATCGTGCAATACGGCCACTACGTTTGGAACGCACTGCACGGCGACCTCGGGACGTCGATCACTACTAAGCGCGACGTCTTGACCGACTTCCTGACCTTCTTCCCGGCGACGCTGGAACTGTCGATCTGCGCCATGATCCTGGCGGTCTGTCTTGGCATCCCGGCCGGCGTTTTTGCTGCCGTCAAGCGCGGCACATGGTTCGATCAGAGCGTGATGGGTGTTGCGCTTGTCGGCTACTCCATGCCGATCTTCTGGTGGGGCCTGCTGCTGATCATCGTCTTCAATGGCTATCTGCATTGGACGCCGGTTTCAGGCCGCATCGGGCTCATCTATTTCTTCAAGCCGGTTACCGGCTTCATGCTGATCGACAGTCTCCTGTCCGGCCAGAAGGGGGCCTTCGCGTCCGCCCTCAATTCCCTGATCCTGCCGACCGTCGTGCTTGGCACCATTCCGCTTGCCGTCATCGCGCGGCAGACGCGCTCGGCCATGCTGGAAGTTCTCGGCGAGGATTATGTCCGCACCGCCCGCTCCAAAGGCCTTGCGCCGCTGCGCGTTGTCTCCGTGCACGCGCTGCGTAATGCCATGATCCCGGTGGTCACCACCATCGGCCTGCAGGTCGGCGTGCTGCTCGGCGGCGCCATCCTGACGGAAAGCATCTTTTCCTGGCCAGGCATCGGAAAATGGATGATCGACGCTGTCTTCAAGCGCGATTATCCTGTGGTGCAGGGTGGTCTGCTGCTGATCGCGGGAATCGTCATGCTCGTCAATCTCGCCGTCGACTTGCTTTACGGCTTCATCAATCCACGCATTCGTCATTAGGAGCGGCCCATGAGCACGGTAAGTCTCAAATCCGACCGCCCCTCCGCTTTTGCGGAGTTTTGGTACTATTTCTCGCGCAACAAGGGCGCCGTCATCGGGCTGGCGATCTTCCTCTTCGTTCTGTTCCTGGCGATCTTCGCAAGCTTGGTCGCCCCGCATGATCCGGACGCCGCCTTTGGCAGCGCCATGCAACGCCTGCCGCCCGCCTGGGCCGAAGGCAGCAACAGCAGCTTTCTCCTCGGTACCGACGCCAATGGCCGCGACCTTCTTTCGCGTCTGATCTATGGAACGCGATTCTCGCTGTTCATCGGCCTGGTGGTTGCCTCGCTTTCGGCGCTGGCCGGTGTCCTGATCGGCCTCGTCGCTGGTTATGTCCGCGGCCGAACCGATACGATCATCATGCGTATCATGGACATCATCCTTGCCGTCCCCTCGCTGCTTTTGGCTCTCGTGCTGGTGGCGATTCTGGGGCCTGGCCTGACCAACGCCATGATCGCGATCTCCATCGTCAATCAGCCGCATTTCGTCCGGCTGACACGTGCTTCGGTCTTAGCCGAGCGGGACAAGGAATATGTCATCGCCTCGCGCGTTTCCGGCGCCGGGCCGCTTCGCCTGATGTTCAAGACCATCCTGCCGAATTGCCTGGGGCCGCTCATCGTGCAGGCGACGCTCGCCTTCTCGGCGGCGATCCTTGACGCAGCTGCGCTCGGCTTTCTCGGCCAGGGGGCGCAGCCGCCGACCCCGGAATGGGGCACGATGCTCGCGGATTCGCGCGAATTCTTCCAGAGCAACCCTTGGCTCGTCACTTTTCCCGGTCTCTGCATCCTGATCACGGTTCTCGCCATAAATCTGATGGGCGACGGTCTGCGCGATGCCTTCGACCCGAAGCTGAAGAGGTCGTAATGGCACTTCTCGATATTGAAAATCTCACCGTTGAATTCCAGACTGCGTCCGGCCTGTTCCGGGCCGTCGACGGCGTATCCCTCACTTGCGACAAGGGGGAAATCCTCTCGATCGTCGGCGAATCCGGGTCAGGAAAGTCGGTCTCCATGCTCGCCATGATGGGTCTTCTGCCCTGGACGGCGAAGATCACCGCCGATCGCATGACGTTCGACGGCAAGGACCTGCGGGGCATCTCGTCCCGCCAGCGCCGCAAGATCATCGGCAAGGACATGGCGATGATCTTCCAGGAGCCGATGTCGAGCCTCAATCCGTGCTTCACCGTCGGCTTCCAGCTCGGCGAGACCCTGCGCATCCATATGGGTCTCGACCGCAAGGCGCGCCGCGCGCGTTCGATCGAGCTCTTGAATCTTGTCGGTATTCCGGCGCCTGAGGATCGTCTGTCGAACTTCCCGCACCAGATGTCGGGCGGCATGAGCCAGCGTGTCATGATCGCCATGGCGCTCGCTTGCAATCCGAAGCTTTTGATCGCCGACGAACCGACCACGGCTCTCGACGTGACCATTCAGGCACAGATCCTCGATCTGCTCGTGCGCCTGCAAAAAGAGCAGGGCATGGCGCTGGTGCTCATCACCCACGACATGGGCGTGGTGGCCGAAACGGCAGAGCGCGTGCAGGTGCAATATGCGGGCCAGAAGGTTGAGGAGCAGCCGGTGAAGGCATTGTTCCGCGATCCGCATCATCCTTATACGGCCGCCCTTCTTTCGGCCCTGCCGGAGCGTGCTGTCGTCGGCGAGCGACTGCCGTCGATCGCCGGCGTCGTACCCGGTCAGCATGATCGGCCCTCGGGGTGTCTCTTCGCGCCGCGCTGCTCGTTTGCGACGCCGGAATGCGATCGCGGCGTCAAGCGCCAAGGCGTCGAACTCGGAGTGACGCTGTGCAACTATCCGCTGGAACACGGCAAGCCGCTCGGCCATCCCGGCCTTGTCGCCACGCAAGCAGCAGGAGGCCTTCAATGACGGGCGCTGTTCTCGAGGGGCGCGATCTCGCCCGTTTCTACACGGTCAAGCGCGGCGCCTTTAAACCGGAGGCCACCGTGAAGGCGTTGAACGGTGTCAGCTTCAGCCTGCAGTCCGGCCGCACGCTCGCCGTCGTCGGTGAATCCGGCTGCGGCAAGTCGACGCTTGCCCGCTTAGTCACCATGATCGAAGACCCGACAGCCGGCGAATTGTTGATCGACGGCAAGCCGGCGAAGCTTGGCGATCGCAGCCTGCGCAGCGCCGTTCAGATCGTCTTCCAGAATCCTTACGGCTCGCTCAATCCGCGCCAAAAGGTCGGCTCCATCCTCGAAGAGCCGCTGAAGATCAACACCGACGACGATGCCGCCACGCGCCGACGCAAGGCTGAGGAAATGATGGCGCGCGTTGGCCTGCGTCCCGAACATTATGATCGCTATCCGCACATGTTCTCCGGCGGCCAACGCCAGCGCATCGCCATCGCCCGTGCGTTGATGCTGCGGCCGAAGGTGCTGGTGCTCGACGAGCCGGTCTCGGCGCTCGACCTGTCGATCCAGGCACAGGTGCTGAACCTTTTGATGGACCTACAGAAGGAGATGGGGCTGGCCTATCTCTTCATCTCCCACGGTCTTTCGGTCGTTCGCCATATCGCCGACGACGTGATGGTGATGTATCTCGGCCGCCCGGTCGAGACCGGTAGCGCGGAAGAGGTTTTTGCCCGTCCGCGCCATCCCTATACGGCTGCTCTATTGTCGGCGACGCCGATTGCCGATCCCGAACGCGAGAAGAACCGCATCCGCCTGCAGGGTGAATTGCCGTCCCCCCTCAATCCGCCGATAGGTTGTCACTTCAACCCGCGTTGCTGGCGCGCGCAGGACAAGTGCCGGCAAGTGGCGCCGGAACTTTTGGGCGAGGGCACGCATAAATTCTCCTGTTTCTTTCCGTTGGATTGATCCGAGTTGTGAATCTGGCAGACGCGGCTTTGCCGCGCCTTTCTGCTGCCCCTCACCCCAACCCTCTCCTGCATGCGGGGAGAGAGGGACCGGTCTTGCGCAGAACAGGCTCTGTCCTAGTTCTCGATGACGATTGGCTTGCTCCGCCGTTCCCTCGCCCCGTTTACGGGGAGAGAGTTTGGGTGTGGGGCTACGCAATCGGGTGCATTGGAGGTGGAATCCGCCCCAATGTCATTGTCGGCCATGTTTCAAGAAAGAAACAACATGAGTGAACTACCCAAGACGCCCCTCGCCATCATCATCATGGGCGTGAGCGGTAGCGGCAAATCCTCAATTGGCGAGGGTATCGCGGCTAAGCTTGGCATCCACTTCATCGAAGGCGACGCGCTGCATCCCGCAGCCAATGTCGAGAAGATGAGCAAGGGCATCCCGTTGACCGATGAGGATCGATGGCCTTGGCTCGAGCGTATCGGTCAGCAGATCGCGGAGAGCCTGGCGAAAGGTGAGGCGATCGCCGTGTCCTGCTCAGCTTTGAAGCGCATCTATCGTGAGCGTCTGCGGGCTGCCGCCGGTGGGCGCCTCTATTTTGTCTATCTCGATGGCTCGAAGGAGCTGCTGACCAAGCGCATGGGCGAGCGCAAGGGCCATTTTATGCCGGCGTCGCTTCTGGAAAGCCAGCTACAGACGCTGGAAGTACCGACCGGCGAACCCGGCGTGGTGACGGTCGGCATCGACGACACGGTCGACGGCATCGTCGAGGCCGCGCTTAAGGGCCTTGACGCGATCCGTTGATGCCCCGAAATGTCAGGGCGCGAATCGGTCCGGCGCATAAGCCGAGATGTCGATTAACGGCTTTTCACCGGTAATCAGCTCAGCGAGCACACGCCCGGTCACGGGCCCCAGCGTCAGGCCGTGATGGGCATGGCCGAAGGCGAACCATAGGCCGTTGTGGCGCGGCGCCTTGCCGATGATCGGCATCATGTCCGGTGTGCAGGGGCGTGCGCCCATCCACGGCTCCGGATCAAGTCGCTCGCCAAGCGGAAAGACGGTCCGGGCGACGGCTTCTGCGCGATCAAGCTGGATCGGTGTTTTCGGCGCGTCACGCAGGGCAAATTCGGCCCCGGTCGTCAGCCTGATGCCGCGGTTCATCGGCGCCAGGAAATAGCCGCGCTCGGCATCCAGCGTCCAATTGTTGAGGATGGCATTGCCCTCGGCGGCGTAATGCATGTGATAGCCGCGCTTGACGCCCAGCGGAAAAGCATATCCGAGACGCTTCGTCACGAGATCGGCCCAGGGTCCGAGGGCGACAACGGCATCTTCGGCCTCGATCGAGCCTTCCGACGTCACCATCTTCCAGTGGGAGCCGGATCGGCCGAGCGAGGCTGCATCACCCGTCACGAAACGCCCGCCAATGCTCTCGAAGTAGTTGCGGTAGGCGGCGATCAGCCCATGCGGATCGAGCACTGACCAGGGGTCGCGCCAGCGCAGGCCGCCGGAGAACCTGCCATTGATATGTGGCTCCATCGTCGCGATGTCGGTGCCGGTCAGCGCCTCATAGGCGACCCCGAATTCCCGGTTCAGACGCTCAGCCTCGGCAAATTCCGCATCACGCTTCTCGTCTGTGCGGAAAATTTCCATCCAGCCGTTCTTGCGGATCAATTCCTCGGCGTGCGAAGCTTCTATCAGATCGTTGTGCTCGCTGATGGAATGCTCGATTAGCGGCGCGTAGGCGCGCGAGATCATCTCATGCCGCTTGGTATTGGAATTCCACCAGTAACGGGCAAGGAAGGCGATCTGCCCCGGTAGGGCGCGCAGATGATAATGTGCGTCGATGCGGTTGTTGAAGGCGTAGCGGAGAAGAAGGCCGATCTGCTGCGGAAAGCCGTAGGGTACGACGCCCTCGCGTTGGATCAGTCCGGCATTGCCGAACGAGGTCTCCTTGCCGGGCGCTTTGCGGTCGACAAGGGTAACTTGGCGCCCGCGCCGCTGGAGGTGGATGGCTGTCGATACGCCGACAATGCCCGCGCCGAGCACAATTGCGTCTTTTGTCATGTTCCCTGCTATCCGCATGCTTCTTTTATCTGCGAATGATCTTATTCAAGAAACAGTTTCCCGTTTATTGAGGGCATGCTCCAAGCAGCGAAAATGCCTGCCAAAATGCTGCGGCGCAAATGAAAAATGCAATTAGGCTATGACCTGTCTCAAAGCCGCATTTTCCGCGTGAATACGCACGGTGAGAATGCCGGCGTTGAGCAGCGAAAAGATCAAGGCGTAGAGCGGCAGACCGAAGGCCAATGGCAAGGTGGCGACCTCGCCGACGACCACCGCATAGTTCGGATGGCTGAAGAACCGATAAGGCCCGCTTGTCACCAAGGCTACGCCTGGCAGTACGATGATCCGCGTTGTCCAACGCCCTTTCAACGTGGCCAGCACCCAGACCCGTAGGCCTTGCAGCACCATGAAGATGACGAACCAGACAGGATTGATCGGCCGGCCTGCGGCCAGAAGCCACAGGCCGATGAGCCAGGTCGCGTGCATCGCCACCATGTAGGGATAGTGTCCCGGCGCGATCTCCCGGGCGCCGCGCGCAAGAAGCGCGGCGGTATTGCGCCGCGCATGCGCCAGTTCAGCGAGCCGTTGCAGTGTGACGAAGATCAGAAGCACGGTCGACGGCCAAAGCATCACGGGACCCTCTTTAGCGTTACGCAACTGGCCGTAAAGCCAGGTCCCATGGCAATAAGGGCCGAACGCGGCGGCAGGCCGTCGAAGATCGCACGCTCCAGCACGAAGAGCACGGTCGGCGATGACATGTTGCCGTAGTCGCTGATCACCTCGCGTTCTATATCCAGCGAGCCGGGTTCGAGCCCGAAGGCGGTCTCCAGAGCGACCAGCACCTTGGTGCCGCCGGGATGGCAGATGAAGCGGTCGACATCCGATATTGTCAGACCCGCGCGTTCGAGAATGCCCGCGACGGCGGGCTTGATATTCGCTTCGGCAAAGGGCGGCAGCGATTGGTTCAGGATGATGCCGAAGCCCGTGTCGTCGATCTTCCAGCCCATGATGTCAAGCGAATCGGGAAAGAGATGCTCGCCTGTCGATTCGATCTCCGCAAGACCACCACCCTTGCCGGCGCGCAGAACGCAGGCGGCCGCGCCATCACCAAACAGTGCTGTCGCGATGATGTTGGGCCGCGTGAGTTCGTCCAGCCGGAAGGCGAGCGAACAGAGTTCGATGGCGACGAAGAGCACGACGGCGCCCGGACGGCTCTTCGCCATGCGCGTGGCAATGCCAAGGCCCGAAACGCCGGCCGCGCAGCCAAGGCCGAAGACAGGCACACGCTCGATATCGGAGCGGAAGCCCATCTCGCGCGCAAGCCGCGCCTCCAAGCTCGGCGTCGTGACGCCAGTCGATGACACCGTGACGATGCAATCGACTTCTTCGGCTCTCAGCCCGGCGCGTATCAGTGCATTGCCAGCTGTTTTCACGAAGAGTTGGCTTGCGACCTCTGCATAGGCTTCCATGCGATCCTGCCAGCCGTGCGACTGTTCGTACCAGGAGAGCGGGCGAGCGACATAACGCTTGCGGATGCCGGCGCTTTCGAACACCCCGGCAAGATGCTTGAAATCGCGGAAACGATCGGAAAACAGGCGGCCGGCGGTCTCGGCGGCCTCCGATTGATACATGATGTTGTCCGGCGTGGCGACGGCGAGACTGAGAAGCTTAACGATATCGGTCACTTGTTTCTCCTTGCGACCCTCGGCAGGTACATAGGTGAAAACACGCCAGCATCAGGAGTTATTCAGTCACGAAAGAGTGACGGCAGGTCGCCAGGACAAACGCCAGGAAAATATCCGAGGGGTCCGAATAAAATGAACGGATGGCGTGTTCTCTCATCGCAACGTTCATTTGCCAAGGAGCAATCCCATGACGACTACCGCTTTCCGCCTTGTCTCCGTCGCCCTCGGCGCCGGCCTCGTCCTCGGCGCTTTTGCCGTTCCCGTCTTTGCGGCTGGCGACAATTCGAGCACGACGCCGACCTGCAAGAAGGGCGAGATCTACGACAACAAGACGAAGAAATGCGTGAAGCAGCAGGGCGCCAATATTACCGACGAGAACCGCGCCGACTATGCTTATTCGCTCGCCAAGAAGGACCACCGCTATGAAGAAGCGTTGGAAGTACTCGACACTATGCAAAATCCGAACACGGCAGAAGCGCTGAACTATCGCGGCTACGCCACACGCAAGCTCGGCCGCACGGATGAAGGTATTTCCTATTACCTGAAGTCCGTCGCAATGGACCCGAAGTATTCCTTGGTTCGCGAATATCTCGGCGAAGCCTATGTCATCAAGGGTCAGATCGATCTTGCCAAGGATCAGTTGAGCACGATCAAGGCGCTCTGCGGCAACACTTCCTGCGAGGAATACCAGGACCTGAACGAGGCCATCCAGCATCCGTCGAGCCTCTGATATCAACGGCGGGTCGGAGATGATCGCTATAAGCAGTCAGCATTTAGAGAGATATCCGAGTGTCAGTCGCTCATTCCACAATTTCTGCTTATAGTCGGGTAAAATCGGAACCGCCGGCAAGACCGGCGATTCCCAAGAACGCGAACCTCGCGGAGGGTGCCATAGCCAGCGAAGAGGATATCAGGACGGGCCTGTCGCAGCACCTGACGCGGCTCTGGCGCTATGCCGTGGTGCTGTCGCGCCAGCGCGACTTCGCGGATGATTTGGTGCAGGCGACTTGCGTTAGAGCGCTGGAGCGGGCAGGTCAGTTCGCAGCCGGCACGCGGCTCGATCGATGGTTGTTTTCAATCCTGCACTCGATCTGGCTGAACGAGATCCGTTCGCGCCGGGTGCGGATGGGTCAGGGTTTTGTCGATGCCGATGAGACCTTGGTTTTCGATGGCGCGCGCGAGACGGAAACGCATATTCTCGCCGGCCAGGTACTGAAGCTGGTGCAGGCGCTGCCGGAAGCGCAGCGCACGGCGGTATTCCTCGCCTATGTCGAAGGACTGTCTTATCGTGAAGTGGCCGAGGTTTTGGATGTGCCGATCGGAACGGTGATGAGCCGGTTGGCGGCGGCGCGCGCAAAGCTTGCCGATGGCACTGCATCGGAACATGGAGCACGGCGTTCTGGGGGTGGGCGACTGGGGAATGGAAATGAGTGAAGTGGAAAAGATAAATATGCCTTCGGACGAGCTGCTCACCGCCTATATCGACGGCGAGTTGGAGACGGCCGAACGCGACAGCGTAGAAAGGATGATCGCTAGCGATGCCCGAGTGGCGGAGCGCTTCGATTTCCTATCGCGCAGCGATCTGCCTTTCCGTAAGGCATTCGAGCCCATGCTTGCTGCCGCCCCAAGCGCTAAGCTGGAGGCCATGCTTGCCGCCATCCCGTCCACAAAGGAGCAGAATTCCACAACGGGACAGAACAGGGCCGTTTCCGGTATCAGCCGCCGCGGCTTCCTCTCGGCGATCGCCGCCTGCCTGGTCGTGGGCATCGCCATCGATCGCGCCGCGATCGGCATCAGCCATCGTCTTGCCACGCCAGACGAGGGGAGCGAGTGGCGCGCCGTCGTCGCCGAATATCTTTCGCTCTATACGCCGGATACATTGAGCGCACCGGCAGGCGATCATGGTGAGCAGGCTGCGCAATTGAGCGAAGTGGGCTCCAAACTGGGCCTCGCGCTGACGCCCGAATCTGTCGCGATACCGGGCGTCGATTTCAAGCGCGCCCAGGTTTTGAATTATGACAGCAAACCTTTGGCGCAGATCGCTTATTTGGATCCCGAAAGCGGACCGATGGCGCTTTGCATCATTCCCTCGACCCTGGGCGCTTCGGCACCGGACATGGAAAACCGTCGCGGCTTGAATGTCATCTACTGGTCGAATGCCACCCACGCCTTCATGCTGATCGGTCATTCGCCGATCGACCGGATAAAGACGCTGGCCGATGGTGTTCGAGGAAGCTTGGCGGTTTGAGATTGCCCCTCTTTCTGAGTGGGAGGGGTTAACTCCCGCAAATCGCACGATTCAAAAAGAATTTGGCGAAAACCCATCCTGCTGATATTCTCCGCCCAACGAAAATCAAATGAGCGCCTGCAGCATGCCTCTCGGCCTTGCGCGGCGCGGTGGAAAAGATACGTGAGTGACCCCGACAGCGGCAAAGTGCCGCAGGCAGACGGGGCGTCGGTAGCAGAGCGCAGGAAGGGTAAATCCTCCCGGCGCGCTAAGCGTAAGCGTGGCGGTCACGTCCGCCCGAACGCTTATTCTGCGGAGGCCAACCAGACTGGCACGTCCGGTCCGGTGGCGATACGCCCAATAGACAACGACGCCGGTTTTCCGGCCAAGAAGCGCAAGCGTCGGCGCCGTTCTCACGGCGTAGCGCATGATGGCGCGCAGTATGCTTCCCCAGCACAACAGCAACAGGCTTCCGCCGCGCAGGAGCATCGTGCAGCGGCTGAGCACGGCTATGCACCATCGCACAAGAATGGCAAGAACAGGCGCAAGCACCGGAGCAAGCGCGGTCTGCAGGGCCGCCCGCTGGTGCATGAAAAGACGGCACAGATCGTCGCCCCCGCCGCTGGTGTCGCCGCTGAACCAGCTCCTGTTCACAATGACCATCATCATCATCATCGGTATTCGCCGCCGCAACGCCGCGACGCACAAGCGCCGCATCATCACGACGATGGCGATTTTCGATCCGTCGATCTCTATGCGGCGCTCGATCTCGGCACCAATAACTGTCGCCTGCTGATCGCGCAGCCAACGCGTCCCGGCCAGTTCCGCGTTGTTGACGCTTTTTCCCGCATCGTCCGTCTTGGCGAGGGGCTTGGTGCCAGCGGACGGCTCTCGAGCGACGCCATGGACCGCGCCGTCGAGGCCCTGCGCATCTGCGCTGGCAAGCTGAAGACGCGCGAGATCCGCCGCATGCGGCTGATCGCAACCGAAGCCTGCCGTGCGGCGGAAAACGGCGAAGCCTTCCTCGCCCGAGTCACGGAAGAGACCGGCCTGCGGCTCGAAATCATCGATCGCGAGACGGAGGCGCGGCTTGCCGTTTCAGGATGTTCGTCGCTCGTCGGTCCGGAGGCGCGCTCGGTCGTGCTGTTCGATATTGGCGGCGGCTCCTCGGAAATCGCTGTCATCCGCATTGGCGAAAACCGCTCAAGCCGGCTTGCCAATCACATTACGCATTGGACCTCGCTGCCGGTTGGCGTGGTGACGCTCTCGGAGCGCCATGGCGGCCGTGACGTCACGCCGGAACTCTTCGAGACTATGGTGTGCGAGGTCGCAGGCATGCTCGAACGCTTCGATTGCCCGCCGGTACAGGGGGCTGCCCGCGACAGTGGCGATTTCCATCTGATCGGCACGTCCGGCACAGTGACGACACTCGCCGGCGTCCATCTCGATCTGCCGCGTTACGACCGGCGTCGCGTCGATGGCGTCTGGCTGTCGGACGACGAAGTGACGGCAATGCAGGCGAAGCTGCTTTCGTGGGACTTTGCTGGTCGCGCGTCCAACCCCTGCATCGGGCCGGACCGCGCCGATCTCGTACTGGCGGGTTGCGCCATTCTCGAGGCGATCCGCCGCCGCTGGCCGAGCCCGCGCATGCGCGTTGCCGATCGCGGTCTGCGCGAAGGACTGCTTACCGACATGATGGCGGATGACGGTGTGTGGCGGCGCGGCCGCTCGCGCCGCGGCCATCGACCGAAGGACACAAAGGGGCCGCAGGCATGACCAAGCCAACGATCGCCGGCAATCGAACCGGACGCAAGCTCGGCCAGCGGGTGAAGAAAAAGAAACTGAAGGCCTCCTCGCGGCAGTGGCTGGAGCGGCACATCAACGATCCCTATGTTCAGCGCGCCCAGCTTGAGGGCTATCGCGCCCGCGCCGCCTTCAAGCTGCTGGAGATCGACGAAAAGCATCATATCCTCAAGGGCGCCCGCCGCATTATCGATCTTGGCGCGGCGCCGGGAAGCTGGTCGCAGATCGCCGCCAAGGTCACAGGGTCGACGGAAGACGACATCCGCGTTGCGGCCATCGATTTCCTGGAAATGGCGCCGCTTCCGGGCGTCACGATCCTGCAGCTCGACTTTCTCGACCCGGACGCACCGCAGCGACTGATCGATGCCGTCGGCGGCACGCCCGATCTCGTGATTTCGGATATGGCCGCTCCGACGACCGGCCATCAGCGCACTGATCACTTGCGAACCATGCATCTCTGCGAAGTCGCCGCACATTTCGCCGTCGAGGTCCTTGGCGAAGGCGGACATTTCCTCGCCAAGACCTTCCAGGGCGGTACGGAACGCGACCTGCTGACGCTGCTGAAGCAGAATTTTCGGCAGGTCATCCATGTGAAGCCAGGCGCATCCAGGGCTGAATCCGTGGAGATGTTCTTGTTGGCAAAGGGCTTCAAGGGACGCAAGACGGAAGACGAAGCAACGAGTGCTTGATTTAGCCGCCGCTTTTGTCCGATGATACAAATCTCATCGGCATTGCAGGCAGCGCATTCTTACCATGCTTCTTTACGTCACTCTCGGCTCAAACGATATTTCGCGGGCACGCGGCTTTTATGACGCGGTTTTGCCGTCCCTCGGTTACCGGCGTCAACGCGAGTCGGACGAAGAAATTGGCTATGCCGCCGATGGCGACACACGTTGCCGGTTCTGGGTGGTGGTTCCCTATGATCAGCGCAGGGCCACGATCGGCAATGGCTCGATGGTGGCTCTGCAGGCTGAAACCCGCGCCGACGTCGACGCCTTTCACGCCGCAGCCCTTGCCCATGGCGGCACGGATGAGGGCAAGCCGGGCCTGCGCTCTTTCCATGCGAATTTCTATGCGGCGTACGTGCGCGACCCTGACGGCAACAAGCTCAGCGCCGTCTGCGAGCGGCCGGAATAGGATTTGATTACTCCACCACTGGCTGTTGAGTCTGCGCCACCGGCGGCGGTGTCGCGACCACACGCTTCATGCCGGCCTTGTGGCCGGAGACGGTGGCGCCGGCGCTGCGGTCCATGCGGATGAAGGGGATGGTGGCAACCACGGTCAGGATGGAGATGCAGAAGAAGGCGACATGGAAATCGCGAACCTGCAGCTCGGTGCCGCTGAAGAAGGTCGAAGTTTCCAGGATCATGGCGGCGACGGCAACGCCGAGCGCGAGGCTGATCTGTTGCATGACCGAACTCATCGACGTGGCCTGGCTTGCCTGCCTGTCGCTGATGTCGGCGAAGGCGAGCGCATTGATACCGGTGAAGAAGAACGAACGCGAGAAGCCGCCGATCAGTAGCACGCCGACGATGATGAGATGCGATGTCCAGGGTTGGAACAGGCCGGTGCAGATCGTCGTCACCGTCGTGATCCCCGCCGCTGACAACAGCGCGGTCTTGAAGCCGACGGCGGTGAAGACGCGGCGCGCGATGAACTTGGTACTGATGGCGCCGATGGCGCCGGCAAAGGTGATCAGTCCCGATTGGAACGGATTTAGGCCGAAGCCGAGTTGCAGCATCAGCGGCGTCAGGAATGGCATCGCACCGATACAGATGCGAAACAGCGTGCCGCCGGTGACGGAAGCACGAAAGGTGGGATTTTTCAGCAGTGCCAGATCGAGAATCGGCGCCGGATGGCGCCGTGCATGACCGATGTAGAGGAAGCCGCAGACGAAGCCGATGACGACGGCCGAAATGCCGATGAACGGCGGCAACGCCGGCAGGCTTATGACCGACATGCCGAAGACGACACCAGCGGCCGCGACGGATGTCAGCACGAAGCCGATGAAATCGAGCTTCGGCGGCATGGTCGCCTCGACCTCCGGCAAGAAGATCGACGACAGGATGACGCCGAGAACACCGACAGGCACGTTGATCAGGAAGATCCAGTGCCAGGAGGCGTAAGTGGTGATAAAGCCGCCGAGCGGCGGCCCGGCGAGCGGGCCGACCAGGGCGGGAATGGAAAGCAGCGCCATCGCCGCGACCAGGTCGCTCTTTTGTGTCGTGCGCACCAGCACGAGGCGCCCTACCGGCGTCATCATCGAACCGCCGAGGCCTTGCAGGAAGCGGGCGGCGACGAATTCGAGGAGGCCGCCAGAGAAGGCGCACATGATCGAGCCGATGACGAACACGCAAATGGCAAGCCGGAAGATGTTCTTCGCCCCGAAGCGATCCGCCATCCAGCCACTGATCGGAATGAAAACCGCGAGCGACACCATGTAGGATGTCAGCGCTAGCTTCAGCGTGATCGGACCAACATGGAGATCGGTCGCGATGGCCGGCAGCGCGGTCGCAATCACGGTGGAATCCATCTGCTCCATAAAAAGGGCAACTGCAAGGATCAGGGGAACGATGCGGTTCATAGGCGGATGCCTTGGTGGGTCGTGTCTTTGGGGAAGGGGTCCGCCTGAGACGGGCACCCGCTCTGTAGTCCTATGTGCGGCCGCTGCCAATCCCCGATTCTGCCCTGTGGCTTCGTGGAGATCACGTCTTCGTGATGCCGCTTGCCGCCCAGTATAGGATACCAAGTTTGACATATGCTAAACGCATAGAAATGCTGAACGCATAAAACGTCGTTTGGTCTATTAGCGGATTTGGATGGATATGTCATGGCGAATTTTTAGCCATGACGGGTCGAATTCCAGCGTGCCGCGGCCGACGTCGATAAGCGCAGCTTACGCTGCGAGCATTGGAGAAAATGAGATAATGACCGCCGTTGTTCTGCCGCCCGACACCCATCAGTTCAAGCTTGGGTCCTGCACCATCACCGTCGTCAAGGATGGTGCGAATATTCTGGAGAACCCCTGGGAAATCTTCGGATCGAACCAGGCGCCGGAAACGGTGCAGAAGCTCTTGGCGCAGAACTTCCTGCCGACCGACAAACTCGTCAATAGCTGTGCGCCCGCTATCATCGACACCGGCGCTGACGTGATCGTGGTCGACACCGGCTTCGGTGCCGCTGGCCGCGCCCGCGGTTTGGGCCGTTTTCGCGAGGGCATGAAAGCGGTCGGCTACACGCCGGAGCAGGTGACCTTCGTCGCTCTGACGCATCTGCATGGTGACCATATCAGCGGATTGATGGAGGATGGCGCTCCGGCTTTCCCGAATGCGCGCTATGCCACGGGCGAGATCGAATATGTATTCTGGACCGACAAGGCTCGCGAGGGCACACCGGCGGAAGGCGGTCACAAAGCGGTGCTCACCAATGTCGTGCCTTTCGCCGAGAAGATGACATTCCTCAAGGAGGGCGACCAGATCGTCAGCGGCATGACGGCTGTACTCGCTCCTGGCCATACGCCCGGTCACCTCGTGTTCCACCTCGAATCGGATGGCAAGCAACTGGTCATGACCGGCGATACGGCCAATCACTATATCCTGTCGCTTGGGCGTCCGGATTGGGAAGTGCGCTTCGACGCCGACAAGGCCCAGGCCATCAAGACGCGCCGCCGTGTCTTCGACCTGATCGCCACCGATCGTATTCCCTTCCTTGGCTTCCACATGCCGTTCCCGGCCGTGGGTTTCGTGGAAAGGCAGCCGGAAGGCTTCCGCTATGTGCCGAAGACCTACCAGTTCGATTTGTGAGGCCGGCCCGTACCAACCCGTTCAGCGAGATCTAGCTCAATTGATGCAATTGAGCATCCATTGCACGCCGAACTGATCCGTGAGCTTCCCATAAAGGTTGCTCCAGGGCTGTTTGCCGAGCGATGTCGATATTGTGCCGCCCGCCGCCAGGCGGGCGAACACCTCATTTGTCTGCTCTTTGTCATTGAACTCAAGCAAATGTGCTGACCCACGCATCGGCTCCGCGTCGTCGTTGTCCGAAGCATAGAAAAGCACGCCAGGGCCTTGGAATTTCGCATGCATGACCTGGCCCTGGATAAATCCGGGCGGCGTCGGGATTCCATCCACGCCGTAGCGCTTGATTTCAGCAATTTTTCCGAGGCCACAGGTCTCGTAAAAAGTAAGCGCCTGCTCGCAGCGCGTTGTGAAAAACAGATAATTGGAAAGTCGCATGGCGAAACTCTCTGGGTCACGGGCTACGAGTGGAAACTGGCCAGATAAACTGGCCAGATCACTGGTGTGCCTTCTAGAGCGAAGCCGCTTGTTGGATCGCACTGACAAGTTGGCTATTGCCGTAAACTTGACCGCCGATGCCCCAGGAGCCTTCCGCGGCATAAACGATGTTCGTCCAGATATGATCGCGGGATACCCGACCATTCGAAGCGCGTTCGACGATGGTCGTGGCCGCGTCGATAAATGCCTGTTTGGCCTCGTCGGTGGCGAGCGCGATCTCCGGCAGTTTCAGCTCTATGAAGGCGGCTGCGGCCGGCTTTCCGCCTGAGAATACGCGTCCCTGCGGCAAAACGTTGATGGTGCCGACGACGTTCGGGGTCATGAACGCATTGCCCAAGAGTTGCGAGACTTTCAAGAGAGCATCGGTCAATTCGGTGAAGACCTGGGCCTCGGCTTCGCTCGACAGCAAACCTTCCGGTACGGTGAGTGTGATAGGCATGGCGGGATTCCTCTCGTTTGAAAATTCAGCCGGTGGTGCTACATAAATACTGATCGCTCTCTATTGATACACACTGATCACTCTCTATGCAAACATAAAGAGTGGTCACTCTTAAAGAAAGTTGACATGCGCTATAGTACAGAACACAAGCTCGAAACGCGCATCCGCGTCCTCAACGCCGCGGGCGAGATTTTCCGTCAGGAAGGCTATGGCGGTTCGGGCATCGATGCCTTGACCAAGGCTGCAGGCGTCACGAACGGCGCGTTCTACGGGCATTTCAAATCAAAGGGCGAAGCGTTCCGGGCCGCGGTTCAGGCGGGCCTTGATGAACTGCGGCTCGGCATATCGAATCTGAAGGCTCAACAGGGCAAGGGTTGGCTTGCGGCGTTCATAAGCTATTATCTCGGGCCGAAGCGTACCTGCGCGCTCGGCCAGAGCTGCGCCTTGCCGAGTCTGTCCCCCGACGTCATCCGCGCCGATACCGATACACGGGTTGCCTATGAGGTCGAACTGCGAAGGGTGATAGAAGAAGCGGCCTCCGGCCTGACCGGCAACTCGGCCGGCGAGCGTGAAGAAAATGCCATCGCACTACTGGCGCTATTGTCCGGCGGCGTAACCATGGCGCGGGCTGTTTCCGACCCGGCGCTATCGATGCGCATCGTGGAGGCGATCGAGCGAAGGGCCGGGTCCTTTGCTTCCTCCATCAATGAGAGTTGAGATTGACCGGTCAATCTTGGGTCGATGGCAAGAACTCCTGTCATCGTTTTCCCTATTCACTTCCTGTCATAGACGTGTTACCAGCCCTCGCCAACTTCCAAGCAACACTTGCAAGATCGCCCGGTAGACGATTCGTTCCGGAGCCCTCCTGCTTTTCACCGATGAAGGAATTTGGCCATGGCACGTATTATTGAAACGTCAACCGGGTTGGACGCACTCACATTCGACGACGTGCTCCTGCAGCCGGGGCACTCCGAGGTCATGCCTGGCCAGACCAACATTGCCACCCGCATTGCCCAGGACATCGATCTCAACCTGCCGATCCTGTCGGCAGCCATGGACACGGTAACCGAAAGCCGTCTCGCCATCGCCATGGCCCAGGCCGGCGGCATGGGCGTCATCCACCGCAATCTGACACCGGTGCAGCAGGCCGAAGAGGTCCGTCAGGTCAAGAAGTTCGAAAGCGGCATGGTCGTCAATCCGGTCACGATCGGTCCCGACGCGACCCTTGCCGAAGCGCTTGCCCTGATGAGAGCGCACGGCATTTCCGGCATCCCGGTCGTCGAGAAGTCGCATCGCCTCCTCGGCATCCTCACCAACCGTGACGTTCGCTTTGCCTCCGATCCGGAGCAGAAGATCCACGAATTGATGACCCACGAAAATCTGGTCACGGTCACGGACGGCGTGCAGCAGCAGGAAGCCAAGCGCCTGCTGCACAAGCATCGCATCGAGAAGCTGCTGGTCGTTGATGGCGAAGCTCGCCTCATCGGTCTGATCACCGTCAAGGATATCGAAAAGTCGCAGCTCAACCCTCACGCCTCCAAGGATGCGCAGGGTCGCCTTCGCGCCGCCGCTGCCATCAGCGTCGGTGACGATGGGTTCGAGCGCGCCGAGCGCCTGATCGATGCCGGCGTCGACCTTCTCGTCGTCGATACCGCCCACGGCCATTCACAGCGCGTCCTCGACGCCGTTACCCGGGTCAAAAAGCTCTCCAACTCGGTTCGCATCATGGCCGGCAATATCGCCACCTATGACGGTACGAGAGCGCTGATCGATGCCGGTGCCGATGCCGTCAAGGTCGGTATCGGCCCGGGTTCGATCTGCACGACCCGTATCGTCGCCGGCGTTGGCGTACCACAACTCGCTGCCATCATGTCGGCCGTAGAGGCCGCGCAGCAACAGAACATCCCAGTTATCGCCGATGGCGGCATCAAGTTCTCCGGCGACCTCGCCAAGGCGATTGCCGCCGGCGCATCGGCGGCCATGGTCGGCTCGCTTCTCGCTGGCACCGACGAGAGCCCGGGCGAGGTCTATCTGTACCAGGGTCGTTCCTTCAAGGCGTATCGCGGCATGGGTTCCGTCGGGGCCATGGCGCGGGGCTCAGCCGATCGCTACTTCCAGGCCGAAGTGCGCGACACACTGAAGCTGGTGCCGGAAGGCATCGAAGGCCAGGTGCCCTACAAGGGGTCAGTCTCGGGCGTGCTGCACCAGCTCGCCGGCGGCCTCAGGGCAGCCATGGGCTATGTCGGCGGCGCAGACCTCAAGGAATTCCAGGAGCGTGCTACTTTCGTGCGCATCTCCGGCGCGGGCTTACGCGAAAGCCACGCCCATGATGTCACGATCACCCGCGAAAGCCCGAACTATCCGGGCGCCGGCGCTTGATCGATGCCGAGTAGCACTCAAGGCAACGTCAGGTCTCTTCAAGGCCTGACGGTGGTGTTCGTCGCCTTGTCCCTGGCGCTTTTTGCCTGGATATATGCCGGCTTTGCCACGGCTTTCCGCGACGCAGCCGCGGGACAGGAGATGCTGGATGCGCGCATTGGTGGCTACGAGCAGGAAGATGTCGTCGCCATGCTGCGCTATCTCAAGGACCACCCCGATCCGGCGGCGATCCTGCATTCCATGTATCTTGGGCCGGGGCTGGTCTTTCCGCTGGTGTTGAGCGGCCTGTTGCTCTGCCTACTGCGGCTGGTCAAGCCGGGCGGCACTTTTTTCGGCCGGCCGATCCTGCCTGCGGTGGTCGCTCTGATTTTCCTGCTGCCGATCTTCTACGGCGTGTTGAACTATGCCGAAACAATTGCCGGCCTGCTGCTCTATCCGCCAGCCACACCGTCTGATGGCACCGTGACGCTGCTCGCGGGCCTGCTGCCGGTCATCGTGCGTCTAAAGTTCCTGTCGCTGGTCGTCACCATCATTCTGCTGGCTCGCTTCGCGATTCTTCGCTACCTGTCTCCGGACGGTTCCAAGCCGTCCTGAACGGCCGTTCCCGCCGTTCAGCAACCCCTAGAGCGGTTCAGCGTTTTACAGGTTCGCTTTCCCGCTCTATCGCTTTGTTTTTTTATACAATTCCGGACGGAAATCTGCTTCGCACTTTTCGTGGAATTGCTCTAAGGAGTTGGCGGCGTGACCGGCTATGAAATGTTCTGGCCCATGGTGGCCCATGCGGTGCTTGTCTACATTCTTTACGCGCTGTTAGGCTTGCGCCGCCGGCGCGCGGTAAAGGCGGGCCTGATCAGGCAATCGCAGTTTCGCGAGAATTATGCCGCTGATGAGCCGCTGGAAAGCTTGGTGGCGCGCAACAGCCTCGCCAATCAGTTCGAACTCCCTCTTCTTTTTCATGCTTGCTCGATCGCGCTGTTCGTCGCCCAGGCGGATAATCTGCCTGCTTTGATCCTGGCCTGGATCTTCGTTGTGTCCCGTTACGCCCATGCCTTCGTGCATGTCACCAGCAACAACCTGCGCTATCGCAGCCCGCTTTTCGCCATCGGCTATATTGCCCTTGGCGGCATGTGGGTCTGGCTTGCCGTCTGGATGGCATTCTCCTGACCAGATTTGCGTTACCACGGCAAACAACCTGCGGTAACGTATTTGTGTTCTTCGTTGACCGCCCCACTGCACTCTCTTGACCTATCTTGTCATCCGACGGCTTTGCTTGGGATGCAGGCTGCTGGGGAAAGAGGAGGAGGATATCGGAATGGACGTCGATAAGCCCATCGTGACGCAGGCGATGATCAATGCCTACGACGAATATACGCATCTGACGCTCGATCGGCGCAGCTTCATGGAAAAGCTGACGAAACTCACAGGCTCGGCTGGGGCCGCAGCCGCGATCGCACCGTTGCTTGCGGCCAACAAGGCGAGCGCCGAGATCGTTGCCGCCAATGATAGTCGTCTCGAGACGAAAGACGTTACCTATCCCGGCAGCACTGGTGAAATGAAAGGCTATCTTGCCCAGCCCAAGGGTGCCAGCGGCAAGCTTGGCGGCGTGATCATCAT
This sequence comes from Martinezella calliandrae, assembly GCF_030272695.1. Lineage (GTDB taxonomy): Bacteria > Pseudomonadota > Alphaproteobacteria > Rhizobiales > Rhizobiaceae > Rhizobium > Rhizobium calliandrae. The sequence continues at coordinate 67,024 of NZ_JARFYN010000022.1, forward strand.
TCATGAAAATCGTGGCCTCAACCCGCATATCCGCGATATCGCTCGCCGTATCACGCTGGAAGGTTTCATAGCCCTGGCGCCGGATTTCCTCTCGCCGCTCGGCGGCACGCCGGAGGATGAGGACAAAGCACGCGATATGTTCAACAAGCTCGATCCGGCGCTGACCGTCGCCAATGCCGAAGCGAGCCTGATCTTCCTTTCCAAGCTCGATGGCTCCAACGGCAAGGTCGGCGCGGTCGGCTTCTGCTGGGGAGGTGGTGTCATCAATCGTTTCGCCACCAAATCACCTGAGCTGAAAGCCGGCGTTGCCTATTATGGAATGCAGCCCGCCGCTGCCGATGTGCCCAAAATCAAAGCCGCCCTGATGCTGCATTATGCCGGCCTCGACGACCGCATCAATGCCGGTATCGATGCATATCGAAAAGAGCTGCAGGCCGGCGGTAAGACCTTCGAAATTTTCGTCTATGACGGTGCCAACCACGCCTTCAACAACGATACGTCGGCTGCTCGCTACGACAAGAAAGCCGCCGATCTCGCCTGGGGCCGGACCGTCGATTTCCTGAAAAAGCACCTGGCCTAGCGGCTGACGGCGAAGGATTGGACGCGATGACGGCGGAGAGCCATCCGCCCGCCGCCGTCGCTTATCGCGACCGTATCAATCCATAACACTTAAAATTGAACTTTTCCCATTTACGCGCATTGAACAAGCGTGTGGCATAAACCGGCACACGCCCCGGCGTTGTTCCGAGTGATAATGAAATGGGAAATGAATGAGCCCGGAAACACCCGACCGCATCAAATTCCGCAAGCAGCCCAAACAGGAGCGCAGCATCCATCGTGTCGATGTCATTCTGTCGGCCGCTGCACAACTGATTGCCGAAAAAGGCGTCAGCGCCATGACAATGACGGAGCTTGCCACTGCAGCCGGCGTACCGATAGGGTCCGTGTACCAATATTTCCCCGAGAAGGCCGCGATCGTGACAGCTCTGTTCGATCGCCATGCCGTTATCGTCCAACAAAAGACGAGGGAAGTATTCGCCGTCGTGAAATCGCTCGATCACGCCGTCGATCTCGTCTGCGGCATGATCGATTGGTACTATCGCGAGTTTCGCGGTGATCCGACCTATATGGGTGTCTGGCTCGGGACGGAGATGGATCAAGATCTCCTGCGGCTGAACATCGAGCATAGCAACCGTGTCGCCGAAATCTTCCTGGAGGGCATCGAGGCCTATACCCCGATCGGCAGTCAAATCGACCTGCAGGCCCGCAGCCAGCTCTTCAGCCACCTCATCGGCGCCTCCGTCCGCCTCGCGATCATGAACGAAAAAAGCCTCGCCATCCGCATGCTCAACGAATGGAAGCAGGTGATCCGCGCGACACTGTTTGCCGAGCCCGGCAATAGGCACTAGGTAAGCTATTCCTTATTGCCTAGGCCTCAGCGTCACCAGCCCGGCAGAATATGTCCGGCGCGCAGGCGCGGATAGTAGCGGGTAAAGCTTTTCACATCGCCATCGAGATCGTCATCGACCGCCGCTGGTGTGATGTTATCCAGGCAGGCGGAGATATGGGCGGTGATGGCATTCATCAGCGATACCGAAAGGCCCGGCCGCTTCATGATGCCGATCTGCACCGGCGGCAGCGGCGGGAAGCCGTCTGCCTGGCTCAGGACCTTCATGCCGGTGCGAAGTGCCGATTCCGGCATGACCGATACCGCCATGCCAGCAAGGACCGCAGCGGCAACCACCGTACAGGACCAGCTGGTAAACAGGATCTGGTAGTCTCGGCCGCCGGCATCGAGCGCCGAGCACGCAAGTTGCCGCCACTGACAGTCACGCCTCCCGACGGCAAGCGGAATCGGTGCATCGTCGCGCAGTGGATGATTGGCCGAGCCGACCCAGCAAAGCGGCTCCGTGCGCACGACATCAGACATTCTCTCGCGCGGATTATGGGTGACAAGCGCGATATCGAGCTCGCCGCGATGCATGCGTTCGGCCAGATCAACCGAGGGCTCGCAAACTATATAGAGCTCGACATTCGGATGCGTCTTGGCGAAGCGGCCGATGATCTCGGGCATATAGCGGTCGGCATAATCGTCCGGCGTTCCGATGCGCAGCGTGCCCTCGAGCCTGTTGTCGTCGAAAGCAGCGATCGCTTCATTGTTCAGGCGGATAATGCGGCGCGCATAGTTGAGCAGCTTCTCGCCTTCCGCGGTCAGCCGGTTGCCGCGGCCGTCCTTGATGAATAGCTGTTTGCCTACTCGTTCTTCCAGCCGGCGCATCTGCATGGAGACCGCCGATTGCGTCTTGAATACCCGATCGGCAGCTTTGGTGAAGCTGCCCGAATCCACAATGGCGATGAAGGTCTGCAACTGATCAATATCAAGCGGCGCGGCCATGATCTCACCTATAAAGGAGTTTGATAATTATCATTAGAAACATTCGTTGGACTGATCAATAGGGCTTTGGCATCTTCCTAATGCAAATCAGCATACCAACCGGCAGACCTCCTACCGAATTCCTCCCAACCACGCTCCTTCTTCGGTTCTCCGGGAAGGGGCATGGCTAGCGTGTGCCTGAACGAAAGGACCATTGAAATGCGCACGACAGATCGGACACTACATCTCGGCCACGCAAGGCCGTCGCTGCCTTTGACGGCACGCCTGACGCTTGCTTTCGATAAGATGGCATCCGTCTGGCGCGTAATCCGCAATCGCCGCGAGATCAATTATCTGAATGAGCTGAACGACTACCAACTGATGGACATCGGTTTGACGCGCCTTGACGTCGAATCTGCGCTCAACACCTCGACCTTCTTCGAGGACCCGTCCAGCTATCTAACCAACTCTGCGCGTCGTCGCATGCGCTTCCTCGGCCTCAACAACTTCCGTCGTTGAGGGCGATTAATCGTTTCCCCGCAGGGTGATAGCCAATAAGCCCTGCCTCTTACCCGGTGTTCGGCTCAGTACCGACACCGGGTTTTTTCTTTTGGCAGCGCGGAAAGACGATCGGGGAAATTGCCATGTCTTTCGAATGCCTTATGTTACGACCGAGCTAAATCCGGAGGCTGTGATAGTGGCGACAGTGGTGCTTTTCCATTCCGTTTACGGGCTGTGCCCTCTTGAACTGGACGCCGTCGAGCGCCTGCAGGCAGCGGGGCATGAGGCGTTCGCGCCGGATCTCTACGACGGCTGGGTCGCCAGCTCGATCGACGAAGGCTTCGAATTGAAGGATGAGATTGGCTGGGCGACCATCTGCGAACGGGCCGAATGGGCGATGGCGGGCCTGCCGCCGTCAACGGTTCTCGGTGGCTTCTCCATGGGCGCGGCTGTTGCGGCAAGTCTTTGGCCGATGCGGCCCCAGGCCGCCGGCATGCTTTTCATTCATAGCATCGCCCAAATCTCGGAAAACGCGCGAAAGGGCTTGCCGGTGCAGGTCCATCTTGCCGATCCGGATCGTTTCGAGCCTGCGGAGGATGTTGCTCGCTGGCGGTCCTTAGCCGAACGATCACAGATCGCGGCCGATCTCTTCACCTACCCGGGCGCTGGCCATCTCTATACCGATCCCAGCCTGCCCGACCACGATGCCAAGGCGGCCGATCTCACATGGAGCCGCGTCATCCGCTTCCTCGATACACTCTAAACTGGCCTTGAACCGAAGCCGATCGTCACCTAGACTACCGACCATCAGTCGTTCCAACAGGATGTGTGCCAGAATGGATTCCAACCCGATCACAACGCCAATTTGCTTTGTAACCGGGGAATACCATATCTATGCTTGCATCCATCATCCTGTCCAATCTCTCGTGGTCCACGCCTGACGGCCGATCGCTTTTCTCAAATCTTGATCTGACTTTCGGCGCCGAGCGCACCGGCTTCGTCGGCCGCAACGGTGTTGGCAAGACCACCCTTCTCAAACTCATTGCCGGTGAGCTGCAGCCTCGGTCCGGGGCGGTATCTTTCGGCGGCAGTCTCGGCATTCTGCGCCAAAGCGTTCGAGTGGAGCCGGACGAAACTGTCGCTGATCTGTTCCAGGCGAGCGGAGCGCTGGCTACTCTCCGTCGGGCCGAGGCGGGTGAGGCAACAGCCGAGGAACTTGCTTCAGCGGACTGGACACTGGAAACGCGTATCGCTTCCGCTCTCGATCGTGCCGGGCTCGATGCAGCGCCCGGCACACTTCTCGCCGCGCTATCTGGCGGACAGCGCACGCGCGCCGGCCTTGCCGCACTGATCTTCGCCGAACCAGATTTTCTCGTTCTGGACGAGCCGACGAACAATCTGGATCGCGAGGGCCGCGAAGCCGTGATCGAGTTGCTTGCGAACTGGCGGGCCGGCGCAATCGTCGTCAGCCACGACCGGGAATTGCTCGACACTGTGGATGCCATCGTCGAACTGACCTCGCTCGGTGCCACGCGCTATGGCGGCAACTGGAGCCAGTATCGCGAGCGCAAGGCCCTCGAACTTGCGGCCGCCGAACACGATCTCGCCGATGCCGAAAAGCGCGTTGTCGAGGTTGCCCGCCGTGCACAGGCAACGGTGGAACGGCAAGCGCGACGCGATGGCACCGGCAAGAGGAATGCCGCCAAGGGCGGCACACCGCGCATCATGCTAGGCGGGCTGAAGGAGCGGAGCGAAATGACGGGGGGCGAAAATACCCGCCTTGCCGAACGTCGGCGCACGCAGGCGCTTGAAGACGCCGCCGCCGCCCGCGGGCGCATCGAAATCCTCCAGCCTCTGTCGGTCAAGCTTCCGTCGACCGGACTGCCGGCGAACAAGGTCGTTCTGAAGATCGACAGCGCGACGGCTGGCTATCATCCCGGCCAGCCGATCATCAGCGATCTCTCTTTTGAGATCATTGGGCCGGAGCGCATTGCCCTTGCCGGGCCGAACGGTTCGGGCAAGACGACGCTCCTGGCGCTTATCTCCGGAGTGTTGCAGCCGTGGGCCGGGACTATCCGCATCATGACCGCGGTTTCCATTCTCGACCAACAGGTAAGTCTTCTCGATCCGTCGCTCTCGATCCGCGACAATTTCCGGCGGATGAACCCGCTGGCGGATGAAAATGCCTGCCGGGCAGCGCTTGCCCGGTTCATGTTCAGGGCCGACGCGGCGCTTCAGATCGTGTCCACGCTAAGTGGCGGGCAGTTGCTGCGCGCCGGTCTCGCCTGCGTCCTGGGCGGATCGACGCCACCGTCGCTCCTGATCCTCGACGAGCCGACAAATCATCTCGATATCGATTCGATCGCCGTAGTCGAGGCGGGCTTGCGCGCATATGACGGCGCGCTCCTGGTTGTTAGTCACGATGAGGTGTTTTTGGAGGGTATCAAGATAACCGGCCGGCTCGAATTGTCTCCGCGGCAGGCTATCGAGGCTACGGAATAAGTAAAACAAGCTGTTGGTAGCAACTGATTTTCGGCTCCGGTTTTTGGCCGTAACCACCACCTCCCGGCGGAATGCCGCCACACTTGTTACTCCCACCTGTTCGACTCCCGATGCCAGACTATTTCATGACCAATAGCGAGCAATGCGCAGCCATTGGAACCGCGCTTCGGTGACGAGGCGCGAATATTCGCCCAAAATAGGAGGTTTCAAAGCCATGACTATATCAACCGAGAACGGACGGAAAGACGGACGGCCTGCCATGCACACACCACCGGTCGTGTCGGCGCAAGCGTGGGAAGCGGCCCGGCGGGGGTTACTCGTGAAGGAAAAGGCCCAGACCCGCGCCCGTGACGCTTTGGCCGCCGAGCGCCGGCGAATGCCATGGATGGCGGTGGAGAAGACCTATGCGTTCGAGGGGCCCGCGGGTAAGGTCAGTCTGCTCGACCTCTTCGAAGGTCGGCGTCAGCTTATCGTCTACCGCGCCTTCTTCGAGCCGGGCGTATTCGGCTGGCCCGACCATGCCTGCCGGGGCTGTTCCATGGTGGCTGACCAGGTCGCTCATCTCGCCCACCTTAATGCCCGTGACACCACCCTCGTTTTCGTCTCGCGTGCACCTCGAGCGGACATCGTGCGGCTGAAGGCTAAGATGGGCTGGGAAGGTATACCCTGGTTCACTATCACGGACAGCTTCGACGCCGACTTCGATGTGGACGAGTGGCACGGCACCAACGTGTTCTACCGCGACGGCGACCGCGTGTTCCGCACCTACTTCATCAACAACCGCGGCGACGAGCAGATGGGTGGTACCTGGAACTACCTCGACATTACGCCGCTGGGCCGGCAGGAGCTCTGGGAGGAATCGCCCGAGGGCTATCCTCAGACCCCGACCTACAAGTGGTGGAACTGGCACGATAGCTACGCCGCAGACGCCGTACCCGATAAGAAGTGGGTTGAGGTGTCGGATGCTGGGGAGGCGGCGTTTCGCAACCAAGACGCGGCCACGAGTCGATGAGCCAGACCGGCTCCTGCGGATCCGATAGCCGGACACGGCCGGTCTGAGTGGTCCGCGACCGGACGCAGCGATATTCCGCGCTGCGGCCGGCCGCCATATCTGGGAATTGCGCGACAAACCCCGATGTCAGAGTTGATGGAAAGCGGCCGTCCGCTAGGAAACCGGCTCACAAGCACGTCGATCGAGAAAAGCTACGCAACATGCCGCAAACAATGCGAGCGAAGCCGACGCGAGCATCATGATTAATAGCGCATAAGTTGTATTTGACCGAGCAAGAAACAGACCGGCGATCGCGCCTATGAGCGCTCCTCCAGCGAGTCTCATTGCAGCAGACAGGCCCGCAGCGGTGCCGGCAAGATCGGGGCGCACCGACAGCACGCCCGTATTGGCGGCAGGCATGGTCAGCCCATTACCAATGCCGATGAACATGCAGGGTCCAAAGAATGCAAGAACGAGAGCGGTGCCCGACATCGAGAGAGCCAGTCCAACCAAGAGCCCCGTGCATGTGAAAATGCGCGCGAGGATGAGGATGGTGCTCAGCGCATTTCGCGAGGTATAGCGACCAGCCAGATAGCTACCCAGGATGAAGCCGGCGGGTACCAGTCCCATGTAGAAGCCCAGTGTCGCACTTGATCCGCCGAGCGACTGGGCAAATGCCAAAGGCGCACCTCCCAGGAAGATATAAAGCGTTCCCATGGAGCAGGCCATGCACAACGTATAGGCCCAGAATCGCGCCGAGCTAAGGAGTCGCGCATAGGAGATGAAGTAGTTCGCAACCGGTCTCGATGCGCGCGGCGCGGTTTCCCACAGTTCGCGCACGCACAAAACGAGGACAGCCGTACCAAGGATAGCCATGACAATGAACACCGCCCGCCATCCGAATAGACCATCCAACAATCCCCCAAACAGGGGGCCGACCATGGGGGCAATCGCCCATCCCATGGAGGCGTAGCCAATTCTGCTTGCCGCTCCGCCTTCGCCTGATGTTTCCGTGACAACGACGAGGGCCACGGAAAAACAGGCACCGATCGACGCTTGCATCGCTCGAAAGACGAGGAAAACGTCGATATTGGCGGCAAACGCGCAGCCAACCGACGCGACGATGAAAATGGAGACAGCGATCAATGCGACCGGCCTACGCCCATAACGATCCGATAGTGTACCAGCGACGACTTCTATCAGGGCGGTAACGATTGTATAGCCGGCAACCGTAAGGTTGACGAGCGCGTAATCGGCGTGGAAAGTACCGGCAATCTTTGGCAGCGACGGCAGGATCATGTTCACTGGCAGCACGGACAGTGCCGACAGCAAGATGAGGGTTGTTAGTCGGGGTGGCGCGCTCCTCGAAGCTGCGGCTGCTTTTTTGGTGATTTGCGTGTGCGACGTATGAATGGGGTTATCGCTGGTCATGGTCTCGTCCGTTTTGTCAGTGGGATTTTGTGAAAGTCCGACGAGGCGCAGCCCGAAATCCTGGCATAAAAAAAGGCCCCGTCAGGAGCCTGCTTACCGCGCATGGGTGCTTTCGCCGGACAGCTATGCCATCCCGCCCATGCGCGCTATCACCACTACGAGAGCAATTGCGATATTCATGCAGCTAGAGATAGACAGAATTTTGCACCACGTCAATGCAGCGCGATCATCGTTTGGGGCGAGCAAGCGAGTGTAGTTCTGAGCCAAGTCAGACCAAGCCTGCCCAAAAGGAGATTGATAGATCATTTTATTAGTCATTACTATTTCAACCGATGGTTCATGTGGCGGATGACAGCCCGAGGGCCGCGACCCGAGTTTGCGGTCGTGGGGACATCGACCGTAGAACGAAATGCTTGCCTGAAAACCTGCGCTCCCGGGACTTGCGAATACCGCGATCCACTGACGGGCGCGAACCGTTACACGATCCACTTCGAAAAAGTTGCTCTGCCGCCCGTCAATGCATTCTGGTCCGATCACCCTTTACGACTCCGATGGATTTCAGGTCGCCAATGACTTGAACCGTTTCGCTGTAAGCAGCTCGATGCCTTTTCAATACAACCCTGACGGCTCGCTCGACCTCTACCTTCGGAATACCAACCCGGGAAAGCAACAGGAAGCCAACCGGCTACCTGCGCCGGCAGGACCGTTCAATCTGACGACAAGTCTCTATGGCCCGAAAGCGGAAGCTCTCACCGGCAAATGGAACCCGCCGCCGGTCACAATCATCCCGGCGCTTCAGCCCGTGACGGCGCAGTAGCCACAGACATCGACACGCGGTGGCGATTGGGACGCCGCCGCCTGCCGCATCGAGAGCATCAAGCGCCGCGCTCTACTTCTGTTTCGGCGCGGGCTTGCTTTCCGTCTGCATGTAGCTGTCGAAAATCGCTTCCATGTTCTTCTGATAGGTCTTTTGCACTTCCAGGCCGCTGTCGAACATGGCGTTGAACATCTCGGTATAGGCCGCCATGTCGACGCCAGGGATGGCGGGCTTGGCCTTTGGTTCTTCCTTCGGCGGCTCCGCGGGCATCGGGAAGTTGCGCATCATGTCCTGAAATGCCTTGGCGAAAGGATTGTCGAGGAAAGGGTTGCCGGCCGCGGCCGGCTTTTCGTGCTCGACAGCTTGGGCGCCGAACATCAGCTCCATCGCTTGGGTGAAGGGGTTGTCAAAGATGCTTGCCTGCGGTGTCGGCTGCTGCTTTGGCGCAAAGCCGATGGTCTGCAGCCAGTTCTGCATCATCTCACCCATGGACGTGTTGAGGAAGGGATTGGTCATCTGCGGCATCTGGCCGCTGGTTTCCTTGAACAGGCCGCCCATCAGCGTGTTGGCCATGACGGGCAGCATGCGCTTGTAAATCTCCTGGCCGATGCCGGTCATCTGCGCGGCCTGCGCGGCAATGGCGCGAGATACTTCCTTGGAGCCGAACAGCCGTGCCAAGACGTTATTGCCGTCCGCAATGCCCTCCGGCGTGAAGGCCTTGCTCATATCCTCGAAATATTTGGCATAGCTGCCGGAGGTGATGTCCTGCATCACGCTCATAAAATTATAGGGGTTCGTCGCGCTGCGTTTGAACCCCGAAGAAAAGGCGGGCATAAGCGCCGCCATGGCTTTTGTCGCCTGTTCCTGCGCGAGGTTGAACTGCTTAGCCATGGCCTCGGTGGCGGCGCCGTTCTGTGCCTGCATCATCATGTCGAAGAGTGGCAGCATCGAAGTCCCTTTCCCCGCAATCATGCCGCTTCAGAATCAGAAGGCATGCAATCCCAGTAGTATAGCGGGAAAAAAGATGGCGCATACCGGTTTCTGTCGGTGTGCGCCGCAACAATCCAGGCCGAATCCGGCTGTCAGTATTGATATTCCTCGAAGACCGGCTCGACCGATTGGTTCCAGCGGCCGTGATAGAGCATCAGCAGATCGTCGGCGAGCGTGCCCTTCTTGGCGAGAACTTCATCGAGCGGCGCCAGGAAGACGCTTTCGTCCAGGCCGTCGCCGTTCAGTCGGGCACGGTTCTTCAAGCCGGTGCGGGAAATGCCGATGACCTCGCGCGCCACATCGAACAGGCCATGGCCCTTGATACCGGCTTTCAAGCCCTGCACCGGCACGACATCGCGCAGAGCATTGACCTCTTCGAAAGTCCAGTCCTTGGTGAGCTCGTCGGCACTCGTCAGCGCCTCGTCGTCATAAAGCAGGCCGACCCAGAAGGCCGGCAATGCACAGATACGGCGCCAAGGACCGCCGTCGGCGCCGCGCATTTCCAGGAAGCGCTTGAGGCGCACGTCCGGGAAGAGGGTGGAAAGATGGTTCGTCCAGTCACCCATCGTCGGCTCCCAAGCGGCGATCTCGCCCCTCAGCGCGCCGTTCATGAACTGGCGGAAGGTGACATGGGTGCAATCGTGATAGCGTCCATCGCGGACGACAAAATACATTGGAACGTCCAGCGCCCATTCGACATAGTCATGAAAGCCGAAGTCGTCGCCGAAGGTGAAGTCGAGCAGGCCGCTGCGGCGGTTGTCGGTGTCGCGCCAGATGTCGCCGCGCCAGGAGGAAAGTCCGTTCGGCTTGCCTTCGCTAAAGGGTGAGGAAGCAAACAGCGCGGTCGCCAGCGATTGCAGCTTCATTGACACCCGCATCTTGCGGCGCATGTCCTCTTCCGACGCGAAGTCGAGGTTTACCTGGATCGTGCAGGTGCGATACATCATATCGAGACCCTTGGTGCCGACCTTCGGCATGTAGCGGGTCATGATCTCGTAGCGGGACTTCGGCATGCGCGGCGTTTCAGCCAACGTCCATTTCGGGCTGCCGCCAATGCCGAGGAAGCGTATGCCCATGGGCTCTGCGATTTCGCGCAATGTCGCCAGATGATTGTTCGATTCTTTGCAGGTCTGGTGAAGGTTTTCGAGCGGTGCACCTGAAAGTTCGAACTGACCGCCGGGCTCGATCGAGATTGCGCCCATGCCGGTCGGCTCGCCCAGACCGATGATGTTGTCGCCGTCCATGATGGGATCCCAGCCGCTCTTTTTCTGCAGGCCCCGCAAGAGCGCTGAAATACTGGCGTCGCCGAAATAGGGCACAGGACTGTTGTCGGCGCGGAAAAACACGAATTTTTCGTGTTCCGTGCCGATACGGAATTGCTCCTTCGACTTGCTCCCGGCGGCCAGATAGGCCGTCATGTCCGAGACCGAAGAGAGCGGAGTCTGGTCGGTGGTGTCGCGCGCCATGGTATTACCTTGATCTCGGAAGGGAGCCAGCGCAAGCCGCAGGCCAATGGGGAGGGTGATTGACGCGGATTGAGGTACGGTGCAAGTGAATTTCTTTCAAGAGCCGTTCAAAAAAATAGCATTTTGTGTCTGGAGGTCGCGGTGTGACAGAAGCTGATACCGGCGCGCTTGCACAAGCGTTCAAGACTCCCAACCAACGTTCGAAATAGCCTTCCCTTCCCTTGACGACGGGAGGGCATATCGATGTTCGAGAAAACTGAACTTTATCCGATCCTGACGCTGCTTCTCGCTTCTCTTGTGATCATGGGCAGCCCGGGTCCGTCCACCATCAGCGCTACGGCGGTTGGCGCCGTCTATGGTTTCCGCCGGTCGATCGGCTACGTCTTCGGTCTGATCGCAGGCACGATTGTCGTGCTGTTGGCCGTCGCGGCGGGAGTCTTCGCGATTTTACTGTCGGTGCCGCATGGCGCCTTGGCGCTTACCGTCGTCTCCGCCGTCTACATCTTCTATCTGTCCTATAGAATTGCCACTGCTCCGCCGCTCGCCGGCCGCAGCGACCAGGCCGCCACGCCTGCTTTCGCTGGCGGTTTTCTGCTGGCGGTCGCCAATCCCAAGGCTTATCTGGCGATCGCCGCCGTCTTTGCCGGGGTCAGCCTTTTCAAGGACCGGGGCGCGCTGGATGCTGTGAGTAAGATCGTGCTGCTGAGCATGATGATCGTGATCATTCACCTGTGCTGGCTTCTGGTCGGGACCTCGCTGTCCCGTTTCCTTCAGAACCCGACCATTTCGCGTATCGTAAACATTTCGCTGGCAAGCACGCTTATCATCACGACCGCGCTCGCATTGGCGGGCTGAACAACCATTGTCGGACGCAGGAAGCTAGTTCCAGTCCCCGATCGCCGCTTGGATCACCGCCATGGCCGCCACGGCTGCCGTATCGGCGCGCAGAATGCGCGGACCGAGCGGAATGGCCGTGACGAAATCAAGGCCTCGCAGCAGCATGCGCTCCTCTTCCGAAAATCCGCCCTCCGGGCCGACCAGCAGCGCCAGATGTTTCTCCTTGACCTCTGCCAGAAGCGGCAGCGGGTTCTGTCCAGCATCGCCTTCGTCGCAATAGATGATGCGGCGCTCTTTCGGCCAGCGCGTCAAGAGATCGGCAAGCTTTACCGGCTCGGCCACGTCGGGAACACCGAGAATGCCGCATTGCTCCGCCGCTTCGATTACGTTGGCCTTGAGCTTATCGAGATTGGTGATCTTGCCCTGCACGTGCTGCGTCATCACCGGCTGTAGCAGCCCAGCGCCCATCTCCACCGCCTTCTGCACGAGATAGTCGAGCCGCCCGACCTTCAGTGGTGCAAAGAGATAGTGCAAGTCGGATGGGGCGGGCTGCGCTCGTGTCTCTTCGACAGGCGTCAGCAGGATATGCTTGCGCGAGGGAAAAGAGACGCGGGCCTTCCATTCGCCGTCGCGGCCGTTGAAGATCAACAGCTCGGCGCCGTCCTCCATGCGCAACACGTTGGCGAGATAGTTGAATTGGTCCCGATCAGCCTCGATGCCGGCATTTGCCCTGATATCCGAAACCACGAACAGCCGCTGCATGCGGAAATTGGCGCGCATGGGTAATCCCTTAAATGAAGAGCGCGACCATAGCCCAATATACCGCGGCTGCAAGCATGGCCGACACCGGGACGGTGATGGACCAGGCAGCGATGATGGTCATGAAATGCGAGCGGCGCACGAGACGTCGGCGATGGATTTCGTCAGGATTATGCTCGCGGGCTTCTTCCAGCTCGCTCCATTCGAACCCAGAGGCATCGGCCTTCCTGCGCATACAGGCAATGCGGCGCGTCGAGTGGCTGGTGGACCATTCACGAAAGAAGCCTACGCCGAAGACCGCACCGATAGCGATATGGGTGGAGCTGACGGGCAGGCCGAACCAGGAGGCGACGATGACGGTGAGAGCCGCCGACAGCGCCACGCAATAGGCGCGCATCGGGTTGAGCTTGGTGATCTGCTCGCCAACGAGGCGGATCAAACGCGGACCGTAAAGCAGCACGCCGACGGAGATGCCGCAGCCGCCGATCAATACTACCCAATAGGGTGCGGTAGATGTGGCCGCGCCTCCAATGACATCGAGGCTGCCACCTGGGACGACGCTGCGCACGATCGCGGCCAGCGGGCCAACAGCGTTGGAGACATCGTTGGCTCCATGCGCAAAGGACATCAGCGCCGCCGAACAGATCAGCGGCAGCCGGAAGAGCTTCCGCAGCGAGCTATTCTTGTTTTCGCAACCGACGGACTGTGCCGCTACCAACGGTCTTGCACCGAACCAGGTCACCAAGCCGACGCCTACACCGATCGCCATGGTCGAGAATCCTGCGACCGTGTCGCCGGGCCTGAGCTGCAGGACTAGATAGGCGGTGAAGGCACCGGCCATTAGGCCGATCAGGATAGGGATCCAATATCTGGCGGCCGCGATCTTGTCGTCGCGATAGACGATGAAGGTCTCGATAAAAAACAGAATGCCGGCTGCGATCGCACCGCCGAGAAGCGGCGTAACGACCCAGCCGGCCGAGATGGCCGCCATCACGCTCCAATTGACCATCTTTGGCCCGACGGCGGCGGCGCCTGCGCCGACGACGGCGCCGACGATCGCATGCGTCGTCGAAATCGGCGCTTTCATCCAGGTGGCGAAATTGATCCAGAGTGCCGCTGCCAAAAGCGCTGCCATCATCAGCCAGGCGATCTTGCCGCTGGTGAAGATACGGTCGGTATCAATAATGTGCGAGGAGATGGTCTTGATGACCGGTCCGCCCGCGATCGTGGCGCCCAGAATTTCGAAGATTGCCGCCATGACCAGAGCCTGTGTCATGGTAATGGCGCGCGCGCCCACCGCCGCGCCGACATTGTTGGCAACGTCCTTGGCGCCGATATTCATGGCCATATAGCCTGCAAGCGCCACGGCCGCAATGACCAGCGTTGCGCCCGGCTGGTTCAGCACATGGATCCCGGCAAAACTCATGGCAAGGCCAAGGAAGATCAGGCCGATACTCGGGGCGATCAACTGCTTCGTGACATGGTAAGCCGCATCCTCGACATAGGTGACCTTGTCGAGATCCTTGTCCAGTGTGCGTTTTGTCGGTGTCGCCGATCGATCGTCGAACATGCCATTCTCTAAGTCGAAATGTATGGACTTTCGCCGCCTGGCAGCCCACGCAATGTTTGGCAGTTATACCGGCGTAATTTGTTGGGACTATGTTGCGGCTTACTCGGCCACTACCACGGCGGGTTTTGCCGTCATCCGCTGCTCGAAGGCGAGGATGAGGTCACGCAATTCCGGTTCACGGACGCGCTTGACCGCTTCGGCGCAGGAGACCCACTCGATCGAACGCTCGCCCTTTTCCTTGAAATTCTTAGCGAGGTCGCTGACGTCCAGCGCATAGACCTGCACACGGCAGGGCACCTGGATGCCGTCCTTCAGAACCTTGGGATAGTTGAATGCGCCCAATGGCTCGGTTTCCACCGTGCCGCGCACGCCGGCTTCCTCAAGGGCCTCACGGGCCGCCACTTCATGCGACAGCTTGCCCGGCATCGGCCAGCCCTTGGGAATGACCCAACGACCGGTGTCGCGGCTAGTCAGCAGCAGCACTTCCAGCTCACCCGTTTTCTTCTTCACCCGATAACAGAGCGCAGCATATTGCTGTCGCGGCGGGCGCCGAAACATCAGCTGCACATCATTTGCGATACGGGTGAGAATGGCCAATTGTGGGGGCACCTTTAGAAGTTTGATTTTAGAATCAGTGGTATAATACCATTACATGGAAAAAAAGTGCATTCCATATGGCCTTATATGGTATTTCCCCACACTTTTGTTGAGGCCTCAATAAATAAAAACATGAGGAGTCGGCCTCCGATATTCGTCAGTGACTATGCTGAAAGCGACATTGAATGCTATTCCTATGCCGCAGATGGCGTAGTCACTGCTTAGCTCTTCCTATCATGCCGGCAAATAAGCTAAATCTCCGTTATGTCTGAACGCTCTCCGCCGCGACGTCTTCCGCCGATGAACGCCTTGCGCGCTTTCGACGCTGTTGCTCGTTGTGGTAGCATCTTGAAAGCAGCTGACGAACTCGGTGTGGTGCGTGGTGCTATACGCCAGCAACTTGCCGTCTTGGAAACCTTTTTCGGCATTGCTTTGTTCCAGCGCGATGGCCGCCGGCTGGTGCTGACCGAGAAGGGCAGGACCTTTGCCGACTCCGTCGGTATCGCCTTCGGCATCCTGGCGCGAGCTTCGGCTGTCGTTGTAGCCGGTGAGCGCCGGACGCTTCGCCTCGGCGTGCCCTCGGCTTTTGCCGTCTGGTGGCTGATGCCGCGCGTCGCCGAACTGCAGGCTGCACTTCCGGAGGTCGATGTCGACATCATTCCCATGGCAACAGTCGAACCGCTGGCGCGCCATCCCGATCTCGACGCCGTAATCATGGGCGGCGAATATCGGCCGGCGTCTGACATCACCGCCATTCGCTTCATGGAAGACGAATTCGGCCCGGTGGCAGCGCCTGACCTTGCCGCCCGCCTCGACCTTTCGGCCGGCGTCGAGGCTCTTGCCGGCGCTGTCGCTCTCTCCAGCCGTTCCGCGCCTCGTCTTTGGGATGATTGGTTCGCCGAGAGCGGCCATGCGCCCATCCGTTTCGCCCGCAATCGTGAATTTGAAGATCTTCTTTTGTCGATCGGCGCCGCCCGCTCTGGCATCGGCATTGCCATCGCACCCCGCACGGCGATCGGCGAAGACATCGATCGCGGCGCGCTGGCGGCACCCTTTGGCTTCATCCGAAGACCTGCCGGATACAGCCTCGGCATCCGCAGCGGCGATGCCAAAGACGCGGCTTTTGCGAGATTGGCGGAGTGGCTGGTCGGGGAGGGGCAGTCTGGCAATACTGAGGAACTCAAAAAACACCGCTGATAGGATATGGCACTTTTTCTGCCCTATCGCTCAATCCAATGTCCATAGACAGCCCGCCATTGCCCGTGGGAGACCAAGGCAACAACAGACCGCAGCCAGGAGCATTTATGGATCAGCCTTCCTCTCTTTCCCGCATCGATTGGGTTGCCCGGAACTGCCGGCTGCTTGCGACCACGGCGGCGGAATTCAGCCGGACCCGACCATTTGCCGGCCTGACAATCGGAACCGGTATCCATCTTGAACCCAAGACGGTGGCCTTGCTGATGACGCTGCGGGCCGGCGGCGCAGGCCTCGTCTGCACCGGCAATCTCAACAGCACCCAGCCGGAAACCGTCGATTATTTACGTGCGCAGGGCATCACCGTTGTTGCCATGCAGACCACCGATGCCGCCGAGCACGGCGCCAGCCTTGACGCCATTCTGGCGAAAAAGCCAGATCTGCTGCTCGACAATGGCGGCGATCTCTTCGCCCGCATTGCCGAGCGACCCTATGCAAATATTTTGGGAGGCACCGAGGAGACGACATCCGGCCGCACCCGGTTGCTGCCAATGCGCGACAAGCTGGCCATGCCGATCCTCGTCATCAATGATAGCCCGATCAAACAGTTCGCCGAAAACAAGCACGCGGTCGGCCAGAGCCTCTTCGAAAGCTATCTGCGCTTCACCAACCGGTCGACCAACGGCAAGCGCGTCACCGTTTTCGGTTACGGCGCCTGCGGCAAGGGCACGGCGGCCTGTTTCCGCAACGCCTTTTCCACGGTCAGCGCCGTCGATATCGATCCGGTGACGACGCTGGAGGCGCATCTGGACGGCTTCGTCACGCCGTTGCGCGCCGAGGCAATCCGATCCGCCGATATCCTCATCACCGTTACCGGCTGTCCCGCTGTCGTCACCGCGGCCGACCTGCCGCTGATCAAGGATGGTGCGATCCTGATGAACGGCGGTCACTTCCCGCACGAGATCGATGTCGAGGCCTTCCGCAACAGCCCGGATGTTGCCGGCGTCGATCGCTACGAGGCCGAGCATATCGAGACCATCCGCATGCGGGACGGTCGCACTTTCCACATCCTCGGCGCTGGCCATATGACCAATCTCGCCGGCCCGCGCCCCCTCGGCAATACCGTCGAATCCATGGATCTCGGCTTTGCGCTGCAAGCCCGCTGCTTGGAGCGCGTGGCAAAGGGTGGTCTTGGCAAGGACGCCTGTATCGTTCCCGTTCCGGCGGATATCGACGCCATGGTGGCGTCGGCCTATCTCGAGTTGGCACGATAACGCCGCTCACGCGATCTCGACCACGATCTTGCCCTGCGCCTGGCGGTTCTCGATCAAGGCATGCGCCTTGTCGACATCGGCGAGCGTGAAACGACGGGGATCAAGCCTGGGCACGAGCTCGCCGGCCTCGACCAGTTTCGATGCTTCACGCATGATCTCGCCATGATGATCCCGGCCCTCGCCGGTGAGTAGCAGCAGCAGCGTGAAGACGCCGGAGTAGCTGGCGGCCTTGAAGGATAGCGGTGCCAATACATGCGTTCCCCAGCCAAGGGCACTGACCACATGGCCGAAGCGGCGGACCGCTCGAAAGGCGGCGTCGAGGTTCGTGCCGCCGATGGTGTCGTAGACAAGATCGAAGCCTCGGCCGCCGGTATGGGTTGCCACGTAGTCTTCGACGGTCTGAGCGCGACAATCGATCGCCGTCGCCCCGATGCTGCGGATGTAGTCTGCCTTGGCGGCGCCATCGACGGCATAGACATTCGCGCCGAAGGCTTTGGCGATCTGCACGGCGACATGGCCGACGCCGCCTGCGCCGCCAAGCACCAGCACTTTCTGACCCGCCTGCCAGACCTTCGGCGGCATGCCCGATGTCGCCTGGCTGAAGCGCGTGCTTCCGAAGGCCGAAGTGGCGATACGAAGCAACAACAGGGAGGTGCAGGCTACGCTTTGCGCCCGCGGTGCCGGTCTCGCTGTCTTGCCTCGCCCTCTCGGCGACGCGGTCGCCGGCATCGAACGGGTGGATATTGGCGAAGCTCCACCTGGTCGCGATACCTGTGTCGGCTATCACCGCGATCTCAAACGGCTGGCACGGCTGCGCGCACTGCTGGATCTCGTCATCGAACGCTTGGCAAACTGACTAAGCATTCGCTAGCGCCTTCGGCAGCACCCGATCGTAAAGTGCCGCCATCTCGTCGCCAAAACAGCAGAAGATTATTTCGTCGAAATTGCCGCCGATGCTCCCGGCGACGGCGGTGCGCGTCGCGATCGTCGCGGCGGGCTCGGTGGGGAAACGGTAGACGCCGGTAGAAATGGCCGGAAAGGCGATGGTTTTGAGGCCGTGATCCTTGGCAAGGCCGAGGCTGTTGCGATAGCAGCTTGCGAGCAAATCGTCTTCGCCACGCCCTCCGCCATTCCAGACGGGACCGACGGTATGGATCACATGCTTTGCCGACAGGCGGTATCCGCTGGTGATCTTGGCCTGTCCGGTCTTGCAGCCGTTCAATGTCCGGCATTCTGCCAGCAATTCCGGTCCGGCGGCGCGATGGATGGCGCCATCCACCCCGCCGCCGCCCAAGAGGCTGCTGTTTGCCGCGTTGACGATGGCGTCGACGTCGAGCTTGGTGATGTCGCCAAGAATAATCGTGAAGCGTGTATTCCAGGCCGCGAATAGATCGGAGCGGATGGTTTCAAAAGCGGGCATGATGACGCTCTCCCAAGGAGGTAGTGGCCGTCTATCGCTCCCAATAGGGGACCGGCCCATAAAGTTCCGCCAGGAAATCGATAAATACGCGCACCTTCGCCGGCAGGAATTGGCGGCTGGGGTAGACCGCCGAGAGCGTGACGCTGTGCGAGCCCTCATAGGCCGGCAGCACCTGCACCAGGTGGCCGTCCTTGAGTTCGGGACCGATATCCCATGTGGAGCGCAGCGCGATGCCAAGGCCGGCAATGACGGCTTCGCGAACCACTTCGCTGGAATTGGTGATCAGCCTGCCTTCTGGCCGAAAAATCAGCGCGCCCTTCGGTCCATCCAGCCGCCAGGGATCGTTATTGTGCGGCGGCAGACAGGTGTGGCGGCGCAAATCATCGATGTCCTCCGGCATGCCATTGGCGGCGATATAGGCGGGTGAGGCGCAGAGCACGCGGCGCACCAGCGCCAGTCGCCTGGCCACGAGGCTTGAATCGGTGAGCTCTGCAATACGGATCGCGAGATCATAGCCGCCGCCGACAATATCGATGAACTCGTCGGTCAGCACCAGATTGATTGCCAGGTCCGGATGCGCCTGCATGAAAGCCTTCAGATGTGGGGCGATATGCAGTCGGCCGAACGAGGTGGGGGCTGAAATCTTCAGCGTGCCCTGCATCTGGGCCGAGCGGCCGGCAATGTAGGCCTCTGCTTCCTCCAGTCCGGCGAGGATGGAGAGTACCCGGTCGTAGAAGCCCTGTCCTGCCTCGGTCAGCGAAATCTGCCGTGTCGTGCGCTGCAAAAGCCTTGTGCCCAGCCGATCCTCCAAGCGTTTGATTCGCTTGGAAATGACCGCCGGCGAAAAGCCGAGTGCGCGGCCAGCAAGCGACATGCTGCCGGTCGTGACGACACTGGCGAAAATCTCTAGATCTCCTAGATTGGTCATGGCGCTTTATTTGTTCCTCTTTTGGCATAAATGCCTATCATTTACGCCAATTACGGGAAAGTGGTAGCCGTGATATGGCGTTAAAAGGAGGGGGAGCCCATATTTGGGTTCAGGAGGAAAACACTATGGCCGAGGCCATTTCATTTCTGGCGCCGCGAGCCGATGTCCTTGCCCGCCGTCGCGAGATCGTTGCAGACCTTGCTGATCTCCTGCCTCCGGAATGTCTGGTCCATGAACCGCGCGAGCTCGTGCCCTTCGAAACGGACGCATTCATTTCCTATCGCCGCATGCCGCTCGCCGTCGCTCTGCCGCGTTCGACGGCCGAGGTCGCCGCCGTGATGAAATATTGTCATCGCTATGGCATTCCCGTCGTGCCGCGTGGCGCCGGCACTTCGCTCTCCGGCGGCGCAATTCCGCAGGAAGACGCCGTCGTGGTCGGCCTTTCCAAGATGAACCGCATTCTCGACATCGATCTCGCCAACCGCACAGCGACGGTGCAGGCCGGCGTTACCAATCTGCATATTTCCGAAAGCGTCTCCGCGGATGGTTTCTTCTATGCACCTGACCCGAGCTCTCAGCTCGCCTGCACGATCGGCGGCAATATCGGGATGAATTCCGGCGGCGCGCACTGCCTCAGATACGGCGTCACCACCAACAATTTGCTCGGCGTCAAACTGGTGCTGACCGACGGCTCGGTGATCGACTTGGGCGGCAAGGCGCTGGATGCGGCGGGTTACGACTTGCTTGGACTTGTCTGCGGCTCGGAGGGCCAGCTTGGCGTCATCACCGAAGCAACGGTACGGCTGATAGCCAAGCCGGAAGGCGCCAGGCCGGTCCTGTTCGGCTTCGATGCCTCGGAGCAGGCAGGCGCCTGTGTTGCCGATGTCATTGCCGCCGGCATCATTCCGGTCGCCATCGAGTTCATGGACAAGCCGGCGATCGAAATCTGCGAGGCTTTCGCCCAGGCCGGCTATCCCCTGGATGTCGGGGCGCTGCTGATCATCGAGGTCGAGGGGTCGGAAGCGGAGATGGACGACATGCTGAAAAGCATTGTCGAGATCGCTCGCACCCACAACGTGAAGACTGTGCGCGAGTGTCAATCGGCGACCGAGGCGGCGCTAATCTGGAAAGGGCGCAAGTCCGCATTCGGCGCCACCGGCCGCATCGCCGACTATATCTGTATGGACGGTACGGTGCCGCTCAGCCAGCTCTCTTATGTCCTGAAAAAGACCTCTGAAATCGTCGACCGTTACGGCCTGCGCGTCGCCAATGTCTTTCATGCCGGCGATGGCAACATGCATCCGTTGATCCTGTTCAACGCCAATGATCCCGAAGATGCTGCCAAGGCGGAAGCGGCGGGCAACGACATTCTCCGGCTCTGTGTCGATGCCGGCGGCTGCCTGACGGGGGAGCATGGCGTCGGCATCGAGAAGCGCGACCTGATGCGGCACCAATTTTCGGAAGTCGATCTTGCTCAGATGATGTCGGTGCGCGCTGCCTTTGATCCGGCCTGGATCCTGAACCCTTCCAAAGTCTTCCCGCTGGACGGTCGTAACGCAGGATGAGAGAATATCAACCGAAGACCGAGAATGAGGCGGCAGCCATCATCCGCGACCATGCGGCGCGCGGCGCAGCGCTAGCCGTCGTTGGCGGAAATACCCGCGCTGGTTTCGGCAATGCCGTCGCCGCAGAGGCGACTTTATGCTCGCGTGAGCTTACGGGAATCGTCGCCTATAATCCGGGTGAGATGGTGATAACAGCGCAGGCCGGAACGCCGGTTGCCGACATCGAAGCGGCGCTGGTCGAAAGCGGTCAGATGATCGCCTTCGAACCGATGGATCATCGGCCGTTGCTGGACACCGAGGGCGAGCCGACGATTGGTGGCGTCTTCGCCGCAAATGTCTCCGGGCCGCGGCGGTTCGTAAGCGGAGCCGCACGCGACAGCCTGCTCGGCGTCCGCTTTGTCAATGGTAAGGGCGAGATCGTCAAGGCCGGCGGACGGGTGATGAAGAATGTCACGGGCCTCGATCTGGTCAAGCTGATGGCTGGCTCGCACGGCACGCTCGGTCTTCTGACGGAGGTCACCTTCCGTGTGCCGCCGCGACCGAAGACGCAGGAGACGATCATCGTGTCTGGCCTCAATGATGCCGAGGCGGCAAACGCCATGGCGGCCGTCATGGCGTTGCCGCTCGATGTGTCCGGCGCGGCGCATCTTCCACCGACCGTCGCCTGGACGTTTCTGGATGGCCAATTGCCGCAAGGAGGGGCGACGGCCCTGCGCATCGAAGGTCTCGCTGGGTCTGTCTCCGTCAGGGCAGAGAAGTTGGCCTCCGCCATGCGCCGCCTTGGTCCGGTGATGCGGCTTGCCGAGGCTGAAAGTCACCGGCTGTGGCGCGAAATCCGCGATGTGAAGCCCTATGCAGACGGGACGATGCGCCCAGTCTGGCGCGTGTCGGTCGCTCCCAGTGTTGGTCACCAGCTCGTCGCGGCACTGCGGCTCGAAGCGGGCGTCGATGCCTATTATGATTGGCAGGGTGGGCTCGTCTGGATGCGCATGGAAGCAGAGCCTGAAGGCGATCTCGTCCGCCGCTTTATCCACGCTCTGGGCGGCGGCCATGCCACGCTGCTGCGCGCAACACGGGCCGCCCGGGCGGAAACGCCGTCTTTTCAGCCGCAGGCGGAAGCGATTGCGCTGCTGTCGGCGCGCGTGAAGGAAAAGTTCGATCCTGCGGGGATTTTCAATCCGGGGAAGATGGGGTGATGCGGATGGCGTCTTTTTTGCGACTGCCCCTCACCCTCACCCTCTCCCCGCACGCGGGGAGAGGGGACGTCCTCGTTTGTGGTGACCTTGCGGTCCAATCGAAGTCGACGGATATCGGAAGGTGCGCCTATGCCCATCTCCCCATCGGGAGATGGTGGCCGACAGGCCGGATAAGGGGCCGGGTCTTGCCCGGACGGAGATATACCTAAATGCAAACCAACTTCACCCCCGCTCAGCTTGCTGATCCACATGTCGCCGAATCCGAGGCGATCCTGCGCAAATGTGTGCATTGTGGCTTCTGCACTGCCACTTGTCCGACCTATGTGACGCTCGGCAACGAGCTCGACAGCCCGCGCGGCCGCATCTATCTCATCAAGGACATGCTGGAAAACGGCAGGCCCGCCGATGCCGAAGTGGTGACGCATATCGACCGCTGTCTCTCGTGCCTTGCCTGCGTGACCACCTGTCCCTCGGGCGTCGACTATATGCATCTGGTCGATCACGCCCGCATCCATATCGAAGAGACCTACAAGCGGCCGCTGGTGGATCGGTTGACGCGCAATCTGCTGGCTGCTGTACTCCCCTATCCCAGTCGCTTCCGCCTAGCGCTCAACCTTGCTCGTTTTGGGCGACCGTTCGGGGGCTTGCTGAAGCGCATCCCGGCGATGACTCCCTTCGTTGCCATGCTCAATCTTGCGCCGCGCTCCATAGTCGCGCCACCAGCTTTCGCCAAACCCGGGCGGCATCAGCCGCAGGCGGCGCGGCGCGGGCGGGTGGCGATCCTGACTGGTTGCGCCCAACCGGTGCTAGATCCTGCCATCAACGAGGCAACCATCCGGCTTCTGACCCGCCTCGGCGTCGAAGTGGTGGTGCCGGAAGGCGAAGTTTGCTGCGGCTCGCTGGTGCACCATATGGGTCGCGAGGAACAGGCGCTGGCCAGCGCCCGCGTCAATATCGATGTCTGGATGCGCGAGATCGAAGGAAGCGGGCTCGATGCGATCATCGTCACGGCGTCCGGCTGCGGCACGACGATCAAGGATTACGGCCATATGCTGCGGCTCGACCCGGCCTATGCGGAGAAGGCGGCAAGGATCTCGGCACTCACCACGGACATTACCGAATATCTCGCGAGCCTCGATCTGCCTTCGCATATGCCGCGCGGCATCGCCGTGGCCTATCATTCTGCCTGCTCGATGCAGCACGGCCAGAAGATTACCATGGCGCCGAAATTGCTGCTAAAGGCTGCCGGGTTTGCCGTTCGCGATCCGGCAGAGGGGCATCTGTGCTGCGGCTCGGCCGGCACCTACAACATCATGCAGTCGGAAATCTCCGGCCAGCTGAAGGCGCGCAAGGTCAGGAATCTCGAAGCGACCAAGGCCGATATCATTGCGACCGGCAATATTGGCTGCATCACGCAGATCGCGACAGGGACCGGCATGCCGATTTTGCACACAGTCGAGCTGCTCGATTGGGCCTATGGCGGCGACATGCCGGCCAAGCTGAAGGGGCTCAAGCAGGCGGCAGGTTAGGGCGCCTGCGCAAGCGGCACCACCCATCGGCAGGATGCGGGCGCCTGTTCGATCTCATAGAAGCGGGGGGACGCCGGCACCGGTGAGCCAGGAGCCGAGGTTGGCTTTGCCGTCGACATCGGAGGGCTTAGTGCCCTCCGGTCGACCCCAGCCATTCAGTCTCGAACTTTTCGGCGCTAGTGAGCGTCAAGCTTATGCGCTCCTGACCCTCACAGATGAAAAGGCCGTCTACGACATTACGAACGCCGTCGTAGAACGAGCCTTCGACAAGACTACTGATGCCCGCCATCTCGCGATTCCGGCTGGAAACATCGGCAACGGACACGCATTCCCGCCGGCCGTCGGCAAACACGTCGACAAGCCTCGGTACGTCTCCGTCGGCGTCGACCTCATAATAGATAATGACGGGATCCCCACTTTCCGGATGGATCCAGTCGCATCGGTAATAGAAAAAGCTCATGCCGCCATTGTCTAACACGAAAACCCCCAAATCGGAATCGATTTAGGGGTCTCAGCAAGAACTATGGCGGTGTCTCTTAGAAGTTGAACGACACGCCGAAATTGATGGCATGAGTGAACACATCGGTCTTGAGGTTTGCGCCGCTATCGATCGGGACGTTCACGAAGTTGTAGTTGCCCTTATATTCGACAAAAGTCGCCCAATGCTGACTGAACTGGTAGCTGATGCCGGCCTGGGCCTGAAGTGATGCGCCGCCAAACTCGTAGTCGAAGGTGTGGCCGGAGGCACGCGTAACTTCAACGTGCGGCACGTTGATGCCGGCGCCGAGACCGACATAGGGCGTCCACTTGCGGCTGGGATCCTGGAAACGATAGAGCGCATTGAGCGTCAGCATGTTAAGGCCGTCGGTGAACTCGAAGTGCGACCAGCCGGGCGTGTTGCCGAGATCGCCATAGACCTTGGCATGGGTGTAATCGAGCGAAACACCCCAGTTCGACTTATTGAACTCGTCCAGCCACCAGATGCCGCGAAAGCCGAAATAGGGCGGCATCTTGAAGGATTTGCCTGACCAATTCGGATCGAAATCGGCGCCATCCGACGTCTTGACGTTGTTTCCAGTCGCGCCCTGGAAGCCGCCGTAAGCCGAAAACTGCATTTCTGCCGAGGCCGAGCTAGCGCCAAAGACAAAAGCGGAAATTGCAAGCGCGGCGAGAGCCGGCTGCTTGATGCGAAATGCGCGATGCATGTAAGATCCCCGAATGGCAAAGTGTCACTATCTAAGCGTGCTTCTATGACAGTTCTATTGCGTTATACCCCACTTCGGTACGGCTTAGGTAGGGAAGCTGACACGAAACTGAACAAAAATGGCAGTTTCCCCAACACAAAACACGATAAATTTGCGAATGTTACAACTGTGCCACAGTCGATGTTGCCGGGCTGGCGCGCCGAGGCCGCATATTTTGTGCGCGGCGACTCGGTCCAAGCGGAGGTAAACGACGTCCTGCTCCGGAATCGCCTCCGCGCCCAGCCACCTCGCACCCGTCGGGGATCGTCCCAAACATCCGGTTATATTCGCTGCTGAACTGCAAGCGGTTGTCGCACCCGACATCGAAACGGCCCACCGGGCCGTTTCGTCGACTCAGTCCTTATCCGCCGAACATCGTCCGAAACAGGTCGATGCCTCGATCCTGGTAGCTGACCTCGCCCTGCCGGTTGCCGGGGCCGACGACGATGACCTTGGTGCCGACGGGCGTGCGGTCATAGAGGTCGATGACATCTTTGTTCATCAAGCGGATGCAGCCTGACGACATGTTCAGGCCAATGCTCCAGGGCTGGTTGGTGCCGTGGATGCGGAACGCCGTGTCGTTGCCGTCGCGATAGAGATACATTGCGCGGGCGCCGAGCGGATTGTCTTCGCCGCCTTCCTGATAGGCGGGCAGCTTGTGACCTTTCTTGGCCTCGCGGACGCGCATCTCCGGCGGCGGCGTCCAACCGGGCCATTCCGCCTTGCGGCCGACCTTGACGACCCCCGACCAACCGAAGCCCTCGCGGCCGACACCGATGCCGTAGCGCCGTGCACGGTTGTCGCCTTCGACGAGATAGAGATATTTGTTGTTGGTATCGATGATGATCGTGCCCGGCGCCTCGTTGGTCACCAGTCGCACAACCCGCCGCTGAAACTGTGGCTTGACCTGTCCCTGCGGCTCGGTCGTCACGCGGATCACATCGGTCCGTGGCGCCGGCGCGACATGAGGTGCGGACGCATTGAAAGCTGCGGCGTCCGATGCCGCCATGAGACACGACACAGCAATGCCCGCCGCCGCCACGACCGGTAGTAATGATTTCATCCGTCATTCCCCTCTCGATTTACCCGGCAAGAAACTAACGAAACTTGCGAGAGGATCAAGATGAAATCGCCGATGGGAAAGATCGAGTCGATGGGGCGTCGACCTGCTCCAGCGTTGGAAAGCGCGTTATTGTCGAGTTATATCAATGCTTACAATAGGATTGCTGCGCCCTATCGTGTCGTGCGCAGCAATCCTGGTAGCAATCACATCACTATTACGCGGGTCCCGACTTTTACGCGCTCGTAGAGATCGATCACATCTTCATTGCGCAGACGGATACAGCCGGAGGACACGGCATTGCCGATGGTCCAGGGAGCGTTCGTGCCGTGGATGCGATAGAGGGTCGAGCCGAGATACATGGCGCGGGCGCCGAGCGGATTGGCTTCGCCACCTTCCATATGCGCCGGCAGGTAATGCCCCTTCGCGGCTTCGCGCGCGAGCATTTCCGATGGTGGCGTCCAATCAGGCCATTCCTGCTTGCGGGTGACGGTATGGGCGCCAGCCCATTCGAAGCCGGGTTTGCCAACACCGACGCCGTAACGCCGCGCCTTGCCGCCATCCATCACCAGATAGAGGAAGCGATTGTTGGTGTCGATGACGATGGTGCCTGGCTTTTCCTTGGTCTGATAATCGACGATCTGCGGCAGGAATTGCGGGTCGAGCTGGCCGCGAATTGCCGGATATTGCGGCCGGACGACACTGACGGGCTGCACGATGGGACGTGCAAACAGGCCGCGCGGCTGGATTACGCGCTGGACCTGTGGATTGGCCGTCTGGCTATCCGCCGGATTGTTGATCGGGTTGACTGCCTGGCGCACAACGGGGCGAGTAGCATATACCGCCGGCTGCACATTGGCGCCGCCGAGCTGCATCACCCAGGGAGCGGTCAGGTCGGGGCTGACTATAACAGGCGGGCGCGACTGGTAACGGTCGTCGGCGGCAGCGTCGGAAGCGAGCAGGCTCAAAACGCCCGCAGTGAATAAAAAGCATTGTTTCGTCATCGGACAAACTCTCTACTAAATGGGCCGAGGATGGGCGTAATTGCGCCCGCTCGCGAATATGGTGCCACTTGCGCGCCAGCGAATGGTAAACATCTATTCATCAAAATGCCGCGAAGCCGATAAACCTTTGTCAGGGTTACTACTTGGTTTGGAAAGACGGTTTGCAAGTGGTAAACCTTAGTCGAGATGACTTGCCTTCGAATCGTCCTCTCGATCTTAACTATTTGATTGACCTGATCTTATGCGATAGCTGCCTGCCAGTTTTCGGGATCATGCTCTGGAATTGAGGACGAACTGCAAAAATGGCCGGAACGGGCATCATCACCGGTGAAGATGGCAGGGACCGCTGCTTCTGGCACGGCAATCTGCCGGAATATCAGCGTTATCACGATGAGGAATGGGGACGGCCGGTTGTCGATGACATCAGGCTTTTCGAAAAAATCTGCCTGGAAGGTTTTCAATCCGGCCTGTCCTGGCTGACGATCCTGCGCAAGCGCGAAAATTTCCGCGCCGCTTTTGCCGGTTTCGATTTCGAGAAGGTGGCCGAGTTCGGTGATACCGACATCGAGCGCTGCCTCGGTGACGCCGGCATCATACGCCACCGCGGCAAGATCGTCTCCACCATCAACAATGCTCGCCGAGCCATCGAGCTGCGCCAGGAATTCGGCTCGCTCGCCCGATATTTCTGGGGCTATGAGCCGGCAGCCGCGGAGCGTCCAGCCTTTGTCGATTATCCGACCATCGCGGCCAATCCGACGACGCCGGCCTCGGTGCGGATATCGAAGGACCTGAAGAAGCGCGGCTGGACCTTCGTCGGTCCGACCACGGTCTACGCCTTCATGCAGGCCATGGGCCTTGTTAACGATCACATCGAAGGCTGTTATTGCCGGAAAGAGGTGGAGGCGATGCGCAACGCATTGGTACGGCCATGAAACGCCTGGTGCTTGCTTTTTCCCTGCTCGCGTTCGCCCCGCTTGGCTGTCGGGCCGCCAATGCGCAGGATACTCAGAATGATGACAGTACCCAAGACGCACAGCAAACGGCGCTTCCGGAACTCGACCGTGGCGAGACCGTGGAAAAGCTCGGCTTCCCCGCTGTCGTTGAAAAATTGTCGGGCTGGACGAAGTTCGGCAAGGGCAAGGTCTATACGCTGCCGCTCAAGAAGGGTCAGCATGTCCGCGTCACCTTCAGCTCGAAGAGCAAATACGCCTATATGGCGATCTTCGATCTGTCCTCGAACGACGACGAATCCTTCTTCGGCACCGACGAGGATGGCTTGACCGCCGATGTTACCGTCAACGAGGACACGACTTGGCTGATCAAACCCTATTACTCCCGCGTTACCCGCCGCCGCGGCCGCGGAGCGCCCTACGAAATCCTCATCGATCCCAATCCGCCGGCGGCACAGCAGCCGGCAGGACAAGATCAGAACCAGCCGGCGGATCAGACACCATCATTGTTTCCCAAAAAGCCATCAAGTCAGGCGCCGTCGCTGTTTCCTGACAAATCTTCGCAACCACAGTAGGTATTTATTGATTGCTGTCCTCGGATAGCTGATTGCGTCGGCTAAGGGTGGATCATGCTGGTTTTGGATCAGGGCTTAGAACAGTTCGCTTGCTGGACCCGACCGACAAGCAGGGGACCTATTTTGCCCGCGCTTCGGGGACGGCGCGGTTTGCGTGGAACTGGGCGCTGGCGCAATGGCAACGCCAGTA
>NZ_JARFYN010000211.1 GCF_030272695.1 Martinezella calliandrae
TGTAATCGAGCGTCGTTTCCTTCGCACCCGATCGGCCCATGCTGGCGCTCAGCGCCTTCACGTCTTTCAATTCGTCGCGCCCGACATAGAGCTTTGCGCCGTCATGATGGCGCGTCATCGCCACATAGGTGAGATGCCGGTCCATCGTGGCCGAGGCCATGACGAAGGCGCGGTCGACCGTCGAGCCTTGCGACTTGTGGATCGTCGTCGCATAGCCGTGATCAAAGGCCTGGTAACTGTTCACCGGCAGTAAGACTGAACGGACCCCTTCTTTGCCGTCGCCGTCGAGCCTTATCTGTATCGCGTCCGGTTCGACGGCCACCACGGTTCCCAGCATGCCATTCCTGACGTCAAGGTCGCGATTGTTTTCCAAGAGAACGATGCGGTCGCCGGGCGCGAAGGAGCGCTTGCCGTCATTGGTCTGATAGACGACCTCACGACCGAGCGCAGCTTGCTCTTCC
>NZ_JARFYN010000212.1 GCF_030272695.1 Martinezella calliandrae
TGTAATCGAGCGTCGTTTCCTTCGCACCCGATCGGCCCATGCTGGCGCTCAGCGCCTTCACGTCTTTCAATTCGTCGCGCCCGACATAGAGCTTTGCGCTGTCACGATGGCGCGTCATCGCCACATAGGTGAGATGCCGGTCCATGGTACTGGACGCCATGACGAAGGCGCGGTCGACCGTCGAGCCTTGCGATTTATGGATCGTCGTCGCATAGCCGTGATCAAAGGCTTGGTAAGTTTTGACCGGTAGAGAGACTGAACGGACCCCTTCTTTGCCGTTGTCGTCGAGCCTTATCTGCATCGCGTCCGGTTCGACGGTCACCACAGACCCCAGCATGCCATTCCTGACGTCAAGGTCGCGGTTGTTTTCCAAGAGAACGATGCGGTCGCCGGGCGCGAAGGAGCGCTTGCCGTCATTGGTCTGATAGACGACCTCACGACCGAGCGCAGCTTGCTCTTCC
>NZ_JARFYN010000213.1 GCF_030272695.1 Martinezella calliandrae
GCCCAGATCGACGCCCACGCTGGCCTGAGGCTGCTCTACGGGCACAATGTCGTCGGTCTCGATCATGATGCTGGCAAACCATCTATCGGCCTCACGACTGACGGTAACGCGCTTGAGCTTGCCAGTGAACCGTACAGCCTCCCTCATCCTCACCCAACCAACAACCGGAAGCTTGATACGATTGCCATCGGCTCGGAATGTTCCGGATTCGTTAGCGGCGCAGAAGCTGTCACCTTGCCCGCGCTTCTTGAAGCGAGGATATTTGCCGCGCTTTTCGAAAAATGCTCGGAATGCCCCGCCTAGGTCTATTATCGCTTCTTGGGCCGCACATTTGGTAACATCAAACATCCACGGGAATTGTTCACGCTTGACGCCGTTCAACTGACGACGCAAGCCTACATCGGACGGCTGTGGGAGTGTCGGATCATCGGATCTCGCAGTATACTGGCGTTGCCATTCCG
>NZ_JARFYN010000214.1 GCF_030272695.1 Martinezella calliandrae
CTCGGCGGCATCGGTTTGAACGTCATCCAGGGCTTGAAGCTTGCCGGCGCCGACATGATCATCGGCGTCGATCTCAACAACGACAAGAAGGCCTGGGGCGAACGCTTCGGCATGACGCATTTCGTCAATCCGAAGGAGGTCGAGGGCGACATCGTTGCCTATCTCGTCAACATGACGAAGCGCGGCGCCGACCAGATCGGCGGGGCCGACTACACCTTCGACTGCACCGGCAACACCAAGGTGATGCGCCAGGCGCTGGAGGCCTCCCACCGCGGCTGGGGCAAATCGGTCATCATCGGCGTTGCCGGCGCTGGCCAGGAGATTTCGACGCGTCCGTTCCAGCTGGTGACCGGCCGTACCTGGATGGGCACGGCCTTTGGCGGCGCCCGCGGTCGCACCGACGTCCCGAAGATCGTCGACTGGTACATGGAAGGCAAGATCCAGATCGACCCGATGATCAC
>NZ_JARFYN010000215.1 GCF_030272695.1 Martinezella calliandrae
CGCGAACATCGGGGCTTTGTCCGCGCACCTTTTCCTCAATCGACCAAAGTGCGCCCATCTTTTCGATTGTCGCCGTTGCCACCTTGGAACTGTCGTTCGCGTGCAGTTCGTAAAACCGACGGCGACCATGCGCCCAGCATCCTGCCAATAGAGCGCCGTCGTTTCCGCGGTCGGGGCGGGCAACACGGTTATAGGCAGTGTATCCGTCGATTTGCAAGATACCGCGATAGCCTTCGAGATGCCGCGCGACACAATCGCCGGATCGACTGTCTTCAAATCGATAGGCCACCATCGGCGGACCACTGCCGCCGAACGGTCGATCGTCCCGGTTATGGAGATCTCTACATAACCGGGATTATGTGCACCTCGTAATTATGCGCAGATTGCTGAGGCAGGAGGCTTTAACCGTCGGATTCTCGGACGACTTCCGGCTGGTGAACTGCGCATAATTC
>NZ_JARFYN010000216.1 GCF_030272695.1 Martinezella calliandrae
CGGCCATTGTACCTCGCCAATCTTGCGGTTGCGGTCGGGAGGTATAGACACCTCGACACTATTGAGGGAGATCGCCGTGCCGCGATCGCCGGAATAGAGTGTGCCACGATCGTCCGATGGCTTGCGGGTCGTGACGACCAGCATGGTGATCCGGCTGGTATCGGTGGGGACCACCGCGAGAGGCTGAAAGACGTCCTGCACCCGGTGGGCGCAGCCCGATGCAAGCAGACATAGCGCCAGGGACACCGGAATTAGAAGCCTCCTGCATCAACGTCGTAGGGCGGCAATCGAGGCACACGCGCGGCAGCTGAGACCCTGGGCATTTCGCCCAGGGTGCGAGAGCGTTGACATCATCTCAGTTCTGCTCGACCTCACGGGGAATCCGGAACCAGGCGACATAGAGCGCGGGCAGGAAGAGCAGTGTCAGTGCGGTGCCCACGACGATGCCG
>NZ_JARFYN010000217.1 GCF_030272695.1 Martinezella calliandrae
CGCGAACATCGGGGCTTTGTCCGCGCACCTTTTCCTCAATCGACCAAAGTGCGCCCATCTTTTCGATTGTCGCCGTTGCCACCTTGGAACTGTCGTTCGTGTGCAGTTCGTAAAACCGACGGCGACCACGCGCCCAGCACCCCGCCAAAAGAGCGCCGTCGTTTGCGCGCTCAGGTCGAGCAACACGGTTATAGGCAGTGTACCCGTCGATTTGCAAGATACCGCGATAGCCTTCGAGATGCCGAGCGACACAATCGCCGGATCGACTGTCTTCAAATCGATAGGCCACCATCGGCGGACCACTGCCGCCGAACGGTCGATCGTCGTGCTTATGTAGAACTCTACATAACCGGGATTATGTGCACCTCGTGATTATGCGCAGATTGCTGAGGCAGGAGGCTTTAACCGTCGGATTCTCGGACGACTTCCGGCTGGCGAACTGCGCATAA
>NZ_JARFYN010000218.1 GCF_030272695.1 Martinezella calliandrae
CGGCCATTGTACCTCGCCAATCTTGCGGTTGCGGTCGGGAGGTATAGACACCTCGACACTATTGAGGGAGATCGCCGTGCCGCGATCGCCGGAATAGAGCTTGCCGGGATCATCCGATGGCTTGCGCGTCGTGGCGACCAGCATGGTGACTCGGCTCGTACCGGTCGGGGCGACGGCAAGCGGCCGAAGGACATCCTGCGCCCGGTTGGCGCAACTGGATGTAACAAGAGAGAGGGCGACGAGGATGGGGATGGTCTTGCACGCGCAATGAATGCTCGCGATCGTCGCCGTCACACGATATCCGTTGAAACCCTGGGCATTTCGCCCAGGGTGCGAGAGCGATGTCGTCATCTCAGTTCTGCTCGACCTCACGGGGAATCCGGAACCAGGCGACATAGAGCGCGGGCAGGAAGAGCAGTGTCAGTGCGGTGCCCACGACGATGCCG
>NZ_JARFYN010000219.1 GCF_030272695.1 Martinezella calliandrae
ACCGGAGAACTGCGGGGGGTGCTTCGCGTCGGCACGCCCATAAGTTTCGCGCTCAGGGAAATCATTCCGCGGCTTCCCGCGTTCATGCAGCAGCACCCGGCGCTGAAGGTCGAACTGCGGGTGACCGACCGCTACCCAGACCTTGTGACCGAGGGCATCGACGTGTCGTTCCAGTTCGGCGCTCTTCCTGACTCGAGCGCGACGGCGCGCAAACTCATCCGCCAGCCGAGGATACTCACGGCCTCCCCAGACTACCTGCGGGAGCGTGGCATGCCAACGATGCCGTCGGACCTCGCGCACCACTCGGTGATCATCAGTCCGGCGCATCCCACGCCAACGTTCTCGTTCCGCAAGGACGGGCGTGTTGCGTCCGTGCGCATTGATGGCCAGCTCGCTATCACCATCAACGAAGGTGCCGTAGCAAGTGCCGTC
>NZ_JARFYN010000220.1 GCF_030272695.1 Martinezella calliandrae
CCGGCAGTTCGGCCCAGGCCGGGGTGGCTGGCTCCAGATCGACCACCGTCAGACCGGCTAATGCCTCGGGGCCGAGGGCTTGGCGGCCGGCTGCGTCGCAAAGCATAAGCCGTGGTGCGGCATCCTCGAGAACCTGCCGCAGCCGCTGAGACGGATAGGCTGGGTCGAGCGGCAGATAGGCGCCGCCGGCCTTGAGGATCGCCAGCAGCCCGACCACCATCGCCGGACTGCGCTGAAGGCAGATCGCCACCGGCTGATCCGGCCTGACCCCAAGGGCGATCAGATGATGGGCCAGGCGATTAGCCCGGGCGTTGAGTTCGCCATAGCTCAGCTCTTCGTCTTCATGGACGAGGGCGACGGCTTCGGGGGCGCGGCGCACCTGCGCCTCGAACAGCTCGTGGATGCACTGGTCCGACGGGTAAGGCGCC
>NZ_JARFYN010000023.1 GCF_030272695.1 Martinezella calliandrae
GCCGGCCCCGCCGATATAAAGCTCGCCGACCGCCCCGAACGGCACGGGCTGACCATGACCGTCGAGAAGATAGAGCCGCGTGTTGGCAATCGGACGGCCAATGGGAATTGAGCGTAGTCCACCGACCTCAGTAACTATCTCGAACGTGCTACATCCAACTGTGGCTTCGGTGGGACCAAAATGATTGATCAGACGTATATTGGGAAAGCGTTGTTGCCAAAAGTGTATATCTGCAGGAACCAAGGCTTCGCCGCCGACCATCAGTGCCTTTGTCGGTGCGGGTCCGTCGTAATCTTCAAGAAGCTTGTTCAACACACTCAAGTGCGTCGGTGTTAGCTTGATCAAATCATAGGTCTTAGCTTCCCTTAAGCGAGTAACGGAATCTAGCTGACCAGAAGGTTTGAACAAATGTAATCGGGCACCTGCCAAAAGAGGTCCGAACAAAGTGGTAATAATTCCGTCAAAGCTCAGCGAATGTAGTAAAGGTGAGCCATTCGAATCTTGCTTATAATATGTAAGAAGTGACCATAGCAGATAATTCACCACGCTCGCATGCTCGACCATGACGCCCTTTGGTGTCCCGGTGGAACCGGAGGTATAGATCACATAGGCGAGATGGCTGGCGGTGAGGCCGAGGGCATGCGGCTCGGGGTTTGTGGCCGGCAGCTCGGCCCAGGCCGGCGCGTCGTCCTGCAGGTCGACCAGCGCCAGATCGGCGATTGCCTCGGGGCCGAGGGCTTGGCGGCCGGCTGCGTCGCAAAGCATAAGCCGTGGTGCGGCATCGTCGAGCACCTGGATCAGCCGGGCGCTCGGATAGGCCGGGTCGAGCGGCAGATAGGCGCCGCCGGCCTTGAGGATCGCCAGGAGCCCGACCACCATGGCCGGGCTGCGCTGAAGGCAGATCGCCACCGGCTGGTCCGGCCTGACCCCAAGGGCGATCAGATGATGGGCCAGGCGGTTGGCCCGGGCGTTGAGTTCGCCATAGCTCAGCTCTTCGTCTTCATGGACGAGGGCGATGGCATCGGGGGCGCGGCGCACCTGCTGCTCGAACAGTTCGTGGATGCATAGATCGGCCGGGTAAGGCGCCTGCGTCCGGTTCAGATCCTCCAGCAGGTAGGTCCGCTCGTCGGGCGGCAGGATGTCGATGCGGCCGACCGGCTGGGCCGCGTCGGCCAGCGCTGCATGCAGCAAATTTTCGAGGTGCTGCGTAATGCGCTCCACTTGCGCGCGATCTAAGTAAGTCGCATCAAAGTGCCATCGAAAGCTTCCGTCCGTCGAGCAAACAACCATTGTAAGAGCATTGCCGGCCAAGATGGTCTCGGCGTGCAAATCACGGGCGCCGGCGCTATTATTTGTGATTACCGTGATACCAATCGACCACGGTTGGGATGATTGAAGTCTTTCCGTACTCCGTAACTTGGGGTCGCGCCAGATAAGGTCTCGCACAAAGCTGCCGTTCTCCTTCAACTGAAGGCATTCGCCAACAACGGCGTTGCGCACTTCTTCGAAATTGCAGCTAAGGTCAATGGACACTTCCATTGGGACGACGGAGGCGACAAGCGCCTCTTCTGCAATCAACGCTGCCCGCGAGGCATTCGAGGTTGTAGCCCATCCTAGTTGGAGTTGTGATTCGCCTATGACTCGGGCAAGATAGATCAGCCAGGCGCTGATTAGGTATTCTGTGCGATGAGTCGGCGACAACTCGGTCAAGGCGCTTGGAACACGTGCTCTACTCGAGTGCCAATTAGACGGAGCTGCAGATGGCGAAGAAGTGGGAAATGGAAGCTGTAACAACTTAAATCGTTGTAGCCGTTGTCGCCAGAATTCCTCTTGTGGTGCTAGCGTTTCAAATGTTCTAGTTATGCTCTTTGACTGATCGTCGCCGATAATTGGGAGGCGAGCGCCCATATCCAGATTTGACTGCCTGGCGAGGGCTACTGTATCGATGAGCTGATCATCAGAGTTGCCAAACCAAATATCAACGTTGTCGGTTGCTGTCGCCACACGCCAGTGGTCGTGATGGATCTCAAGCAAGGAACCCGATGGAAGTCCAGAGCGCGGTGTCGACACCTCCAGCCGCCGAACTTTGACAGCGTCGTTAGCTAAAAGCACCTTCGGCGAGCACAACGGGTTGAAATAATACGGCCCAAAGTCTAAGCCACGCACCAAAGCTGCCAAAGCTTGTGCGGATTGGTCCCATCTTATGCACCCCGCAGCTTCGGGGCGTCGGCACTTTGGAAAATAACTTCTATTTTGAAGTTTTTGTGGCTCGGCTTTGAGCCCTCCATTGATCAAGCCCTCAAGGAGTTCGGAAAACCCTGCTATAGCGGCTTCATAACACTTAAGATTCAGCGTTAATGCTGTGTCGGTTGATGCAATGAACACCGGCCGCTGAATAAGAACCTCACCCGTATCAATTCCATTATCAATGCGATGCCAAACAATGGCGTGTTCAGACTCTTGGGCAAGAAGGGCCCACGATGTCGCGTTAGCTCCCGCATATTTTGGCAGGGGGCCGTCATGATAATTGAAAGCGCCCTGTCGGACTTGAGCAAACACTTTTTTTGGCAAAATGAATGGGTTGGCAACGGAAAATATTGAATCTACACGTTCTGCCTCTACAAGTGCCGATAACTCCTCCATACTTTCCAAGCATGGTATATTGCTACCGGCAGCACAATTGCGAAATATCCTGTCAGCACACAGCGTTGCGCGGATTGCATAACCCATTTCGATTGCGATCTGGACACATCGAATCGCCAGTGTACCACTGCCGATGAAGATGCATGAGCGTTCCGAAGGCACTCCAGAAAGTTGCGCATGGAAAGAGTCTAGACTGCGATCGTGGATGCTGTCCTGAAGAAACCGATTGGCCATTATGATTCCTCATTTTAACCATCTGATAGTTTCTTGGCGTGTTAAGCCGTCGAGGGCGATAGCGTATTCGAGGTATGTAAGCCGATAAGATCTGCCGGTGTCGGGGCGGATTCCCCTCATGTCGACAAAGTGGCCGACGCAATTTTCTGCGCGTGCCGAGGCCCGCGTGACCTTGCGGTCGAGCCACGGAAAGAAGTTATCCTAACTCTTCAAATTAGCCGTACAGTTGAGTCATAATTTCAGACTAACCACGACTTCCACTCTGGGTGCGCCTGCGAGTTAACAGCTCGCCGGGATCCACGTTTCCGGCAGCTTTGTAGGCTGCCGGGTTGCTGGCTGAACGCCTGTAAGTAGAGCCCAGTGCCTCAAGACCGTACACTTCGCCAGACCGATGAACCAATTTATTGTTTAAATCTGGTGGATCTGTCCCTTGAATGCATTTCGCGCGCTTTGCCTCAGTATCTACGCAGAAGGCCGCGGAATTTGATCGCACTCAGGCGGATTGGCAGATATATAGTGAGGCTGTCGCTCAGGCGACGTGGTGATTCGGGGTCTTTTCGGCCTTACCCGCCGTCCGAACCTGTGGCTGCAGTTTGTACAGGGGGAACTGGAAGGTCGGCAACGCGGGCAAGGACGCCGGCGACCTAAGCTTTCGGGTCGATTTTGTCGAGGCGACAGGTCACGATGAAGGTGAGCATTACTCGCACGGTCAGCCGCGGCGAGCTCTCTCATAGCGGGCGGCAAGGGAGCGTTGCCGCAAGAGATCGCGCCCATACTCGTTGAGGCTGCCCTTCAGCCCCAAAAGCAGCCGATCATTGCCCAGGTGCGGCGCATAGACCGCGCCCTGCTCGATCAGAACGGTATCGACGACGCGGCACATCGCAATTAGTTGCTGCCAATCTTGGCTGTTCCGGGCAAAACGCAACACCTCACGCGCGGCCACGGCGTCAATCTGCCAAGGCGGACTTCAGCCACCACCCGCTCAAATCCAGCCCGGATCGCACCACCGGCGGCTGAGCGACCAAGATTGTCATCCACTGTCTCAATGTGTGACCATCCAAGCGCAGCCAACCGATCGCGTATGGCGTATTGAAGGGCGCTGCTTTCGCGATTATGCAGGACCAGGTGAGCTGAAGACTGGCGAACATAGAGAATCGCCTTCCGCGCCAGATGGTGCGTTCCAATCTTGCTCATGCATCATGACCGGCCTCCCTCAACACCGTTTGCGTGGTCGACGAATAGCCGCATGATGAGCGCCATCAGTCAGCCCCTGACGTGTCTGTTCCGGCAGCTCCTGCCATTGCGGCGCCGCCGCTATCTTCCCCCTGTGTAGGCCCGAGAATAGATCGAACTGGTTTGGACTGACATGGCCTGGACATCTCTCCGACTCATTTCGGAGAGATCAAATGCAGCGCCCATTGCCGCAGGTTCGGATCTCAGCGATGGTACGTTCACCGGTTTCTGACTATAGATAATTTTCCAGCGACTTCAGCCTGACTCCGGGGATTCTTCAAGCAGCATTCCCTTATGTCACTTCTCAGAATTGTGAGAGCATGTCCAAAAAAAATCTAACTCAGGTTTTAGGAAATGTGCCAAGCGGTGATTGTGAGGCGGGTTCCATTGGCCGCGGCTAATCGAAATCCACCGGCCAACCTACCGGTTGCGGACTGACGTTTTCCGGCATCATTGAGATACCAGATAAGACCTATCGTGAGGTTCCGATGTTCGAAAGTGAAGGGACGAGAGTACCAGTGGCGATTGCGTTAGCGTCGTTATTCTCATTCGACCCAATGCAGAACTAGGGAAGACGACCATCACGGGGATGCAAGAGCGAAAAACAAGGCCAAAGCGACACGCTATTTAGGAAGTTACAATGAGCGACCGGCCTGACCGAAACTATGCGCCGCCGCTTCATTTCCGCAAGAAGGTCTCCGCGGGAATTTTTGTCAGTCCGGTCAATGAATTCAGTTTTGCTCGACTATTCTCAGCCGACGGTGTCCAAGCTTCGGTCATCAGGTGCGCCTCCTAATTCAATTTGCGCGGCCGATCACGGTGGTCTCGCTTCTATTATGCAACGCGGCTGCGCAGTACCTATCGGCTGAAACGTTGACTATAGCTCGAGTGTCGCAACGAACGATCCATTCTCAGCCAAGCGGAGGGGTCTATGAAAGAGGTCCGGCCACCGATCATACCTATCGTGCGTTCGCTTCTGATCGACTATTGGCGAGATGCTCGCGGAACCACGATAATTGTGATCCTCGTAACTTTGATCGGTGCCAGTGCTTCGATCGCTACGCCATATCTCTTTTCATATGCGGTGGACGAACTCTCAAGGGCAACGGACGCAGGTGTCGCTCTGGAAACCCTTCTGCTTTATGCTGTCGTCTTCGGTGTGGCGGCTGCGTTCAGCCAAGCTTCTCGCTTTCTTATATTTATGTGCGCTGAGCGGTTGTGCTTCGTTGCCAACTTAGCGTTCTTCGTCCGCCTACTTCGCAAGACCCACACATTCTTTCTAAATCACAGTGCCACCGAGATCGGCGCGGCTCGGCAACAGGGCGAGCAGACACTCAACATTATAACGGAGCTCATTGTCGGCGGTCTTCTGCCTGGGTTCGTGCAGATCACCTTGAGTGCCGCGCTTCTCGCCCATTTGGTAAGCTGGGAGATCGCCCTTATCGTCCTCGCCTACGGTGTCATCGTGATCGTCTTAGACTATGTGAGGGTAGGACGCGTAAATCTCTTTCTAGATGCGGCGACAGAGCGTAGCCAAGAGAACGCAAGTCTCGTCGGCAATGCTGTCACCATTATCGACACCCTGCGCCAGACGCGGGGGGAATCGTGGATGACGGCGAGATTCGCGAAGGGTGCCGCGGACGCCTACATCAACTGGCGACGATACGCATTGGTTAGTAGCGGCTTTTCTATAATCCTCGGGATGGTCGCATCGCTTCAGCTTGCGGTGACTTTCCTAATCCTCGTGCCACGTTATCAAGCAAAATTCCTCTCTATTGGCGATATCGTGCTGTTCAATACGCTTCTGATCCAGCTCAACGAACCATTTCACCTCGTAGGAATGGCGATTAAGGAGACGGTTGAGGCCGCGGCACGGTTTCGCCCGCTGGCGAAGATGTGGATCGCTTCGGAAGCCGCAGAGCCCGCCAATGCTGTTTCTTACCATCCTTCGCAAGGCTCGCTCGCTTTCGAGAACGTTAGTTTCCGGTACCCGAACGGACGTGGCATATCCAACCTCTCCTTCACCGTTCGGCGGGGAACGCCAACCTTTCTCGTAGGCGAAACCGGCTCGGGCAAGTCTACCGTTCTCCGATTGCTGTTAAAGGGACTTGAACCAACGGAGGGCAGAATTTTGGCAGATGAAGCCGACATCGCGCGCATTACAAGCGATGACTGGTTCGCCCATATCGGTGTCGTGCCGCAGGATGTGACGCTCTTAAACGATACATTATTGGTCAATATTGTGCTGGGGCGTCCGTTTGATCCTGATCGGTTGCGCAAGGTGGCGAAAGAGGCATCAATCCTGTCCCGTATTGATGCTATGCCACAGGGATTCGAGACCATTGTGGGTGAGCGCGGAATGAAATTATCCGGCGGAGAGCGCCAGCGCATCGCTATCGCGAGAGCCCTCTATGGTGAGCCCGCCATCCTCGTTTTTGACGAAGCTGGGTCGGCGCTCGACGACGACACCGAGCAGCAGATAATGGACGGGCTTCGAGATCTGGCGGGCGAACTCACCATCGTCGCTGTGACACATCGAATGTCTTCGATTCGTCCCGGCGATCAGATCGTTCGCTTATCTCGCCACTTTTGAGGAAGTTGATCGAATGAAGGAGTTTCGTGCCAACCCTCCAGATTCCCAAAAGCTAACGAATCTGAATCGATGGCGCAAACGGGAGGTTTGCGATGGGTTCGGCGATTTCGTTGCGGCAGGACTTTGATGGAGACGGGCTGCGTCTTCTGGCAGGGGGTAAAGGATGTCAGCCAAGCCCGTCGGCTTCTTGCACTTGTTTATGCGCCGCCGGTATGTCGGCTCCCGCGCGAGCGGTCCCTGTCCACGTCAAGCCCGCACAGCGTGAACTTCTCTGGCAAGGAAGCAGCGGCTGCGGACCGTGGACGTCGCCGGCCGATGCCGTGCGCTTTCTCCTGATGCGACGCGTGTCGAGACACCCATTCCGGGAGAGGGGCTCTGTTGCACATATTCCGCTTGGTCGCGTGAAGGTGTCTTCAACCGTGATCTAATTCATGCGGTTGTCCGGGTCTGCTGATAGAGCTCCCCCAACGACCTCGCTGTGATTTGACAAACTAGCTCCGGCGAAGTGCCGTTGTCCGACAAGACCACCCCAAACTGGCTCGGCTTCTATACAGAGAGTTTCATCTTCGTCGCCTGCGCCTATTTCGCAATCAGCTACGGCGCCTCGCGATATAGCCTCTGGCTCGAACGGCGGCTGCAAGCCAAAGGATAGAGCATGATGCCGTTGAGGATCAGGAAAAGAATCCGGGCCGTGCCTTGTCCGATGGCTTCTTCTGCGACTGAGCGGATATCCGCATCAGATCTCGGGCGCCAGCGCCAGCTCGTCGCGATCCCGGCGCGCGTATCGCTGCTGGACGAGCCGACCTCGGCGCTCGACATCTCGGTATAGACGGGAATTTTCAATCTGCTCAACGATCCGAAAAACACGACGGGCACGACGCTCGTCCCTGTCACCCATGATCCGGGCGTCGTCGCGCATATGTGCGATCGCGCAATTCTCGTGACCGACGGCAAAGTCGCCCATGAACTCGATCGCATAGCACTAGCAAATGGCATTCCCGCAAAGCTCTGATCGACGTTACCGTCGGCAGCGACCACGATGAAGTGACGAGTGGACGAGCGCCCGCAATCGCGCACGATGGACGAGATGCATCGCTGAAATGTCCAAATGAGGATTCATCGGCGAGATGGAAGCATCCGAGGCGGCTGTTTTAGGGAAACCGACAAAATTAGAAAATTTTGTCTATGGATTTTATAGATTATTCTATTCCATAGACCTGTCGATTTTAGCGATGAGATTTCTCAACGTCCAGCGAGGACATCTCGTTGGGTGGACGTGACTTGCTGTCTTCTTCAACGATCAACCCGGAGATTCCCATGAGCAATCCAGTTCTCGTCAATCAGACCATTCCTGAATCCGATGTCGTGCCGCTAACCGGCCGTGTCGGAGCAAAAATCAAAGGCGTTCGCCTTGGCGGCGACCTTTCCGACGCAACGGTCACAGCCATAAATCAGCTTCTCCTGAAACACAAGGTGATCTTCTTCCGCGATCAGGAGCATCTCGACGATTCAGAACAGGAATTGTTCGCACGTCGCCTGGGCGACCTGGTTCCGCATCCAACCCAGGGCCCGGCGGCAGGCACCGCGTCTATCCTCAATCTCGATTCCAGCCGCGGCGGCGGCAGGGCGGACCAGTGGCATACCGATGTCACCTTCGTCGACGCCTATCCTAAATTCTCGGTCCTTCGCGGTGTCGTCATTCCAGCCGCTGGAGGCGATACGATCTGGTCCAACACCCATGCCGCGTACGAAAGCCTGCCCGCGCCACTGAAACTTCTGGCGGACAATCTATGGGCCATTCACAGCAATGCCTATGATTACGCGGCCGTGCGCCCTCGCGCCACCGCAGAAGAGAGGAAGCATTTCGAGGAAGTTTTCACGTCGACGATCTACGAGACCGAGCATCCCGTCGTGCGTGTCCATCCCGAAACCGGAGAGAGGTCGCTGCTGCTCGGCAATTTCGTCCAGCGTCTGGTCGGCTTGTCGAGGAGCGACTCCACAAAACTCTACGAAGTGTTCCAGTCCTATGTCACCGCCCCGGAAAATACCGTGCGCTGGCGCTGGAAGGCCGGTGACGTCGCGATCTGGGATAACCGTGCCACCCAGCATTACGCCGTCAACGACTACGGCGACCAGCACCGGGTCGTGCGCCGCGCCACCGTTGATGGCGACGTTCCCGTCAGTGTCGACGGCCGCCGCAGCATAACCCACGTCAAGGCCGCCAAGCCGAAGGCCAAGGCTGCGTGAGCGCGACCGGACAGGGGGAAAGATCATGAAACTTCGTATCGTCGTGGCGCTTGCCGCACTCATCACCTCGCTTGGCTCAGTCTCAGCCGAGGAATTGACCATCCGTTTTGGCTATCCCGGCATCGGCCTTGATAACAGGCAATATTCGCAAGGGGACGCGACATCCTA
The DNA here is from genome assembly GCF_030272695.1 of Martinezella calliandrae. Taxonomy (GTDB): domain Bacteria; phylum Pseudomonadota; class Alphaproteobacteria; order Rhizobiales; family Rhizobiaceae; genus Rhizobium; species Rhizobium calliandrae. The sequence goes on from NZ_JARFYN010000023.1 coordinate 9,119, forward strand.
TGCGCGGGCTCGGGAACTCATAGAAAAGGAATTCGCTTCCGACAAGGACATCAAGATCGAGTGGACCTTCTTCCGAGGCGCCGGCCCCGCATTGAACGAGGCCGTTGCGGCAAAGCAACTCGACTTCTTCCTGCTCGGAGACCTGCCCGCGATCGTCGGCAGGTCACGCGGGCTGGGTTACAAGTTCATCTTTGCCACCGGCCGACATCAGCCGATCTATCTCGCGGTTCCAGCCAATAGCGACATCAAGTCTATCGGCGATGTCAGGGGCAAGAAAGTCGCGCTCTTCAAGGGAACAAATCTGCAGCTTGCTACAGATCGCGTGTTGGCCACCCACGACCTGACGGAAAGAGACGTCCGCTTCATTAACCTGGATACCAACGCCGCCGTGCCCGCGCTCACCTCCGGCAATGTCGACGCCGTCTTCGGCGGTCCGGAATTTCTGGCATTGACAAAGAAGGGAATCGTGAAGATCGTCTACTCCACCAAGGGTGACGATCCGACGCTCGGACGAAACTCCTCCTATCTGGTCACGGCTGCCTTCGAACAGGCCCATCCCGATATCACACAGCGTGTCGTCACCACCTTCGTGAAAGCGGCGGCATTCGCTTCCGATCCGGCCAACAGGCAAGAGGTCTTTGATGCATGGGCGCTTTCAGGTTTCCCGAAGGATTCGTTCGACGCTGATATCGAAGGCGATACGCTCGCAAACCGGCTCAACCCCTTGATCGATGATTTCGTTATCGCGCGCTACAAGGATCAGGTGGCCCGGGCCAAGGCCTATGGCTTGATCAAGAACGACGTCGATGTCGACGCCTGGCTGGAGCCGAAATATCTGCGGCAGGCGCTCAAGGATCTGAAGCTGGAAAACTACTGGTCCAGCTACGCCGCCAATGGCGAGATCGCCACGCCCGGCACCCTCGACAAAAAGCAGACCAACTGAACGTCGATATGCCCGCCTGCGCCGATTGGCGCGGGCGGTCCCTTGCCACCGAGGACAAGATATGACTTTGACCGTTTCGGCTGACCAGCCGGTAGAACGACGCGTGATCGGCCTGTTGCCCGTTCTCACCAACGCCGCCTATGCGCTCTCCCTGCCGCTTGTCCTGCTGCTCGCATGGCAACTCTCCTCGCAATACGGCTGGCTTCCGGAACAGATCCTGCCGGCTCCCAAGGTGGTGTGGGTGACGATCGTGGACCTTTGGAGCGAAGGGACGCTTGCCGAACATACATTGCGAAGCCTGCAGCGCGTCGCCATCGGCTTTGTCATCGGTGCATTGCTCGGCCTCCTTACCGGCACGATCCTCGGCCTGCTGCCGCGATCAAGAGCATTCATCTGGCCGGTTTTCACGGCTGTGGCACAGGTGAACATGCTTGCCTGGTTGCCGCTCCTCGTGCTGTTCGTCGGCATCGATGAAGAGCTCAAATATGTCAGCATCGCCTGGTCGGCGGCGATACCGGTCATATTGGCAACGACACGTAGCATCGCCGGCGTGCCGTCGCAACTTATCGAACTCGGGCGCGTCCTAAACTTCACGCCCTTGCAGCGCGTGTCGACGATCATCCTGCCAGCTGCCCTCCCCACCCTCTTTACCGGCCTTCGCGAAGGGCTGGCGGCGGCCTGGCAAAACCTCGTGATTGTGGAGTTGTTCGCCTCCTTCGAGGGCCTTGGCTATCTGATCACCTGGGGTCGCCAACTGTTTCAGCTGGAGCTTGTCATCGCCGCCATGCTGGTGATCGCCGCAATCGGCTTGCTGCTAAACGGCGCGCTCGAATATCTGGAACGCTTCGTCCAACCCTGGAAGACGGAGGCGCGAAATGACCGCTGACACCCTGTCCTTTCAGCCGCTTCGAGGAGCCGCCAGGCATTGGCGTCCATTCGTGGCCTTCGGGGCTATCTTTCTTCTTTGGCTGACGGCGTCGGAGTTCGGATGGGTGGATCCCCGCTTCCTTCCTTCGCCGACAGCGGTCGCCGCCCGCGCCAGAACGGAATTCACAACAGGCACGCTGGCTTTCGATATCGGCGCAAGCCTGCGGCGAAATCTTATCGGTTTTGCAATTGGCGCATCGGCCGGACTTCTGCTCGGTCTGGTTCTCGGTTTCTCGCGCGCTGCGGAGCGGATTGTCGGCCCGACTCTGCTTGCCTTCCGCCAGATCGCATTGTTCGCCTGGGTGCCGCTGCTGTCCGTATGGTTCGGCGGTGCGGATGCCGGGAAGATCGCCTTCATCGCCGTTGCCGGATTCCAGCCCGTCGTCATCAATACATGGCAGGGCATAAGAGGACTACCACCGGCCTATCGGGAGCTGTCGGACGTGCTGATCTTCAGCCGCATTGATTTTGCACGCCTGATCGCCTTGCCGGGCGCCCTTCCCGCCATATTCACCGGCCTGCACGCCGGCCTGATCTACGCCTGGCTCGCCACGCTCGGATCGGAACTGTTTCTCAACGTCACCCCCGGCATCGGCGGGCGGCTGAACGAGGGCAGCCAGCTCTTCGAGATGGATCTGCTCTTCCTCGGCATCATCATTCTGGCCGCGATCGGCCTCTTCTACAACAGCTCGGCCCTCTGGCTAGAGACATGGCTTCTCAGGAGACGAACGAGGTGAACCAGATATCCCCATCCGCCGCTTTTCAGATCGGCGTTGCCCCTGCGCTCGAAATCAACAAGCTCGACAAGAGCTTCATCGTCGCGGGACGAAGGGTCGAGGTGCTGGCGGGCATCGACCTTTCCATTCGGCCCAGTGAATTCGTCACTATCGTTGGAGCCTCCGGCTGCGGAAAATCGACATTGCTGCGTCTGATCCTCGGACTTGATCTCGACTATAGCGGGGATATCCTCGTCGATGGCGCACGTGTTGTGCGGCCGGGCCTCGATCGGTCCATCGTTTTTCAGGACCATCGGCTGTTGCCTTGGTTGACCGTCGAAGCAAATGTCGCGGCTGCGCTTCGGCGCAGTCCCCTCTGCTGGACCGAAAAAAAGGAAACGGTGCGCGATCATATCGAGCTTGTCGGCCTGACACAGTTTGCCAGGGCCTATCCGGCGCAACTCTCCGGCGGAATGGCCCAACGTGTGGCCATCGCCAGAGCGCTCGTCAACCGGCCGCGCTTCCTGCTGCTTGATGAACCGCTTGGTGCGCTGGACGCCTTGACGCGCCTGCGGTTGCAGGGTGAACTGAAACGCATCGTTCAACATGAAGGTACGACGGCGCTGCTGGTCACCCATGATGTCGACGAGGCGGTTCATCTCGGCCACAGGATCGTCATCATGCAGCCCCATCCGGGTCGGATCGCCACCATCCTGCCTATTCCGGAGCAGGCACGGCAGGATCGCTCGAGTCCGGAGTTCATCCGTCTGAGGGATGAGGTTCTGGGGCTTCTGGGTGTTGGAGCGGCGCATCGGTCATGAAACCACGGTAAATGTCGAAGCCAAGGAGAGGTGAGGCGACAAGCTCGGATTGCAGGGCGGCCTCTGGGATGTCGTCGGAACCTTCAACGACAACTTCGGCAACTTTGGTTTTGCCGTCGTCGGAATCTTCATCGCTAGCGGGATCGTCTCGACGGTAGTGTACCGCGTCAAAGGCTACGATCATTTGCAGGCAAACATCTGAGTCATAAACGGTCGCCCGACTCGATGTGACCTTCGGGCGGCCGTCTCAGCTATCTTCGATACCCAAAAGCTGGTCTTCGTCAAAGCTGCGGTCGTCCTGGTGGGAACAGGCCACCGCTTACGCCTTAATGGGCGAGGGCAGAGGTCTGAGCTTTCCCAGTCGTGGGGGATATTGGAGCATGAAGATAACAACCGTCCATCGTCCAACGCGTCATGCCGTATAAATTTGCAAGTTCGACACCGAGATAATCGTTGATTTGTTGCTGGGCGTCCGTACCAGTCTACCAACGACATACCAGCGGCATGCGAAAGCTTAAGGGCGATATTAAATCGCGTCTCGAAGTAGTGTTTTGAATGACCTGGATATAGCAGCTGATTGCCATGGTCTGTTCCTTAATTATGCTCGTTCACCGGTCCCAGCGACTTCGATTGAAAGAGGCGCAGGCTGAGACGGGCGCTCAAGCCGTGGCCCGAAGCGGTCTCGCCGAGAGTGATCAAGCCGTCATGGAGATCGGCGATACGGCGCGCGATCGCAAGACCCAGCCCCGAACCCGGCTTCGCGTCGCTACGGGCGATCTGGTAAAAGCGTTGGAAGACACGGCTACGTTCCTCCTTGGGGATACCCGGCCCTTCATCGTCAACCGCGATTATCCCCGTCGTCGTGTCCTGCATCACGCGCACCGTTACGCAACCGCGTTCGGGACTGTGTGCAATCGCGTTATCGACGAGGTTCGCGATGATTTCCTTGAGAAGCAGAGGGTCACCCACGACGTTAATGGGCTCGTTCGGGGCATCGAGCGCGATATCGACATCGCGTTTCAGAGCCTTAGGCGCGTGCTCGCCCAGGACGTCGGCTGCAAGGCGCCCAAGATCGACGCTCTGATCGAGATCGATCGCGCGGCTTTGCGGATCAACCCGTGCCAGCACGATCAGTTGCTGAAGCACACGTTGAAGGCGCTTCACGCCGGATTGGGCTTCGGCGAGCGTTGCCAGAAGATTGTCCTGGCCTACAGCCTGCCGCTCGAGAAGCTCAAGATGCAGCCTGATACCGCTCAGTGGCGAGCGCAACTGATGGGAGGCATCGGCGGTAAAATCGCGCACGCCGGCGTTCGTCTCATCCAGCAGCTCCATCAACGTGTTGATCGCCGAGACGAGATCGACGGCCTCCTCTGGCACCCGTGCGGTATCGATGTGGGTAAAGGGAATGGCGCCCGGTGTCGCCCGTCCCAAAAGCTCCTGACTGATCTCTGTTAGCGGCAGAAGGCCGCGCAAAATGGCCAGATAGGAGAGAATAGCAGCAGTACTCAGGAGAACGGCTTCAAAGAATACAAGCACGAGGACCATCCTTGCTTCCATATCAAGCCGACTGTTAAGGGTCTCCGCCATCCTGAAGGTGAGGGGACGGGCGGAACCTTCGATGGTGTGGCTCGTCATCGCGATCCGCACCGGGTTGCCACTAAGATCGGCCGGCTCATGCGTAATGCGGTCGAGGGGCGCAGGACCCGTGTCCAGCGCACAGAGCGCTGGATCGCCTCGCTGAAAGCCCGCGCCATCGGATATACAAAATGCAAATGTGTCATTCGCCTCATCGCCCAGGATCTCGATGGCGCCCTGCGCGACCGTGTTGTCGAGATGCGCTGGACCGCGCGCGGTCGCGCGATCGATGATAGAGACGAGCGCCGCATCGAGCAGGCGATCCTGCGTCAGGCTCACGACGCTATGAATGAGGAATGCGCCGCCGATGCCGAAGACGATCGCCAGCACGGCGACCGGCAACACCATATTTTGCAGAAGGCGCCGACGGATAGACGGAGCGGCGTTCACGCTCATTCACTCGACCTCGAGAATATACCCAACCCCGCGGATTGTACGAATATTGGGACCATTTGGTTCAAGCTTCTTGCGCAGGCGGCCGAGATGCAGTTCCACAGCATTGGGCGTCAGTGCATTGTCGAAATTCGAAATCGCAGAAGCAAGCCGCTCCTTCTGCACGACCTGGCCTGCGCGGCTGAGAAGAAGAACGAGCACAGAATACTCCCTCGGACGCAGGAAGAGCGTGCGCCCGGCAAGCGTTACCGTGCAGGAGTTACGATCAATAGATAGAGCGCCGAAGGTCAGCATCGGGCTGGGTTGGTTCTGGCCGCGCCGGACGAGTGAGCGGACGCGGGCCTCGAACTCTTCGAGCGCGAAGGGCTTGGTCAGATAATCGTCGGCTCCCACATCGAGCCCGGCGACCCGGTCGGGAATGGCATCGCGTGCAGTCAGGATCATCACAGGCGTTGTCGAACCGGCCCGCCGCAGCGCTTTCAGGACAGTAAGTCCATCCATTTCCGGCAAGCCGAGGTCGAGCACGATGAGCGCATAATCTTCTTCAAGGGCTACGGATAGCCCGTCGCGGCCATTGTGGACACGATCGACCGCATAGCCGGCACCCACAAGCGCCGCCATGATCCCGCGCGCCAACGACGGGTCATCCTCGACAACGAGGACCCGCATGCCTTCCTCCCTGGTCACGATTTGCTTTGGCCTAGATCAAGCACGGAGGATGGGTCCGCGACAAGACAATTCGTGCCGCTCAGGCGGCGTGACAGGTTGGTGACAGGAAATCCGATGTAAGCGATTGGAAATGAGTTTGGTAAAGCCGGATGTTGCGGCCTGCCGTCGATAAGCGACGTGGGCTAACACGACCGACGCGCGACCGTTCGAATGGAGACCGGAGGATCCCAGGCGGGGTAAGTCTCATGCATAGGGAGGAACAACCATGACAGCAAGCACACGCTCATCCCGCGTTGGCACCGTATTGCGCGTGACAAGCGGCAATTTCCTGGAAATGTTCGACTTTTTCCTCGTCGGCATCTATGCCAGCAACATTTCCAAGACCTTCTTCCCGTCGAACAATGAAGTTGCATCGCTGATGCTGACCTTCATGACCTTCGGCGCAGGCTTTCTGATGCGACCGCTCGGTGCGATCTTTCTGGGCGCCTATGTCGACAAAATCGGCCGCCGCCAGGGCCTCATCGTCACGCTCAGTATCATGGCGCTCGGCACCGTGCTCATCGCCTTCGTACCAGGCGTCCAGACGATCGGTCTCTTCGCGCCGCTACTCGTTCTCATCGGCCGCCTGTTGCAGGGCTTTTCTGCCGGCGTGGAACTCGGCGGCGTCTCGGTCTATCTGGCGGAGATGTCGACGCCCAACAACAAAGGCTTCTACGTATCATGGCAGTCGGGCAGTCAGCAGGCTGCCATCATGGTCGCAGCCGTCCTCGGCTACGCGCTGAACTCCCTTATGCCACCGAACATGATGTCGGATTGGGGCTGGCGCATACCCTTCTTCATCGGCTGCGGCATCGTGCCGTTCCTGTTCTATGTCCGGCGCTCGCTCGAAGAAACGAAGGAGTTCGCTGCTCGTCAAAATCGCCCCACAATGACGCAGCTCTACCAGACGCTAGCCACGAACTGGGGCATCATCCTGCTCGGCATGCTGATGGTCGTCATGACGACGGTCTCGTTCTATGCCATCACCGTTTACACGCCGACCTTCGGTAAGAGCGTCCTGAAGCTTTCGGAGACCGACAGCCTTCTCGTAACGTTCTGTGTCGCTTTGTCGAACTTCTTCTGGCTGCCGGTCATGGGCGCTGTCTCCGACCGCATCGGCCGCAAGCCCGTACTCGTCGTCTTTTCGGCGCTCTCGCTCGTGACAGCTTACCCGGCCATCGCATGGCTCGTTGCCGCAGCGAGCTTCGAACGCATGCTGATCGCCGAACTCTGGCTCAGCTTCCTCTATGCCAGCTACAATGGCGCCATGGTGGTGGCGCTGACAGAGATCGTACCGCCGATCGTACGGACGGCGGGCTTCTCGCTCGCCTATTCACTGGCAACGGCGATCTTCGGCGGCTTTACGCCGGCCATTGCCACCTGGCTCATCCAGGAGACAGGCGACAAGGCGGCACCAGGTTATTGGCTTGCCTTTGCAGGCGGTTGCGGACTGGTCGCGACGCTCCTCATTTACCGCAAGGCGACGGACGGCGCACGGTCAAGTGGCACCATTGTCAGGGCATGATAGGACGAGGCGGGGGCCACCTTCCGGTCTCTCACCCTTCCACTCAGTCGCTTTCATCGAATTCAGTCCCAATAAGGAGGAGTTTTTGGGTACGAAACGCATTGCAACGGCCTTTGCCGCCTTCTTTCTGCTTATCGCCCCCAGTGCATTTGCCGATACGATCAAGGTCGTTTCTTCCGGAGGTTTCGCTGCCGGGCACTGTAAACTTATCATGCTCGGGTCAAGGTGCGCCGTGATTTGGTGATCAAGCCACCTGAAGATGGGCGATCTCGCTCCACATCACCATCGCGGCACCTCGCAGTTCGCGATGGTGGTCGGATGGAATGTCGTGGCGAGGAATTTGAAAGATGGGGTATTCGGCTTGAGTCCCTGCCTCAACATCGCGGGTCTGAAGAGGTGCTGCGCTTCGAGTTGATGATAAACGTGGTCATGTGAGAACAGCCACAAGCATCAATGAAAGGAAGCGCAGCATGACGTATTTTGCAGGCCTTGACGTTTCGGTGCAAGAGACATCGATATGTGTCGTCGATGAGACCGGCCGGATCTGCCGGGAAATGAAAGTCGTCAGCCACCCGGACGACCTGATCCGGGTGCTGAAGAACCCTGACTGGGAACTTGTGCGGATCGGTCTGGAAGCGGGCCCGATGTCGCAATGGCTCTATAGCGGCCTGGCAGAAGCAGGCCTTCCGGCGATCTGCATCGAAACCAGGCATGCGAAAGCATTCCTGAAGGCGCAGGTGAACAAGACGGACCGCAACGATGCGCGTGGCATCGCGCAGATGATGCGGGTCAATCTGTTTCGTCCCGTGCATGTCAAGACTCTGGCCAACCAGAAACGCCGTGCCCTGTTGACGGCGCGCAAGCTGCTACAGGAAAAAGCGCTGGCTTTCGAGAACGATATTCGCGGATTGCTGCGCAACTTCGGCCTGAAGGTCGGGATTGTCGGGGTAGGAAAATTCGAGGAACGGATCCACAATCTCATTGAGGCCGTCCCGGATCTGCAGGAGGTCATCGCTCCTTTGCTGGAAGCGCGGAGAAAGCTGCGGGAAGAGTTCTCACGACTGCATCACAAGGTACTCGACATCGTACGGGATGATGTCACCTGCAACCGGCTGATGACGATACCCGGAATAGGTCCAGTGATCTCACTCGCTTACATCTGCACCATCGATACTCCCGCCCGGTTTGCGAAATCACGAGCGGTGGGACCGGCCTTGGGGCTGACGCCGGTTGTTAATCAATCGGGAGAAAGCAAAAGGGTCGGCCGCGTGTCCGCGACCGGCGATGCGACCATGCGCGATTTGCTTTACGAGGCGGCGCAGGTATTGCTGACCCGCGTGAAGAAATGGTCATGGCTGAAGGCTTGGGCGATGAATGTCGCCAAGCGCCGGGGTCTGCGAAAGGCCATTGTCGCTCTTGCACGGCGACTTGCGGTGATCATGCACCGGATGTGGAGCGATGGCACGGAGTTCCGGTGGACCCGCGACAACGACGTGGCGAAAGCCGCCTGATCGGAAACAACAGGAGACAATAAAGTTCTGCCAGCCGGTGGAAAGATGTCCTTCGCGGACGGTGGACGAGGTGAGTTCGGGCCAACCCTTGCTTCGACTGCGGTGTATAGCAGTCAGAGCGCGTGAAAGATTGGGCCACCTTGTTCTTCTGATCCTATGGTGGGAGGGCCAACGAGCCGATCCCGGAGAGAAGCGTGGACTGCGGAAGACATTAAATGCCGGAACATAACTCGAAGTACTTGACCTCAACACGCCGAATAGAGAAGAGGTTGGCAATCGGGTCGTGGAACGAAACGCTGAAGCTGTATCCTTTCCCGTCGTCGGATCGGTTGATGGGAGTTTTCTGCCCGATTGTTCAGGCCCTTATATGAACGATGCTCGACACCAGGCATGACCTCCCGCTCCGCCGCACCGTAGGATCGAAGCTTGTCGGTGATCATCACGCGGGGCGAACGGCCTTGGCCTTTCAGAAGCTTTCGCATCAAACGCTTTGCAGCCTTGGCATTGCGGCGGCTTTGGACCAGAACGTCGAGGACGAAGCCGTCTTGGTCTGCGGCGCGCCAGAGCCAGTGTTTCTTGCCGGCGATGGTGACGACGACCTCGTCGAGGTACCATTTGTCACCGAGCCTGCCGACTGAGCGTTTCCGGATATCTTTGGCAAAGTGTCTGCCGAATTTCTCAGCCCAGAGCCGCACGGTCTGGTCAGAGACAATGACGCCACGCGCTGCCAGCAGATCCTCGACCATGCGCAGGCTGAGCGGAAACCGGAAATAGAGCCACACCGCATGGACAATCACTTCAGCCGGAAATCGATGGCGACGGTAGATAGGATCACGGGCAAGTCTGGTCATGCCGCCAGATCCCACATTTTGACCAATGCCCCATTAACGTTACGATGCCCTATGAAGAGGTATGGGGGAGAGCCTTCACGGCGGGAAAAGATATCCAGCAGCCTTAGGAGGCTGCTCGAAAGCAGCAAGAGCGCTCTCGCGCAAGCCCCCGGAGTGCGAAGCGAGCGGGCCGAGATTGGCAATCGATCTCGGAAACCCGCATATGAGTGATGAGAACCAGAAGGCCGTCGGCTTCCGCAACGGCACCCACCAATCATGACGTTCATGCCTCGACGCCGAAGACGACGCCTCCGCGCCCGCAGCCGCCGCTTGATCTAGCAATAGCGGACCGCTAGTTTGCCGACGCGAGCAAACTACAAAACACGAGGATGTTATGCCGACTGGAAAGGTTAAGTTTTTCAACGCCGAAAAAGGCTTTGGTTTCATTACGCCAGAATCTGGAGGAACGGACGTTTTCGTGCATGTCTCCGCCCTGCAATATGGCGATGTGCTTAGAGAGGGGCAGTCCGTTTCCTACGATCTCGGCCAGGATCGAAAGACCGGCAAATCAAAGGCGGAAAACGTCAGACCGCTCTAATCGCGTTGGGTCTGAAACGTCGGCAAGGCGGTCAAACGCGCCTTCGCCATCTGGCAGTTTATTGCGAGATCTCGGTTTTTTTGCCGGAGCCATCGATCAGTTCAAACAGGTGTATGCTGCGCATCATCGGCGAAACTCGGGACACCACAAGCGAGCATATCGCCCGCTTTAGCGTCTGAAGAGTATGTGCTTTTTGTTGATCACGATGCCCTCCGGCATGGCGACCATTCGTTCGCATCAACGCCATCAACATCGGTCCAAGCGAAAACTCGCTCCGCTCCGCCTTGCGGCTAAGATCGCGCAGATATCCGCCGGCCGAGTTGATGTGCCCTGCCCTTTCGAGAATGCACGCCATGACGGCCGCTGCGTTTTCGGGGCCAAGCGCATCCCAGGCATCCTGGTAGGCGCTCGGGCTCACACCCAAGGTCGATCGGACCACGACCGCGGCGGACATCAGCTCTCGCCAGCTGCCGATGGCGCCGCCTGGACCGTAGTCGGCGATCTGCGGGCAGGTGTCGTTTTGCATTTAAACGCAAGACTCGCATGCAAGAAATTCAATAAGGTAGCGCGGCACTTAAATTGAGATTGGGCACTTAATTCGAGATTTTGGCTTCGATTTCGGTACTTAACGTGAGATTCCCCGCTGTAGACAAAAGGGCCGGCTTCGGCCAGGCTTGATCAGAAAAAGGCTAATAACACAAGATGATATTGCCGAATCTGAAGGCGTCAGACGCCGAATATCGCACCGAAAAATCTCAAGTTAAGTGCCTAGACCTGCCGGAACGGGCGCATTCTCACGGTTAAGTGGCAAACGACAACCGCGACTAGATGTGGGGGCCGGATTTCGTAGCCCGCACTGTGCTCCGCAAGAGTGCGATTGATAAGGCCGGCGTCCGGCACGGCGAGACCCGCCTCTTCGTATTCAGCGCATCCCGTATGAAAGGCTTCGATAAATAGCGGCGCGTTTTCGGCAAAACGGTTCATCGCGTCATGCAGGTCCGACCACGCCGAGCTTAAACTGCTACTCCAGCCGTTTCCGCCAAAATGGTGTTTGAATCGCTCGACAATTCGCTGCGTCTCCCCTTGCGGGGCTATTTTCTCGATAAAAGCGTAAAACGCATGCACCACGCCCCGCGGCGCAGGCCCTGGGCTTGTGAAACGCCAGGAGGGATCAAATTGTAGCATCGAAAACTCGCTCAAAAATGAGCTGGCGCAGGACGCGCCCGCTTCGCTGCAGGATGCACTTTTACCTTTACGTCCACCGTCTGGCCGAGAAGATCAAGCATCTTCCACAGGCGATCGACCGTGAAGCCGTCCAGCTTGGCACGGCGGATGCGGGAAAATTCAGTGTAGTTGATCCCTGTTTCCGCGCCGGCCTCTCGCAGTGAAAGCTTGCGCTTGTCGAGTGTGTTGATGATCTGCGCCGCCAGAGTCGACCGCAGGTGCTCCAGTTCCGGATTCGGCATTTCGAGATCGCGAAATATATTTCCGCTACCCTGCACCAGTTCCATATCGTCGCTCATCCTAAAGCCTCCTTCAGTCGTTTTAGCCGCTCGCGGATCAGATCGATTTCGGCCTTGGGCGTCGCAATGCCCGACTTCGATTTTTTCTGAAACGCGTGGACAAACCATATGTCCGTCCGTGTCTATCTGCAGCACGTAGACGACGCGAAAGGGGTCGCCCCGGTGCTTCAATGCCAGCTCAAGCACGCCCGAACCAAGACCAGTCAGCGGCTTCGCGATATCGGGATGGCCGCCGGCGGCGACCACTGCAAGCGCCCGCGCCATATCGATCTGCGCATCCCGCGGAAAATCCTCAAAGTCTTTTTTTGCCGCTTTGATCCACGATACTGGTCGAGTTGTATTTGGCATATGGTCGATGTTGATATATTTATCAACACTTGTCAACCATTCCGGACATAATCACCAAAACTGGGTGCGTATCGGCGGTACTTCAGATCGGGCTGGTGTGGCCACCAGTTCGCCGTCAGCGTTTGCGTAGGTGAAGGACCTAACCTGGCAGACAGCTTTGTGGTGAACTCTCTAATTTGAGATTCTTGCGAGCCTCAATTTCTTCGGAGAGCGCACGCTCGAAAGCTTTTGGGAACGTCCCGAAAACCGGAACCGTCTCATTTGTCTTCGCAAGGCGTTCGATCGAGCCGGCTCGATCCAAATAGATATCAAGGTAGGTCAGCATTTCTTGTCCAGCAGCCTTGTAGCAGTCTGTCTGCGCGCAAGCCAGATAGGCCTTGATGTCGCTGCGAATGTCCTCGTTGAGGCTGAGGATATGTTTGATCGACTGGAGCTTGGTCTGAAGCATTTCCCCCTTGCGCACGTGCATTGTAGATGTACGTTTCTAGTATGCCGGCACCTTGGTACGAGAAGAAGTTCTGGGGCAACACAACGAGTTCACAATACTCTCGTCTGGTATCAGCCAAAATGTTACCGATGAGCTGATCAACCCGCTCTAAGGTTCAGATGTCTCTCCGCTTCTCCGAGAATGGTCCCGAATTTCCGACTGCCCTTGTCGATTCCATGATGGCCGGCGAAGTGGTCTTCCTTTGCGGCTCCGGTATCAGCGCGCCTCAATTGCCGGATTTTAAAACGTTGGTCGACCGGACCTACGAACGGCTCGGCGTGGAAATGTCCCCGTCAGAGTACAGCGCTTATACGGCGGGCCGCTATGAGGAGACGCTTGGATCGCTAAGCCGCAACCTGGCCGATCCCGCGGCTATGGTCCACACAGTGTCCGATCTCCTTAAAGTGCCTGCGGATCCCAAGCTGGAGCAACATCAGACAGTATTGCGTTTGTCACGCGACCTTAGCAATAGGGTGCTTGTGGTCACGACCAACTTCGACACGCTTTTAGAACATGCTCTACCTAAGATCTTCTCATCACAGGCTATCCGCGACGCGAGTTTTGCCGGCCAAGCTCTTCCTGCGCCAGGCTCTCCTGACTTTTGCGGTGTCGTTCACATCCATGGGCGTCTCGAAGACAATTCTTTGGAGTTGGAATCGACACCGCTAGTTCTCACTAGCGCTGACTACGGCGACGCTTACATGCGGTCAGGCTGGGCCTCCCGGTTTCTTTTCGATCTTGCGCGCTGCAAGACTATAGTTCTAATCGGGTATAGCGCCGGTGACGCCCCGGTCCGATATTTTCTCAATGTCCTCGAAGCTGATCGCATCCGATTCCCAGACCTGAAGCCGGTCTACGCGCTCGATGCCTATGAGCACAACCCAGCAGAAACCGAAGCGGCATGGAGTACGGTTGCGGTGACCCCCCTGCCCTATTGCAAATTCGACCCTGAAAGCGGAGTGCCAAATCACTCGCCGCTCTGGCAGGATCTGGCTCGTCTTGCGGATGTCCTGGACAGGCCGAAACTATCGCGGGAAAGGCTCGCAAGAGATATTCTTGGTCAACGCGACCCAAGCCCCAACGACGGCGAGCTCGGACAACTCTCCTGGCTCTTTGCCAAGCGTGGCGACCTTTGGCCCACCATTGTAGAGGCTACGGACAATCCGCGATGGTTCGATGTGCTACAAGACAACGGGTTTTGGACCGCGGACGAAGCCGCCTGGGTCATCCCTGCGTGGACCGCCCGCAATCCGGAAAATTCAGAAGTTTTTGGCGTTGCCGCGAAGTGGGCGCTGAAGCTAGGGGAACCATTCCTCCGAAATCTCGACCGCAGACTATTGCGCTCGAACTTATCACCCTTCTGGCAAAAATGCTGGCGGTTGCTAACCACAAGCCGGCCGGTACTGCCCGACGCTTTCGATGAGGAGGCGGCTGCCCTCAATCAAAAACTGAGATCTGGCGTCGTACTGGACGTCGATCTGCAGCGGTCCGTCGAACGACTAAAACCGAACGTCGTCTTGCAAAGCCGATCGTGGATCCCAGACAGCGAAAACGACGGTCGCGAACCTGGCCAGCTCTCCGATATTGCCGGCATCGGCTTGGAAGTGGCAGACAACTTTCATGTGAGCGAGTTGATCGGCGGCTTGGATGCCTTGACCGGACAGTCCCCGCGCATTCTCGAACTTGCGACCGAGGCGTTGAGGTCGCTGCTACAAAGCGCGGTGGAACTTGGACTAATTAACGGCGACGATGATGCAACTGACTATGACGTGCCTTCGGTGGAGGAGCATGAGCAGAACGAGCATCACCAAGGCGTTATCTTTCTCGTCAGAGCAATCGTAAACGCTTTCAATAAGACAGTAGCTATCAATCGGGATCTTGCTCGTCACGTCGCTTTTCGCTGCCTTGAGATGCCAGGCAGGATCGGAATCCGTATCACGCTTTACGCGCTTCGAAACACTGAAGCATTCACGTCTAATGAAGCCATAGATGTGCTGCTAAATTTGAGGGATTCGGATTTCTGGACCATCCGGCGGGAGTTGCCGCTAGTCCTTCGTGACAGATCAGCAGAAGCCGAGCCTACCAGGCTCGAGGCTATAGAATCTCGAATCCGTCAGACGGCTGCCAGATATTACGATCGCTACGAAATCCAAGAAGGTCAGGTCGACTGGCGCACGCACGCACGCGATGCTGAAATTTGGCTCCGGCTGATGATGCTGAAAGAGGCCGGCGTCCTTTCAGTGGCGGGCGCGGACAATCTCGCTGCCATAGTTGCCCGTCAGGAATATCTCGATCGGCCGACCGAGGATCGCGACTTCTTCGGCATCTATAGCTCCGGTGTTCGCTCCGTGGCAGGCGACAGCGCACCGATCATGGAAGCGGACCCGGACGAGCGTCTCCAAGTTGCGATCGAGCTTTCGCAGAGTCCCAACCTCGATCGCCAACTCGGCTGGCTTAGCTATTGCCGGACCGATCCGCAAGGCGCCTTCGAAACTCTTGTCGGTGCCGAACTTTCGGAAACGAACCTTATCCTCTGGGCCGACCTGCTCACGACGCTGTCGTTCGGAGAGGAGTCAACAAAGCAGTTGCGCGAAACGCTAATCGTCAAGTCCCTGGCAAAATTAGAAGCCATCGAGGTGGGCATCGACACGCGGCTCGCGAGAACCCTGATCGACACTTTGTTGTTAGGCCCGCGCCGCGACATCGCCAATGTCGAAGACTGGTGCGATCGGCTGTGGCGGACCGTATGCGATGAGGAACAGGACGTAGTATACGACGACAATCTTTACGACACCGCAATCAATCGTATGCCCGGCCGCCTGGCGCAAATACAACTTCAGGAAATTGACCATAGCCGCGAGACCGATAACTCTGATCTGGCACGTCAATTGAACCGGCTCGAAGTTATGGCTTCCCACCCAGGCGCAGCAGGCGCGTTTTCGAGGCCAATCTTCATTCAGGCGCTGCCTTTTTTGTTAGCCGCCGACAGCCGGTTCTCCAAGAGCGAACTGGTGGCGCGGTTGTCTGGGGATGGCGACGAGCCCCGCGCACTGCGTCGGATACTAGTGACCCACGCCGGAGTGACGCCCGAGATAAGCAAGCTGGTTCCAGAAGCCGTGTTACGGGCCGTCGTCGAGTCTTCGTCGGACACAAAGGACGGAGTTCCTATCGCGGCCCAAATACTCCGGCCGGCGGTCGCCTCGCTTCGAAACGACCAGCCCGAGCGATGGGGCATTTCTGAAGCGGACGTCGGCCGCGTGTTGCGTCAGGCACCGGGCAAGATCCGCGCCGGCGCACTTAACGTGCTTGCCCAGTGGCTCGCTGCCGACCAAGAGGGGCCCGAGAAGGCTTGGACTGCGATGGTCGCCCCGTTTTTCAATCGAATCTGGCCCGTCGAAAGGCGGTTCGTCGACCATGCGCATAATATCCATCTCATCCGGCTTATCGTCGGCGCGGGCGATCATTTCCCATCAGCACTCAACTTGCTGCGGCCCCACCTACGCCCATTCTCGCGTAGCGCTAGCTTGCACTCTTTGAAGAACAGCAGCGCACTGCGCAAATTTCCGTATGCGGTACTGGACCTGCTCTGGACGGTACTTGGACCATCGGATGCGACGTCCTATGAACTGGCTGAAATCCTCGACGAACTGATCGACGTCGATCCTAATATTGAAATCGACCGCCGGTTCCAGTTTTTAGAGCAGAAGGCCACCCGCTACCGCTGATCGCATTTCGCCGACAGTCTGGATCGTTGACGAATTAGCAATTGATGTAGCGACAGGCCTGACGAGCCGGTGGAAGATCGCGTGGACTGATGCGTTTGCCAAGTGCGCCTACGTAAAGATCCCAAACGTCCTGAGGCGCACGTTCGCACTGGAAGGCCAGTCTATGTGTTTCATCGACCACCCCAGAAATGTCAGGAAAATCTGCGGCGCGTGCCGGACCCCAACTCAGAGGTTTAAAGGCGCCGACGACGACACCGCGATCGACTGCAAGCACATAGTCAACTGTCTGGGCGCGCTTCCGGCTTAGTGGCCAGCAATAGCGTATTAGGTCAAGGATAACCTTTTGATCGCGTCGACCGAGGAGCTTATTGATCGTGATCGCCAGGAGTTTGTGCTCTTTTCCAAGGACAAGCGGCGGCAGATTGTAGCGTTGCAAAAGTTCCTCGACAGTTGCCATTCCGCAGGCAGATGCATCATGTCCCCGGACCGCATTGCGCAGCATCGGATAGGCATCAATAAGTGCCGCTTCGACTTGGAAGGCTGTCTCGTCGTTCATGCCATGGCGATGAATGACATATTTGACCTCGTGCCCTACGCATTGAATTTCACGGATCAGGTCCAGCTTTGGCCCCATGATATCGCTTTTTTGATCATCAGGGATGTTGGCCTCAAGAGCATGCTGGAAAACACGGTTTCCACGTCCCTTGCCGACGTAGAAGGTCTCTCCGTTGCGAGGATCGATCAGCCTGTAAACGTATGCCCGTAGCTGTTCAGCGACCTCGTATGTGAAGGAATAGTTGGCCATTGCAACCCAAAAGTAGAACGTCTTGAAATTGATTAATGGAGTCGCGACGCAGCGTAAAGCATGTGAATGGCGTTCGCGGTGACTAGTGGAAGACCCCGCTGAATATGCGCGGACGCCTTTGTGGCTGCTGCGCGGACCGCCTTCACAACGGATTGCGAACCGAGATTCACCGGCGGGCACCTTTATGCTTCGTCGGCGTCAGCGCAAAAGAAGCTAAACGGTGCCTTGGCCCTGCCTCACTGCCACGATGTAGGGCCCTCCTCGCTCGGTGGTTGCAGCCGACTCAAGGGGATTCCTAGTGCAATCCCCTTGCCATGTGGCAGGAAGCCGCTAGGTCAGGTTACGCTAGAGCAGCACTTGGGGGAAGAAGTTGGCGTATGATTGGAGCGGCGTCAGGACGCGCCGAATAAAAGCATTGAAGGTGGGAATCTCCCTGTTGATCGCGGTTGCAGCTTTGGCAGGCCCGGCAATGGTACTGCTTCGCTCGCGTCACTGAAGCGTACGCCGCCACCAGCACTGCGAGGACAGCTGCCCGTGTAACTTCGGCTGGCGTGCCGCTTGCCTTACACCAGTTTGGTCAAAGATCCGCGCACCACGCCCATTGAAGATTTCAAAATCGAGTTGGTCGATAACACCACGGCTCGACCTGCCGGCCATGGCGATCGGCGCGACTTTGAATGATCTCGTTAGAGAGGGCGTCGTCGATCCGCCCGAGTGCGGCATCCTCACGATCGAGGATGTGCCGGCGGTGAGCGGGGTCGAACTCCCACAGCAGCGCCTCCTGGCAATCGAGAATCGCGGCACGCTCGATCAGAATTTTTGGATGCGTGTGCAGCCAACGCACGAAAGCGATAGCCCCCGGTGTCCGCTGCCACAGGTCGCCACAATGGTCCAGATAGTCGCGAGCCGTCTCCGGTTCGGCGAGATTGGAGCCGTGCCAGATCGCGAGAGGCATCGGTTCGGGGTTGCCCGAGAGGATCTCGGCAATATAGCCATTCGCCACGAAACCACGCCGCAGACTGGTCGCAGCGGAGATCGGATCGCCGGCCTTCAGGCGCAGTAGCGCGTGCTCGTAATGATAAGGTGGATAGTGCCCGGCTTCGTCCACGAAGATGCGCTCGGCTTCCTTTGTCTCACCGGCTCGCAAATATTCCGAACCGATCAGATAGCGGATGCCCTGATTGTCGTTCGGGTTCCAGGCGAGCATCCTCTCCATCAACCGCAACGCCTCTTGGCGCCGGCCGAGGCGAAGCTGGGACAGGACCGCACCATGGGCCGCACGCAGAAAAGGACGATTCTCTAGAAAGCTCCATTCGATCCGCCCCGAAAACTCGGCAGGGATGGCACGCTCGCCTGCTACAAGACCGTGAAGGCAGGCCTGAAGCGCAAGTTTCGGTTTTCCTTCCTCGATAAGGGCGTTGCCGAGATGGGCATGGCCGTCGATGAAATGCGGGTGGCGCTCGACCAGCGCCTTGAGCGTCTTGAGATACTTCGCGGGTGTGATGGTTCCCGCATCGCGCTGATCGAGCGCGTTGTCCAGTTCTTCGACAATTCCGTCATAGTCGTCGCCATGGCGAAAGACGCCACCGTCCTCGAAGATTTCCAATTCGACCTTGCCGTCCATCCTGCCGGGACCCTCTATGTTTAGTAGGCACGATAAGGGAAACGTCGCCCTTAGCCCGGACGAATCGAAACCCCACTGTCGAGCCAAGATTATCCTGGTGGAGGCTTTCTTGGCAGACTATTTTTCGTTACCCAAATTTCAAAGATGGTACGGCAAAGCAACGGGAGGAGTTCGTCAAACGCGCTGAGCCTGGAGAGCAAGATGCATAGATACAAAAGGCTAAAGTGAGTCGAATAGCTCAAGCTTGATCCTACGGTTCGCGCGGCTCACATTACTATGAGATTGCGTTCGAATTCTCCCTACGAGTCATCAAGCCGCAATCTGGTACCCACTGGGGCCGCCGGTCATGCATTTGGCAAAGCCAACCAAAGCCGGCTTTGCCAATGGACATCAGCCTTCGAGGTTGTCTGCCGACATCTTGCCGGACTTACGATCCTTCACGAGCTCGTAGGTGATCTTCTGGCCATCATTCAGGCTGCGCATGCCTGCGCGTTCCACAGCCGAGATATGAACGAACACGTCCGCGCTGCCGTCATCTGGCTGGATGAAACCGAAACCCTTCGTCGCATTGAACCACTTTACAGTACCTGTTGCCATTGTCGGCCTTCTCCAATTCCGGTCTCCGACAGCCCATGCTGGCGGAACGGTGTCGTAATATAGAAGGTGCGGTAGAAACAGCCATAGGAGAGGAAGACTGTGACAGGCATCCTGTAAGTGAAAGAAAGCACACAGCGCAGGGCAAGGGTCGCTAGGATATCCCGCAACAGCTCATCGGATATCGTCTATGGGAACCACACCCGTCCATCGGGCACAGAGATAACCACGTCGCTCCCAAAACGAAAAAGCCTGCCGCGGGAGGAGGTGCGGCAGGCTTTCGAAAAGAACCGAACAACAGCTGGGAGGAGGAGTGCCGCTGTTCCCGCAGACGATCTTGGGAGGAGGATAAGAGCGCCTGCAAATCGAAGGGATGCGGGAGGAGGTGCATCGCTTCGATGGGTTGGAGCATAGACATATTTTGCCCGTGTGATAGGCATTTCTTTGCAGGGCAGTCATGCGCCATGCGAAAAGCGGGAAGCTCAAGAACGTGCGGCTTTCACGAGGAAGCGCCAGAGTTATCAAACAAAAGCGCCCGCTTGAGGACAAGCAGGCGCCGACAAAAGGACGAAATGAATAGCGTTCGAGCTGTCAGTGGGCGACCGGGGCGCGGGCAACGTTACGTATATCACCGCGATCGATACCGAGATCGTGCAGTTCACGGGTCGACATACGGCCCAGTTCAGCGACCGTCTGACGGTACTTGCGCCAATTGTTCAAAGAGCGTGCGACGTTCATGATGACCCCTTTCCTTGGGCATTCGACGCCCAGCTGCCATCCACGGCGCTCCGTTCGCTTCGATGAGAGACATATAATATGAAGCCCTCGCTTTTTGCAGCGCCAAGGCATCACCACACCTATGCGATGATCGCATAGGTAACAGATCCGGCTGTATCATCTTTCGATCAGGCTCTGAACCGATCGAAGGCCGTCAGGTGTAAAATCGGCGGGTCCGCCTCATCCCACTGATAGATGTCTGAGCGCAGATAGCGAAGCTCGTCGTTGAGATCGTCTTCGTCGACTTCGATCCACCAGGACTTCGGGCGACCGTCGCTACCGTCCGACCAGCGATAACCCCTCGCCTTCAGATGGTCCTTCATGTCGAACGGACTGTGCTCGGCAAAGATGCGAACACGCGATTGCTGGCTGGCGCGGTATAATTCTTGGAAGGGGCTTTCTTCGTTTGTCTGCTGCCGATCGAGGATCTCCAGAAGCGCAAAGCAGTCGTCCACGGCGCGGTGGCCCTCGTAGAAATAGCCGGCCTGGCCTACGAGGTAGCCGAGCTTCGTGCCTTCGAAGCCGCGAGCGCTCCAATCGATCTCCGAAACCGAGCAGGCCCACGCCTTGCCGGAAAAGACAGGTGAGAAAACATCGCAGAACGGCCGGTCAAACCCGGCATTGTGTGCAATGATCAGGTCTGCCGGTTCAATCAGTTTACGCAGGGAGCGGATATCAATCACCTCTCCCTCCACCATCGCGTCCGTGATTCCCGTAAGTCGAGTGATCTCGGGCGTGATCGGCGCGGACGGCTGCTGCAAGCCGCCATAGACACCGATAACGTCACCGATCATTCCATCATCGTTGAAGGTAAAGGCGACTGCACCGATCTCGATGATCTCGTCGGTCCGGTGATTGAGACCCGTAGTCTCGGTGTCGAGCGTGACCCCGATACGGGAGAACTCCGGCCGCCTGACCGGGGCAATAGCCCGAGCGACGAGCTTCCTGAGGACGCGATAGTTTCCGCTCTCTTGAAGCTTTCGCGCCATGTCTTCGTCGGACAATGTTGCGGGCTGCGGTCGTCGTCGCAGCGCCACGCGTGGGCTCACCTCTTCCACCGCAGGAGGCGGCGCCTTCGAAAACATGTCGAGTTGCGAATCCATTTCCAGCTCTCGTCGCCTGATCGCACAAAAAATAATGGCACCCGGCATCCTATGCAACGCAAGATCCGACCTGCGATATTCGATAACTATTGACAAACCGACCTGGGAGCAATTGCCGCACAGGAGGAGACGATGGACGCAGTTCCAAAAGCAGCGGCAGTTCTCGTGAAGGATATACTTGCGGCCGTGAAGCCGCTCGCAGCCGAATATTACCGCATCAGCGGCAAGCCACTTGGCGTGACAGGCGAAATTGCCGAATATATTGCAGGCGAACTCCTCGGGCTTGAATTGGTCCCTCCCCGTACCGCCGGATACGATGCCTTGCGCCACACGGCTGCCGGCCTGGAGCGAGTTCTAATCAAGGAAATCAAGGGAAGAGCCTATGACCCCGCGGTCAGCCGCACCCAGCGGATAGGCACGATCAAACCGGAAGATCCATGCGACGTCGTCATGCTGGTGCTGCTCCACAACGGAACTCTCGACCCCGTTGAGATCTGGGAGGTTTCTTTTTCGTCGGTTTTCGCTCGGCTGGCCGAGCCGGGATCGAAATCGAGGAATGAGCGTGGCGCGCTTGCGGTGTCAGATTTCAAGCGGATCGGATCGAAGATTTGGCCAACGGAGCGAGGATCATAAAGGATGCTGTATTTCGCCTATACGTCCTGTTTCGCAGACAAGATCGACCGCCTTGAAAGGACTCGAACCGTCGACCCATCGAACGAAAAGGGAATTTCTGCGACCGGCGCTTACATCCGTCGTACCACAGAGAGCGCTAGGGTATCTGTTCATCGCGCGCACGCAAAGGCCGGATTGATCGATAGGAAGTCGGTCGGAAGTTCGGAAACCAGATACTGCTGTCCACCTTTCAGACGAAGTTGCAATACACCGAGTGCCAGAATCATAGTGGCAATCGTCTCAAGGCTGGGCGGACGAGGCGATAATCTCGAATCGGCACAAGTCTAACAACCGATTTAATGTCAGGTACACCAGCCGCGTGTAGGTTGAGGCTCCATAAGGAGCTTCCATGCAAACACTGTCATTTTGTGAGACCGCCGCCCTCTGGGGCAGCACTGATCCCAAAGGCATTCCAGGAACGGTTTTTTCGTTTGCAGACGTCACACCCATCTCGGCTGAGATTACCGGGTCAGCAAAGAAGACCGCATCGGTCCACGTAAGCTCACCTGCCATTTTCAAATTGAGAATAGAGCTTCGAAACGATCCTGAACTTATCGCCTCTAGGTTTTCGCGCGACACTATCCAGTTGCGGAAAATCCTGAAAGCGAATGGCTATGAGCGGATTGCAATCACAGGACCGCTCGCTTGCGGCATGTTCGTTAAGCGGAAACGGGTGATCGTTCGTAACAACATACTTTTCGCTATGGTGATCCCAGTTGCGTTCCTCCTAGCGTGCTTTCTGATTTTGATACCGAGCGTCATCTGGTCGATCTTCGGGAAGCTATCGAACACGATTGATGCATTGAAGTTTCTCCTCAGTATGCCGCTGCGGGCGATATGCGGGTTCGGGAAACACTACATCATCGATTTCGATACCAAACTCGGCAGCGCCGAACCTTCGTCGATCGTGGAAACTTAACTCTCCGATCGCATCCGGGGCTCTCAACGAGTCCCGGTCCTTGTATCTGTGGTTCCTCGAGTTCAAGAGGAGTGCCGCGCATGTCTCTCAGCATCTGCACCAGCCGCATCGGCAGCCCCGTTCGTCTCATGACGATGTTCGCAGCCAATGGCCTAGCTGACGCACATGAAGCAGGCATGCAGGCCGTCGAAGAGGAACACGAGCGCCGTCGTATCAGTACGCATGTGAGCTGAAAGCGGCACGCGGCTGGGCCGACGATATCGGTCGTGTCGCAATCCGCGCCACTCGTCATGTCGTTAGCCTCGACTCAGAGGTTCGTCCTCCGCGTCGCGCTGCAGCAGCGTCAGGCTGTCATCCAGATATAATGACGTCCGACTTGTCACGATACATCAGATCGTAGGTCTGTCTCGGCAATCGAGGACTCACAATGGCCGAGACGCTGCCGATCATCGCGGTCCACCCGACTGAGCCGTCGAGTCGAGCCAAAGCGCTGATCACTTCCATTCCCGAGGGTAAATCCAGCTCAAACCCGCCACGGCTGCGTGGCGCGAACATGCGGTATACTCCGATCGACCGTAACTTCTCGATAAGATCTGACGGCATGCGGCGTTCGGCTTCGATCTCGGCTGCACTGGCCAGCACCGCGGGAGCCAGATCGTGAATTGCATCGAGCATCCGCCCCACAGCCAATGTTCCCGATTCTGTGTCGCGAGAGCCGCATTGGCCGCTTGCGCCCGCCATGTGAGCCGTACCATTTGTCCGGCGGATAGCATCAATCTGATCCGTCAATTTCTGCATTGCCATCGCTATTTTTAGGAATTGTGGTGCCGCTTGCCTGTAATACATGCAGTGCGACGGTGGTGGGTTTGCGGCTTTGGCGCGTTACATGGCTCCATCCCGCGCTTCGCGTGCCGTTCCTTCCTTGGCAGCCTTCAGATCGGCGGCGGTCGATATGCGGCTGGGCTTTTGCAAAGCAGTGTGAATGTTCACTTTTGTCCTAATCCCTTTTGCCGTGACCTGTGATCACGTCCGATGTGTGTCTGCGGACCTCCGATGCTGGCTTGCCGAAATGCAAATCAAGTCCGCCATAGCTGCTAGAGCATTGAAGGAGAGTTCCGTGCGAAAGGCCGGTGAGCTGATCATGTAATTTTCCTCGTCTTGCGTGCCAGCGTGGCCGGCGATCCGACGCAAGTGCCAATCGAAAAGTCATTGGCAAACAACATGATCACTCCGCAACGCATTGTTTGATCCCCGACATTGTCTCACAGCTGACAACGTTCGATCGGCACCCGAGCGGTCACGGTGGGCCATCATCTCATCCTTCGGCACACAACGGCCCAGAGGCTCGTCCCATGCTGATTTGGAAACGATGTTCAAATCTGAGGCGAATCTATTATTGCAGATGATTGCCAAACTATTCGCTCGGCGTCCGAGATCGCTAGGAGATTGCCATTGAGTTCCTCAAGTCGTTTTGCTGAATACGCTCTGGGACATTCAGAATCGGAGATGCGCAGGCTGATCCTGCAGGCCGCGGCACTGCGGCCGATGACTGAGCGATTGCTTCGCGCAGCCGGGCTAGCTCCGGGCATGCGGGTGCTCGATCTCGGCTGCGGCCCCGGCGATGTGTCCCTTCTGGCGGCAGAGCTGGTCGGCCGGTCCGGAGCGGTACTAGGCGTGGATCGCAGCGAGGAAGCGCTCGTCACGGCGCGGGCACGGGCAAAGGAAATGGGTCTGGCGCAGATCCGCTTCCTGCATGCGGCGGCCGACGAGGCCGTCGACACCGTTATGGCCGACAAACGGTTCGACGCCGTCATCGGCCGCTTCGTCCTATGCTATCTGCCGGATCCGATCGACACGCTTCGCCGGGCGGTCGCGCGATTGGCGCCGGGCGGCATTCTGGCGTTCCATGAGGTGGATTTCCTCGATGAGTTCCGCTCCCGTCCTTTGGTGCCGCTGTGGCAGCAGGCGGGACAGTGGCTGCTAGAAAGCTTCCGGCCGACGATAGCGCATCCGGACATCGCCGGTCGGCTGGTTGAGGCTTTCGAGACGGCCGGGCTGCCGATGTCGGGGCTGTTCTGCGAATGTCCAGTCGGCGGCGGCACAGCCTCGCCGCTTTATGCTTGGCTGGCGGAACGCGTGCGTAGCGTGCTGCCGCTGCTGCCTCAATCCGGTGCGGCCACTTGTGAGGAGGTGGGCATCGACTCGCTGGAGGTGCGGCTACAGCAGGCGGTCGTGGCCATGAGCAGCCAGGTCGCTGCCCCTGCCCAGGTCTGTGCTTGGGCACGTAAGTCCTGCGGTGAGGACTCGCGACTGGCCCGATGATGCGGTCGGCCATCGGCCGACGTATCAAATTTTGCGTCCACCTTGATGATTTTGGCTTCCGGATTTTTTCCGCTCTCCTCCATATTCAGTAGATCGCACATGCCTTTGGCACGTTCGTTGCTAATGTTCGGTGAGCGGCACGCCAAGTTTGCGCATCTGTGGACATTGCCTCCCAGAGATCCCACCGTCGCCTTAAAACGGACTTCAATTAATTCAAAATCTGCATTGCTTTTAAAAAAATCGAACTATATCGTTTCCACAGGCGATTTGTCCCTATTGTCGCCTAAGCGGCCGCACCTGCGGCCAGTGGGCCGCCTGATCACCCCTCTAGGCGGCCCAAACTTTGATTACTTTTGAATTCGCGCTGCCATCAACTTTGCGGCAGTTGACGCGTGAGTCCCGACCGGTACCTGCGATCAATCACACCAATCGTCGGAAAGTCACTATCAGATTTCGCAATACCTGAAGCTTACCCAGCTACATCTGCAAGGCCGAACCATGAGACTATCTGTCGATATGGCTATTCTCAGGAGGTCGGGATTTGTAGCTGGCGCATCATTTGCCAGAACGAAGGCGGCAGCGGGGCGGTCCATTCGTCATCAAGCAAGGGCAGTGCATTGGGGCACAACGGCTCGCCTGAGTGTCCAGTTCTCGGCGTCTTCCCGACATTGTGTCAATTTTAGCGATGTGACGACAGAGCTTTGTTTGGCAGTTTCTTTGCCGTTCTTTGCTAAGCTTTTGAAAGTAAACCAAGATGTTTCACCCAAACGTTATCACCCAAATGGCATAAATATTGATGCCGTTCATTGAGAGACGGCGCGAGCTGTTTCCTCGCGCAGAGCCGAGCAATGTCTCAATGGGGCTAAACGACTGGAGACAGACGCGCTGGTCACGAAGCTGGCTGTGGCGGATCGTAATCGTGCGGAAAATCCTTGTCATAGCGCTAGAGCCCGTTTGAGCTCGTCATGCTCGAAAGGGCTGGCCATGCGGTTGATCCGGCCGCCTTGGCCATATCGCGCCAGTTCGCCGTCACCGTCGCCACATCTTTGATAACGGTGCGGGTCTGCGCCAGCGTGAGCGCAAGGAACTCCGAAGCGGCCACTAGTAGGTCGACCGAGCAGGCGAGGTCTAGAGACGAGCCGGGCGCGAAAACGAGCTGAATGTCCTCATCTGTCACTTCATCTCTTAGAATGCGCTCGGTGATTTGAAGCAGCCGTCCACGTTCAATAAGGGCCGGCAATCCCGGCGCGGATAGGTGCCTGGAAAACGTCCTGGTCCACCGAAATCGAAGCACGCCAGGCCGCGCTTCGTCCGCAACCCCGAGAAGATAATCGCTCTCTGCAAGGCGGCGGCCCCAGGTATCGGGCGCGGAGTCGCCGATGGAACCGAACGTAGCCAATCCGGCCGGAGGGGCGAAAGCACCACGGGTTAAGGCAAGGGCTGGTTCCAGGGAGAACCGATCAGGGTCCTGACGCCACGCACCGTCTTACTCGAAGCGGATTGTCTCCGCGCCCCTGACACGATTAGTTCGTGCTAGGCCAATCGGCCGCGAGCGACCGTTGAGGTCGATGTGTACTTCGAAGTCAGCCATTGCCAGATGATCCAGTTGGCCGCTTGGGGTGGGCATGCTTGGGCAATTGCGCGCTGGCGAGCGCCTGACAAATGCTGTCATTGCTGATGTCGGCGACGTGGCTCAGTCCGTCGAGTAGGCCAAGCGCCTGCAAAGCGCTTGCGTAGATGCCAATGCTGACATTGGTGTCACCAGCTTCGACCCTTTGCAGCGTCGAACGCAACGTGAACGCGCGCTCAGCCACGACTGCCATCGGTAGCCGTCGGCGGGCATCGTGAATGTCCGCTCCGAGTTTACGCAGCGCTCGTCGCACCGCAGCGGGAGAGTTATCGGGAGTGGGCATTTGAGACCTTCATGCTACAGATCGCCAAAATATGCAGCACGAAGCTTACAAAACCTCCATAGGCTGCATGATAATTATGTCTGAAAAGAGAGACGTTCCTCTAAAAAGGAGGGATGTAACTCAGCCCGCTTTCTCCACCGGGTGCCGATGGCGGCCAATGCTCGAGCGCACGCCTCACCGCGGTTCGGGTGTCGCAGCCGGCAGATCGCAACCCTGTCGATGCAACCGAGCGTCGTTGTGTGAAACTTCCGTCGAAGCAGCCCAATCCCGCTCTTTGTCGATGGCGTCCTGGCCAGGTTCCGGATCTTCCACGATCAACCCACAAGGGGTCCGCTAGTCAAGCTGCGGCCGCTTCCGCTTCGCATCGCGGTGATCGCGCCCGCCACCGGGCCTTTTGAGGAGCCATCGAGCGGGAATTGGTCCGCTTGCAAGGAGCCTCACCCATGTCACACGACCTCTCACTCGCCCAGTCCTACGCTTTCCAGCTCTCCCGCGACCTGATGGTCCCGGTCACGCTCTTCACCGTCGACGGCGAATACGGCGTCCTGCCGTCCGACGAAATCGACGACGACGATCTTGAGATCGTTCACGAGTACACGCCTTGGCATTGAGCCGGCGCCATGGCCTTCGGCGTGCCGCTTGCGAGCGGCAGGCCGCAAGGGAGGCTTCGCCGCGGCCGACCTTGCATGATTCACCAAATTGCCAGCCGCGCCCTTGCCGCCTTTGCTCTTCGCGGCCGCTGAAGCGGCGGACGAATAAAGCTGACGAATTGGAGGCGATCGCTCTCGCGATCGGAAGGAAAATGGATAGAGGAGAAATAGCGGCGCTGCGCGAAAAGGTAAGCTGCGCCGCGGTGCTGGAGCAGACCGGGTTTGCCATAGACGTCAAGGAGAGCACCCGGCGAGCGGTGAAGTTTCGCCGCCGCGGAGAGATCATCATAGTGACGCATGAAGGGCGTGGATGGTTCGATCCGCTCAGCGACGCGAAAGGCGATGTCTTCGCCCTGGTCGAGCACCTCGACCGTGTCAGCTTTCCGGCATGTGTCGAGAAGGTCGCGAACCTCGTGGGGTTCGAAATTTCCGCGCCCGAGTGGCAGCCTCGCATTGCGGACGGCCAGTCCGAACTTTCCATTTCGGACCGTTGGCAGGCTCGGCGCTTCCCCTGGCCGGGCTCGTCGACCTGGCGCTACTTGCATGACGAGCGTTGCCTCCCGACGGCGATTATCCGCGCCGCGATCAAACGCAACCTTCTTCGCGAAGGTCCGCAAGGCAGCATGTGGGCCGCCCATTGGAACCAGGCAGGCGCTGTGACGGGCTGGGAGGCGCGCAGTCCGCAATACCGCGGGTTTGCCTCCGGAGGAAAGAAGGTCCTGTTCCGCCTCGGTTCGGATGCGGCGGTGCGCCTCGCCGTCACCGAAGCCGCAATCGACGCCATGAGCCTAGCGGCAATCGAGGGCCTGCGGGACGGCACGCTCTATCTCAGCACCGGCGGCGGCTGGTCGCCGACCACGGCCGCGGCACTTGGCGCGCTTGCGTCAGGTCCGAACGTCCAGCTTGTCGCTGCCACCGACGCCAACCCTCAAGGCGATACGTTTGCCGAACGGTTGCGCGGGCTTGCCGACGAGGTCGGATGCGACTGGGTGCGACTTCGCCCGCCCGAAGAGGACTGGAATGAAGCTCTGAAGCTGCGCGCGAAGCGAGGCACTGAGAAAAGGAAAAGGGAGGATGGAGGGAAAGAGGGCGAGGCGTGCCGCATGCGCACCGCCCGCGCAAGGAGGCGCAGATGACCTCTTCAATCCGCAAAGTGTTTCAAGGCGTCGCAACTCGCCCACAGATGTTTCGCTTGTTCGACCGCCATGTCCAGCGGCCGAACCGCTGGGACGGTGACGCAACGCCGCTTTACGCCGGCGAATGGTTCGAAATCGCCGAAGCCGAGCACGACTACATGTTCGAGATCCTGCCGCCGCTCTGGATCCGCGGCTCGATGTTCGCGATGCGTGAATTCCTGACCAGCTCCGTGACATCCGTGTTCTTCGTGCCCCGCATCGATGACGCGATCCGGTATTTTCATGCCTATTGCGACCTTTCAGACAAGACGTCCGTCGAGATCATGCGTGTCGCAATCATCGACCGGGAAAGCTGCCACATCCGCGCCATGACACGCGATGAGCGCCTCGAGCACATCTGGAGCACGACGGCCGACGACTATCGCGGCTATGCCGGTGCGCGTTGGCCGGCAGCGGCGCGTGGAAAACGGACGGTGCTGCTCTATGGCCGCAAAGAGGGCAGCTTCCTGAAGCTGCTCGAAGATCTCACCAACGATGAGATCGCCGCCAAGCTGCCGGTGCAGTTGCGCCATCTCCCCTCACCGATCGCGGCATAGAAGGTGTTGCCATGCTCACTACCCGATCGCATCCGTGCGCGAAGCAATCGCCGGCGGATCGACTTCCTCGATGCCGAACAATCTAAGGCGATGATGGTGGCAAGCCCAGCCGCCACGCGTCGTCGCATCGTCTTCGCCTCAGTCGCCGTGCAGATGGTCAGGTGGAGCGCGATGAGCGCTTTGCCGACCTTATACCGGCGGCCATGGACGCCGTCCCCTTCCATTCACTGCGAACAGCCTGCTGTCTTCCGCGACAGGAGGACGACGCTCGCGCTATCACAAGGAGCTTTCAATGAGCAACGATCCCTTAACCCTCGACATCTTCGCCGGCCGCGCGCTGTCGTCTGGCATTGGCATCGGCATCACCGCCCTTGGCGGTTTTGCCGCCAATGACGACGATCCGGATCCGACGACGCCTGCCCCTTCCCCCGCGCGTGCCCTCCCGCCTGCCATGCAGAAGGCGCAACGAAAGCAGGAAGCGCACGCCAACTTCTACCTCGACGACGGCGATCGCGGTTTGGCCGCCACCTGGAAGGAACGGGGGCGTTTAAGCATCGCGGTCATTCTCACAGCCGCTGAGATCGAGAGACAGGATCGGCCGGCAACGCGCGACGCGCAGGTTAGGCTGATACGCTTTACCGGTTTCGGCAGCTCTGAGCTCGCCAACGGCATGTTCCGCCGGCCGGGCGAAGCGGCCTTCCGCCACGGTTGGGAGAATCTCGCCCGTTCCCTGGAGGATTCGGTCACGGAAAGCGACTATGTCTCGCTTGCGCGCTGCACCCAATATGCTCACTTCACTCCCGAATTTATCGTCCGGGCGATCTGGACCGGCCTGCAGCGGCTCGGCTGGCGCGGCGGCCGGGTGCTGGAACCCGGGATCGGGACAGGCCTGTTTCCGGCGCTGATGCCTGTCGGGTATCGTGACATCAGCTATGTCACCGGCCTCGAGCTCGATCCGGTCACCGCCCGCATCGCGCGACTGCTGCAGCCGAAGGCGCGCATCATCATCGGTGATTTCGCGCGCACCGACCTCAATGTGATCTACGATCTTGCCATCGGCAACCCGCCCTTCTCCGATCAGACGGTTCGCTCAGACCGGCGATACCGCTCGCTCGGTCTTAGGCTGCACGATTATTTCATCGCGCGGTCGATCGATCTCCTGAAACCCGCCGGGCTCGCCGCCTTCGTCACCAGTACCGGCACCATGGACAAGGCCGACAGCACCTGCCGGGATCACATCGCAACTGCCGCCGATCTGATCGGCGCCATCGGCCTGCCCGAAGGCAGTTTGCGGCGGGAGGCCGGCACCGATGTCGTCGTCGACGTCCTCTTCTTTCGCAAGCGCAAGGCGGGCGAACCGCCACTCGATCTTGCCTGGCTCGAATTCGCCGAAGTCCGCGCAGCCACGGCGGAAGAAGGACCGATCCGCGTGAACCGCTGGTTCGCGCGACATCCAGATTCGGTGCTCGGCACGCACGCGCTGACCTCCGGCCCCTTCGGCGAGACCTATACCTGCCTGCCACGCGCCGGCGAGAACGTGGAGGCGGCACTCGATGCGGCCGTTCGGCGTCTTCCGGAGGACATCTACGATGGCGAGCCGACCGAAATCGATGTCGATCTCGAAGACGAGCTGGCGGAAATCCTCGAGTTCAAACCCGACAGCAACCGGGTCCGTGAAGGCAGTTACTTCATCGACAGCAGGCACGGCCTGATGCAGATCATCGAGGGTGCACCGATCGTGGTGCAGGTCCGCAGGGGCCGCGGCGCCGACGGCATCCCGGAAAAACATGTCCGGATCATCAAGAAGCTGATCCCCGTCCGGGACGCGGTGCGCGAGGTCCTGAAAGCGCAGGAATTCGACCGGCCGTGGTGCGACTGCCAAGTGCGGCTGCGCATCGCCTGGTCAAGCTTCGTTCGTGATTTCGGGCCGATCAACCATACTGTGGTTTCGACCAGCGAGGACGAAGAGACCGGTGACGTCCGCGAAACGCACCGCCGCCCGAACCTTGCGCCCTTCCTGGACGACCCGGATTGCTGGCTGGTCGCCTCCATCGAGGACTATGATCTCGAAACCGATACTGCCAGACCAGGGCCGATCTTTTCCGAGCGCATGATTGCTCCGCCTGCCCCGCCTGTCATCACCTCCGCTGCCGATGCGCTCGCTGTCGTGCTGAACGATCGCGGTCATGTCGACCTTGAGCATATCGCCGAGCTTCTCCATTGCGACACAGATGCAGTTCCCGATACGCTCGGTGACGCCATCTTTCGCGATCCCGCCGACGTCTCATGGCAAACCTCCGATGCCTATCTCTCCGGGGCCGTGCGCACGAAACTTGCTGCCGCGGCAGCTGCAGCCGAGCTCGATCCCGCCTATCGCCGGAATGTCCGAGCGCTCCAAGACGTGCAGCCCGCCGATCTCCGCCCGTCCGACATCACCGCTCGACTTGGCGCACCCTGGATTCCGGCGGCCGACATTGTCGCTTTCGTTTACGAGACCATGGGTGCGGAGATCAGGATCCACCACATGCCGGAACTCGGCTCCTGGACCGTCGAGGCGCGGCAGCTCGGATGGACGGCGGCCGGGACATCGGAATGGGGAACAGATCGCCGGCATGCCGGCGAACTGCTCGCCGATGCGCTGAACAGCCGCGTCCCGCAGATCTTCGATGTGTTCAAGGATGGAGACGGCGAGCGGCGCGTGCTGAACGTTGTCGATACCGAAGCCGCGCGCGACAAGCTGCAAAAGATCAAGACGGCCTTCCAAAACTGGGTCTGGACCGATCCTGATCGCACCGACCGGCTCGCGCTGGTCTACAACGATCGCTTCAACAACATTGCGCCCAGGCGTTTCGACGGCTCACACCTAGTCATGCCCGGCGCCTCTGGCGCCCTTGTTCTTTATGGGCACCCGAAACGCGGTATCTGGCGCATCATCTCGTCCGGCTCAACCTATCTCGCGCATGCCGTCGGCGCCGGCAAGACGATGACGATGGCGGCCGCCATCATGGAACAGCGCCGGCTCGGACTGATCTCCAAGGCGATGCTGGTGGTGCCCGGCCATTGCCTGGCCCAGGCTGCGCGCGAGTTCCTGGCGCTCTATCCGGACGCCCGCATTCTCGTCGCCGACGAGACGAATTTTTCGAAGGACAAGCGGGCTCGCTTCCTTTCCCGCGCCGCTACCGCAACCTGGGATGCGATCATCATCACGCACTCGGCCTTCCGGTTCATCGCCGTGCCATCGAGTTTCGAGCAACAGATGATCCAGGATGAGCTCGAGCTCTACGAGGAACTGCTGACCAAGGTCGACAGCGAGGATCGAGTCTCGCGCAAGCGGCTCGAACGGCTGAAGGAGGGCCTCAAGGAACGGTTGGAGGCGTTGTCGACCCGCAAGGACGATCTGCTGACAATCTCGGAGATCGGCATCGACCAGATCATCGTCGATGAGGCACAGGAATTCCGCAAGCTTTCCTTCGCCACCAACATGTCTACGCTGAAAGGTATCGACCCGAACGGTTCGCAGCGTGCCTGGGACCTCTACGTCAAGTCCCGCTTCATCGAGACGAAGAACCCCGGCCGGTCTCTGGTTCTGGCTTCGGGGACGCCAATCACCAATACGCTTGGCGAAATGTTCTCGGTCCAACGTCTGCTCGGTCACGCGGCGCTGACCGAACGCGGGCTGCATGAATTCGACGCCTGGGCCTCTACCTTCGGTGACACGACCACGGAACTGGAGATCCAGCCGTCGGGCAAATACAAGCCCGT
The DNA here is from genome assembly GCF_030272695.1 of Martinezella calliandrae. Lineage (GTDB taxonomy): Bacteria > Pseudomonadota > Alphaproteobacteria > Rhizobiales > Rhizobiaceae > Rhizobium > Rhizobium calliandrae. The sequence goes on from NZ_JARFYN010000023.1 coordinate 42,682, forward strand.
CAGCCGTTTTGCGAGCTTCGTGAACGTGCCGGAGTTGATTGCGATGTTCCGGTCGTTCGCCGACGTGGTGATGCCCGAGGATCTCCGCGAATACGTCAAGGTGCCTGATATCTCGACCGGCCGCCGGCAGATTCTAACAGCCAAGCCGACGCAGGCCTTCAAGAACTATCAGACGATCCTCGATGCCCGGATCAAGGCGATCGAGATGCGTGAGGGGCCGGCGCAGCCCGGCGACGACATCCTGCTTTCTGTCATCACCGACGGTCGCCACGCCGCCATCGATCTCCGTCTTGTCGATGCGGACAATGACAACGAGCCGGACAACAAGCTCAACCTGCTGGTCCAGAACGCTTTCCGCATTTGGCAAGAGACGTCGCAAAGCACGTTTGTGCGACCCGACGGCAAGTCCTTCGAACTGCCGGGCGCCGCGCAGATGATCTTCTCCGATCTCGGCACCATCAACGTTGAGAAGAGCCGCGGCTTTTCGGCCTACCGCTGGATCAGGGACGAGCTTGTGCGCATGGGCGTTCCGGCATCCGAAATCGCCTTCATGCAGGATTACAAGAAGACCGAGGCCAAGCAGCGGCTGTTTGCCGACGTCCGCGCCGGCAAGGTCCGCTTCCTGATCGGCTCGTCGGACACGATGGGCACCGGCATCAATGCTCAGCTTCGCCTCAAGGCGCTGCATCATCTCGACGTCCCGTGGCTGCCCTCGCAAATCGAGCAGCGTGAGGGCCGGATCGTGCGCCAGGGCAACCAGCATGACGAAGTCGATATTTTCGCATACGCCACGCAAGGGTCGCTCGACGCCTCGATGTGGCAGAACAACGAGCGCAAGGCCCGCTTCATTGCCGCAGCACTTTCCGGCGATACGTCGATCCGCCGGCTTGAAGATCTGGGCGAAGGGGCTGCAAACCAGTTCGCAATGGCCAAGGCGATTGCGAGCGGCGACGAACGGCTGATGCAAAAGGCAGGGCTTGAGGAAGACATCGCCCTTCTCGAACGGCTGCGGGCCGCTCACGAGGACGATCAATATGCTGTGCGCCGCCAGATCCGCGACGCCGCACGCGAGATCGAGACGTCGACCCGCCGCGTCTTAGAGATCGGCACGGACCTTAAGCGCCTCGTGCCGACCGCTGGCGAGGCCTTCGCCATGACGGTTGTGGGCAAGCCCTACGACGAGCGCAAGCTTGCCGGTCGCGCGCTGATGAAGGAAATCCTCACGCTCGTTCAGTTGCAACAGGAGGGCGAGGTTCAGATCGCGGCCATCGGGGGCTTCGATCTGATCTATTCGGGCGAGCGGTTCGGCAGGAACGACGGATATCGCTATACGACCCTCTTGCAGCGTACCAATGCGGCCCAGGAGATTGATCTGGCGGTGACCGTCACGCCGCTCGGCGCGGTCTCGCGGCTCGAACATGCACTCGACGGGTTCGACGAGGAACAGGCACGTTATCGCCGGCGGCTGCACGACGCCGAACGGCGCCTTGCCTCCTATCGCACGCGCGAGGGCGGCATGTTCGCATTTGGAGATGAGCTTGCCGACAAGCGCCGGCAGCTTCGTGATGTCGACGAGGCATTGGCGACCGCGGCCATGACGGGACCCGCCGTGGCCGCATGATGCTAAGCCAAGCTCAGTTCGCAGCAGGGTTTTGGAAGCAGCGCAGCATGCGCATAGCTGCATTGCACAATAAATGTCTTCCGCCTGATCAAAAAACGTCCATACTGCACACAGCTGATGCACATGGTGGCCTCTCCTCCCAGTGCCGCCGCAACAGCTGTTCCCCTCTGGAGGTTTATTGACCTTCACACTTCATGGGCCGCGGTTTCCGCTGGCCCATTTTTTTGTTCCGGTCGCTCACCCTGTTTCAACGCAGGCTCAGGCGTCGGGACGCCAGAAGGCCAGCATCCGCTTTGTCTCGCCCGTCGTCCGCCGCCGCTGCCACTTCGGATCGCGAGACAGATTGAAACGGGTCCCTGTCTTCCCGCTCGGCTTCTTCCAGATAAGCCCACCAGCGATAATGGTTGTAGGTCTGCACCGCATTGATCGCATAGTGCCTCGCGATTTCCTTGTGACCGCGGATCACCAGGAAGTTCTCGTCGTTGTCGCGGCTCGCGGACTTCGAAAAATTGTGCGATCCGGTGACCACGATGGGATCGTCGCTGAACGGGTCGATCACCAGCACCTTGGAATGCGTGATGGCGTGGCCGATGCTGTTTCTGAATTCATTCGCGGTTCCTTCGACCGCCCACCGGCCGACGGACATGTCCACCCCGGTTGCCTGGGCGGTATCGAGAAAGAACTGCTCGGGAACCTGCTTCAGCAATTTGAAGTCTTCGAGACCAGCTCGTCAGCTGGGTCGCCACCACACGCACACAGAGATTCTTCTCGCTCTGCATGCGAAGGAGCGTGCGCACCGGTTCATTGCCCGGCTGGGACATGACGAGGAAAACGCCCTGCCGCGCGCCCTTCACGAGCTCGATTAGACAGAAATTTCGGCTCACCTTCATCGCGCTTGCACTGGATTGCGAAGGCCAGGCATCCGACGATGTCTTCCTGATGCAACCACACCAAGTGAACATCGTCCGCATTGGAAAATACCTTCAACGCGATTTCAGACATTCCAGCCCTCCTGTTCGACCCTCTAGCGGATCGCCAGCACCATCGTCACGTCAATGTATAAGCAAGGGATAGTTGTAGCCGTGTGACAGTGCATTACTTCGAGGCGGATTTGAAGAAAGAATATTCATCGGGGAAAGAAGAAGCGGAGAAGAAGAGGAAAACCCCTGTCGCAGAGCGTTCAGCCGGGCGCCGCTGAAGCTCAACCGCCCCCTCGCGATCGCGGCCACTTGTTCTTCGCAGGGCTTGGAGCCCCGCTCGCCCTTCGCGGCAGCGATGCCCGGCCGCAGTTGCACCCACCAGCCCGCTCGGCGCTGCGGGTGGTGTCTTCGGAAAGAATGAAGACGCGAGAAGGGCAGGCAAAGGGCCGTGTCCAGATTCCCCCGAAAAGCATCCCATGCAACTGATGAAAGTCGATCCGCGTGCGCTGAAGGACAACCCCGACAATACGCGCCAGTCGAAGTCGACGCCGCAGGCCGACGCCCTGCTTTTGGCGACGATCAGGGCCGTCGGCGTGATCCAGCCGCCGGTCATTTTCCCGGAAGCCGGGGGCAATGGCTACATCATCGAAGCGGGTCACCGGCGTACCCGCATGGCGGTCGCCGCCGGTCTCGAGGAAATCGACGTGATTGTCGTGGAGGCAGCCAACGATAACGGCGCCATGCGCTCGATGGTCGAAAACATCGCGCGCGAGCCGCTCAATCCAGTCGATCAATGGAGAGGCATCGAGCGCTTGGTCGCGCTCGCCTGGACCGAGGAGGCGATCACCGTGGCGCTCGCGCTTCCCGTCCGCCAGATCCGCAAGCTCCGCCTGCTCGCAAATGTGCTTCCCTCCATGCTCGACCAGATGGCGAAGGGCGACATGCCCAACGAGCAGCAGCTGCGAACGATCGCGGCTGCCTCAGCCTGGTGGCAGATCGCCAACGGGCTCTCGAAAACCCGCATGTATGCCCGCGATGCAAGCTTCGGCGACGATCTCCGCCTGGCTTACGGTATCGAGTGGGCCGAGGACCTGTTCGGCCCGGCCGATGAGGACAATCGCTACACCACCAATGTCGAGGCATTCCTCGGCGCTCAGCAGGAATGGATGACGAGCAACCTTCCGAAGAAGGGCGCGATCGTCGAGCTCAATAATTGGGGCCAGCCCGACCTGCCCAAGAAGGCCGAACGCATCTACGGCAAGCCGGCCAAGGGCGATTGCACCGCGATGTATCTCGATCGCGACGGGAAGGTGCAGAGCGTCCACTACCGGATGCCGGAAGTCAGGAAACCCGATGGCCGATCCGGTCCGGCAGGAGACGGAGCGACTGAAGTTGACGATGAGGCCGCCGCCGTTGGCACGACCGGGCCCGACGTCACGCAGAAGGGCCAGGACATGGTCGGTGATTTCCGTACCGAGGCGCTGGCTAGGACGCCGATCGAGGACGACATGTTGATGGCGCTCCTGGTCATGGCCTTCGCCGGCACCAATGGTCGGGTCGATTCCGCGGCCAACGACACCGTGTTCGGCCCGAAGCGTTTCCAGCGTCATGTCGCCCGCCTCTTTTCCGCAGACGGAAGGCTCTCGCTCGAGATGGACAACCTGCGTATCGCCGCCCGCTCCGTGCTCATTGACGTGCTCTCGTGCCGGCGCGGCATGTCGAACAGCGGCGCCGTCTCTCGCATTGCCGGCGAGGCAATCGGCGCGGACGGTTTCCTGCCGAACATGGGAACGGAGGATTTCCTCCTGTGCCTGTCGCGTCAGGCGCTGGAGGCGGCCGCCAAGTCGGTCAATATCCTGCCGCGGGCTCGCGTCCGCGAAACCCGCGCAGCGCTTGTCGACCATTTCGCATCGGCCGGCGCGAGCTTCGTCCTTCCGGCGGCGCTGTTCCAGCCCGATCCGAAAGAAATAGCCGATCTCATGAAACATGCCGATGACGTCGAGGAAGAGAATGGCCCGGGCGAAGAAGCAGCCGGCGATATCGGTGACGATATCCAGCCAGACAATAGCGGCGGCGCTGGCGGTTCTGATCTTCCGGATCTGGATGGCGCAAATTGCGGCTCCGGCTCAGCAGATAACGCCTCCGACGAGGACGAAGCCGCCTATGGGATTGCGGCGGAATAGCCGCCCCCTCTCACTGGCCCGATGTTCCACCGCCGGACCTCCCGGCGGCGGTTTCATTTCCACCACCCGAAACAATGCAAGGAGGATGCGATGTCCGCGTCTCTGATTTATGACCTCGCCCCGATCGGCTCCATCGTCGCCTGGTCGGATGGTACCCCGCGACCGCCCGAGCGGTTCAGGAAGAAACTTGCTGCATGGAAGACCCGCAACAGCCATGGCCGCTTGATCCGCAAGGAAGGTGAGCGCAACGTCGGCACTACCAGCATTTTGCCGTATTTCACGCTTCACGAGGGTGATCTCGGGGCAAACGACGTCATCGCCATCCGTATCCACCGGACCTTTTCGCTTGATAGCGGTCTGACGTTTAAAGTCGTCGGGCGTCCCGCGCTTGGATCTGTTCGCGTCTTCGATCGCCCCGGCGCCAATGCAGAGCTGGTTCATCTGGCGGACAATCGGCAGGCGACCGCGGAATGGCTCAGCCGGCATGGATATCCGCATGCCGTTCTTTCGGAGGTGACTGCCGACGAGGTCGCCGCGGATGAGATCGAAGGGAGAACTGCAGCATGACTATGCTCCCTTCGCAATCCTCCGAGGTCTCAACCCCTGACGCCTCGGGGGTGGAGTTTGGCAGAAGCGCCGACGGCGTGCACGTCGCGCAGGTCGGCGATCTCGTCTTCGCCATGGTTCCGGGCGGTGACGGCCGGTACTTTCTCGCCAGCGCCTGGCGCCTGTCGCGGCCGCTTGCCGCCCTGAAGCGCAAGGACTTCTATTCGCATCATGGCGCTGTCGAGGACGAAACGGCATTTCGGGAGCGAATGATCGAACAGGCTGAACATGCCGCGAGCTGGGTCTACTTTCCCGTTCGACCGCCCGGATGACTTGCAGCACGCCCTGGGGGACATCGCAAGGTGCCACCGTCTACGCCGACGGAATTGTTTCCCATACGACGGCAGGACATGGCGGCTTCAAGCTTTCTGACCCCCGCAATTCCAAGGTCCATCCGATGCTCAGGGCAGACGGCGGCTGGTACGAGGAAGATGCCGCATGGGCGATCGTCGCGCTGACCTTTCCGGACCTGTTCACGACCTATGAGCGCAAGTGCGCCGACAAGACGATCCGCGACAGCTGGCCGGATGCCTGGGAACGGATCTTCGGTCGCCCGCTCGCACCCGGCGAGTCGTACGAAAAGGACGCCCAAGCCTTCGCTCGCGAGCATGCTAGCGACTGGATTGTCATATCGGCGCTGCGCTCGGACCATCACCCCGGGATGACTGAGGTGATCGCCACGGTCGCCGGCAAGCGCGGCGAGCGAGTGGAAGCGCGTCACTTCCTGGTGCCGAGCGGCGAGTATGCGATCGGCCGGTTCGGCTTCGTCATCGATGAGGCGAAGCATGCCACCTATGACGGTCCCTCCAGCTTCGCCGGTTGGCGTGGGAGGGCGTCGTAATGGTTCAATTTTGAGCAACAGGCCGGCCAGCTGCCAGGAAGCGGCGCGGCGGAATACGCAGCGTCAGCTCGATCTCATCGATCGGCAAATCAGGCGACGCATGATAGCGCTCATTCCGCAGCTTCGCCGGCGCCAGCCTTTCTATCGCCGCGGCAAGCCATCGGAATCAGGCGCTTTCTAGAACGCTACGCCGCGAACCTGGCAGCTCTGAGGGTCGAGTGACAGCCGGAGGTCGCTGCACTTACCAGGAAACTTGCCCGGCAGGAGGCGGCAATCGCGGCATTTGGAGTGTGAGCGGGATCCGATGGCAAAGTCGTCGCTACAGCCCGGAGCGCGTTGCCATGCACCATCGGAGACCTGGAGCGGAGGGCCGGTATCGGCGCGTCGCCGTCCGAGCAAACCGCGTTGTGGCAGCAGTTCCATCGCCTCGAAGGCGAAGCCTGCCTCAATGCCGGGGTTGCGGAACACAGGCGTCTGATCGCTCAAAAAGAGGGTCGGCCGGATACCCGGCCAAAGACGCATGCGGCCCGTCGTCCGCGCCACCCGTTGCCTCTCTGACAGCCGAACAGCAAGCGGCACTCCAGGCCTACCCGCAGGCATGGCCGGCGCTGGAAAGCGATCCTCAACAACGCCTGGATGGGCGGGCCGCCGCAAGATGACGCCGGTCTGTCGCGCGGGCTTCGCAATTCGCAGGGTCCGACCTGGTTGCAATCTTACCGGTTGCCGAGGCCGGCCAAGCGATTGGCCGAGCGTTGATGTCAACGAGCCGCAAGGTCGGAGATGAGCCGGAGCGCCTGTCGTTTCGTTCGAGGAACTTCTCGATTTCCCCATGCCGGATCGCCCTTCGGTTTGCTGCGGTCTGAACCGGCCGCCGTGCCTTCAAGGCCGCTGTCGCGCCGCGGGGCGGCCGGACCCCGCCGCCCATCACGGAGCAGGCTCGCGTGCTCTTTCGAGGGCAGATTGCCCTCTTCGCACGCAAACCGGCTCCGTTTGTCCAGGCAGGGCCGGACCCTGAAGCGCACGTCTTCCGCCGGTTCGGGGTGACCGCACCGAAGGGCAAGCCGGCATGGGCCGGAGCCGCTTCGGAGGACCTCGAAAGGAAACGACCATGGCCAAGCCCGCACCCTCCTCTCGCCAACCCGCGCGCGTCGCGCAACCGCGCAAGGGCGCCACCATCGAGATGGTCCGGCTGACCTGCCCGGACGCGAGCCAGGCGCTCAAGATCGCCGAGAGTTTCGGCACCGCCATCATCGACAGCGACGGCATTCGCGACCTGCACGAACGCCTTGTCATAGAGGCCGCAGATGCGCTCGGCGACGGGCTGGGCGACAAGGCCATGCAGATCCACCTGCAGCGCATCGTCGGTGCCTTCGTCGGCTCGGCCCACGGCGCCGGCCAGTTCTATAGCCGCGCTGTCACAGGGGCGCGCGATGCCACGGCCAAGGCCGCCAACGATGCCCGCGACGAGGACATCGACGGACCCGTCGGCTATGACAGCGCCGCCCAGCGCAAGCGGGAATTCGCGGCCGACATGGGCATACAGGCCCATTCTCTCAGAATGGCAGCCGAAGGTGCCGTCGCCGCCTATGCGCAGGTAATTGGCGAGACCTGGAAGCCGTTCGATCGACCGGTCGAACAGCCGGGCGCTTCGCTGAGCCGCAAGGCGGCGCAAGCGCAGATTTCCGCCTTCGACTAGACGCCTCCGGCGGGGCTCTAGCCCCGCTTTTACGTCAACGCGAGATCGGCCGGTTCCATCACGGAGCCGGCCTGTTTTCATGTCGGTGACGCGGCCAAGCAAAAAGAAAGGAAATAGCATGATGGCGCGCCCTGCGGCTCCCGTTCGTCGGTTCTGCAGGAGCCGCCGGCTGAGTTGCTCCTGCTTTCGTCCCTCCGCAACGGGTCGCGACGGGCGCGGCCTCGAAACGGAGGCTTGGATATGAGCAACACAGAAAAACAGCGAGTCGATCTCTATAGCCGCATACCGACAAAATCGTCGAGGATTTGGCGAAAGGCGCGCGGCCCTGGATGAAGCCATGGAACGCGGGTAATGCGGCGGGCCGCATTACCCGGCCACGACGTTACAGCGGGCAGCCCTATTCCGGCGTCAACGTGCTGCTTCTCTGGTCGGAGGATGTAGCGCGGGGATATACGACTCACAGTGTCCTGCTGATGTCGATGCAACAGGACTGACGGAGGCGTTGAACTCCTTCGTTGAAGCTGGCTCCCCGGAAGGGGGTCCGGGGGAAGGTTGAACAACTTGTGGACAATGTAATCGCATCTTCAAGCATCACCATTCAGGAGCGCAGATCAGCGGAGGGCCTTGATGCCCATGTCCCAATAATCCTACGGGACGGGACGTTATACGATGATCCTGAACTGGACCGCTTTTTCCGCGACCTCCCTGTCAACGGCGTTCGCTCCCTCCATTCTCTTCGTGGCTATGGCTACGACGTTCTTGTTTGGACTCGTTTTCTTTCGGAAGCCTGCGCAAAGACGATATGGCAAGCCGACCGGCATGATGTCCTTGCCTATCACCGCATCCGGCGCCGCGCCGACGCCGGACAACGTATCTCCGCTGCTACCGGGAATCGCGCCGTCGCCTGCGTCGATCGGCTATATCGCTGGGGTGTGCAGGAAGGACTGATTGCGGAAGTACCCTTCACGCATCGCTCGGTCTGGAGGCAACGGTACGCTGGGCGGCGGGCGCAGATTGCGGCACGGAACGATGCCTATGAACCTGCTGCGCGTCGAGCGGACGTCAGTTTCGTAACGCTCAACGACTATCGGCGGTTTCGGGATATCGGCCTTGGAGGACTGCTTCCTGACGGCCGCGCGCGCCCCGGCGCCCGAGATCGCAACAGCATTCGCAATGCGCTGTTCTCCAATCTCCTGGTGACGACGGGTCTTCGGCTAGAAGAAGCGTCATCTCTCTTCACCCCCGATCTCGTTTTCGCCGATCAGCGTCCGGGCTGTCAGGTCTGGCTGGATTTGCCGGATGCGATCGCCGCTGCTGGAACTTCGTGACGGCATGAGCACGTTCCTGGAAGCCCGTCATTTCCCTCGGCATCGGCTCGTGATCTCACGACCCTTTGGCCGGCATTGGCCGCCATGCTCGCGAGCCTCGCGCTGACATTGCATGTCGGCGTGCTCGCCGATTGCTTCTTCGATCCCGGCACGGCCGTCTGCAGGCGACCAGTGGCGAAAACAAGATGCCGCTGACATAGCTTTGCCAGCCGACGCTCTGCCCCAATGCCTGCATCACCGCCAGGGATCGGCTTGCTTGGGCTCGATCTGCCGAGGAGGCGGAGCTCATGCTGAAGGAGAAGCGACTATCGGAGCTACAGCGCGTGGCGTTGCGCGAGGATCTGGTGCGGATCGAAGGGGTGCTCAGCAAAATATCATCTTGAGGCAATGATGATTGGATTATCGTTTGGCCATAGGGAATATTTGACGCAAATCTCGTCTCGACGGCTTTGCCCGTGGACCTGATAGTGCAAGCATTGGATCGAGAGACATATTGGGCACCATAGTCACAGCAATTTTGATCGCGTTGGTTTCGACGATCTATGCCACGGCCGGTCAAGCTGGCGGAACTGCCTTTCTCGCCATCATGGCGTTCATGGGAGTCCAGCCCGCCGAGCTCAGGCCCACAGCTCTCGCGCTGAATGTCATTGCAGCCGGCTACGCGACCTGGCGCGCCTACAATCACGGCACGGTCGACTGGCGGCTGTTTCGGTGGATCGCCATTGCATCCCTTCCAGGAGCGTTCGCAGGAGGATTGCTGGTTCTGGAAGACAGCTTGTATTTCACCGTGGCTGGGGTCGTGTTGATCATGGCGGCTGTGTCGATGGTTTCCAGGAAGGCCGCAATCACTGGAACCCAAATTCAAGTAAGGCCAGTTCCGGCCGCGGCTGTCGGAGTGGCAACCGGCTTCTTATCTGGCCTGACAGGGGTCGGAGGCGGCGTTTTCCTAGCCCCCATTCTCATTGCACTTGCATGGACGTCTCCCAAAGGTGCGGCAAGCCTTTCTCCCCCGTTCATCCTCGTGAACTCGATCATCGGCTTGGTTGCGGTGCTTTTGGCCCGCCAAAGACTGACGCCATTGGCCGGTCTTTTTGCAGTTCTAGCACTCATTGGCGCGGTCGCAGGGACGTGGATCGGCCTAAGGTTCATGTCGGAACGCGCAACCAAATGGGTGCTGGCATCTATCTTGCTATTCGTCGGCATCCGATTGCTGCTGCGATGATCCTGACGGATTGGTCCGGCTCTCAACCCTCCTCGATATATCCAAGCCTCTAAGCCGGCTGATGGGGCTGAGGCGCAGGGCTTTGCCTTGCCGCCCGCAGCCGGCCCGGCGTGGTCGGAGCGCGCGATGCCCGGCGCACGCGCGCAACGGCTGATCGCCGTCCTCCGCTTACGCTTCGGCTCTGCGAGTGCGCGACTGCACCTGAGGTATCGCAATCCGCTGCTCCGACGCCGGGACAGGCCCCGGCGGAGAAGGAGCAATGACTATGACAAGACAAAAAATCAGAAACAGCCGCCCGAGCGGGCGCCTGGAGAGGAAGAGGAGGGCCGGAGTCGGGCGGTCGGTTGAAGGGGCGAGAGAGGCTCGCGCCGCCGGCCGCGGAGATTCCCCAATGTCCAGGTCTTCCACTTCGGCCAAGCGTGCCGATGTCTATTCGCGCGTCACGGCCGAGATCATTGCCGCGATCGAGCAAGGTGCCGGCGAATGGCGTGCACCTTGGTTCCACAACGGCACGGGCGTCGCGCGTCCGACCAACGTTTCATCCGGCAAGCGATACCGCGGCATCAATACGCTGGCCCTCTGGACCGCAGGCTTCGCAGCCGGATATGGCGATGGCCTCTGGGGCACCTACAAGCAATGGCAGGATGTCGGCGCGCAGGTCCGTGAAGGGGAACAATCCACCACAGTCGTTTTGTGGAGGGAGATTCAGGTTTCCCGGCAGGCCGACAATGAAGACGATGATGACGAGTATCGGCGGATGTTCGCCCGCGCATTTTCCGTCTTCAACATCGCGCAGGCTGACGGCTACGAGCGGCCGGATACGACCGTGCTGTCCGAGGCTGAGCGTCTCGCCCATGCGGAAGCGTTCATCGCGAACTTGGACGTCAAGTCTGAGTTCGGCGGGTCGGAAGCCTATTACCGCCCGTCGGCCGACACCGTGTTCATGCCGCCGTTCACTTCATTCCGCGACGCCGCGTCATTCTACGGTGTCTGGCTGCACGAGACCGGCCATGCCAGTGGTGCAAAGCACAGGCTCGACCGCGATCTTTCCGGGCGCTTCGGATCAGCGGCCTATGCCGCCGAAGAATGCTGCGTGGAAATTCTCAGCGGGCTCGTCCTGGCTGATCTCGGCATCGCTCACCATCCACGGCCCGATCATGCTGCCTATGTCGCCTCGTGGCTCAAAGTCCTGAAGGACGATCCCAGGGCCATCTTCACCGCAGCGAGCAAGGCGCAGCAGGCGGCCGACTGGATGCACGCCCAGCAGCCCCAGACAGAGGAGATGGCGGCATGATCAGCACCGTCTTCACTGCGGAAAAATTTCAGGTTGGGGCTGGACTGTCAGGATATATTGCCGAACTGGGCAGTTGCTTCCTTTGCGCCGATCTCGGCATTGCTCTCGAGCTCAAACCCTGCCCTAATCACGCCTCTTACCTTAGCTTCTGACTTAAGGTCCTGGCCAACGACAGAAGGGCGATATTCCGGGCAGCGGCACATGCGCAGCGGGCTGTAACTTTCCTGCATTCCCTGCAGCCCGAAAACGCTGGCGAGCCGCTAGCTGCGTGAGGCTCTTCAGGGTCGGTCGCTGGTCTCGCGAGCGCCCGGCAACTTTTCCTGCTTCATCGCAGTGAGCGCGTCAGGCTCAGCCGCGAGGTCCAGTTTGCCCTAGATCGAGGTTTTCCGGTCGATCGGCTTGAGCTTCCGGGGCGGCTTGATCTCGACGAAAAAGGGCTTTGTCTGCTGAGGCATAGATCCTCCAGGCGACGAACCGCAAGGCGCGAGGACAGCGCGAAGAATGGGCAACGCAACGCCCCGTGGTTAGCTGTTCTACGGCGTTCTTTGGTTCGACATGCGGGCATGGCAAACGGACCAAATGTCGCGGGGTTCGGGCGGGCAATCGGGGATGAGCTGCCATTGCCATATTCCTCGGACCTCTGCGGCAGGCCACGTCCTTCGCGGGCTCGATGTGGCATGTCTGATCGAAGAACGGCTGCGCCTCGATCGTCTTCCCGCAACGGCCTTCCAAAACTTTCTTCCCCTGAGCGCTATGCGCTCATTCCTCGCGGAACAACAAAGTTTCTCCTGGCCGCCCTCCACCTCGTTCCGGCCCTCCGGGTGCGGACAGATCGTCCCCGATCCTTGTGACAGCCATCGAGGCCGCGATGGGCGCGGCCCGAAACAGCGAAAGGAATACGACAATGGCAACCATCGGCACCTTTACCACTTCCGAATCCGGCTTCAACGGCTCGATCCGCACCCTCGCCCTCAACGTCAAGGCCCGCATCGCCCGGATCGAGAACCCCTCCGACAAGGGCCCGCACTTCCGCATCTACGCGGGCAATGTCGAGCTCGGCGCCGCCTGGCAGAAGCGCTCCGAGCAGACGGATCGCGACTACCTCTCGGTCAAGCTCGACGACCCGAGCTTCCCCGCCCCGATCTACGCAACGCTCACCGAGGTCGACGGCGAGGACGGCTACCAGCTGATCTGGTCCCGCCCCAACCGCGACTGAGATCCGGAAAGGCCCCGCCGCCGAGGCGGGGCCAACCGTCGACAGAGACACGCCGGCGACAGGCATCGAGCCTGCCGTCGGCTTTTTCGGTGGAATACGGAACCGGAATATTGTTTGCGCAAATGCCGCTATAGGGCCGATAGGATATCCGGCCTCAACGATGCGCGGTTACCCCCAATTTTGGTCACCCTTCGTTGCACTACGTCCGGCAAAAATCGGCTCCGCCGGTCGCGTCCCGCGATCCCTGACCCTGACTTCGGGTGCACGTGGTCCCATCGACGTCATCAAAAGGAGACGATCAACATGACCACTATCGATCAGATCAACGAGCTGCGTGCTGAGCTTCGCAGCTGCCTCTTCGCCCCGGAAGAACGCGCCGCGGCAGAAGCCGAACTGGCTGTCCTTGTTGCACAGGCTCGGGCCGAAGAAGAGCAGTTTGAACGTGACATCAAAACATTTCTAGCCGACCTCGAGTGAGGTCAGTATCTGAGGGAGGGACATTACCTCCCTCTATGAAGCTTCGGTGGATATCCACGGTTACCCGGCAGGACGTCTGTCTTCGCCTGCGGTTTCGAGTGATCCTCTTGATGTCGGGATTCGAGAATCAGCCAGGGCTCCGATGGAGAGGCACCACATCAAGCTCACGGGGGGAGGAAGCCGGGCTCCTGTCGAAGATCGATCTGCGCTCGCATCATCAGAACCATGACGAAGGGCGCGCGGCATAGCCCGGCTACCGCGTCACCGAGGTCAAGTCCGGTCAATTCTCCGCCTTCGATTGCGGCGCCAATCCTGAAGCCTGATCTGAGATCTTCATTTGAGGCGGCTCTTTTGGGTTGTTCCACGCGCCGGTTCGCCCGCTCGACTGGCCTCCGGCTGTCAGGGATTTCACCCTCGCCCACTCCTGCTCTGCTCCGAAAAATTGGAGAAGCTCGCGATCAAGATGCCCTCTTGGTCGAGTCCTTTGTTAAGTCGGCGTCGAAGGACGCGGTCGATAACCGCGTTTTCGCTTCTGACGGAGCAGGTCGAGAAACAGCTGGACCGCTTCGTTCTCCCGGCCGAAATGATGCACCATCATCTGTCCCTTCGAGCCGATCCGACCCCACCTGCGCAACAGGCAGATGTCTCCGAACAAGTTCGGTTCGATGGACATCGCATAATAACGCGCCATGTTTCTCGTGGCGTCCAAGCGTTCGACATACAGGTTATAGGGTTGCGATATCATGAGATCAGGATCGCTGATCCCGGTACCCACGTCCAACGACACTTATGAATCGGTCGGCAGGGATCGATTCACATCGGTGATGATATGCGAGACATCGGGCATGGAGGGGATGCCTTCGGCACATGCTTGCCCGCTGCGCTCACGAAGCCCACACGACCTCCGCCCATCCCGGCTAAAATGATCCTCGCGGCGGAATCCTTTGCTCAAATAGGCGGTGTGTTCATTCCCTATTCGTGGCGCCCCCCGGCTTAAACTCGGCTTCGAGCTTGTCATTTCGCAGGCGCAGCTGGCGAACGCGCTCCCTTATCAAATCCTCGTAGGCATTAATCACGTCAATGCACTGGAATAGGAGGACTGCAATGCATGCGATCGCCAGAGCGCCAAAGAGCAAAACAAATTCCATCTCGGTTACCTCGTGTATCTCTATCCATTGTCCTTCGAAGTAATTTCCCATCGGATCAAGGCGGGTGGCAGCCGATGCTGCGATCACAAGGTCATCGACTTCCGCCCCGGCTGAAACGACTTCCCATTGATGCAGTCCTTCATGTCGCGGCGGCGAAACCAAATCGCACGTCCACACCGAAGTGCGGGGTTTCCTGCTGTGAAGACGATTTGCTCGTCCGCGCGCATGCGCAACACTTCATGCGGCTGGATCAGCGGGCGTGCGGCGAGTTGTTTCGATTGCGTTCGCGACGATCCCCTGGATTGGAAACTGCGACTGACCTGATCTATCTCGACCGTCGTCATGCCGGAGCGGCGGGAGATGTAATCGGCGGTTTCAGGATCATTGATCGCGGCAAAGGATATCCAGCTTGCGCTTTCGAACCATTTGCTTGTCGCGTCCCGTCCACCATAAGTCTCGCGCATCTGTCCGATCGACTGGTAGATCATGGTCAGAGTGATCCCATACTTGCGGCCGGCGTCACGCGCCGTCTCGAGGATACGCATATAGCCGAGGCGCGCCACCTCATCGAGAAGGAAGAGCGTCCTGCCCTGTATCTCGCCGTTCAGGTTGCACATCGCGTTCAGAAACGACCCGATGATGACACGCGCCAGACCTGAATGCATCTCAAGCGTCTTGAGGTCGATGTTGATGAAGACGTCCGTCTTTCCTCCGGCGAGATCGCCCGTCGTGAAGGTCGTTCCCGAGACTAGGGCGGCGTAGTTCGGGTAGGACAGCCAGTGCGTTTCCTTCACAGCATTGGCGTAAACGCCGGAGAAAGTTTCCGGCGTCATATTGACGAAGGCCGCCACATTTTCCTTGACGAAATCCGACTCCGAATTGTCGTAGATCGATTGCAAACGTTCACGCAACTTGGGCTCCGGCTCTGAGAGATTCTTGCGCACCTGACGGAGGGTCTGGTCGTTTTCAATCGTGTGGCCGGAGAGGCAAACGTCGGCGATGAGCGCCGTCAGCAATTGCAAGGCCGAGGCACGGAAGAAGTCGTCGCGGAGACCACGCGCGCCGCTGTCGCTCACAACCCACGATGCAACGGACGCGATGTCCTCCTCTTTCGTTCCGCCGAAACGGCCGATCCAGTCGAGAGCGTTGAAGCCGATCTCCGGGTGTTTCGGATCGAGGACGAAGACGTCGCGGTTGCCGCCTCGGTGTTTCGACGCCATCGGCGCCACCTCGTTCGACGGATCGAGGATGATGAGTGCGCCACCCCATTTAAGCGCTGTCGGGATCGTGACCGACGTCGTCTTAAAGCCGCCGGAGCCGGCAAAGACTATGCCGTGCGACGAGCCGAATGAGCCGTCGAAGCAAAGGAGCGGCGAGGTGCCGCCTGCGCCCCACGTCTCGGCGCGGTCGGCTCGAAACGATTGTGCGGCGACGCTGTCCGTGTCGACGCGGTAGCGTTCGCCGATGACGATGCCGCCATCCGCGGGAAACAGCTGTTCGGCTTGCGACAGTTTCATCCAATCGGCCTCGCCGTGCAGAGCCCGCTTGCCATAGATGCGTTTCGGCTCGGCCTTGGCGAAGGCGGCGTTGCCGGCGATCACCACCCGCATGCCGAACAACGCCGACATCAGCACGACTGCCGCCCCGATCGCCGTCGCGGGATCGAGGTAATTGAAGAGGAACTTGCCGGCCGGAACCTGTTCCCGAAACGCAGAGAGCCTCATTGCCTCGCGTAGGACCGCAACGAGGACCGTCGCTATCGCTCCGGCGACGACGCCCCATCCTGCTGTCCTGATCCGCACGGACCCGGCGCTCGCAAACAGGAGGACGATGCCTTCGAAGGACGCGACGATATAGGGCAAAGCGATGCCAACGCGGCCTAGTATCTGCCGTGCGGTATCCGTCTTGCCGAAAGCGGAAAGCCATTGTTCGATCCCGGTCATGCCGATCGCCGTGGAGATCATCAATGCGCAGGGTACAACGAACAACAGGATTCTAGTCATCAATCTCTCCGAACGCCTCAGCACCAATTATGGTGAGCCGTGAGCGCTCTTGCTCGTCTCCCTTCAGCCGCCCGGCGGCATCGATGAGGAGCCCGAGCAGCAGAGCCCGCTTCTCGTAGCGCAGCCCCGCCTTCACGATCAGGCCGCCGAGCTCGATCTTTTCGCGCGTGTCCTTCTTGCGGGCGTCGGAAGTGGTGATTCTTCGCATCCGCTCAAGCCTCGCCAGTGCCGCTTTGAGCCGCCCCAGACGGCTTTTGCGCGAGGGGCGTGCTGCTCTCGCCGGCGCCAGGTGCTCTTTTCCCTCCGGTCGAACCCGTCTTTCCTCCGCGAAAGCGTTTCGCCAGATCCTCGAACGCGGCCTGCAGTTCCCCCTCCTCGATTACGATCTCGCCGAGTCCGGCCTTGAGCGCGATCCGGCCGATGCGCTCGGCCTCGCGGGTCTCAGCGAGCTTGAGCTGCTCCTGGAGCTTGGCGATTTCGCCACGAATTTTCGAGGATGGTTTCTTCATGTCCTGACGTCTCCTTGGGTGCGAAAGCTTGTCTTTCGGACTCCATCTTCCGGATGTCGGTGCGGAACGCACTACTGTGAATCCTACAATCGCCAAGGGCGATGCTTTCGTGGATGATCCCGGCCGCTCGACAAGAGCGGCATCCGAAGGGCGCAATTATACGTCGCTGTCGCGACGTTCTTCTGACGAGCGCCCGGGGGTCGATCTTGCTGCCGAACACATTGATTTGCTCTCAATAGAGAAAGAACTCCGCCGTGGCCGTCCCTCATTTCTCCGTCAGCATCGTCGCCCGCGGCTCCGGCCGCAGCGCCGTCCTGTCGGCGGCCTATCGGCATTGCGCGAAGATGGAGTACGAGCGAGAGGCGAGGACAATCGACTACACCCGTAAGGAGGGCTTGCTGCACGAAGAGTTCGTTATCCCCGGCGATGCGCCGCAGTGGCTACGGGAAATGGTGGCCGATCGCTCGGTCTCTGGCGCATCCGAAGCCTTCTGGAACAGCGTCGAAGTTTTCGAGAAGCGTGTCGATGCCCAGCTTGCCAAGGATATGACCATTGCGTTGCCGATGGAACTCTCGACCGAGCAGAACATCGAACTGGTGCGGGATTTCGTCGAGCGGCACATCACCTCGGCAGGTATGGTGGCGGACTGGGTCTATCACGACGCGCCGGGCAACCCGCATGTGCATCTGATGACCACGCTTCGGCCACTTGCCGAAGATGGTTTCGGCGCCAAGAAGGTCGCGCTGACAGGGCCGGACGGCAAGCCGATCCGTAATGACTCAGGCAAGATTGTGTACGAACTTTGGGCGGGCAGCCTCGACGACTTCAACGCCTTTCGCGACGGCTGGTTCGCCTGCCAGAACAGGCATCTGGCGCTCGCCGGCTTCGATATCCGTGTCGACGGCCGGTCCTTCGAGAAACAGGGGATTGGGCTCACCCCGACCATTCACCTTGGCGTCGGCGCCAAGGCGATTGAACGGAAGTCGGTGGAGACAGACTGGGACATTTCACTGGAACGGCTGGAACTGCAGGACGAGCGCAGAGCCGAAAACGCCCGCCGCATCCAGCGCCGTCCGGAGCTGGTGCTCGACCTGATTGCGAGGGAGAAGAGCGTCTTCGACGAACGCGACGTCGCCAAAATCCTGCATCGCTATATTGATGATGCCGGCCTTTTCCAAGGCTTGATGGCAAGGATCCTCCAGAGCCCGGATACACTCCGTCTCGAGCGCGAGCGGATCGAATTTTCAAGCGGCGCCCGAGTGCCCGCCAAGTTCACGACGCGGGACCTCATCCGACTCGAAGCGGAGATGGCCAACCGGGCAATCTGGCTGTCTCAACAATCCTCCCACGGCGTAGCGGGCCCGGTACGCCAAGCGACGTTTGCCCGTCACTTGCACCTCTCCGACGAGCAAAAGACGGCTATCGCATACGCTACCGGCGGCGCGCGCATTGCTGCGGTGATCGGCCGCGCCGGCGCCGGCAAGACGACGACAATGAAGGCCGCGCGTGAGGCTTGGGAGACCGCAGGGTACCGCGTCGTTGGCGGAGCGCTTGCCGGCAAGGCCGCCGAGGGCCTGGAAAAGGAAGCCGGCATTCTCTCCCGCACGCTGTCATCCTGGGAGCTGCGGTGGAACCAAGGCCGCAATCAGCTCGACGACAAGACGGTGTTCGTCCTCGACGAAGCGGGCATGGTGTCATCGCGGCAGATGGCGCTGTTTGTCGAAGCTGCGACCAAGGCCGGCGCCAAACTAGTGCTTGTAGGAGACCCGGAACAGCTCCAGCCGATCGAAGCCGGTGCAGCGTTTCGGGCCATTGCCGATCGCGTCGGCTATACCGAACTCGAGACCATCTATCGCCAGCGCGAACAGTGGATGCGCGACGCCTCGCTCGATCTCGCCCGCGGCAATATAGGCAAAGTCGTCGAAGCCTATCGCGCGCAGGGCCACGTCAATGGAGCCGACTTCAAGGCCGATGCGGTGCAGGCGCTGATTGCCGATTGGAATCGCGATTACGATCCAGCCAAGACATCGCTGATCCTCGCCCATCTGCGTCGCGACGTCCGCATGCTCAATGAGATGGCACGGTCAAAGCTCGTCGAACGTGGCCTCGTCGCCGAGGGTTTTGTGTTTCGGACCGAAGATGGATACCGGAAATTCGCGGCTGGCGACCAGGTAGTGTTCCTCAGGAACGAGGGTTCGCTCGGCGTCAAGAACGGCATGTTGGCAAAGGTCGTGGACGCCGCCCCCGGGCGTATCGTTGCGGAAGTCGGCGAAGGCGAACACCGCCGCCAGGTCACGGTCGAGCAACGCTTCTACGCCAATGTAGACCATGGCTATGCCACGACGATCCACAAGAGCCAGGGCGCCACCGTCGACCGGG
The DNA here is from genome assembly GCF_030272695.1 of Martinezella calliandrae. Lineage (GTDB taxonomy): Bacteria > Pseudomonadota > Alphaproteobacteria > Rhizobiales > Rhizobiaceae > Rhizobium > Rhizobium calliandrae. Next base: position 62,125 of record NZ_JARFYN010000023.1, read on the forward strand.
TGAAGGTGCTGGCGTCCTTGTCGCTCGACCGTCATCTCACCTACGTTGCCATGACCCGTCATCGCGAGGACCTTGGCCTCTATTACGGCCGTCGATCCTTCGCGAAGGCAGGCGGCTTGATCCCGATCCTGTCGCGGAGACAAGCCAAGGAAACGACGCTCGATTATGCGAGCGGCCGCTTCTATGGCCAAGCCCTTCGCTTCGCCGAGGCCCGTGGCCTTAACCTCGTCAACGTCGCGCGCACGGTCGTTCGTGACCATCTCGAATGGACCGTCCGCCAGAAGTCGAAGCTCGCAGAGCTTGGCGCACGTCTGGCGGCGCTCGCCGGCAAGCTAGGTCTCTCCGCCATTGCCGTCAGGACCTCTCAATCGCACACCATCAAGGAGTCGAAACCCATGGTATCAGGCATTACCACGTTCCGAAGATCGCTGGAACAGGCTGTCGAAGACCGGCTTGCCGCCGACTCCGGCTTGAAGAAGCAATGGGAGGAAGTGTCGAACCGGTTCCACATCGTCTACGCTCAGCCGGAAGCGGCGTTCAAGGCCGCCAAAGTCGATACGATGCTGAAAGACGAAGCCGCGGCGAAATCGACCATAGCCAGGATCGGCTCCGAGCCGGAAGGCTTCGGTGCGCTGAAAGGCAAAACCGGGATCCTGGCAAGCCGCGCCGACAAGCAGAACCGAGAAAGGGCCGTCACCAATGCGCCTGCGCTGGCGCGCAACCTGGAACGCTATCTGCGCCAGCGGACGGAAGCCGAATGCAAATATGAAGTCGAGGAGCGCGCCCTCCGCCTGAAGGTCTCCCTCGACATCCCAGCGCTGACGCCGGTAGCAAAGCAGACACTCGAACGCGTCCGTGACGCCATCGATCGCAACGATCTTCCCGCAGGCCTCGAATACGCGCTCGCGGACAAGATGGTGAAAGCCGAACTCGAAGGGTTTGCAAGAGCCGTATCGGAACGTTTTGGCGAACGAACCTTCCTGCCCCTTACTGCGAAGTCCCCCAATGGACAGACATTCAATGCCGTCACCACCGGGATGACGGCCGGACAGAAGGCGGAAGTGGAATCGGCGTGGAGTTGGATGCGGACAGTGCAGCGACTTTCTGCGCACGAGCGCGCGGCTGAGTCGCTGACGCAGACCGAAACCCTCCGCCAATCAAAGAGCCAGGGGCTCTCCCTCAAATGATAAACCGAAGTGAAGTGAGCCTGCCGTCTCCCGTTCATAAACGGCTGCCGGTCCTGAGCATAGCGATTATCTCGATGGTTGCGACCGTGCTCGTGATGGCTGTCTTTTATTACGGTTATCGCATCAACCTCACACCGAGCGAGCCCGTCGGGCTTTGGCGTATTGTATCTCTCGACCGTCCAGCATCCGTTGGGGATCTCGTCTTCATTTGCCCTCCGCAAACTGCGTCAATGCGGGAGGCGCGCGCGCGTGGGTATCTCCGCGTGGGATCCTGCCCGGGCGACGTCGCGCCGCTCATCAAGACGATCATCGCCACAGCCGGGCAGCGTGTCGAAATCGGTGCGCACGTGACGATCGACGGGCGCCCGATCCCATTTTCCGATCTAGCTGAGCGCGACGGCGAGGGTCGACCGATAACAGCATTTCCGGGCGGCGTCGTGCCGGCGGGAAGCGTCTTTCTTTATTCAGCGTTCAGGAGCTCTTATGACTCCCGCTATTTCGGCCCCCTAGCAGCTTCCGGCATCATCGGCCTGGCGCAAGAGGTACTCACCTATGCGCCTTGAGCACCTTCAGTCCGCCCTGTCGATTGCCGCTTCAATCATCGTCGGAATGGTTGGGTGGAGTGGCCACGTTCTGCTTCTTCCAGTCGCTCTTGCGTTTCCGATCCTTTGGATGCTTGCGCGTACGCGATTGATTGCCGCGTTTGTCGCGGCTGGCTATTTCCTGGCTGCTTCTTGGGGATTACCGCAAGGTGTCGCGACCTTCTACTTCTCCGATCTCTGGCCGGGCCTGTTGCTCTGGCTATGCGCATCCCTGAGCTTTGTCGGCGTCCACACGATACTCTGGACGAGACGCAGCTGTACGCGACCGTTTCGCTATCTCGCGGCAGCCGTACTTATGACCATTCCACCATTCGGCATCACCGGTTGGGCCCATCCGATCACAGCCACGGGTGTGCTGTTTCCAGGATGGGGATGGTGGGGATTGGTCGCCGCGACAGCCGGCCTCACGGGCCTCGTAACCCCTGCCTGGCCGGCTGTCATAATCGCCCTTGCAGGCTTTTGGCTTTGGTCCGCCGCAATCTGGACCAAGCCTACGCTACCGGAAGCGTGGCAGGGCGTCGATCTCGAATTGGGCGCTTCGCTCGGCCGCGACGTCAGTCTGCAGCGCCACCGTGATCTGATTGCCACGGTGAAGGATCGAGTATCTGGTGGCAGCCGCTGGATCGTGCTGCCCGAAAGCGCGCTCGGCTCTTGGACGCCGACGGCGGAGCGGCTGTGGATAAATGCTCTACAGGGAACGGACATATCCGTTATCGCCGGCGCCGCAGTTGTCGATTCAGGCGGATACGACAATGTTATGATCGCCATCTCCGGCGGTGGTGCACAACTCTTCTATCGAGAGCGCATGCCGGTGCCAGGTTCGATGTGGCAACCCTGGCGCCCCATGCTCGCTCAGAGCGGCGGCGCGCGCGCGCATTTCTTCGCAAATCCGATCGTGACCATTGCGGACCATCGGGTAGCGCCACTGATCTGCTATGAGCAACTGATCATATGGCCCGTGCTCCAATCCATGCTGTACGATCCGGATGTCATCGTCGCCGCTGGCAATGGGTGGTGGACCAAAGGGACCCCTATTGTCCCCATCCAGCGCGCCAGCACGGAAGCCTGGGCGCGCCTATTCGACAAACCCCTCGTCTTTTCCTTCAACACCTGACTTACAAGGAGAGGTCATGCTTGACGCTGCCCTGATCAAACAATGCGCCGACCCCTCATTGAGGCCGGCGATCGTCGAGCAGTTCGTGACCGCCGCAGGGTCGTCCGATCCCCTTGCCGTTACCGTCATATCAGATGGCCGGTTGATTCTCATTCCGAAGCCTACGTCGGCCGACGAAGCCCTAGCGATCGTTCGGCAGTATGTTGGCCAAGCTGTGGTTCGTGTCGGTCTGACGCAATTTCCGGCCGGTGTCGGCGTGAAGGAGGCGGCCGATCTGAAGCCGGACTTGGTCGATGCCTGCGAGAACCTCCGCAACGGTACGACGATGTTCGCCAAGGTGCTGCACATCGTCGCAAAATGGTACGGCAATCCGAAGAGCGACGACGTCTTCCGCCAGATTTTCGAGGATGCGCTCTATGCCTGGAAGACCGGGGAATTCGAAGGAGTGAGTGTGTTTCAAGCGCAGGATCCAGGAGCACCCATCGAATTGCCTCAGCAACGCGAAGCGCATTCAGGCGATGAAGAGCCGGCTGCAGTGAGCACGACCGAGAAGCAGACGCAGACGAATGAGGATATTGGCCAAATGGGAATCCGCATCGATCTTTCGAGGATCGGAGGCAAATAAGCGCTCGAGTTTCTCACGTCGATCGGTATGACGCGTGGAACATCGTCGGGTTGCATGGTCATCCTCCAGGCTCAGAATGTTGAAGGGCAATTCCAAAGCGCTAACGCTACAGCGCGGAAAAGGTACGGCGTACAAGCGTCCCCCGAATGGGATCACCTTCTGATGGTCGCACAATACAAGGCCTGAAACAAATTTCTCTCCAGATGCTTCTGCCAGATTCGCAATCCAGAGAAATCGGAGTTCGAGACGGACGCTGCCGCTTTTTACTTCGATGACGATATCGACTTCATTCCGCTGCTTGTCACGAAAACGCGAGAATTCGAAGCTCGTCCCGCCACTCGTGAGTTTGAGAACCTCGGCAAAGACGAAAGTCTCCAGCAACGGCCCGAATTGCCGCCTTTCCGTCGTAAGAGACGTCCCGAAGGGACGCGAGAAGACCAGAATGGGGGTGGTGCCGGTCCTGGGAACTGCGGCGCTTGGGTTTGATTCAATTTGAAATTCGGGCTGCCGGCGACTGAAACACCTTCGGTTCGCGAACGATCCAATGTGGTACCGCGGACAAGAGCCAATTCCTTGGGGGCTGCTTGGGCATTCGTGGTTGACGATGCGCTGAACATGCGTCCTTGTTTGCCTTAGTCTTCCGGTTCCTAGAGCTCGGTATTCGTCAGCTAGCGAAGCAGTTTAATTTTCGTCCCAGGGGGCCGTTTCAGCAGTTCTGACGCCTCAACATCTAAAGCTATCGCCAGGCGATCGACAACATCGATGCTTGCATTATAAACTCTGCGCTCAAGAGAACTGATATAAGTACGATCGAGACCTGCCCGAAACGCAAGCTCTTCTTGCGACAGGCCCTTGGCTTGACGCGCAGCTTTCAGATTCCGTGCAAACACCTCTCGAATCTCCATGATGAAGAGAGCAGCGGCTTGCAGAGTATTTCACCACGGAGTATTCTCCACAATTGTTAATCTGGATATGGAATCTACATATAGAATCAGTGTGATGCGGCGTTTGCTGATACTTTCTTCGTGCGAGCAACGAAGTGTCGACGATTTTTGGTACCATCTTGCTGAGCTATGGGATCTATTTTGTAATGCGTATATACGATGCCGAAAGGTCTCGGTCCTCGGCGGGTCGTGAATGAGGTCAGAGGAGAGGTGGATGGACAACGAGGTCTCATTCGGGACTAGTGGCGAAAGAGCGTCTCGTTATAGAGCGATGCGAGAATCCGATTTGAAAGCGCTAGCAATTTCTGCGATCCGCGAACACCGCCGACTTCTAGCCGCGGATGAAGCTGTCTACGAAGAGTGGACGCTTGCAGCCGCCAACGCCTCAATTTCCAGCGATGTGCTCAAACGCCTGCAGGATGAGTATGTCGAACGTCAAAAGAAGTCAGAAGCGCAGCAGGAAGAACTCTCGGAAATCATCGATGTGCTTGGTTATATTCCTGATGTGCCCTCAGAGGACGACGAATGATGGTTAGACCATACCGCGGTCCTTCGCGATTGCCACGAGTTGCGGGATCGTCGCGGCATTCAGCTTCTTGCGTGCGCTATCGAAATAGTGCTGCACTGTTCTTGGGGTAATTCCCATTAAAACAGCAATCTCCCACGCTTTCTTGCCCTTTGCCGCCCACGTAAGACACATTGCTTCCCTTGGCGAAAGGAGCCGGCTAGGTGCGACGATCGTCGAAGCAGCTATGATCTTCAGGCGATAGTGAATTGCCAAGACCGCCTGCAGCGGGCTTACTTGCTTTTGACATTTTGAAATATCAGCTTTGTTCCCGGAGGAAGCAAATGTCAGCATAATGGTTGAGCCGAAACTGCCTTGAACGGGAACTGTCACACCACTGCGAATACCATGTTCGCCCGCTTCATCACGAAAACGCTTGAACTCAGAAGTTCCGCGAGACGGCCAGTCATCGATCGTCCAGGAAAACATCTCCATCCGGCGTTTGGCTTCCGTAACTACCGGATCAACCCGAGAATATTGGTTGCGTAGGTAAATTTTCTGCCATTTCTCGGGATAAGAACTGAGTACGCGGGCTCCGAGGCCTTCCGTTTGCATGTATGCAAAGAATTCAAATCCACACGAATGAACGAAACCTTTGAGTCCGCGTTTTATCATCCGTTCATCGTATGAGGCTTCAACCATGTCGATGAGAGCGCTTAAGGCTGGATCCACAGACCTGTCTCCTTTCTTTTGAAGCGAAGGCGCCCCCGCTCCTTCGAGGGTGATACAGATCTGCGGCCGTCAGCGCAAACATCTATTCACCTCTCTCGTGCATTCAAAACCTTCTGACTAAGAGATCATGTTAAATGAAAGATTTTTCTGATGCGGTCTCAGCGACTGCGGTACGCGGAGGGGAAGACGATATCCTGATCGACCAAGACATTGAAGTCGTATCCCGGCCTGATCCAGATTGTCGGCTGAACATTCAGGTTCTTCGAGATCGTTTGTTCCGCGACGCGACCGAAGCTTTCCGCGAAATTTCGCCTAGCGGTATCGGACGCGGTGTCCTGGGTGGCAAGCGTCGTGCTTTCAGGCATCGATATGTCGATGCCGGTTCCGATTAGCGCGACGAGTGCTGCCGAATTCCACGTGCGCCAGAGATGCCGATCGACCTTATCCTTGAAACCCCCAAAGCCTTCGGCATCTATTCCAGCCATGCCGCCGATCTGCAGCGTCGAGCCATTCGGAAAAATCAGGTCGGTCCAGACGACGAGAACCCTTTCCTGGCCGAAAGAAACCTTGGAATCATAGCGGCCGAACAACTTGGCCCCCTGCGGGATCAGGAGCCGGTAGCCAGTGGCGCTGTCATAGACATTCTGGCTGACCTGCGCGGTGATCCGGCCCGGAAGGTCTGAGTTGAGGCCTGTGATCAACGTGGCTGGAATGACCGAGCCGCGCTTCAGCTCATACAGCGACTTTTGGGGCACGACCTTGTTCGGCAAATAGCCGAGATTCTTGAAATCCTGATTAAAGAAGTCCTGCTTCGAACTCTGTGCATTAGGGTCGACGTTCTGACCAAGGAGCCCGGATTTCACTGCGGCTGAGTAGAGATCCGAGGCATTATTAGCCGTCGTCGTTATGTTCTGCCGCTCTGCGTCTGTGGAATTGTTCGCGCTCTTTTCGACATCGGAAATGTTCACCTTCAGCGGGGAGTCCAGCGCCGTTGCCCGCGCCTGCAGGCGGGCCATCCGCTGGCGCTGGGCTTCGCGAATATATTGTTCATCCTGCTCTCGCTTCAGGCGGGCTTTCCATTCCTCTTCCGATTCGAGATTGGAACGCCGCTCCTCCTTCGCCGTGGATAGGTGGTCGACAACCGGGGACTGCTTCTCGATCTTTTGCTCGACGGTTGGTGTTGGCTGGAATGCCTCGCGCTCAGCCGGTTCGCCGATGATGCCGTCGGTGATGCCGCGCTTAAGCTGATCGCCGAAGTTCGTCGCCGGTGTACTCAAGGTGCTGTCGATATCGTTGCTCCAGTTGAAGGGTAGTCCTCGCCACGATATGCCGCCTACGACCACGCCAAGGAAAAGCGCGATGAGGACGATGGCGGTGATAATTGGCAGCCGATTGAGGCGGCGCATGCCTTTCTGATCGTCGGCTTGCTTTGACACGCCCAGCTGGAGCGATTGGACCATACCCCCCTCCCTCAATTACGCTGCATGATGGAAAGCGGACTTGCCGGCGTCACGCCGGCTGCCGTTGCCGTGTATGCGCGGCCAAGGGCGATGAACGGTGTTGACAGCCGCGCGAGCACCTGACCGCCAACGCCATCGATCGAGTAAGCGAGCTCGACCGGGTTCGCGTCCTTTCCAACTTTGCCGTCGGTGAGGACGGTGTAGCCAACGTCCTTTAGTGCTGCCTGGAGTGACGTCGCAAAATTCGACGTATCTTTTTCCATCTTGATTGTCGTCGATTTTGCGGGGCCGATCTGCTCGGCGAGCCGGCTTGCCATATCGCTGGCGATGGCACTTGCGGCAGGCCCGGAGACCGACGCGGCGTTTGAGTTGGGGGCCAACCTATCCTCGACCGTTTGGCATCCGGTGAGAAAGGCCGCGGCTATGAAAACGACGAGACGCTTCCACATCGTTCAGCCTCCCCGCCGAATGGTGATCTTCTGCTGGCTCCAGCCGACGCCGGAGACGAGGATCGCCTTATCGACCGCATAGTCGACGATCATCATGTCGTTCTTCATCCGGTAATTGACTATGCGGTTCTGGCCGCCGCTGATAACGAACAGCACCGGTGCATCCTGGCTGGAAATCGACTTCGAGAACTGAATGTAGGTTTTCACGCCATCCGAGTAGACCCGCTTCGGCTTCCAGGGTGCGCTCCCGCTCACCGAGTAGGAGAAGTTCAGCTTGTCGGGCGCCGAGCCAGGGATGCCGCCGGTCTCAACCTGTGAATTGACATCGGCGAGCTTGGTCGAGACATCCTCAGGGTATTCGAAACCGACGCGTGCCATGTATTGACTCGGATGAGACTTGAGCTGGATGTGATAGGTGCGCCGCGACGTCGTGACCACCATCGAGGTGACGAGACCTGCTTCCGACGGCTTGACGATCAGATGGATCGCTTGACCGCTGATGGCGCCCGAGGTCGCGGGCTCCACCTTCCAGCGAACAGTGTCGCCAACGAGAACATCGCGGACGATCTCGCCGCCCTGGAGTTCGATATCGCAGACCTGCAGGGGCGAGCAGACGACGGATGGCTGGGTTTCGCCGAAGAGAAAGGTGACCTTGCCATCGGCGCCGGCCGTCACCAGTCCGGCCGCGCCGCGCCATCTCCCAGAAATGTTCGTGCCCTTCACCTCATTCGTCGTCATGTTCTGCGTTTGCGCCTGCGCGCCGCTTGCAAAGATGAGTCCCGCCAGGCAGCCGGCGGCTGCGATTGATCCTATTCTGTGCATCGAGAAATCTCCCGCTCTTAAAGCTGTGCCGTCCAGTCGAAATCCCGGACATAAAGACCGATAGGATTGAGGCGAATAGTCGCCTCGTCCTGCGGCGCGGTGAGCGTCACCGTTGCGATTCCGCGAAACCGGCGCGTGCCAGTCTCCTTCCCCTTTCGGTCCCGCTCGTATTCGGTCCAGTCGATCTGATAGGTCTGGTTTGAGAGCGCCACGATGTTGTTGACCTCAATGGCGACCGTCGACGACTTGGCCTTCTCGAACGGCGAATTGGTTCGAAACCAGTCGTTGATCTTCTGGGTCGAGGGATCGGATGTTCGCAGAAGCGCATAAGTTCGATCGATGTATTGCTTCTGCACCAATGCATCAGGCGTAATGCTGCGGAAGCTGGTCACGAAGTTACCGAGGGTGGCCCGTACCACCCGCACATCCGCATATTCGATCTGCTCGGGAAACCCTGATGTGACCGACGTGCCGAGCTTGTCGACCTGGACGATATAGGGCACCAGTTTCACCTCAGTGCTCAAATAGATCGAGTACCCGAAGCCGATCACGGCCATGGTTAAACCGAGGATGCCGACGATGCGCCATGCGGCGGCGGCCTGCACATAGGAGCCGTATCGCTCGCTCCATTCCTGGCGTGCGGCAAGATACGGGTTTTCGGGGGCGCGGTTCGCTGCCATCGATCGATCACTTTCTGATTGCTGTTAGTCTTTGCGTTCGGGAGGTGGTTTTGGCCCGCTGTGACCGTTGCGACCCTGGTCCAGCTTGGCGTTGGCTAGGCCGAGGATCGATCCGGCATAGGCTCCGGGAGAACCGATCGCCTTTTCCTTGGCCGCAGCGCCTGCGGCCTTCCCAGCGGACCAGATGCCTGCGCCAAGACCTCGAAGCATTGCACCTGAGACGGATGTCCCTGCAGTACGTGAGCTTTGAGCGGCCGCGAATCCCGCGCCAGCAGCACCAGCCGCGAGAAAACCCGCACCTGTGGCAAAGGATGCGGCCTGACCACCGTGTCTGATCGCTTCCATCCCGCCCGAGACGGACGAACCCTGCACGACGCCCTGCATGATGTTCGGAACGTAGATCGCGATGATGAAGACGACGACGGCAATGCCGGCGATCGCGAGCGCGGTCTGGAACTGGTCGCCAATATCAGGTTCGTTTGCCAATCCGATCAGCACCTCCGACCCGATACGCGAGATCATGACAAGCGCCATGAGCTTCATTCCGACCGAAAAGGCGTAGATCAGATATCGGATTGCGAAGTCCTTAGTATAGGACGAACCACCCAGACCGAGCATGACCATGCCGGCAAGCAGGCCGATATACATCTCGACCATGACGGAAACGAAAATCGCCGCAACGAGTGAGAACGAGATAACGACAACGACCATGGCAAAAGCAGCCGAGATCGCCAGAGCATTGTCCTCGAAAAGACCGAACTGTATCTTTTCCGACATCTTCGCAGCGACAGCGAGGCCGGCATTGAAGACGTCCGCTGGGGAAGCCGTGCCGCCTCCGGCGCCAATCTGAAACAGGCTGTCGACCACCGCCTTCGCGAAGGTCGGCCCCTGTGCCAAAACGAAGGCGAAAAAACCGACGAATATTATTCGCCTGACAAGCTCGGCAAACCAACTGTCGAGCGATGCGGCTTGCAGCGCGAGCCAGACGGCCGCGATGCCAATCTCGATCGTCGCGAGGATCCAGAATAGGGATTTCGCGGCGTCCATGACAGTAGTTTCCCATCCCTTTGCGGCTGTGGTGATCTGGCTCTGTAATGAGGTCAGCACTGAACCTTCTTGGGCGAGGGCTGGCTGTGCTGCCAGCAGGCAGAAGATGGCAAGGAGCATCGCGGTCCAGAGCCGCCAGAGCGATATCGCTGTCATGTGTTCACCACTCGACCTTCATCTTTTCGCCGCCGGAGGTGGGAGGGGCAGTCCCGCTGAAGAATTTCTCACGCCTCGCCTGCGCAAGGTCCCTGTCGGTCTGCTCGTTTTGAAGCCAGGTTCCCATCATGGTCATTTGCTGTGAGACAAGACCGCGGAGCTTCTGCATTTGCGCGACCTGTTGCGCAGCGATCTGGTGTCCCACTTGCAACGCCTTCATCTGCCCGTCGGCGGCCTCAGACATCGATCGCAGCGAGGACATCGTGCCTTCCTCACTGTCGAACTGCTCGGCAGTTAGGCTCGCCGCCTTCAGCGTGCTGGCGATCGTGTCCCGGTTGGTATCTGACCAGGACTGATAAGTAGTCGAAAAAGAAGCATTGTTTGGCAGGGTGGTCTTGAGGCTTGAGTAGCTCTGGAAACGCTGCTGCAGCACATCATCGGCATTGCCCATCGAAAACGAGATGCTCTGCCCCTGATCCACGATGCTGCGCAATTGATTGAGGTCGCTTTCGACCCGCCCCCACATATGTGACGGGAGAGTGGCGGTGTTCTGAAGCAGATTTTGATAGATATTCAGCTGCGTCTCGATCTGTTGGGCGAGCTGGCTGATCTGGGTGAGCTGGTTCTGAATTTGCTCGCCGGACTTTCCAACCAACGCAACCAACTCGCCATTATTGAGGACTTGCGTCCACTCGGTCGCAGCACCCGTGGCGGTTCCGGCTTCTGCGGGAATGACGGCGCCGACCGTCAACGCGACTGCCGCCAAACCAGCGAGCAATCTATTCGAAGTTGAGTAACGACGCGGCATCGTGAACTCCTCTCATTTGAAGCCAGTGTAGCGGCCAGTCCCGGCCATGTTCGGAACGGAGCGTGCGGATGCGCTTGAGGTCGTGCTTGCCAGAGGCACCGATGAAACTGAGTGCTACGGGCCCGAGCGCCATGTCGAACAGCCGCCGGCCTTCGGGCGTGACGACGTAATATTCGCGCTTGGGGATTGAGTTCGAGACGATCTCGATCTGCCGCTGATTGAAGCCGATCCGTTCATAGAATTCCCGCGTCCCAGGCTCCCGAGCGGCGCCATTTGGTAGACAAATCTTCGTCGGACAGGATTCCTTGAGCACATCAATGATTCCGGACCGCTCGGCGTCCGAAATGGATTGCGTGGCGAGCACGACGGCGCAGTTGGCCTTGCGAAGCACTTTGAGCCATTCTCGGATCTTGCTGCGGAACACCGGATGACCCAACATCAACCAGGCCTCATCTAACACGATCAGGCTCGGCGAGCCGTCGAGACGTTTCTCGATCCGCCGGAACAGATAGGTGAGCACCGGCACGAGATTGCGCTCGCCCATATTCATGAGCTGCTCGATCTCGAAAGTCTGGAAGGCGCCGAGCGAGAGACCATCCTCCTCGGCATCCAGAAGCTGGCCCATGGGACCGTCGACCGTGTAGTGATAGAGCGCGTCCTTGATCTCGCGCATCTGCACGCCGCTGACGAAGTCCGAGAGCGACCGGCCGGGCGCGCTCGCCATCAAGCTGATCTGGCGCGAGATGGCGTTGCGATGATCCGGGGTGATGGTGACGCCCTGCAGGGCGACCAGCATTTCGATCCATTCCGCGGCCCATGCACGATCAACATCGCCGGAGAGATCTAACAATGGGCAGAAGGCCAGTGCCTTCCCCTCCTCCTGCACATCGCCCCCGATCTCGTAGTGATCGCCGCCGGTGGCGAGCGTCAGAGGCAGAAGAGAGTTTCCCTTGTCGAAGGCAAAGATCTGGGCTTGGTCATAGCGGCGGAACTGCGCGGCGATCAGTGCCAGAAGTGTCGACTTCCCCGAACCGGTCGGTCCGAAGATCAGCGTGTGACCGACGTCGTCGACATGGAGGTTGAGCCGGAACGACGTCGACCCGCTCGCCACCTGCATCAGCGGCGGAGAGTTCGGCGGGTAGAATGGGCACGGCGCCACCGGGTTGCCCGACCATACGGAATTGAGAGGGACCAAGTCCGCAAGATTACTGGTATTGATCAATGGTTCCCGAATGTTGCAATACCAGTTGCCCGGTAGGCTGCCGAGATAGGCGTCGGTGGCGTTGAGGGTTTCGATCCGAGCTCCGAATCCTTCCGCCTGGATCAGCCGGCGGATTGCCTCTGCCTTTTCCTGCAGTGCCTCCCGATCGTGATCAAACAGGACGATAACGGGGGTGTAGTAGCCGTAGGCAACGAGCTGCGAGGAGGCTTGCGCGATGGCATCTTCAGTCTCGGCCACCATGGTCATGGCGTCCTGATCAACCGAACGGCTCTGCGTTTGGAACAACTGGTCGAAGAACGGCCGCACTTTTTGCTGCCACTTCTTGCGGGTGCGTTCGAGTTTCTGCCGTGCCTCTTCCGCGTCGAGAAAAATGAACCGGGATGACCAGCGATAGGTTAGCGGCATCAGATCGAGGCTGTTGAGGATCCCCGGCCAGCTCTCTGCCGGCAGCCCATCGATCGCTATGACGCCGAGGAAGCGGCTTTCAACCTTCGGCGTCAACCCGTGCTCCAGTTCAGCCGTGGCTATCCAGTCAAGATACATCGGAGCCTCGGGCAGCCGGATCGGGTGGTTCTCGCCGGTGATGCAGAAGCGAACAAACTGCAGCAGTTCGTCATAACGAGCGACCCGCTCTCCTCCCCTCTCGACAGTCTCCCGCGTTCCCATTCGACGGATCGAAAGCGTGTTGGCAAAATACTGCTCGATCTCGCGGACAGCGTTCTTGAAGATGAAGAGCACCGTATCCGCATAGGTCTTCTTGCGGCTCTCCTCGTCCGAATAGATGTATTTGCTGAGCGCCGTCTTTTTGGATTCGAGCGGGCGGTAGGTGAGAACGAGCGCGTGCTTGCTCTCGAAATGTCCGTGTTCGCGCGCGAAATGCGCCCGCCGCTCAGCATCGATTGCGCGCGTGACGGCATCAGGGAAGTGGCAATCTTCATCCGACGGATAGTCGAATGTCGGAATGCGAACGGCTTCGACCTGGATTATCCAGCCGGACCCGAGCCGCGACAGGACTGTATTGATCTGCCGCGACAGTTCGTTGCGCTCGAGGTCCGTCGCGCTTTCGCGGTCCGGCCCGGCAAAATACCAGCCGGCCATCAGGCTTCCGTCTTTCAACAGAAGAACACCATTGTCGATGAGGCCGGCATAGGGGACGAGATCCGCAAAGGACGGGCCGGTGTTCCTGAAGTGTTTGAGAGCGACCATGCCTTCCCCTCAATACCGGCGCCACGGCGAGGAGGTCGCCTTGTAGCGATGCTTATAGGAGATATGGCGAGCATAGACCTGCCGCATCAGCGGGTCCGCCTTTGCCATCATTCGCAAAAGCCCGACGACGACGACCCAGACGGCAACGCCGAAGAGGACCGAATAGACTGTCAGCACCACGAAAATGAGGATGACCGCGGCAAGCCCCGTGAGCAGAACCAGTTCCCGGTCCGCGCCCATCAGAAGGTTGGGGCGCGATAGCGCGCGGTGGATGCGGTTGCGCTGCAGACCGGAGGCGGACTCAGCCATTGGTCCCTCCTGCTTCTTTCATGCCGTTCGAGGCGATCTGCGTGCTCGTCAGCCCAATTGAAGCTCCAGTCGCACCGAACAGACCTACAATGGTTGTGGCACCGAGCAGAACGCCGGCGACGAGAACGACGTACACAAGTCGCCGCGCGAAGTCGTTCAACTCCCCACCAAATATGAGCATGCCGCCGGCTATGGCGACAGCCGCAAGTGCGATGTATCCTGCGACGGGTCCGGTGATCGACTGCTCAATCTGCTGCAGTGGTCCTTCCCAGGGCAGTCCGCCACCGCCGGAACTGGCGACTGCCGGATCAAGCGAAGCGAGAACGATGGTTGTGGCAGCGAGTGCGACCCTGACGACCGACGCCTTACGCGACATGACGGACCTCCTCTTCTTCATCAAGTTGGTCTGAACCAATCTCGTATTGGCCCCCCGTGTATCGCTCGATTTGGATGACGTCTCGAACCCGCCGTCCGCGCGGTGTCCGTTCAATGGAAACGATGAGGTCGACCGCTTCACCGATAACCTCGTGCATCGGCTGCTGGCTTGCTTCCGCGGTCAGTTGTTCAAGGCGGCGGAGCGCCGACATGGCGGTGTTCGAGTGAATTGTCGCCACGCCTCCAGGATGACCGGTGTTCCATGCCTTGAGCAGAGTCAGTGCGGCGCCGTCGCGGACTTCGCCGACCACAATCCTGTCGGGGCGCAGTCGCATCGTGCTCTTCAAGAGCCGAGCCATATCAACGGTATCGCTAGTATGCAGAAGAACGGCGTTCTCGGCGGAACAGTGAAGTTCCGTTGTGTCCTCGAGGATAACGAGGCGATCCTCCGGGGCGAATTTGACAATCTCATCGATCAATGCGTTCGCAAGCGTCGTCTTACCAGAACCGGCGCCCCCGGAAACGATGATGTTTAGCCTTTTGGAAATCGCGCTACGGATCATCGAGGCTTGAAATCTCGTCAGCGCGCCTGAGCGCACATATTCTTCGAGCGGAATTAGGCGCGGCGCACGACGGCGAATCGTAAAGGCTGGCTTGGCGACTGCGGGAGGTAAAAGGCCTTCGAAACGGTGGCCACCTATCGGGAGCTCACCGGAGATGATGGGTTGCTTTGTGTCCACCTGGGACTGAAGCAAATGCGCCACTGTTCCGATCACCGTTTCCGCCGCGGGGGGCGACATTTCGCCGGCCGCCGCAACGCCGTGAGTGAGGCGTTCGATAAAGAGCTTTCCGTCAGGATTGAGCATTATTTCGATCACATCTACGTCTTCCAGAGCAGAGCAGAGCTCATGGCCGAGCGCGTCTTGAAGTTTGCGGACAAGCCGGGGGTAAGAGCGAAGCTGGGTCACGGATCTCTCCTTTCCCGCTGCCTGTCTGAGGAAATGAATTCAGAACGGTAATTGGATGGGCGAAGCCTTAGGAATGTCTCGGCGTTCACTGGTAACGTGCCTGCGACGGCAATTGTCTTGCCAATCTTCTTGGGCTCGCCCAAGCGCAACAGGTGCCATCCAACGCGTGCAAGGATCCGCTCGAATCGAAGATCGGTCACCGTGACGAGCTCCGTGTACCCATTTGCCATGCACCATTCGATGATGCCCGCGAACATGGTCAAAGTGGCCTCGTGGAGGGAGCCCCCTCCCCGAGGATCGACCAGGGTCGTGTCCACGCAAAAGCGGGAGCTTTCGATCATACATGGATGGGCGTTTAGTTGTCCGTGCGCCAGCAACGAGGAAAAGACATGCGTCACCATCGTCGGACCCATGGCTGGCAGGAGCCTGGCGCATCCTGCCACACGAGCACTGTCCGAGACGGCGATGATGTAAGTCGGCTGGAGAGCGTCAAAGGCGTCGGCTTCCCGTCCATCAAGAACACCAACCTCCCAACCCAATCGATTTGAAAACACCTGAGCTCGAAGTCGATGATGTGCTTCGAGAAGCTGCTGTTCGGAAAGCTCCTGCCTTGTCGATATCGCAACAACCTGCATGCTGATCTCCGTCGTTGAATCTCTGCACGGAGATCAGCACGGATTAGAATCGCTGGGCAGTTGTAGAATCCTACAAGGTATTTCGATGAGTCGCGCGGTTTTGCACAAAGAACAATCGGTTTGATTGCGTATGTTATCCCATTCGATTGTAGGATTAACGGGGGAACAAACAAGCACCGGACCTGCTGCCCGGAGACAGTAAGCGTTTGGATTCACGTGCGAAACACTGATTTCGGCCCAAGTCACAGGCCAACGGTGTCCCACGCATTAACCGTTTATTAGCCCTATTTTCCTTGCCGGCCCGCGAGAATCGGACATAATAACGGTTCAGCGGCATTATCGGGCCGAAAACCGTTATCTGAAAGATTTCTGACAATGAACGCTAATTCGATGGCTTCGCTTAAGATGCCGATGCACTTTGAAGATCAAATCCTCGAACAGGGCGATTTGATTTCCAAAAAGCTGCATCTCCTTAGCGTACAACGATTTCCGCCAAACGCGAAAAAGACGTTACGAAGCTTCTCGCTGGCAGAGGTTGCGACCTATGTCGGCGTCTCGCAAAGCACGCTAAAAAAGCTGCATCTCGAGGGAAAGGGCCCCTCCCCTCAAACATCGTCCTCGGGTCGCCGCTCTTATACCGCCGAACAGATGCTGGAACTTCGCCAATATCTCGATACGCACGGTCGGTCCGACAACCGCATGTATGTTCCCCATCGGCGCGGTGGTGAAAAGCTGCAAGTTCTTGCCGTAGTCAACTTCAAGGGGGGCTCGGGGAAAACCACGACCGCTGCTCATTTGGCGCAACACCTCGCCTTAACGGGGCATCGCGTCCTCGCCGTAGACCTGGACCCTCAAGCATCCCTTTCGTCTCTGCACGGATTCCAACCGGAGCTCGATCAGGTTGCCTCGATCTATGACGCGATTCGCTATGACGGTGAGAAGAAATCACTCCGGGATATCATCCAGACCACTAACTTCCCTGGCTTGGACATTGTTCCTGCAAACCTGGATTTGCAGGAGTACGAGTATGACACGCCGCTCGCGATGTCTGATAAGTCTTCCAATCAAGGCAAGACATTTTTCACTCGCATATCGCGCGCTTTGGCCGAGGTCGACGACCGGTATGATGTCGTCGTCATCGACTGCCCACCGCAGCTCGGATATCTTACGTTGACTGCACTGACCGCTGCAACAAGTGTTCTGATAACGATCCATCCGCAGATGCTCGATGTGATGTCGATGGGCCAGTTTCTTTTGATGCTCGGTGGAATTCTTAAGCCGATTCGCGCGGCTGGTGCGGAAGTGAACCTCTCCTGGTACAGATATTTGATTACGCGCTACGAGCCGACCGACGTTCCGCAAGCCCAGATGGTCGGCTTTATGTCCACGATGTTCCACGAGTTCATACTGAAGAACCAAATGGTGAAGTCGACGGCAGTTTCGGATGCGGGGATTACCAAGCAAACTTTATATGAGGTTGATCGCGCCTCGATGAATAGAGGCACTTATGATCGCGCAATGGAATCCTTGGACGCAGTGAATGCCGAGATTGCCAGCCTCGTTCACGAGTCATGGGGGCGCCGATTTGTCGGCTGACAAAAACGCAGGTTTTATGCAAAAAAACAAACGGCTAACGGCTGTTCGGAGCAAATGAGATGGCACGGAAAAATCTGCTCGAGGGACTTGCTGACCTGCCTGAAGATGGCGGCATGACATCCGCATACCCAATGCGGGGCGCGGGCAAGTCGCTCGTGCGTTCGCTGGACGACTTGGCAAAACAAGCTGATAAATTCCTCGAAGGCGAGGCAATCGTCGAACTCGATCCAGCACAAATTGAAGGCTCTTTTGTAAAGGACCGAATTTCAGACGACGACGGGGAGTATCGAGATCTGCTAGAAGCGATCCGAGTGCGTGGTCAGGACACCCCTATTCTCGTGCGGCCTCATGCGAAGGTCGATGGCCTCTATCAGGTCGTGTTCGGCCACAGACGAGTAAGAGCAGCAAGAGAACTCGGCAGAAAGGTCCGAGCTGTCGTCAAGGCAATTGACGATCGTGCGCATGTCATTGCCCAAGGACAAGAAAATTCCGCCCGTGCGAATCTCTCTTTTATCGAACGGGCATTGTTCGCCAAGCGCCTCGATGATCTTGGTTATGGCCGAGAGGTGGCTTCCTTAGCATTGTCGGCGAATGCAGCCTCGATCTCGAAGATGATGACGGTAGCGGAGCGTATCT
Source organism: Martinezella calliandrae (assembly GCF_030272695.1). Lineage (GTDB taxonomy): Bacteria > Pseudomonadota > Alphaproteobacteria > Rhizobiales > Rhizobiaceae > Rhizobium > Rhizobium calliandrae. The sequence continues at coordinate 80,203 of NZ_JARFYN010000023.1, forward strand.
CAGCTGACGTCATAGAAAAAATTGGTGCAGCTCCTGGTGTGGGCCGAGAGCGTTGGGTCGAGCTTTCGCTTTTGGTCGGGAAATTCGCCAACGTCGGCAAGGTGTCCGAAGTTTTAAGCACGGATGGCTTTGACGCTTTAACGTCCGATGAGCGCTTTTCCTCTCTGTACAAGGCCCTCAACAGATCAGCTCGGCCTGTGAAGAAGGCGGAGACTTCGACTCATAAGGCGAGGTGGCAACCCCATGACAAGGCCGTGCAGGCTGAAATCAAGAATACGGGCAAAGCTTTTTCGCTCTCAATGAAAGCGAAGAATGCTGGCCGTTTCGGAGAATATCTTTCCCGCAATTTGGATGCGCTCTATGAGCAATTCCTGGAGGAGGGAAGCAAAGGAGACTGAAGCCGCAAAAGAAAAAGGCCCCCAAACGACCAAGTCGTGGAAGCCCTTCTCGTATTCCCTAAGCAAGATCGAGAGTCGCATTTCCACGAATCGCTGTCAAGAGTCGTAGCCGTCGATTTGGCGGGCGGATTTCTTTTGCCTCAATGAAGGTGACAGAAAATGCAGACTGGGAATGTGACGACGCCTTTTGGGCGGCGGCCGATGAGTCTTGCCTTGATAAAAAAGCAGATGGAATCGGCCGAAATCAAACCGGGTAAATCCGTCGACAAGTGGCAGATCTATCGCGACATCTGTGATGCAAGATCGCTGCTCGGTCTTCGGGACCGAGCGCTTTCCGTGCTGAACGCGCTTCTTTCATTCTACCCAGAGGCATGCCTGTCCGAGGGAAACAATCTCGTAGTTTTCCCGTCGAACGCACAGCTCGCGACCCGGGCAAATGGGATTGCCGGGACGACGCTTCGCGAAAACTTAGCGTTGCTGGTGAATGCGGGGATGATCCGTCGAAAAGATAGCCCGAACGGCAAGAGATACGCTCGAAAAGATCGCGGCGGCGGCATGATAGAAGCCTTTGGGTTCAACCTGGCACCGCTCCTGGCCCGATCAGAAGAACTGGCTCGTTTGGCCCAGCAAGCCGCAGCGGAGCGGAAACAATTGAAGATCATGAAAGAAAAGATCTCTCTTTGCCGGCGTGATATTCGTAAAATCCTCGGCGCAGCCATCGAAGAGCGTGCCTCTGGCGATTGGGGCAAGATCGAAACCCATTTTGTCGGCTTGATTTCCCAAGTCCAGAAAGCACGGACCTCGCAAGCCTTGAATAACATCTTCGAAGAAATGTCGATGCTTCTCGAGGGACTCCTCAACACTCTGGAAAATCAGCTAATTTCCAAAAATTCCGACACCAATGATGACGAATACCGTCACCACATACAGAATTCAGAAACTGACTCTAATATTGAATCTGAACCTCGCTCGACAAAAGAGCCGGGTGAAAAATCGAGCCCAACCATTACGCAGCGGAACGACCGGATAAAGGCTTTCCCGCTAGGACTGGTGTTGAGGGCGTGCCCGGATGTCGCAATGTATGCACCATCCGGGATCATCGAAAATTGGCGCGATTTGATGTCCGCGGCTGTCACCGTTCGATCGATGCTCGGTGTCAGCCCGTCGGCTTACCAGGATGCCTGCCATGTCATGGGCTCCGAAATGGCGGCGGCGGCGATGGCTTGCATCCTCCAGCGCGGGGGGCATATCAACTCGGCTGGCGGGTATTTGCGTGACCTGACGCGACGGGCCGAAAAGGGTGAGTTCTCGCCGGGGCCGATGCTGATGGCACTGATGCGCGCCAATGCGCCTCTGGGAAAAAGGCAAGTAAGGGGAGAGCGTGATGACGCTGCAGAATCCGAATATGCCGCCTGAAACCGTGCAAAAGCTCGTTTCTGTGTTGCCCGGTGTCAGCCCGTTTTCTAGTGTGCAGCCGGATCATCAACCGTCTCGAAAGCAGGCATGGCCTCTCAACTCGATATGTTTGCAAATCAAGTGGTCGAGATGCGATCGGAACGGCAGGACGCGCCTGCCCGATCGAAGCGCCAGGCAGTCCCCGTCGCTCTCACGGACGAAGAGATGGTGAGTAGGCTCGAAGATGGGGGTCAGTATCGAGTTCTTCGCAAGCTTAGTCCAAGACAGCTCACTGTGAGCAAGCGTCCTGAATTCGAACAGGTTGGCGTGATCCTTGATACCGAGACGACGGGCCTCAATTACCGTGATGACGAAATCATAGAGATCGGCTTGGTTGCCTTTACATTCGACGGTTTCGGCAAGATTGGCGATGTCATCGGTGTCTATGGCGGATTGCAGCAGCCCAGCACGCCGATCTCGGCGGAGATTGCGAGGCTCACAGGTTATGATATGGTCCAGGGGCAGTTAATTGACATGCAGCGGGTTCGCGAGCTTATCGAGCCCGCGGATCTCGTGATAGCACACAACGCCGGCTTTGACCGGCCGTTCTGCGAGGCATTCTCGAATATCTTCGCCAATAAGGCTTGGGCTTGTTCCGTTTGGGAGATCGACTGGAATGCCCGCGGTTTCGAGGGCACGAAGCTCGGATATCTGATTGGGCAGGCCGGCTATTTCCACGATGGTCATCGTGCCGTTGACGATTGTTTTGCGCTACTTGAGGTTCTCGATCGATGTGTTGGAGAGGACGAAGGGCCGTTTGCGGAGTTGCTTCGCACAAGCGGACAATCAAGGGTTCGTATTTTTGCCGAGCAGAGTCCATATGAGATGAAGGATCATCTCAAGGGCAGGGGATACCGCTGGTCCGACGGCAGCGACGGCCGCCCGAAATCATGGTGGATAGAAATCGGCGTAGATGAGTTGCGCGACGAGCTTCACTATCTTCGCTCTGAAATCTACCGCTGGGAAGATGCCGATCCGCCAGTCCAGCATTTGACCGCTTTTGATCGTTTCAAGGCATAACTGCGTTCGTAGAACCAGGAGAGTGCCATGCATCAGCTTAAGCTTGCATCTCTTCCATCAAGGTGGGCGATGCCAATTGAGGCAATCGGCATCGCTTCGACGCCGTTCTCCAAAGGGAAAGCCTGATATCCAGGTTAAACTACGATGCGCCTGCGCCAGATCCTCGCTCGCAGGACAGGAGCCCTTCTTAGGTCTCGGTATCGGACTGCGTCTGATTGGATTGCCCATGGATGATCACCTGAGGGTCAAAAAAGGAGGTCGATTTCGGCACCACCCGCTTTCCGACAAAAAATTGCGCTGGGTTCCGGCCGGTTCTGCGGCAATCAACGTCTCGATCACAATCCCTTGCCGACTTCCTCAAGCAACCGGATGCCAGAGCAGCATATCGAGATGGGCGGCATCCGTCATGCCATCGACTGAACCAATTTTCGGCGCTCGATCATCCTGATGAATGATGAACACCTAAACCTTGGAGAAACTGGCGGCCCATCGGTTCTCATCACTCATTGTGCATTTTCCGAGGCCGGCTACAAATGACCTTGTTGAAAGTTAGCCCGCTCACCTTTTCTCGAAATCTTCAAACTTGACGCCGAGTGCCTTCGCGAGAGCTTTCTTGCCTCTATCGCGCAGCCTTGCGAGGCTGCTGTTGATATACTTTCGCGACATGAAGGTCCCCTTCCCCCATGGCTCTTCGTAGGCATTGGCCAACAGGTCGGCTTGGCGCGTCTCTACGAGAGCTTCAAAGAGAGCAAGGCCGCCTGAAATTGACTTTGTCCACCTTGGCATGTCTGAGTGTGTCTGCGAGCCGTATCGAGTCCACGATGAGCTTATGGATGGCATACCTCTCGGGAGCAGGCACGAGGACCTTTACGAGTTCAGCCTGCGACGTGAAGGCTCCACTCGTCAAGTTGCTAGGCGCGCCGCCCGGCCGTTCTTTTCGTTCGGCATTATTGTAATAGCTCGCTGCCTGCGTCACCGATTTGTGCAGCGATTGCTGCATCGCCTCTGGAAGGGGAATGCCGCGGTTGGCGGCCTCGGTCAGGTAGCCCGATCGGAGCCCATGCGCCGAAAACATCGCCGGATCAAGGTCGACGCGCCGCGGTTTTTCCGGACTGCACTTGAGCCGGCGTGGTGCGATTCCCCATGATTTTCCGGACTAGCAGAACATGAAATCGGACGCGGTCAGACCCAGGCCGGCCAATTGGAGCAAACTCTGCACATTAGCCAAATGCGCGAAGTCATCCACCTGATTGTCGGAGGTAACATAACCCAGCTCCGCCGTCATGGTGTTGTAATTAAAATAGGCAACGATATCGCCTGCAGCCTCGCCGGAGATATCCCTGGCTGCGGCTGAACCATCGGCGAAACCGTGATCGGTGATCACGACGACGTGCTCGCCGTGCGCGCCGTTGGCGGGGCCGCTGTAGAACGTGTCCACCTGATTGCCAGGCGCCGAGTGATTGACGAAATTCGCATCATGACCATCGCTGCCAAGGCCCACCGCGTCGAAGGTGAAAGTATCTTGCACTGGGTCAAAATCCACAATGCTGGTGTGGTCCGAGCCTGGCCCGTAGTTTTGATCTACCCCGGGTTGCGGGTTGTGGAACTGGAACACAAAGGTGTCGTGGCCGGCACCCCCGATCAGAAAATCCCTGCCGTCGCCCGCGAAGAGGGCGTCGTCGCCGGGGCCGCCGTAGAGCTTGTCGTTGTCCGCACCGAGGATGACCGCACCGAGGATACGCGGTTTGTCGAGGCCAGTGTCGCCGTAGAGGTAGTCGTTGCCCTCGTCGCCAAAGACGTGGTCATTGCCCACGCCACCGAAGACTCGGTCATTGCCCTCGCCGGCCGAGATGGAGTCGTTGCCATAACCGCCGTCGATCCAGTCATTTCCCGTTGGATCGACTATTACATCATCACCATTGCTGCCAAAGAGACTGTTGCTACCCGGGCCGCCCAGAATTGTCTTTTCCATTGTGAATCCTCCTTATGAAACAGCCCCGCGACGCCGTTCGACTCATTCATATGCCTTATCGGACAATTAGAGTAATTGGTTGTTTTGATAGAACACATCGACATAACGGATGCGTCTACGTGCGGTTCGCCTCAATGGATCTGAACTCTGGAGGTCATCATCCAGATCGTGCTCAAGTGTATGACGGCAGGGCACTTCATCCGGCTAGCGGGTTCATGTTTGGGCTAGCCTTTGAGGTCGGACTGGATCGCTGCGTTTGCATTCGTTCTCCGGCGCGTGTCAAGCCGCCAGCCTCTTTATGTCCAAAGCAGAACAACTATGCCGGAAACCGGACCAAAATAGTTGCCGAAGGCACGTAACCGGTGTGGACAAGTGGTCCCGCGATCAGAGGCACGCAACTTGCTTCGATAATTGACAGGGTTCACCGCTGCCGGCGGCGCCAGTGATCATGCCTGCCTTGTCGGCAAGCACTGGCGAAGCACGCGGGCGACGCTGTCATTGACATGAAGGTAAGGTGTGCTCGAGACGTACGAGAACTACGAGCAGATATACCGCCCCATCAGCCGTGGTGACGTATGAGAGCCGAGAAATGAACAGGTAGGTAAACGTGCACGTACCCTCATTTGCCGAAACACTGAAGTCCCGATTCCAGATCTGGAAGAAGTAATTCATGCGCTTTTCGACACTGTCTCCCAGCGCAAAGATCAGGGTGCAATCACTGTAGAAGAAATTTTGAGCCTCGCCCACGTGATCTCCCGAGAGGAAAGGGGACTAACTGCACAAGAAATTCAATACAACATTATGTCCCGGTATCGGAGCAGCTTTCATCCTCCCGAGCTATTGCGTGGGGGCTGGCAGCGCTCCTCCTCCGAGTTGTCTGTCAGTATGGAAAGCCCTGGGCGCACCGCGCTGCGCTTGTTCTGTTTCAGAGCGGAGGCGAATGAGCATCGCGTAGTCCGTGACAATACGGCGCGAATCTGTTTCTTCAGGGGGCCATCAGTTCTGGAAAGTGCCACAATGGATGCTGCCGACAACGATGATTGCCGTCATGCGACGCTATTTCGCACTGAGGGAAGAGCTGACGAGATTGAAGTCGGCGCTTGAGGGGAGGCGAAAAGCCATGGGGACCCCGGTCGGCGAATTCTACCACGTTCGCAGCGAAAGCGAACATGCAGTGGACGTCGTCCGATTCGTCACCCTGAAAAAGGAGATGGACTTTCTAATGAGTCTCGCCGAGGGCTGGGCGAGGGGGACGTTATCCGTCTCGACACACTGGCCGATTGATCCGCCGACGGGCGATAATGGCGAGGCTACCCTCTTTTCGGTAGGGAAGGGGTGGAATATATCCCTCGAGCTATTTGGGATAGCGCGGCGTTCGCTTATTCGCTCCACAGATGGAAATTGATAACGCATCCCGCCAGGTGATGGCTGTTTTTGTCGCGCATCCCATATTACGACACGGTTCCGTCAGCGAGGGTTGAAGGAAGATGCAATAGGAGAAAGTTGATAATGGCAACTGGTACTGTAAAATGGTTCAATGCGACCAATTGGTTTGGCTTCATTCAACCGGATGACGGCAACGCGGATGTGTTCGTTCATATCTCCGCCGTCGAGCGCGCTGGTCTACGTGGCTTGAATGATGGTCAGAAGATCACCTACGAGCTGGTAAAGGATCGCCGGTCCGGCAAGATGTCGGCCGACAATCTCAAGGCCTAACCTGACGCCGAGGCTCGGCACTTTGGCAGAGTCGGTTTGGTACCGACTTTGCCTTGAGAACGACCGACCGAGGTTTGCCATTCTCGATCCATGGCGGTAATATACCAATCGTCTGGAGCGGCTTGCGGTATCAGACGAGCAACCGCGCCGCCCGTCCCATCTTCTGTTCCGCATTGTTGTAATAGCTTGCCGCCTGCGTCACCGACTTGTGCAGCGACTGCTGCATCGCCTCGGCCAACGGAATGCCGCGGTTGGAAGCCTCGGTGAGATAGCCGGAACGCAAGCCATGCGCCGAGAACATCACCGGATCGAGCCCAGCCTGTTTGATGCGGCTTTTGAGGATCAGATTGACGGACTGCGGTGTCAGCGCCCGCCGGTCGATATTGCCCCATTGATCGATGCGCCGGAACACCGGTCCAGTGTCGATCCTGGCCGCCGCCAGCCACTGCTTCAAGGCGGTCACCGGCCGGCCGATCAGAACGACATGCATGTCATCGTCGGCCGTCGTCGTCTTGGTGCGGCCAAGATGGATGGTCAGGCAGGGCAGGGCAGGGGAGTTCGGATTGCCCGGATCGGCGCGTACTAGCTCCTCGTCGACGAGATCCTCGACCCGCAAGCCTGCTACTTCCGATCGCCGGCGGCCGCCGGAGGCGAAGGCAACGAGCAGCAGTGCCCGATCGCGGAGATCGACCAGTCGGTCGCCGGCACAGACGGCCAGCAGTTTCGCCAGGACATCGCCGGTTACCGCTCGTCTGCTCTTGCGCTGTCGTGTCCGCTTGCTGGCTTTCACCGCCAATCTGAGCGCGGTCTTCAAGGAAGGGGCGCCAAATGCGCCGGCGAGGCCCCGCCAGCGCGTCAGGATAGACCAGGAGGTCAGGCGCCGGCGCACCGTATCCGGCGCATGCGGACCATCGACCCGCAGCAGGCGCTCGGCGCGCAATCCAACCTCGACATCGGCAGGCATGCCATGGCGTGGATCTTCGGCGCGCTCGGCCGGATCCCAGAGGTGATGGGCGACGAATTTCAACAGCAGGCTTTCGGGCGCCGGCCAGGGCAGGGGAGCGCCGGTGGCAAGCTGGCACCAGGCTTCGAGATAGCCGAGGTCCGATGCCAGCGCCTTGAGCGTGTTCTCGCCCATGCCCTCCTGCGCTAGGTGTTTGAGCGTCGCGACGTCGTCGTCGGTCAGAAGTGCTGCCAGCTGATCGCGGCGATCGAAGGGCAGGATGGCGTCGAGCGCATCGAGTTCTTCGGCGCGGCGGAGGATGGCTTGGCTGCCGGAATCTGCTGCTCCAGGATCGCTTATCATGCTCCCAATTCTCCAATAGATCCGAGAATGGTACCGCCCCTAGACACGGGAGGCGAGAGGCCGCCAGCGCTCGATGATTTCCTCGATCTCGCCGCGATAGTCGGTGGGGTAGACGGCGTCTCTTCCCGCGCGAGACAGGTGAAGATCGTCGCCATATCCTCGGAGACCTCGCGATCAACGGCGAACAGATCGGCGAGATCGAAACCGCCATGCACCTCGGCGTTCCACCAGGCGAGCAGGAAGTTGGCCACCCGCCGGCCCTGGCCGGTGTCTTCATGGGCGACATTCAGCAGCTTTTCAAGGGCAAATCTAACTCGGTCCTCCATGGCACTTTCCGGTTGTTCTGTTTCATCCTTGCGTATCGCGGTATGAGCAGTGTCCACCCGCGTCATCGAGCGTTCCGGTTATGCCGGGTTAGCAGCATCCCGGATGGATTCATCCTTAAGCGACACCCAAAAAAACGGCGAGCGACCTTGTGACCGCCAGGAGGGAATCATCTTCCAGGCGACCGATCGTCGTACCAATTCTATCCCGTTTCACGGACATGGCTTTGTCCACCATCACTTGCGAGGCTTTGCGCAAACCGTTTTGTGCTGTTGGCTGAATTGTTGGTCGAATGAGCGGCGCGTCGACGAGTGTGCTGGAAATCAGCAGGACAGTGACTGTTCCCGTTGCATCAAACTGATCGGCCTGGATGATTAGTGCTGGACGAGGCTTGCCGAAATCGCCGCTGATTGCGACGGTCACGATGTCACTGCGCCTCACGCTTCACCCTCGTGGTCGAGGTCACCGAGAGCGGCGTCAAGGAAATCTTGCAGACCGCGGTCGGCGGCATCGGCAAGGGCTACCTGAACGGACTGACGATGGCATTCGGCGGCAAAACCAGTGCGACGGGTGTCAGGAACCCATATTTGCACGGGACGCAGCCCAGCGGCCCGCAACGTCTCACGGCGCTTTTGAACTCTTTCATTGACCGAGCTTGCCATGATCAAACTCCATTACGATTGTTACATGTAACATAAGAAGCGAGCCGCGCCATGTCAATGAGTCTGCAGCCGGACGTGAAGATACTCACTCTGGCGAAGAAAGGTATTCGGGCGTCGGCTAGGAGGGGCGGGCTGATCGACTTCCGGCTCGCTTGCCTGGGCCTCTGTCGAAGAACCGACCATTCGTCGTCCACGACGACTGGTCGTGAAAATGGCTCGATAAAGTCGATTCAAAGTGGCAACCGGGTTCCGCCTCGGCAACAGTAAAACCCCTGTTTTCGAAGGCGTTACGAGCCGTCCGGATATCTGTTTTTCCACAATTTTCCGCCGCCAAATCCATCACTATCGATACCTGAAACGTATCGGAAGTGAGCCATCGCTGTCTGACTCGTCATGGGTAACGGAAGTTGGTCGCCAGTTTCCTTCTGCTATGAAAAAGAATAGCGTTAATTCAGATGGTTAACGAAACGGAAACTGGGAAATTTCGCCCGGCGAGGGGTACGTGGGGCAGATTTGGTGGCGGTGCCGGTTCATTGGGCAACGGTGGTGGCGCAGCCGAGCCGAAGCGGCCCCGGGTGATCAAGCCCGAGCGAGAATGATCGCCGACAGGGGCGGAACCGGTTGGCCGACGTTGCCGATACCAAGCCGGTCACCGAGATAGTGGTAGAAGGACAGCCCAAGCTTTTGGCAGATCTTCATCAGACCGAGCATGACGTCACGCGCAACACGGCCATCGCGGCTCATCGTGCCGCCGGAGATCTTTCGCTTCGTGACAAAACTCCGCAGATCATTTTCGGATGCGTTGGTGTGCAGCGGGATCTCTGGATGGTCGAGCACCTTCAGCAGCTCGGTCTTCCTTCGATGCAGCCGCTCAAGCAGCTTGTCGAGTGCCTCATAACCGGTGCGAAGGCTGAAGATTCGGTCGAACCGTCGTCGGAAGGCCGGAATGGCCCGCGGGGAAGGGTTCTGCTTATAAGCTTTCAGTGCCTTGTAGAAACGCCAAACGAGATCGCGGGCCATGGTGAGCGACCGCTCCTCTTTTGCGGTTCCTGGCATCAGCTTTTGCAGAAGACGTTCGGCATGAACCCAACACAGCGCGTGATTGCCGACGCGGAACTGGCCGGCGTCGTCGGACACGATCACCGTGTTGCCCATCAGGCCGTGGTGACGGATAGAACCCCACAGGCCGGCCTCGGCATGCGTGCCGATCTCCTGCCGGTCGAAGATGTCGATACCCTTTTCGGCCAGATGCGTCATGAATGGCACCTGGTTGCAGAAGTGCTGCGGTTCAAGAGCGCGAAGTCCGGCAGTAATGGCCGCATCCGCACGGCGCTCTTTCAGATAGTCGAATGCGGCATCGTTGAGCACATAATCCTGATAATTGCCGCGCAGCAGCGACAGGAAATTCAGGCGGGACTTCGATTTTGTCGTGCGAAAGACAGTAAAATTCGGGCCGGCGATGTGTGTGGCGTAATACGGATTATGGGAATGCCGGGCACCGGTGTCGTCGACGGTGACATAAGACGACGACACCAAACCGGCATGTAGCACAGCCGCGTCCTCGGCAACAAAGCCATCCAGCTCTTTCGTTAGAAGCCGCACCATCTGGCGCTTGGAGATATCGAGACCGATATCGTTCAGCAATGTCGTCATGCGTGCGCTCGTCACTTGTCCGTGTGCATGGAGCATCAGGCACAGCCGCCTGAGATTGGCGCCATAGCCACCCATGATCCCTGCGGGCAAGGCTGCCAGCACCGTCTTTCCATCCGGCGTCACCCAACATTCACGACGGTAGTGCACGAGCTCCGCCTTGAGCACCAGGTCGCGAACGTAAAAGCTTCTGTATCCCTTGAAGCGTGAGCCGGCCGGGGCATCGATGCGCAGGATCTCCTGCCGGCTCACCCGTTTCACATCCAACTTTGGGCCGCGTGGTTTCTTCTTACTCGTCGGCTTATTGCCGAGTGCAGCGTCCGTTGCCTTGTCCATTCCGGATGAACGAAACGGTGGCCGCGGCGGCAGGTTCTTCAATCGCGCAATCTCGTCGCGCAGCAGCTGGTTCTCGACCTTCAGCCGGGTATTCTCCAGCCGAAGTGCGGCGTTTTCCTCGCGCAGATGGACGGTCTCAGCCTCAAGTTTCTCAAGTCGAGCTTCCGCCTGCTGCGACCGTTCCAGCAGACCCGTCACCAATCCGCGCAACGCATTCAGCGAGAGCGTGTCGGCATGCTCGGGGGAGGGGAGCCGTTTCGTCATGGCAGAATCGAATCATGATTTGCCCCGCCACGAGAATCCCCAGGCTATCAATCATGCCTCAAAACGCTGGGTTATGCACACTTCTATGCTCGCTCGCCGAAACGCTGCCACCGATTTTGCCCCACGTACTACGTGGGGGTACGTGGGGCAGATTTGGTGGCGGCGCCGGTTCATTGGGCAACGGTGGTGGCGCAGCCGGGCCGAAGCGGCCCCGGATGTTCAAGCCCGAGCGAAAATGATTGCCGACAGGGGTGGAACCGGTTGGCAAATTTGGCCCGCAAATATCGAAAGGGGCTATTGTAGCGGCTCCGTTCGATTGTCCCGGTCCCGCGCCGCTCGACGCGGCAAGGGACGGAAACTACGAGGATCGCGTCCGCTCAATCAGTAGATCTCAAAACTGTGCAACGCTGAGTAAGTACATGGTCATAGTGACGGCCGGCAACATCAAGGAAGACATCGGCTTCGAGCATGTCGACGGCTAGATTGACGCAGAATTGGCAAGTTAGGAGAGCGCAAAGCGCCCGCCAGTACGAGTAGCGCACGGAAAAAATGATTATAGTTGCAACTAAACCACTCGACTCTCCGGATTTCGTATGGCTCGAATACTTCGTTACAACTGAGAGGGGAATGCGATGCGCAGTGAAGCCCTATTTCTCTCGTTAATTCCGGGACTTTTGGCCGGTTGCGCCTACGGTCCAACAGAAGTGGCGAAGCCTACTCAAATAACGCTTCGTAGAGCAGTCAACGACGTCGCTGATACACTCCAAGATCTCAACGCAAAATACAAGAACGCGCCCAAGATAGGCATGATGGTTGATGACGTCACGGTGAAGTTTGAAATTGCCGCGAGCGCCACAAATACTTCTGATGCCGAATTGAAATTGGCTGCTCCGCTTTCCGCGGGCGGCGGCAACCTTGGGCTGACCGCATCCGATCAGAACGTCGCCCAGGCCAATCGCGGCAATACGATCACCATCAATTTCAAGAATATCGCGACTGCGGATATGTCAAACGGCGTATATTCTTTGAAGCCGGGAGTGGGGCAGCCTAAAACAACCTTCGGCGGTTCCGGCACGAAAGTCAGTTCAATAAAGGCTCCCTCAACCCGGAGCGCGGAAGCGGGGAAGCCGGCGCCCCCTCCGAAAGGCAACGTCACGGTGACAACGCCTGACGGCAAGTCCACCACCTACTCAATCGATGAATGGTGCAAGAGAACCAACCTTTGCCAATTCGACATCGTTCCAGCAGGCGGCAATTGACAAAGGTTTCGCCTGCGACCTGTCAAATCATCCTGACAGGCATTCTCTAGCGGAGAAGCGGGTAAGGACGTGGGTATTCCGGAGTGGTAGGTTTTTCAATCGCGCAATCTCGTCGCGCAACAGCTGGTTCTCGCCTTTCGGCCGTGTATTCTCCAGCCGAAGGGCCGCGTTTTCTTCGCGCAGCTGGATGGCCTCGGCCTCAAGCTCTCAAGTCGGGCTTTTGCCTGCTGCGAACGCTCCAAAAGACCCGTCACCAATCTGCGCAACGCATTCAGCGAGAGCGTGTCGGCATGCTCGGTGGAGGGGAGCCGTTTCGTCATAACAGGATCGAATCATGATTTGCCCCGGCAGGAGAATCCCAGGCTATCAATCAATTCTCAAAACACTGGGTTCTGCGCAATTCTATGTTCGCTTACTGGGGCTGTTGAAAAATCGGTTGTCGGCCGTTGCTATGCGGAGGCCACCAACAGACAAAATGCAAAGGTTTTTCCTTCTCCGGGGCGATATCGGGCCGGATTCGCAGCTTTTCGGCAGTTCAGGAGCAGCAAAATGGCCAAAGAATGCGCCAGGCGTTTCAGGTTGAC
>NZ_JARFYN010000221.1 GCF_030272695.1 Martinezella calliandrae
ATCTCGTTGATGGTGGTTTAGCTTCTGGTAGTTCATGCGGTCCAATCCTTCCCAAGTACGAAGACGCAGTCGCCGAGGCCCGTCCGTGCAGGGATCCGCCGGCAGAGGATCACGCCATCTGATTTGGCGATCACCGGCTGCGGCTCGCGCCAAGGCGCAGTTGTGAAATGAATGAGGCCAGTCGTCTGGCCCGCCTCGACCCGGTCGCCAAGGCCGACAAAGGGCTCAAACAGGCCGCGCTCACTGGTTTCGGCGTAGATGTAGTCCCGGCTTGGAACACGCTTGATCAGTCGGCAGTCCTCCGGCAGACGGTCCGTCAACGGCCTCTTTGTCACGCCGACGTGGTGAAGGAGCCGCATCACGCCGTGCTCCGCGATATCGATGGCCGCGGGCGATACCCCGCCGCCACCGCCGAGCTCTGTCGAAA
>NZ_JARFYN010000222.1 GCF_030272695.1 Martinezella calliandrae
CTACGTAACGTTCTTCTCTAACAACAGAGTTTTACGATCCGAAAACCTTCTTCACTCACGCGGCGTTGCTCGGTCAGGGTTGCCCCCATTGCCGAAGATTCCCTACTGCTGCCTCCCGTAGGAGTCTGGGCCGTGTCTCAGTCCCAGTGTGGCCGATCACCCTCTCAGGTCGGCTATGTATCATCGCCTTGGTAGTCCTTTACACTACCAACTAGCTAATACAACGCGGGATCATCAAGTAGTGAAGCAATTGCTTCTTTCAAATAAGAATCATGCGATTCTCATTGTTATGCGGTATTAGCGTTCGTTTCCAAACGTTGTCCCCCGCTACTCGGCAGATTTCCCACGCGTTACTCACCCGTTCGCCGCTCTTCATAAAAATAGCAAGCTATCTTTAATCATCGCTCGACTTGCATGTATTAGGC
>NZ_JARFYN010000223.1 GCF_030272695.1 Martinezella calliandrae
GCAGCGCTCTCCACCGACCAGGTTGCCGCGCTCAACAGCACCCAGATCAAGGCCCTGACCGCTTCCGAAGTGGGCGCTCTATCTACCGCCGACATCGCAACCTTCTCCACCGACGAGATCGCGGCTCTGACGACCGCTGCTCTCGCAGGCCTGACCTCCGATAAGGTCGCTGCCCTCTCCACAGTCCAGGTTGCAGCGCTCTCTACCGGCCAGATCGCCAAGCTCTCCACCAGCCAGATCGGCGCTCTGTCCACCGACCAGGCCAAGGTCCTGACCACCGACCAGGTCGGTGCCCTGACCTCCACCCAGATCGGCGTTCTCTCCACCGACGACGTTGCCGCCCTCTCCACCGACCAGATCGGTGCGCTGAAGACCGGCCAGGTCGCCGCCCTGAAGTCCACGCAGAT
>NZ_JARFYN010000224.1 GCF_030272695.1 Martinezella calliandrae
TCAAGAGCCGCTTGTACCGTCGTTTGCCCAGCAGCGGCTCTGGTTCTTGGCGCAGCTGGACGAGGCGAGCACCAACTATCATATTCCGCTGGTCTTGCGACTGCACGGTGCGCTCGAGCGCAGCGCCTGGCAGCGCAGCCTTGACCGCCTGTTTGCGCGCCATGAGGCGCTGCGCAGCATCTTTGTCGCACCTGAGGGCAAGCCCCGGGTCGAGCTTCTGCCGCTGGATGCGGGTCTGCCGGTGCTCGAGCACGATCTCAAGGGCAGGGCGGATGCGCAAGCCGCGCTTTTGGAGCTGTGCCAGGAGGAAGCGCGTACGCCGTTTGATCTTTCGCGCGGGCCGCTGATCCGCGGGCGGCTGATCGACATGTCGGACGAGGAGCACGTCTTCCTTTTGACCCAG
>NZ_JARFYN010000225.1 GCF_030272695.1 Martinezella calliandrae
AACATACAACATCCGTGAAAAAGCAACTGGATACGCTGAGCACCACCGTGAGCATGCAGTTCAGCACCACAGAGGCCGAACTGTCCCGGCAGCAGAAAAAACTGCTCTGGCGGGTGATCAAAGGGCGGATACTGTTTCCGGCGCTGACCGCGCTCAGCGTCACGGGCGGCATTTTCCTGGGGTGCTGGGGGCTGATGGAGTGGCAGGAAAGCAAGATTGCGAAAAATATCCTGACTATCAGAGAGCAGGAAAACACGCTGGCGAAACTCGAGGCAAAAACCTGGGGGGTGACGTTCGTCAATGGCGAGAACGGGAAATTTCTGGTGTTGCCGGACGGGGTGAAAGGGGAAAACACCTGGACGGTGGGCGACAAGAACGCCGTGAGGCTGGTCAGGGAG
>NZ_JARFYN010000226.1 GCF_030272695.1 Martinezella calliandrae
GAGCGCCGTCTGGAAGCAGAACGGCAGTCTGAAGCCTGGAAACGCGAAAGGTGCGATGTCGTCGAAGTGCCGGGCTTGACCAAGAGTAGCGAGGCTATCCTGAAGCAGCTTGACGAATTGCCGTATCCCGAAAAATCAAAATTCCTTCAAGAGATGAGTAGGACGCCGGACGGGCGTCAAGCGCTCGACGAAGCGAAGACTGTTGCTGAAGCGCTGGATAGACGGTTTGGCAGCGCGGACAGTCGCGACTGGGATGACGGTCTTCGGGCCGGCCCGGAAATACTTCTCGCCGTTGGTCGGATCAACGCTATCGCAGGCATTGTCGATCGTGCTCGAAGCGCCGAACGTTCGCGGGATTACGAATTGAAACGCAGCCTCAGCAAAGGATTGGGTT
>NZ_JARFYN010000227.1 GCF_030272695.1 Martinezella calliandrae
AACCCAATCCTTTGCTGAGGCTGCGTTTCAATTCGTAATCCCGCGAACGTTCGGCGCTTCGAGCACGATCGACAATGCCTGCGATAGCGTTGATCCGACTAACTGCGAGAAGTATTTCCGGGCCGGCCCGAAGATCGTCCTTCCACTCACGCGGGTCGGCACTTCCGAACCGCTTCTCGAGCGCCTGAGCAACTGTCTGAGCTTCGTGGAGCGCTTGACGCCCGTCCGGCGTCCTACTCATCTCTTGAAGGAATTTTGATTTTTCGGGATAGGGCAATTCGTCAAGCTGCTTCAAGATAGCCTCGCTACTCTTGGTCAAGCCCGGCACTTCGACGACATCGCACCTTTCGCGTTTCCAGGCTTCAGACTGCCGTTCTGCTTCCAGACGGCGCTC
>NZ_JARFYN010000228.1 GCF_030272695.1 Martinezella calliandrae
ACCAGTTGCGCCTCGGCGGCAAAAGCTGTCACCACATGAAGCGGGCTCCTGCCGGCGGCGCGGTCGAACGAACGGCGCAACGTCTTGCCGTCGATGGCGATCACACCTGCGCCATCCGCTCCTAACGCCTCCAGAAAGCGCCCGAAGGCAGCCGACAGCGAGGCCGGATCGAGCAGGCGAAACAGCCGCGAGAACGTGTCATGGCTCGGAAGCCCGTTCTCAAGAACCAGAAACTCCCGAAACAACGCCTCCCGATCCTCGGCAAAGTCAGCGAAGTCCACGCAACTGTCACAGCCGCAGATCGACGCCACAAGCGCAATCGTCAACACTTCCAGCAAGTCGTGACGACGGGCATTGCCCGTCCGCGGATCCGTGATCCCGTGAAGTACCGT
>NZ_JARFYN010000229.1 GCF_030272695.1 Martinezella calliandrae
GTCCGAGACGATGTGATGCTGGGTCAAAAGGAAGACGTGCTCCTCGTCCGACATGTCGATCAGCCGCCCGCGGATCAGCGGCCCGCGCGAAAGATCAAAGGGCGTGCACGCTTCCTCATGGCACAGCTCCAAAAGCGCGGCTTGCGCATCCGCCCTGCCCTTGAGATCGTGCTCGATCACCGGCAGACCCGCATCCGGCGGCAGGACCTCGACCCGGGGTTCATCCTCCCAGTCGACAAAGACGCTGCGCAGCGCCTCATGGCGCGCCAACAGACGGTCGAGGCTGCGCTGCCAGGCGCTGCGATCGAGCACACCGTGCAGTCGCAAGACCAGCGGAATATGATAGTTGGTGCTCGCCTCGTCCAGCTGCGCCAAGAAC
>NZ_JARFYN010000230.1 GCF_030272695.1 Martinezella calliandrae
CATTGCGAATGGTGACCACCGGGATGGCCTCAAAACTGTAGCCAACGTCATCTCCGGACCGGTCGTGGACCGCGAGAGGGAGCCGGAAATACCCAAAGTGCTTACCGTCCGCGTCGAGGTCGAGGTCAGTCCAGATTTTCGTGTTCGTAGCAGTCAATGATTATCTCCTTGCCGCGCACTGGGGGCACGGCACTTGCAGGTTTAAGCTGCGAGATCGGGACCGGACCGGCACAGCCATCGCTTGTGCGCGGTGTTCGGCTCAGACTTTCAATGTGGCAAATCTCGTTGATGGTGGTTTAGCTTCTGGTAGTTCATGCGGTCCAATCCTTCCCAAGTACGAAGACGCAGTCGCCGAGGCCCGTCCGTGCAGGGATCCGC
>NZ_JARFYN010000024.1 GCF_030272695.1 Martinezella calliandrae
GATCGCAAGGCCAAATATCTCCATTCGACGCAAACGAAAACGATCCGGATGGTCCGACGAATTCGCAAGAACTGTCATCGCTCAAATGCGATAGCCCTGAGGGCATGGACTCTCCCCATTGACAAATCCGTCGTTCCAGATCATTTATGCGCCCATGATCACGCACGCGCTCCATAATCGCTCGTATTTTTGGCTGTACCTGTAAGGGGCGGCCGAGACAGATCATATTGTCAACAAGCCGCCGTCAGGCGGCTTTGTTGTATCGGCAGCGTCCTGACGGCATTTTAGAAAAGGACGCAGAACCCTATGCTGGACGATAGCGAAATCTCACTTCTCCGCCCGCCTGTCATCACGATCCGCAATGCGCATCCGCGCGACTTGCCGGAGTTGAACGATATGATCCGGCTGCTCGCCGCCCATCACGGTGATCTCTCGGCGGCGACCCCGGAACAGCTCGAACGCGACCTATTCGGTCCGGTGCCGTGGATCACGGCGCTGGTGGCGGAAGGTGAAAACGGGCTGATCGGCTACGCCATCCTCGTGCCGCTCTACCGGGCGCAGGAGGGCCAGCGCGGCATGGACCTGCATCATCTCTTCGTGCGCGACGGCCATCGCGGCCATGGCATCGGCCAGCATCTCGTCGACCGCGCTCGCGACGTTGCCCGCAAGGCCGGCTGCGGCTATCTCTCCGTCAGCGCCGCGACCGGCAATGTCCAGGCGCACCGCTTCTACGAACAGATGGATTTCAAGGCACGTCCGGTCACCGGAATGCGCTATCTGCACGCGCTCGCATGAGAGCGGTCCACGGCAGGATCGCCGTTGACCTTCCTGTCGTCAGCGTCGATGGCGATCCCGCGTCCAGCGAAGAACCGGTCGAATGTCTCCAGGGGAAGTTCGACATTTTCGCGCGTTGCAGCCTCGTGCCCGGAGGGATTATGAAAACGGATCACGCCTGAGTTGAGCGCCGTTACCAGGACGAGATGTCCGCCCCTTGCCGGCGGCTCGGTCTCCGGCCAGCGGATGGAGTGGTGGACGGAGGCGATGAAAAATTCCGATTGCGTCAGCACTCTATGGCGACGCTCGCCCAACCTATCCCCGAGTCCGTTTTTGATGACATCGCCGCGTTTTCCGGTTTGGACAGCAGCGATGCGGTCCTGGAGATTGGCTGTGGCACGGGACAAGCAACGCAGGGCTTTGCACGCCGTGGCGTTTTTATTCTTGCGCTTGATCCGGGCGCGGAATTGATCGGCATCGCGCGGAAAAACCTCGCGGAATTTCCCAACGTGCGTTTCGCGCAAACCACCCTTGAGGCTTGGCCGGGTGAGGCGACAGCGTTCAAGCTCGTGATGGCCGCGCAGTCCCTGCACTGGGTTGCATCAGAGGTCCGACTTGCCAAATCTGCCGAACAGCTCGCGCCGGGTGGAACGCTGGCTGTCCTTGGAAGTGTGCCCATGCCGTTGGCGCCTCCGCTTGCCGCCGAATTCGCGCGTCTCTATTCACTATACGCACCGTCGCTCTCCGACCCACCGGCGGAGGCTTGGTATCTGCCGGACGGTCCCTTCGCGAAATTGCTCGGCGAGTCCGAATATTTCGAGCCGACAACGCACCGATGCTATCCTTGGAGCCGCATGCAAAGCGCTGCAAGCTATAGCGACCTGCTTCGCACGCTTTCAAGCTACCCGCTTCTGGCGGCGGACCAAAGGGAGGCGCTGCTTGCCGCGCTCGGGGAGACGATCGCCACACATGGCGGAAAGTTCGAGTTGCGATACGAAACGCATCTCTATCTCGCAAAGCGACGCTAAGACAGCCACTCAGCTGCTCACCGCGCCGGCACCGCCTTCAGGTAGGCGGCGATCGCATCGCGGTCCGAGGCCGGCAGGCGGGCGATGTTTTGCTGAACTTCTGTCATCGAGCCGCCGACACTATCGAAATCGGGGGTGAAGCCGGTCTCTAGGTAGTTGGCGATATCGCCAGCGCTCCACCCGCCCAAAGGCTTCGAGCCGGGAGTGATGTCGGGGATGCGACCCTTGCCTTCCGGATTCGGAGCGCCGGCAAGCCACTGGTCCCTCAGAAAGCCGCCAAGTCCGTCGCGCGGGGTGTGGCACTCGCCGCAATGGCCGGGGCCTTCCACCAGATACTGGCCGCGCTTGATCTTATCGTCGGCGTTGGCGATGACAACGCGGGGCTGATCGTTGAAATAGAGGAACTTCCAGCCGCCGAGCGCCAACCTGACGTCGAAGGGGAACGGCAGCTCATGCGGCGGCGCGACGTTGCTGCTCTTCGGCAAGGTCTTCAAGAAACCCCAGAGGTCGTTGATGTCCTGGTCGCTCATGCGGGTGTAAGAGCCGTAGGGGAAAGCCGGATAGAGATGTTCACCGTTTTTGCCGACGCCACGCTTCATGGCGTTGCCGAAATCCGCAAGCGTCCAGTTGCCAAGGCCCGCCTTTTCATCCGGGGAGATATTGGGAACATGAAAAGTGCCGAAGGGGCTGTTCAACGCCAGGCCGCCCGACAGGACCAACTTCGCATCGCCTTGCGCGCCCGGCGCGGCATGACAGCTCGTGCAGCCGCCCGCCCAGAACATTTGTTCGCCGTTCTTGGTATCTGGATCGCCGAGATTTGCCCAATGGCTCGCCGGTAAGGGCGATGGGGCGGCGATGACATAGAAGGCGCCGAAGCCGAAGATGACGAGGCCGACAAGGCAGAGCAGCCACCGGACAAATCGCGCAACCATGCCTCGCACTCCCCATATTGAGCGTGTATCGAGAGATACTAAAATCCGCACCGGCAGCAAAGCCGATGCGGATGCTTAAATCGTTCTTCAGTCGAAGCCGGCCTACGCTTAGTTCTTGGTGATGCGATAGGCCTGGTGACAGGCGCCACAATTGCCGCCGAGGGTTTTCAGCGCCGCGCCGACACCAGCCTGGTCTGCCGGCAACTGCGCGAGCGCGACCTCGGCGTCACTCGAAAGCTTGTTCGCCTTGGCCTTGAAATCATCGAAGTTATCCCAGACCTTGGGATTGACCTCGGTATCGGTCTTGTCGCTGTTCGGCCCGAAGTGGTCGGGGAAAGCCTTGGCGTTTTCGGCGATCGTCATCAGCGCGGCCTTGACGACACCGGCGTCGTAAGGCTTGTCACCCTTGGCGATGGCTCCGAGAGCGCCGGCAGCGCCGCCGACCTTCTTCATCAACGCAATGCGGGAATCATGCGTGCCATCGGCCGCAATGACGGAACCAAGAGCCACGCCGGCCAGGACCGTCGCGGCCACAATCGCTTTCCACTTCATCTATCTCTCCATCCGTGACCTGGACCGCGAAAGCGGCCGGCGCGTTGTTACGGCGCACATATTTGCCGCGTTCCACGCCGGCAATGAAGTCACAAAGTGGTGAGAACTGAGCAAAATCAGTGTCATATTTAAGACATATGCCAGATTTCACGCCGTTTTCCACCCCTCCCAGATGGTGAACATCGAAACCGCAAAGAGAAGCAGCCCTGCGGCCCGGCCCGCGAGGACGGTCGCCCGGGGATTAGCGACCAGCAAATCGCGGCTGCGGCCGGCGGTGACCGCAAGCCCGCCATAGACGGCAAATTGCGTCGCAATGGTCATGAGCCCCATGATGGTCGCCTGGATCCAGATCGGGCCGTAGTCCGGCTTCAGAAATTGCGGATAGACGGCGAGCATAAAAAGATAGGCCTTGGGATTGATCAGGCAGGTAACCGCACCTTGAAGAAAAGCCCGCCAGGCGGAACGACTGCCGGCAGGTCCGTCGTGGCCGACGGTGATCGAACTGCGCATCAGCGTGATGCCGATGAAGGCCATGTAGGCGGCGCCGGCCACGAGCAGCGGATTGAACAGGATCGGCACGAAATGCATCAGCAGACTGACGCCGAGCGCACCGTTTAGCGAATGCACAGCGCCACCGAGCATGATACCGCCGGCGGCAGCAAGGCCGCGATTGCTACCGCCGGTCAGGGAATTGGCAAGCACAAATAGCATGTCCATGCCCGGCACGATGATGATACCAAATAGAAGGAGAAAGTAGAGCCAGAGGTTTTCGCTATAGTTCATGTCAGTTGCCCATCGTCGCTTGCGTGCGATCCGCGGAGGAATGTGTTGATTTTCAAATCGATAGGCAGTTTATGGATCAACCCAACTGACAGGGTGCTGTCAGGAGCCTTCAAATCGCGAGGATGACATGCGCAAGGCGTCGCGCCTGTTCGAGATCATCCAGATATTACGGCTGGCAAAAAAACCGGTGACGGCTGCTGCCATCGCCGAGCGGCTGGAGGTCACAGTGCGTTCCGTTTATCGCGATATCGTCGCGTTGCAGGCGATGCGCGTGCCGATCGAAGGCGGCCGCGGCATCGGCTATATCCTGCGCCCTGGCTTCGATCTACCGCCGCTGATGTTTTCGATCGAGGAGATGGAGGCGATCGTGCTCTCGCTGGCGCTCTTGGAGCGTACCGGGGACAATGAACTGAAACTCGCCGCCAAGCGCGTCAGCGCCAAGATCGCCGGCGCAGTGCCGCAACCGCTTCGCCAGACGCTCGATGCCAATGCCTTGCACGCCTGGGGCTTTGCCGCACCTTCCACCGGCGCCATAGACCTCGCTTTGGTTCGCCGCGCCATTCGCGACGAGGAGAAACTCGAACTCTCCTATCGCGACGAATTGGGCCGCGCCACCGAGCGTGTCATCCGCCCAATCGCACTCATCTATTATGCCGAAACCGCCAACATCGTCGCCTGGTGCGAGTTGCGCCAGGCAATCCGCAATTTCCGCAGCGACAGGATTGAAGGCTGCGAGGCGACGGGACGATGGTTTAAGGGCGAAGGTGATGGACTAAGGCAGGCCTGGGTGAACGGGTGGCAAATAAACACCCCAACCGCGACCGGCTGAGGTGCTACGACATCGAGGATGCGACCGGTATTAGAGGACCATGCCGCCGGAGACTTCGATGCGCTGAGCATTGACCCAGCGGTTGTCCTGCGACAGCAGCGAAGCGATCATCGGGCCGATATCGTCGGGCAGACCGGCGCGGCCGAGCGCCGTCATGGAAGCGACGAGGTTGTTGAGTTCGGGATTGTCGCGAACGATGCCGCCGCTGAAATCAGTCTGGATCGCACCCGGAGCTACCGTGTTGACGGCGATGCCGCGGGAGCCGAGCTCTTTGGCGAGATATCGTGTCAGAACCTCGATCGCCCCCTTCATAACCGCATAGGCCGACGAACCTGGAAAGCTGAAGCGGGCAAGGCCGGAAGAGATATTGACGATGCGGCCGCCATCACCCAGGTGCGGCAACAGCTTCTGCGTCAGAAAGTACACGCCCTTGAGATGGACGTTATAGAGCTTGTCGAACTCAGCTTCCGTCGTTTCCGTGAAAGCGGCGTGATAGCCCATGCCGGCATTATTGACCAGAAAGTCGAAGCGATCGCGACCCCAATTTTGCCGCAGTGCGCGGCTGACTTCGGAGATGAAAGCGTCAAATGAAGCAACGTCGCCGGCATCGAGTTGCAGCGCCACGGCTTTTCTTCCAAGAGACCCGATCTCGGCGACTGCGCCTTCCGCTTCTGCCCGATTTGAGTGATATGTCAGGATGGTATCAACCCCGCGACGGGCGAGATGAATGGCCGTATTTCGACCGAGACCGCGGCTGCCGCCCGTGATAATTGCAATATTTGTCTTTGATTTGTCTGTATTTTCAGTCGTCATCACCGTTTCTCCAAGGAATGTTTTGTGGCGGAAAGTTACGCCCGCCGAGCCCTCTCCTTGAATGCCGGAACTCTCGAATTTCTTGCCTATTCCTCCAACTGTCTTGTCTGGCGCAATCACGCAGCTATGATGACGGCCAAGCAACACTCAGTCCGGAGATTAAGCATGTCGTCCGCCCTTAAGGATGCGCTTATGCAATTCATCGAGGCCAGCGATGGCGACGACACAGGGGTATTTCCGACCGGCATCGACGGCCTTCACATCATGCGGTCGACAAAGCTGAAGATGCCGCATCCGATGGTCTACAAGCCGTCGCTCTGCGTTGTAGTGCAGGGTGCGAAGCAACTGATGCTGAACGACAGGATGATCGACTATGGTGAGATGCAGGCCCTCATCATCAGCATCGAGCTGCCGGCATCCGGCCGGGTGATTGAGGCAAGCGCTGAGGAGCCTTACATCGCCATCTCCCTCGAATTCGATGTCGGCATGATGCGCGAGGTGATGGAGCAACTCGATGTGCCGCCAAAGCCGACAGGCGGGACAGGCCTCGGCATCTTTGTCGAGGACCTCGGTCAGCCTCTTGCCGAGTGCCTGGTGCGATTGACCAGCCTTCTGGCGACACCGAGAGCTGTTCCGGTGCTCTATCCGGCGATCATGCGCGAAATCTGTTACTGGATGCTCACCGGCCCGAATGGCGGTGAAGTCTGCAAGCTGGTTCTTCCGGACAGCCAGACGCGCCGCATCGCCGACGCCATTCACCTGCTGCGCAACAACTTCACTCAGCCGATGCGTATCGAGCAGCTTGCCGACGCCGCGCGCATGAGCCCCTCCTCATTCCACCAGCATTTTAAAACGCTGACCTCGATGACACCGTTGCAATATCAGAAGCAGATGCGGCTGCTGGAGGCCCGCCGCCTCATGGTCGCCGGCAGTGCCAACGTGGAGAATGCAGCCTATCAGGTCGGTTACGAAAGCGCCTCGCAGTTCAGTCGGGAATACGCCCGCATGTTCGGCGCGCCGCCGAAGCGGGACGTGGCGCAGATGCGAATGGCAGCGGAATGAGCATCGGCGCTAGAGGGCAACAGCGGTCACCAGCAAAATAAACGCCAGCAATCCCAAGGCAGCGCGCGCGGCATGCGACCATTCCCAGCGGTCGCGCAGCATGGTCCAGTCCGGTTTGACGGCGGTCTCGGTCCGACGACCACCAAATGGATCATGCGAGAAGAAACCCGCGCCTAGCCCTTTGAGCTCGATATCTTTGAGCCAGAAATTGTTTACTGGCTGTACGAGCAACCAGAAAACGGCGTGCATGGCAGCCATAGCGGCAAAGGCAGCAGCAGATAGCCAGAACGCGACCGTGCTGATTGGCGTCAAGAACAGAACATGTAGGATCAAAAGAACACCTACCGGCTCGGTAACACCGCCGATCGTAAATCCTGGATAATAGATCCGCTGGACCGTCAGATAGTCTTCTTTCGACAGTCGCATTTTTCCGGGCAGCTCCAGCAAATGCGCCAGTGCCATCGCCATGGCGACGGCGACGACTAAGATTGTCAGGATTTGCAATGTCGGAAACATCAGCTCTGCCTCGTAGCGGACCCTCCCGTCCCTAAACCTTCAAAGGTGCGGATCGTTCCCTATAGGCTCAAATGCCCGAGATCTCGTTAAGCACCTTGCAGCGTCAGCAGCCTGCTTTCCTCGCGTCCAAATCCCGCAATTTCCAGCCGGTCTTCGTACACCGACACAATTGAATAAGCGTTGCTGTCCTCGGTATCGACCATGCCTTTGAAGTTCAAGAAATAGGTGCCGTCCATGACACCGAAATTGCCTTCGTGGTTATGGCCGCTGAGATAGGCGACGACGTGATCATGTTCGGCGAGCAGCGTCAGCATACGATCGCTGTCGAGAGCGTTATGCGAATTCCTGGGGAAAATCGGGTAGTGGTTCATGACGATCGTCTTCTCGCCTGCAACTTTTGCCTCAAGCAGTTTGGCAGCGAGCCAGGTATATTGCGTATCGCTAACAGCAGCATTCCAGCGATGCGAGTTTGGCGCGCCGGCCTCATGCAATGCCTTCATCAGCGCCTTGGCCTCTGCCCGGCGCGGATCGCCCTCCGGCGGCGCGAAGAGGCTGATCTCATTGCCGTCCAGCGCGATGAAACGATAGCCGGCATGGGCAAAGTCATAAAAGGCCGACGGCATGCCGAGACGGTTTGCAACTTTGGTCAAATGCTCCGCCGCGACCGCAAAATCGTGATTGCCGAGCAGGAAATGCCGTTCGTGCCGCAAGGTCTCGTAGACGGGCAAAACCGCATCGAAGCTCTCCCAGCCGCCGTCGATAATATCCCCGAGGGTGACGACGAAGGCGAGATCATGCCGGTTGAATTCGGCAATCGCCTCCGCAAGCTTGGCGAGGCTCTTGGCCGGGTAGCGGTTAAGGGAAAAATTGGGTTCCAAGGCGGCATATTGCGGATCGGCGACGACACCGAAACGGAAGAGCGGGGCAGACGGAGACAGCATGTAGCCTCCCTTGGGCTAGCAGGAATGAAAACACCCGACGCCTGGACAGCGCCGGGTGCAAAAGCAAGCCTAGACAGCAAACTTACTTCGTGGCGGCTTCGTAACGTTCCAGGACGTAGTCCCAGTTGATCAGGCTATCGATGAAAGCTTCGAGATATTTCGGGCGCAGATTGCGGTAGTCGATGTAGTAGGAATGTTCCCATACGTCGACGCCGAGGATCGGCGTGGCGCCATGAACGAGCGGGTTTTCGCCGTTTGGGGTCTTGGAGATCTCCAGCTTGCCGTTCTTCACGGAAACCCAGGCCCAGCCGGAACCGAACTGGGTGGCGCCAGCAGCGGCGAAATCGGCCTTGAACTTGTCGTAACCGCCGAGGTCGGAGGCGAAGGCTGCTTCCAGCTTACCGGGTAGCTTGTTGCCGCCGCCGCCCTTCTTCATCCACTTCCAGAAATGGATGTGATTGTAATGCTGGGCAGCATTGTTGAAGAGGCCGGCGTTGGTGCCGAAGGACTTCTTCACGATCTCTTCGAGAGAAAGATCAGCAAGACCTGCTTCCGCAGCGAGCTTGTTGCCGTTGTCGACGTAAGCCTTGTGGTGCTTGTCGTGGTGATACTCGAGAGTTTCACGCGACATGAAAGGGGAAAGCGCTTCGTAATCATAGGGAAGTTCAGGCAATTCGAAAGCCATGGTCATATCTCCTCTTGGCAATAGATTGCGTCGGCAGGTGATCGGGAACATAGGAGGGGACGCAGTGAAGGGCAACCGGCGGCGTGGCAAAAAATCATGAGGTCGAGGAAAATTTACCCTTGTTTGCGCTGCAATTTTTGCCGCTCCTGACATGGGGACGCGAATGGTGAAAAAAACGATCAAATCGAGCCATGGTGAAGCGCAAGCGAAGCGGTTAGGATTCCCTGCCATATCCCCCGATTTTCAAAGATTGCCCATGATCATCGCCTGCCTGCATACCGCCGAAAGCAACATCGCCATCTATGAGGGTGCTGCAAAGCAGCTAGGTCTTCCGACCGACTGTCTTCTGCACCATGTCCGCGCCGATCTTCTCTTCGCCGCTGAGCGGGCGGGCGGACTGACGCCCGAAATCGAGGCGGAAACGGCTGCAGTCATTCTGCGCCTCGCCCAGGATGCTGATGCCGTGGTGCTCAATTGCTCGACCCTCGGACCCGCTGCATCGTTAGCGGCGGACAGATGTGAGGTACCTATTGTCAGAGCGGACTGCGCGCTCGCTGAATACGTCGGGAAGTCTTGCGGTAAAGTCACCGTCCTCTGCACAACCGAGACGACCATCGCCCCAACGACCGAACTCTTCGAAGAAGCGGCCAAGACCACGGGCGCCGAGATTGATGTCCGCCTGATCTATGGCGCATGGGTGCTGTTCCGGGCCGGCAAACAGGAGGCTTATCTGGCAGGGATCGCCGAGGCGGCGGAGGCAGCCTATCGTGAAGGGGCCAAGACGGTGGCCTTCGCGCAAGCCTCGATGACCGGAGCGGCCGCCCTATTGGCTGACGACTATCCGCGGCCGCTGGCCAGTCCGACCGCGGCATTACAGGCGGCGATGACGGCAATAACCGCGCGCTGAACCAAGACGCAGTCCGGACTCGCGGCTTCAACACGGAATGAAGGCAGTCATTCACTCATTGACAGCCTACCAACTAGTAGGTTATGGATTCAGGCGTGGAGGACCGAGGAGGAGCCGAAAGCGTCCATGGCTCGCCTCTTTAGCCTACCTACTAGTCGATACACAAAGGAAACCGATTATGCCCGCTCCTCTCTCCTTGCTCGGCGAACTCCATACCGCCATCAGCGTCGTCCCGATCGCCGCAGGGCTCTATAGCTTTGCGAAGCATGGCGGCATCCAACCGCAGATGCGATCGGGACAGATCTATCTTGGTGGATTGGCGCTGTCGGTGGTGACCTCCTTCGGACTTTCCTCTACAGGCGGGTTCAACCCGGGACACGCGCTCGGAATTGTGGCTATACTGGTGGCATCAGGTGCAATTCTAGTGGAAAGGATAAGCTTTCTTGGTCGACTGCGGGCTTATCTGAAGGCGTTCGGCCTGTCTTTCACCTATTTCCTGCTCTGGGTTCCCGGCATCAACGAAACGCTCTCGCGGCTGCCGCCGTCGCATCCGATCGGCAACGGTCCGGATTCGCCGCCGGTACAGACGGCCTTGCTCGCCTGGGTGATCCTGTTTGCTGCCGGCAGCCTCCTGCAGGCCTGGACGATCCATCGCGGCCATGCGCTATCCCGAGCTCGGGCCTAGCGCGAACGAACGGGCCGGCTATCGCGCTGGCCCACTCCTTCCTAAACATTGCGTCCGAAATAGACATTTACCTCGGCGATCCTGTCGCCGGTAAAGCGGATCATCTCCATATTGCGAAAGCTGCCTCCGTCCATCTTTTCGGCGCGATAACCAACGATCACCTCGTCGCGGTCGGGTACCAGATGTTCGATATGAATGGCGCGAAAGACCTTCTCCTTCGGCCAGCAATTCTTAAAATATTGGTCGCGGTCGATGTGATCGTCACGCGGGCTGGAAAAGGTAAAATCGCTGGTCAGCATCGGGCCGACGACATCAGGATGTTGTGCGACATAGGCGGCATATAGCCGCCGCACCGTGTCGCAACGGGCATTATCAAGAGTGCTCATGGTGCATCTCCTCTCTATCCGGCCACCGCTTTGAATGTGGATCCGGCCGTCGGCAATCCGATTGCAAAATGCAATCAGTTTTATATCATGAGACGAAGGAACCGACAAGGCGCTTTGCCGGCTTGGCATCGACTGTGGAGTGGTCCAGACTATCGCTGTTGTGGACATCAGCAGGAAGCCGCCGTCATGCCCGAGGCTCAGCAAATATTGGATAGGTTGCGCCGCCTGGCGGGCAAGGACAACCGCCCGGCCACCATGCCGGTTGGCGAAAAAAGCTACTCCGCGCTTTTCACCTTCGTTACCCGGCAGCGCGAGCGTATTGGCGGCTCGACCTTTTCCCAGGTCTCGATCGTCGCTCTTGTCGAAGGCTTCAAGGATGTGCTGAGCATGGGGCGCCATCGGCGCTTTCCTGCCGGCACGGTGCTGGTCTTGCCCGCCGGCTGGCGCGGCGATGTCGTGAACGACCCTGATCCGCAGAGCGGCGTCTATCGCGCCATCTTCATTAGCTTCCCCGACCAATTGGTGCGCCGCGCTCTCAGGGCCTTTGAGCCGGGGCGCGTGGCGTCGCAGGTCGACCTGCCGCTCGATCCGGTACTCGCCGCAGCTATCCATCATGCCGGCGAAGGGATCGCGTCTGGCGAATTGCCAACGGCGCTGATCGAGCATCGCCTGATGGAAGTGCTGATGGTGCTCGGCATCCGCGGCGCCCTGCCGGCATCGCCCGAAACGACGGCCGAGGCGGTGCGCGCGCTGGTGCGCTGGCAGCCGGACCGAGCCTGGACCGCCGACCTCATTGCTGCCGAACTCGGCACCAGCAACGCAACGCTGCGACGGCGCCTGTCGCAGGAAGGCTCGTCGCTGCGTGAAGTGATGGCAAGCGAACGCGTGGCCCTGGCAACCACGCTTTTGACAGAAGATGGACTGTCGCTGCGCGAGGCAGCGCTTGCCACCGGCTATCGTTCACCCCGCCGCTTTGCCGAACGACTACGCAACGCTTGAGCGTTGTCGGACGAAATTTGAGCGTTTGCGCGCGCCAGAGCGCCAGGACGATCTGTTAGACCCTGCCCAATGAGAGCTCAAAAGGCTGAAACACGAAAGGGCAAGACCATGCGAAACATTCCCATCTCCTCGGAGCTATCGCCGCCATCGCAACACTTGCAGCCGGCCGGCCGGCATTCGCTGCTGATCTCAAAGTCACATTCGATAAGAGCGATGGCCGTATGCTGTTGCCGGAAAACGCGTCCTGTATTGCTACGGCGAACGGCAAGTCAGCGCCTGGGCCGAACAAGAGCCTCGCGCTGTCGTGGTCAAAGGGGCCGACAGGTACGCGCTCCTACGCGCTGACGATGGTCGACCCTGATGTGCCGGCCGATTTCTCATTATTCAACAAGGATAACAAGAGCATTCCCAAGACGTTCAAGCGGATCGAATTCGTTCATTGGGTGCTCGCCGATATCCCGGCCTCGCTGACCAAACTTCCGGAAGGCGCCGATGGCGATGGTCCTCCGGAGGCCGGATTACCGCTCGAACGCACCGCCCACGGCAGGCGGGGACAGAATGGCGCAGGCGGCGGCTCCTTGGCGAATGGGCCGCATGGGGGTTATATGGGTGCCTGTCCGCCCTGGAACGACGAACGGGTCCATAGCTATCACGTCACTGTCTATGCACTCGATGTCGACCGGCTCAAACTGCCCGATCTCTTCACCCGCGCTGATCTGCTTGCCGCGACGAAGGGACACGTCCTCGCGTCGGGCAGCCAGGAACTATTTTATACGACGAATGCAAAGGCCAAGAGATGACTGTTCAGACAAGATGGGATGCGGCCGCGCCGGCTGAGCCGGAAACAGCTTATTGGATGCGGAATCTGATCATCTGCCTCCTCGGCTCCTTCACCACTATCGTGGCGATGACGCTTTTGCTTCCCTTCCTGCCCCTCTATGTCGAAGAACTTGGCGTCATCGACAAGGCCGAAACCGTGCAATGGTCCGGCATCGCCTATGGCGCCACCTTCTTTGCCGCTGCCTTCGTCGCGCCGCTTTGGGGCAGGCTCGGCGATATTTATGGCCGCAAGCTGATGCTGGTGCGCGCGAGTCTCGGCATGACCGTGGCCATCTCGCTGATGGGGATGGCGGGCAACGTTTGGGAATTGGTAGCGCTGCGAATGTTCACCGGGCTTGCCGGCGGTTATGCCTCTGGCTCGATGGTCCTGGTGGCGACCCAGACGCCGAAACATCGCTCGGCCTGGGCGCTTGGGATGCTGTCCTCCGGCGTCATGGCCGGCAATCTGGTCGGACCGCTGATCGGCGGCGCGCTGCCGCCTGTCATTGGCATTCGCCGCACGTTCCTGCTCGCCGGCGGTGTGATCTTCTTGACGTTCCTGGCGACCACCTTCCTGATCAAAGAAGAGAAATCGCCGGCGCGGAAGAAGGCGGCGAAGGCAAGCCGCAGCTGGGCTTCCATCCCTGACAAGCGGCCCGTTGTCGCGATGTTATCGATCGGGCTGTTGCTGATGCTTGCCAACATGTCCATCGAACCGATCATTACCGTCTACGTCGCGCAATTCGTCGATGATGCACATGTCACGATGGTTTCGGGTCTGGTCATGGCCGTTGCCGCGCTCGGCAGCATCCTTTCAGCCTCCTGGCTCGGCAAGCTTGCCGACCGCATCGGCCATTGGACCGTGATCATGGCAGCTCTTGCGGTCGCCTCGCTGCTGTTGATCCCACAGGCGTTCGTAACGGCGGCCTGGCAATTGATTGCATTGCGTTTCCTGATGGGTATTGCGCTCGGCGGCCTACTGCCGTGCATCACCGCCGTTATCCGTCATAATGTGCCGGATGCAGCAGCCGGCGGTATTCTCGGCCTGGCCACCTCCTCGCAATTCGCTGGTCAGGTGGTCGGCCCCGTCATGGGCGGCTTCGTCGGCGGCCACATCGGGATGCGCGCCGTGTTTCTCGGTACCTGCGTGTTGCTGGCGATCGGCGCGGTCTATTGCTGGTGGGTCAGCCCGAAAGAGGAGACGGCCCCATAGGGGACGCGTCAATCACTTCCGACGTCACGTCACCACGTCAATCCGAACAGCATCGAATAAATGACGAACCCGGTCGCCGCGATGACACAGAGCTGCAAAAACAGCCTGTAATAGTCGAAAACATAGACAGAAGCGGGAATAGAAATTTTCATGGCGGCCTCCTCGGTGATTTTGCCGACCAACGTCATTTTACCACAAATACCACTTTCGCATCGCCTAATTTAACTACTTCCGACCGCAGATGAGATCGACGCCGGAACGAGCGAGTGCCTCCAGCGTCTCGCGCGTATCGCCTGCGCGCGCGCGCACGGCGAGCGAATGCATCACAGCGGAAGCAAGTCTTGCGAGGGTCGCCGGATCGGCATCCGTCGGGAGTTCGCCCCGCTCCACCGCAAGCTCCATCCGTTCCTTGATCGCGTCGTCGAAGTCATTGAGGCTGCGGCCCAGCACCTCCCGTATACGGGCATGCTGAATGGCCTCCGCTGTTGCGGTGCTGATCAGAAAGCATCCGCGTGCCGCGGTATCGCCGTGCAGATATATTTTCAAAGCTCTGGCATAAACGCTCGCTAGGTTCTCCCGCAGCGGCAAAGCTGGATCGAGAGCTTCCGACAGCACATCCATGCTGTCTTCGCGATAGTCCTCCAAGGCATCCAGATAGAGCTCTTCCTTGTCGCCGAACGCGCCGTAGAGGCTCGGTCGATTCAGCTTCGTCGCAGCACTCAGCGTATCAAGCGAGGCCGCGGAAAATCCCTTGTCCCAAAAAACCTCCCGCGCCCGCCCGATCACCGTCTTGGCATCAAAGGCACGGGGGCGGCCCTGCTTTTTCTCGCTCTTCATATTTTATACCGTTTCGCATAAAAATCTTGACCGAGCGAATTTTATGCGAGATGGTACAAATGTTCAACGGATATTAGCGCGAAGCTTCATGCCTGCGCCGAGAAGGAGAGAGACCCGATGAAACTCTATATGCACCCTGCTGCATGCTCCCTGTCGCCGCACATTGTTTGTCGGGAACTCGGTCTCGAAATCGAGCTAATCGAAGTCGATCGTAAGACGCATCGGACGAATTCGGGTGACGACTACCTTGCCATCAACGGCAACGGTTACGTACCGGCCTTGATGCTGGATGACGGCAGCGTACTGACCGAGGGGCCCGCGATCGTGCAGCTCCTCGTGGAACGCTCGCCGGAAGGATCACGTCTGTTTCCGAAGGCCGGGACCTACGCCCGCAGCCAAGTGCAATCCTATCTGAACTTCGTCACCTCCGAGCTGCACAAGCCGATGGCGATGTTGTTCAACTCCGCTTACGAAGGCGCCCATGCCGGCATCCATGAGCTGGTGTGCAAACGGCTGGATTGGTTGAACAGCCGGTTTGCCGGCGCCTATCTAACCGGCAACAATTTCACGATCGCCGACGCCTATCTCTTCGTCTGCCTGAATTGGTCGCCCTGGATCAAGTTCGACCTCACCCGCTGGCCGGCGTTACATGGGTTCATGGCCCGCGTCGGCGCAAGACCAAAAGTCCGCGAGGCGCTCCAGGAAGAGGATCTCGAAGCATTCGAGGCCGATGGCATCTTCTTCGCGCCGCAGTCCTACATCGACTCTGCCGGTCGTTCCGGAACGCCGGTGCGGCCGTAAAGTCCTCTTGGAATTCCTCGGGCCGAGCTTGAACGGCCCTGCCCCTTTTTGCTGCCGTGCGCTTTGCCTAAGCTCGGCGCGTTCGTCGCTGCAATCGATTCACGGGAATCGATTGCTCGGGCAAAGCCCGATCACTCTTCGCTGGCGCTCCGTCCATAAGCCCAGTCCATGTAGAGCTCCAGCGCCTTGCGGGCGATCGGACCCTGTTGGAATTCGCGGTCATCGAGGCGGTTAACGGAGACGACCTTGGAGTAGTTACCGGTGGTGAAAATCTCGTCGGCAGCCATGAATTGCTCAACAGAGAGTGTCTCCTCACGCACATCGAAACCTGCCTGGCGCAACAGACCCATGACGCGGGCTCGCGTGATGCCGGCGAGGAAGGTGCGGTTGGCGACCGGCGTGTAGATAACACTGTCCTTCACCATGAAAACGTTGGAAGATGCAGTCTCGACGACATTGCCGTTTACGTCGCGCACCAGCGCATTGTCGAAGCCGCGCTTTCTCGCCTCCAGAATCATGCGGCCGCTGTTCGGATAAAGCGAACCGGTTTTGGCGTCGGTCATCGCGGTTTCCGGCGACGGGCGGCGGAAGGGCGAGACAGTGAGAGTCACGCCGCCATGACCACCGAGCGGTGCTTCGAATAGGCACAACGCGAATCGAGTCGATTCCGGATCGACAGCAACGACGCTGCCGGGCGAGCCATGCTCGCCCCAATACATGGGCTTGATATAGATCGGGATCTTGCCGTCGAATTTCTTGACGCCTTCCAAGGCGAGCGCCTCGATGTCCTCGGCCGTCTTGAGTGGCTTCAGGCCCATCGCGAGCGCAGAGCGGTTGATGCGCTGGCAATGGAGGTCGAGATCGGGTGCGATGCCGTCGAACCAGCGCGCACCGTCAAACACGGTCGAACCCAGCCACATGGCATGCGAAGTCGGGCCGATCAGCGGCGGATTACCGGAAAGCCATTCTTCATCGACATAGGTCCAAGTTGCTGTGCGGGGGGATGTATCGACGACCATGATGAGCTCCTCCTGAAAGCGGGAAGAAAATGCCCATGCAACCTGGAGGTCAAGCCGAAAATTCGATCCAAAATCCATTCGCAACAAAGCACCGGAAGCCGCATTCCCCGCGCAATTTTCATGCGCCGAAACAATAGCTTGACGAATGGGTAAACCAGGAAAAATGATGGAACATGCCAATAGCAGCAGGATAGGCGGGATTCAGATGAGAGCTATGTATTATGAGGCCTTTGAGGCCAAGCCGGATATTCGCACCCTCCCCGATCCCACGCCAGGGGAAGACGGGGTCGTCATCGCCATCGGCGCGACAGGACTTTGCCGCAGCGATTGGCATGGCTGGATGGGCCATGACCCTGACATCAAGCTGCCGCATGTGCCCGGCCATGAACTGGCCGGCAAGGTGGTGGCGACCGGCCGGGGCGTCGTTCGCTTCAAGGTTGGCGATCGCGTAACCGTGCCGTTCGTTTCCGGCTGCGGCCACTGCGCCGAATGCCATTCCGGCAATCAGCAGGTCTGCCCGAACCAATTCCAGCCCGGTTTCACCCATTGGGGTTCCTTTGCCGAATATGTGGCGATTGATTATGCCGACACCAATCTTGTGCATTTGCCCGAGACGATCGACGATGCGACGGCGGCAAGCCTCGGCTGCCGTTTCGCCACGTCGTTTCGCGCAGTTGCCGATCAGGCCAGAACGCGGCCGGGAGAATGGATCGC
This sequence comes from Martinezella calliandrae, assembly GCF_030272695.1. Lineage (GTDB taxonomy): Bacteria > Pseudomonadota > Alphaproteobacteria > Rhizobiales > Rhizobiaceae > Rhizobium > Rhizobium calliandrae. The sequence continues at coordinate 17,296 of NZ_JARFYN010000024.1, forward strand.
CGTGCACGGCTGTGGCGGCGTCGGGCTGTCTGCAATCATGATCGCGAGCGCGCTCGGCGCAAATGCCATCGGCATCGATATTTCCGACGAGAAGCTGGCTTTCGCACGCGATTGCGGCGCCGTCGCAACGATCAATGCGGCCAGCGTCGCCGATGTCGCGGAGGCCGTGCGCGAAATTACTAAGGGCGGCGCGCATGTGTCGATCGACGCGCTCGGCCATCCAGTCACCTGCTTCAATTCGATCAAGAATCTGCGCCGCCGAGGCAGGCATGTGCAGGTCGGCTTGATGCTCGGCGAACATAAGGCGCCACAGATCCCGATGGCGCAGGTGATCGGCCATGAGCTGGAAATCTATGGCAGCCACGGCATGCAGGCCTGGCGCTACGACGCGATGCTGGACATGCTTGCCGCGGGAAAGATCGCCCCGCAAAAGCTGATCGGGCGCAGGATCAGCCTGGAGGAAGCCGTGCCGGCGCTGATGGAGCTGACCAAGGCGGAGGGTGCGGGCATCAGCGTCATTACACGTTTTTAGGCATCCTTTCCCCTCCGGAAGAGGTAGGCGAGAACGCTCCCCTTTCATTGATCGACGCGATGCCGCTGCTATCTTTGCCGAGGGGCAGACATAGGAGGGGAATTCCATGACAGTGCGGTTCATCCTATCAATTGACGGCGGTGGTATTCGCGGGCTCGTTCCGGCGCTGGTCGTTGCCGACCTCGCGAAGCGGCTCAACGGCCTGCCGATGCACAAAGCCTTCGATCTGATCGCCGGCACGTCGACGGGCGCCATCATCGCAGCCGGGCTCACCTGCCCGCACCCTTCCGGCAACGGCGACGCCGCTTGCGTGCCGGACGATCTGGTCAATCTCTACGCCAAAGAGGGACAGGATATTTTCGGCACAACGCTGCTGTCGAAAATCATCAATCTCCGCGGACTGACGGAAGAGCGCTACGATGCCACGCCATTGGAAACGAAGCTGCAGGCTCGGTTGGGAACCGCCGAGATCGCCGCCGGACTGACCAAAGTGCTGATTACGGCTTACAACATCAAGGCGCGCCAGGCGCTGATCATGTCCAACTCCGACGATCAAAACAGCCATTTCCGCTTTTGGCAGGCCTGTCGCGCCACTTCCGCCGCGCCGACTTATTTCGAGCCGGCGCTGATCGAAAACTTCGCGAAAGCCGCCGATGATCCCGACCGCTTGGTCCCCTTGGTCGACGGCGGCGTTTTCGCCAATGATCCTATTCTGGCAGCCTATGTCGAAGCGCGCAAAATGGGCTGGGAGAAAAGCCGCGACTCTGTCTTGGTTCTGTCGCTCGGCACCGGTCAGCAGAATAGGCCGATCCCCTATCAACAGGCAAAGAGCTGGGGTGCGCTCGGCTGGATCAACCCGGCGAACGGCACGCCGCTGATTTCTGTTTTGATGCAAGGGGAAGCATCGACCGCCTCCTATGAGGCCAATTCCCTGCTCAACCCTGTCGGGACGAAAATGATTGATGGTTCGACACAGGTCACGTCGGGCAATGTCGGCAAGCTTGCCTATTTCCGCATCGATGGCCCGCTCGTCGGCGCCAACGACGAAATGGACGATGCATCAGCCGGCAATATCGCGGCTCTGACGAACGTCGCGCAGCAATTCATCATCCGCAATACGGCAGCGTTGGACGAGGTAGCGAAACGGATCCTGGCGGCGAAGGGAAAATAAACGGCATCGCCAGCGGACCATCGATCGCATCTCCAAACTGGTGGACGCCGATCGCATCGATGATGCCGACCGCTACTCCACGCTTGCCGGCTTCATTCTCTGGCGGCTGCGCCATTTGCCGCATGAGGGCGAGAACTTCACATCTGGCAATCTCACCTTCGAGGTGATCAAACTCGCCGGGCGCAATATCGACAAGGTCCGGATTGTCCGGATGGAATATCCAATCTGATGAAGAGGATTTTATCATGGCGTGGTCTGCCGGCCAGTATGTGAAATTCGAAGATGAACGCACACGCCCAGTGCGCGATCTCCTGGCGCAGGTGCCGCTGGAGCACATCGACCGTGCCATCGATCTCGGCTGCGGGCCCGGCAATTCGACGGAAATGATCGTGGAGCGCTACGGCGCAATTGGCGTCTCCGGCCTCGATAGCGACGAAGACATGCTGCAGGCGGCCCGCAAGCGCATGCCCGGCACGGAATTCGTCAAGGCCGATCTGGCCACTTGGCGGCCGGAAGAACCTGTTGATCTGCTTTTCGCCAATGCCGTCTTCCAATGGCTGCCTGATCACCTCGACATTTTCGAGCGGCTGATGGACGGGCTCAAGCCAGGCGGCGTGCTCGCCATCCAAATGCCGGACAATCTGACCGAACTCAGCCACCTCATGATGGAGGAAACCGCGAAAAACGGCCCCTGGAGTGAGGCTTTCGCGAAAAGGAGCGTACGCCGCAGTCCCCTGCCCTCGCCATCGGTTTATTACAACCGCCTGATCGGTAGGTCGGCGCGCCTCGACATCTGGCACATCAACTACAATCACCCGTTGGAAAATGCCGCGGCCATCGTCGAATGGGTCAAGGGCACGGGCCTGCGCCCCTACCTCGATCATGCCGGCGCCGAGTACCGCGAAGCCTTCACGGCCGACTATCTCGCACGCATCGAAAAGGCCTATCCCCCGTTGGCCGATGACAAGGTCTTGCTGCGGTTTCCGCGGCTGTTCATAATCGCCGTGAAGAAGTAAGGCCCCTTTAGCATTTATGCCGCGGGGGCGCCGGCTGACGGGATCGCATCTCGGATCGCAACCCCTTTCGAAAAGCGATTCCGGTTTGCGCGATCTTGGGTTAGAACATCTTTGCCCAAGCACGAACGCAGCCGCTGAAGGAGAAGATGAATGTCGTCCAAAAACCTGATCTCCCAACCTCAGACGGAGGTGCATTCATGACCGGCTTCACCGTCCCCCCCGCTCCGCCGCTGACGCTCGTCATCTTCGGTGCAACCGGCGACCTGACGCGCCGGTTGCTGATGCCAACGCTGATCAACATGACTAAGGCGGGCATGTTGGGCGACGATCTGCGTGTGCTCGGCGTCAGCATCGAACCTGGCGGCGACGAGTTCCTGGTCAAGCATCTTGACACCTTCCTCGCCGCCAACGGAATGCAGCAAGCGCAGCAGAGCGACGCCTGGCAAAGGTTGAAGACACGCATCTCGTATATTTCCGGAGACTTCACCCAGGGCGCAATCTATCAGGAAATCAGCAGGCGGCTGCAGCGTGCGCCGAGCGCCAATGCCGCCTTCTATTTTGCCGTGCAGCCGCGATTTTTCGGCGACATCACCAGCCGTCTCGCCGAGCATGGGCTTCTTGACGAAACCGCCGGCGTCTTCCGACGCATCGCTATTGAAAAACCGTTCGGCCATGACCTCGCATCCGCGCAGATGTTAAACGCGACGCTTCTGCATAGCGCGGACGAGAGCCAAGTCTATCGCATCGACCATTTCCTCGGCAAGGAAACGGTGCAGAACATCATGACGACGCGCTTTGCCAACATGATGATCGAAGCACTGTGGAACAACAACTACGTCGACCATGTGCAGATCACAGCGGCGGAGTTTGTGGACGTCGGTACGCGCGGCAAGTTCTACGACGCGACGGGTGCTTTGCGCGATATGGTGCCGAACCATTTGTTCCAGCTTCTTGCCATGGTGGCCATGGAGCCACCGAACAGCTTCGACGCAGAATCCGTCCGCAACGAAAAGGGCAAGGTGCTAAAGGCGCTGCGCCACTATTCGCAAGAGGAGGCGGCGAAAAACGCGGTGCGCGGCGCTTATACCGCCGGGCCGCTCGACGGCAAAGATCTGCTGGCCTTCACAGAGACGCCCGATGTCGCGCCAGACAGCAATACCGAAACCTACGTCGCGCTGAAACTTTACGTCGACACCTGGCGTTGGGCAGGCGTGCCCTTCTATCTGCGAACGGGCAAGGCCTTGAGGGCGCGTGACACTGAAGTCGTCATCACCTTCCGGCAGGTGCCTTTCGCGCAATTTCCCCGCGCGCCCTCGCGACCGGACTTGCCGCCGAACAAGCTGATCATTCAGGTGCAGCCGAACGAAGGACTGCAGATGGGCATCTCCATCAAATCGCCGGGGTTGGTACTGAAGACCGCACCGATCGAGCTCGACTTCCGCTATGCCGATCATTTCGACATCAGCCATCAGACGGGCTATGAATCGCTGCTCTACGAACTCTTCCTTGGCGACCAGACCCTGTTCCAGCGCGCCGACAGCATCGAGGCTGGCTGGGCCGCCGTGCAACCCTTTATTGATCTCTGGGCCGCCAATGGCAGCAAACCCGATCCCTATGCGCCGGGGAGCATGGGACCGGCCTGTGCGGACGAGCTCATCGGGCGCGACGGCCGCGTCTGGCATAAGATTGGAGACGATTGAGGCGTAAAGCGGAAGGCAGCGCGCTCCTATCCTCCGGCAAAGGCTACCTCCAGCCCCACGCCCATAAAGGCTCGGTCTTCAGTACCGCGCTGACCATGGCCAACACTCCATCGCGTCGGCCAGAGCAAACGTTCGAGCCCCGTGGCGGAGGCGCCGTCCAAGGAGGTCCATAGCGGATTGCCATGGGGGCGGTATAGCAGGCCGCCAGGTCCCATGCCGGCATGCAGAGCGATCTCGATGTCGAAAGCCTCCCCTACCGCAAGATCGGGTCCGAACCAGTAATGCGGGCTGCGGCCGGGCTCACCGCCGAGGATCAAGGTTAGGGTTTGCCGTGCACCGCGTAAACCGACCCAGAGCGGGGCGATGGCATCGGAATTGAACGCAGAGAAGAGGGTTTGGGCCGGCGGATGTACCGCCTCCGGCATATGGCCCGATATTCGCAATTCGATGACGCGATCACTGTTCATCGGGCCGGTAAAGCCGGCCGGATGCATCCCGGTCGATAGGGTTTGCCAGCTTTCAGGGTCGGCTGGCTTGAAAGGCCATTTCAATCGTTCACGGACAACACCGTCTGTATCCAGCACCTGATAGCGAAAGCTGTCCGCATCGAGCGCCGCCTGGATGCAATGAAGATATTCCACGCCCTCCGGCATTCTATGCGCGGTACCCGCGCCGGCGGTACAAAGCTGCAGGACGCCGTGATAAACTTGGACGTCGAAGGCGAGGATATGGCTGCAGACATAGGCGAGAACATCCGCCTCGACCAGAATGTCCCAAAACCGACTGGCGTGATCCCGACCGATCTCTCGCTGATACGATCCGGAAAATCCGTTGATTGGGAAAACCGGGTGATGGCCGAGGACGATCTTATGACGCGCGTCGCCGTGCTGTTTCAGCGTCGCCTCCAGCCACTCCGTCTCGACATGGCCCTCGCCGCCGAGCCTGGTCCATAGCGTATGGACGAAGACCAGAAGGAGATCACCGCGACGCACCCAGTAAGATAGCCCTTCCTGGCCAGGGGGCCCGTTTTCCGGAAGCCGGAGGACCTCGCGAAAGACCTGCTCGCTCATTTCGTCATAGGTGGTGTGGTTGCCCGTCGTGTGCCAAAGCGGCGTCTTTTGACGATCGAGCCAGCCCATTTCATGGTCGAACCAATGCCGCCATTGCGCCCTCAGAGCCGCCGGATCGGCGGTCAGGCCGATGATTTCGTCGCCCGGAAACAGGACGAATTCCGGTGGCGGATCAAGTCGGCGCAGAACAGCGTTGACGGCAGCAAAGGTTTTCTCGTGCAGTCCGCCCTGAACCCCGGAACAGGAATCACCATAAAGCACGAACTGGTGCCCGGGCCCGTTCGGCAAAAGAGAAGGAATAATGTTCGCAGACATGGGACAGCTTGCAACCTGCTGCATGATCAAACAAAAAAGCCCCCGCGACCAGACCGCCGGGCGCTCGTTGCCAATGACAGCATATTACAGGAGCTGGCTCAACCCCAGCACGTAGCAATCAATTCGTCGTTGCTGATTTCGCACAACTTACAGCAGCAATGGTATTATTGTCTGAATTCTGAACTCTCTCTAAGGACGGCATAGCCGGTCGCTCCCCGCATAGATAGTTGGATCAATAACCATCAGTGATGCGCCTGTTGGGTGATTTAGGCCAGCTTGCCAGATGTCCTACTTGAAAGCGGCCGGAACGTATATTCGGTGCCATCAATGGTTACGACCTTCGAGTTTGGAAAGAAATCCGAGGCGCCCGAACAACCAACCGGCCCGCATAAGTATAAGGGCTGCCAAAAACCGCTTCACATATTCCCTCTGATCTTAAAAAATTAGGCTTCAACTGCAGCGCACGCCGGACGTGCGCTTTTTCTGCCGATAAAAGGAATACATCATATGCGACGTACAGCAGAAATAATCTCAACCCTAAGAAATCCTACGTTTGGCCATTACAAACATGGAGTGTGAAGTGTTGCGGCTTTTTGCATCGCATACGAAAACCCGCGGACATGCCGCGTGGTTTTGTCAGCAATAACAGTTGGTTACAGGAACTGGCTCAATCCCGGCACGGAGTTGACGACCTCATCGACCACTTCATCGCCAGCATGTTCGCGGGCGGTCGCAATGGTTTCCCTGGCGAGCGAAGAAATTTCGCCCATGTTGAGGCCGCTGCTCATGAGGGACTGGCCAAGCGCCATGAGGCCACCACCTGCGCCAACGGCGTTGAGGAGGCCGCCGAGCAGACCCCCACCGGAGGTTTCTTCGCCATTGTATTGCGCCACCAGATCAGAAGCACCGGGGATGGCGTCGATCATCTTGGTGACAGGGCCATCCGGCGCTTCGCGCTGAAGGAAGCCAAGCATCATGCCAACGGCTTTCTCCGCAATATCGGGGGAAATGCCGGCTTTCGTTGCGATCTGATCAATAATCTCGTTCATTCTGGCCTCCTACCTGTTACCTATGACGTTAACGTCACCGCAATTGAATGCGCCCGCCGACTCGAGCCGTGCCGGGTTGTGCCCGACTCTACCGGAAGCATCACCATGAAGCGAGCGGTTGTCCCCATTCAAGTCTCTTCTTATAACAGCGTCAGGACAAATCAATGAACAGCCCCTGGCAATCTGTTGAAGGTTGCTGTGCCGCCGCCCAAAGGGAGACGACACCTCATGCCGCGGCAAGACGGACAGATTTTCCTCGGCGCCAGTCGCAATCCGGACAACAGCGTCAAGAAGGACGAATATCTGACACTACCTGCAGTGTCACCGTCTTGCCCGTGCCGGTCGCACCGGTGACAAGACACCATGGCGGTTGCCGAATTTCACCGGAAACCGTGCTCGCCCAGCTTGGCAACCGCGTCCAGCATGCGTTGCGCGCCTACTCGCCGCGCGAACAGAAGGCAGTACAGACGGCCGCCGAAACCTTCCGACTCAATCCCGCCTTCGATTGCGCTGAGGTCATCACCACGCTCGGCACCGGCGAAGCGCTGGTCCCCATGCTTGAGGGCAAGGGAGCGCCCTCGATTGTCGAGCGCACCTTGATCCGCCTGCCGTCCGGCCGCATTGGTCCGGTGAGCGATGCCGAGCGCCAGGCGGTCATCAATGCCAGCCCGGTCGCCGGCCTTTATGACCAGACGGTCGATCGCGAATCCGCGTTCGAAATCCTCGCCGCTCGCGCCCGCAAAGCGGTCGAACAGGATGCCGCCAAACAGGACAGCGGCAGCGCCGGCGGCCGCTGGACATTTCCCGGCTTGGACGGTGACAATGATAAGCCGGCAAGCCGCGGCCGTTCCGTCTACCAGCGCGAGACGGTCATGGAAGCAGCGGTGAAAAGTGTCGCGCATACGGTCGCAACGCAGGTCGGGCGGGCGTTGGTTCGCGGGCTTCTGGGTAGCTTGAAGCGGTAAAGGCTTGCTCTCACTCGAAGGTCGGCCACGAGCTTACATGTTGATGTTTATCTTCGCAAATTCGCGGGTTGAATTGTTGCGACGGAGGTTCCCTGCGTGTCATTGAGGCCGATTTTGTCGCGAAACCAAGCGTAGCGCGAAAAGCTAAACTGATGCTACTAGATCGCTCGACTAGGTCCAATGTCATCACGAGCAGGCTTGTTGCCATTGCGCGCCACAACGGCATGGAGGGCCGGCCCTCGAGGAAGAGAGCCGAACCGAAGGTCTGGAGAGGAGAGTTGCCTGCGGCAACATCCCTCGAGGGGAGTTGCTATTTCACCGGCGCCACAAGCGAGAAGAACGCGCCTTGCGGGTCGGTGCATTGGACGATCCAGCTACCGCCGGGGACTTCCATCGGGCCGTTGACGACCTTGCCGCCAGCTTCGTTGACGCGGCCGACAGCAGCATCGATGGCCGGGACATTGAAGTAGAAGTTCCAGGCGGCCATCGGCATTTCCGCCGGCTTGGTCATGATGCCGCCGAAGTCTCGGTCGCCGATCTTGAAGATCTTGTAAGTGCCCATCGGACCCATGTCGAAATCGGAGCTTGATTCCCAGCCGAACATATCGCGATAGAAATCAAAAGCCTTCGGTCCATCGCCGGCGTAGAGCTCGTGCCAGCCGACATAGCCGGGAGCATTGGGTTCGGCTGGCTCCCAGCCCTGGTCGCCAGGCTGCGGCGTGAAGATGCAGAAGGCGGCGCCATAGGGATCGGCGACGACGGCGAAACGGCCGACACCGGGAATATCCCCTGGCTCGCGATAGACCTTGCCGCCCTTTCCGGCGATCGTCTTGGCAGCCTCATCGACATTGGGCACGCTGATATAGCCGGTCCAGCAGGGCGGCGTGCCCATGGCCTTGGCCTCTTCCGGCAGGATCATCATGCCGGCGATCGGGCCTGCGCCGGCGCTGAACAAAGTATAGGCCATTTCGATTTCCGGCATGCCGGCATCCTTGGCATCCCAGCCGACAACCTTGCGGTAGAAGGCCTCTCCCGCCGCCATGTCGGTGGTCATGAGTTCGTACCAGACAAAATATCCCTTCGCAGCCATTGTAGCTCTCCCTATTGCTTGCGGCGGTAGTTGGCGATCATGAACTCTTTCCAGCTCCCGTCCGGTTGGCCGACGCTGGAGGAGAAGACGCGTTCATTGTCGTTGATGAATGTGATGGCTTCACGATAGCTGGCCGACTGGCCTTCATGCTCGAAGTCCGGTCCTGACGTGTCGAGCACCAGCGTGCGGCCGCTCTGATCGAGCGTGCCTTCATAGACCCACATGTGGTTCATCATGCTGCCAATCCAGGTACCGATATATTTGCCCTTGTCGGGATCATAGCCGAGGGTCAGCAGCGTCGCGGCCGCGCGGCCGCCGGGCATCGTGCCCTCACCTTCGCATAAAAACCAAAGGCCATGCAGCGCGCGGACATTCTCTGTCCAGGCACCGTGATCAACCTTGCCGTCCGGATCTGCGGCATTGACGTCCCATATGCCGAGCAGCTTTTGCAGGAATGCGTGTTCTTCCGTCAGTTCCGCCTTCATCGCGTCCCTCCTTTGCGACTGGCCGAGCCCTCTACCCCGCAGTGCTCTAAACACGGCACCTCGGTCTTTGTTCCCATGCGACGTTCCGCGGAAAGTCGCATGGCATCAGCTAGTGGCAGGAGGATTGCGCTTTCGGGATTTCCTCGTATTCGTCGTGACGGCGCACGAAATCCATGGTGCTGGCTTCGTTGCGGCCCTTCGGCGCATTGTCTAGGATCATCAGCGTGCCGATCATCTCCTCGCCGCCGCGGGCATAGCTGGAATAGGTGTGGAAGACATTGCCGGCTTCATCCTTGTAGAAAGCGCTGAGCCCAGGGAGCTCGTCGTGGCCGTTCTTGGCGTCCATAGCGCTGAAATTATAGAACACCTTTTCGCCGGCAAGCTGCTCCTCTGTGAAGGAGACGTTATAGTCGAAATTGAAATCATTGGCGCAAGACGACACCCAAGGGAACTTCCAACCCATGCGCTTCTTATAAGCCTCGATCTTGTCGATCGGCGCGCGGGCAACGGCAACGAGGGTGACGTCGTGATGATTAAGATGTGGCAGCGTGCCGTCGAAATGATCGGCAAGAAAGGAGCATCCGGGGCATCCGGCTTCCCACTTCGGACCGAGCATGAAATGATAAACGATCAGTTGACTGCGACCGTCGAAAAGATCGGCGAGCGAACTCTTTCCAGTGGGCGTGTCGAAAACATAATCCTTGTCGACTTTGACCCAGGGCAGCGCCAAGCGTTCGGCATTGATGCGGTCACGCAAATGCGTCGCTTCCTTCTCCTTGGCAAGCAGTTCACGGCGGGCCTCCAACCACACCTCACGCGAAACGATTTGGTTCATTGCCTGCGCCCTCCTCGGCATCTGCTACGTGCCAATCTTGACAAATACATTGATATCAATATTAATGAATCATGTCAAATGTGATTGAAATTCCCTTCGAGACAACACTACTAGTACGCGATAGCTGCCTTTGCCTGCAGGTGCAGCGCGCCGCCCGAGCTTTGGCACGCCGTTTCGACGAAGCCTTGAGGCCGCTCGGACTTACCAACGGCCAGTTTTCCCTGATGATGTCGTTGAACAGGCCGGAGCCCGCGGCCATGGGGCCCGTCGCAACCCTGCTCGCAATAGATCAAACGACGCTCACAGCGGCCTTAAAGCCGCTGACGCGCCGAGGCTGGGTGAACATTCTTCCCAATCCGAAAGACCGCCGTGCTCGATTGCTCGGCCTGACCCCGTCAGGCAAGGCGGTACTCGCGGCGGCCGTGCCTATCTGGAAGCTGACGCACGCCGAAGTGGAAGCGCGGCTGCCCGACGGCAACGCGGATCGGCTGCGGAAGGTTTTGTTGGCGCTGTCCTAAGCGCTGTTTCGCATGCGGGGATCGGCACCAAAATCGCTGCGCGCGAAACCAATGCGACTTTTCGGGAAATCGCAGAGCGCCTGAACTCCAGTCGGCGATAGTCGGATACGCCAGGTCTGGCGTTCGACGGGTTCGCGCGCAGCAAAGGCATGGGCCGTCAAAAGCGCAATATTCTTGCCGTCTTGGGGGTCTCTGACGGACCGATAGAGGATCGTTTGAATTCCCCCCGCCCGCGCGGCGTCGGCGAGCGACTGGCAGGCTTCGTAGTTGACGGGATCGGTCCAAGCTTCGCGATCCCGATCCAACGGCGAATGGGTAAGATCGATCGATTCGCTGGTCGCAACCGCTGCGGCGAAGGCGGTATATTCCGCCGCATTGGCGGGCAGGGGCGTCCCGGGAGAGTCGCCAAAGAAAAGCAGCCGGTAAAAACTCATCTCGGCCAGCGCCGTTTCGACCTGCTCGGATGCATAAAAGACGCCGAGGGTACGTCCAGCCCGTCTGAAGCGCGAGCCATGTGGGTAGAGCGCTCCGTAGCGGAAGGGGGTGGCCAGCAGATAATCCAGGCCGCCGCATTCCGGCGGAAGCGCCGGCTTGCTCTGCTCCAGCAGATGTTCGAGAAGCGCCTGCTCTTCCAGCGTATCGACCAGTTTCAACGTCGAGACCTGATGTTGCGCCTCCACCAGCCGCCAATAGCGGCCGGAGATCGGCCGAGCCTCAGACGAGAGCGCGACGGGCGTCCAGATAGGCAAGGACATCGGTCAATCCGGAAATGGAGGTGATCTTTTCAAGCGGCGTTGCGCCGAAGGCGAGATTGACATTGCGCAGCCATTGCCGCGCCACGGCTTCATCGCCGCCGACAATGGCATCGAGCGAGCGGAACAGACGTATGAAAAGCACGGCGAGTTCAAATGATTTGCTGTGCCGCTCCAGAAGATGATCCTGCCGTTTCATGCGCGAGACCGTCGCTTCCGAAACGCCGATCACCGCAGCGAGCATGCGAGCATTCAGCCCCAGTCGGTCGGCAGCATTGACGACCGCGTTGGTGATGACAAGAGTCTCACTGGGATTTGCATGACCTATCGCTTGGGCAGATATCATGGGCCTTATCCTTTCTCAAGAAAATATATAGCAAATTTCTTGCAAAAGAAAAGGAGCGGTGCGCCGAATAGCGTACCGCTCCTTTATGCCGACTACTCCGTCGACCTGAGAGATGGGAAAGTCTATTCTCAGGCAACCGTGAACGGCACTTCCGTCGAGGTGCGCATGGCATGGCTGTAGGGGCAGACGATGTGGGCGGCAGCGGCAAGCTTTTCAGCTTCGGCCTTGTCCATGCCGGGAATGTGAACCGATAGAGACACTTCGATGCCGAAACCGCCGCCATCTGCGCGCGGGCCGATGCCAACCGTTGCAGTTACCTTGGCGTCTTCGGGGATCTTGACCTTCTGTTGGCCCGCAACAAATTTCAGGGCGCCGAGGAAGCAGGCGGAATAGCCGGCGGCGAAGAGCTGTTCGGGGTTCGTGCCGGTAGCGCCGTCGCCGCCGAGTTCCTTCGGCACAGTCAGGGTGACGTCGAGGACGCCGTTTTCAGATACGGCGTGGCCGGCGCGGCCGCCGGTGGCAGAAGCCTTGGTGGTGTAGAGGATAGGCATGTCAGATCTCCTTGCTGGTTGGATAAGTTTTAATATCGCACGATTTAGTCGTGCGCAACATATTTTTGCGATTTGCTTTTGAAAAGTGAACCTGTGACAATGAGGCCAACAAGAAAATGGCGGAGCAGCGATGACGGACAAGGTGCAGGAGCGGGCAATCCCCGATGACGAAAAGCGGTTGGAGCGGCAGCTCTGTTTTGCCGTCTACGCGACCGCGCATGCCTTCAATCGCGCCTATAAGCCGATCCTTGATCGTGTCGGCCTGACCTACCCGCAATATCTGGTAATGCTGGTGCTTTGGGAAAAAGGCTGCCTACCGGTCAAAACCATCGGCGAGCAGCTCGACCTCGATTCAGGCACGCTGTCGCCACTGTTGAAGCGTCTCGAGCAGGCTGGCCTAATTGGCCGCATGCGCGACCCGAAAGACGAACGGCAGGTCATCGTTTCCCTGACCGAAAAGGGCGCCGGTATGAAATGCCAGGTCAACATGATCATGGCCGCCATCGGCGAAGCCGTCGGCTGCGATATGAATGAAATGGCCAGTCTGCGCGACCGACTGCAACAGCTGAGAGCGAATTTAACGGCCGAATGAGAGCCGCTGCCTGATCAAACCATGCAGAAAATTAAGCCTGCGTCACCAGGATTGGGGCGCGTTCAGGCACGCGATCGTAGAGATCGATAACATCTTGATTGAGCAGACGGACGCAGCCAGAGGAAACGGCCTTGCCGATAGAGCGCCAATCGGGATTGCCGTGCAGACGGTAAAGCGAATCCTGCTTATCCTCGAAAATATAAAGCGCGCGCGCACCGAGCGGATTCTTCAGGCCTGGATCCATACCACCATTGGCAATGGAATATTGGACAAGTTCCGGCTGGCGGGCGACCATTTCGTCCGGTGGGTTCCAGCGCGGCCATTTCTTGCGCCACTGGATGATACCGCGACCCTGCCAGGCAAAGCCTTCGCGGCCGACGCCGATACCATATCGCATCGCCGTGCCGCCCGGCTCGGTAACATAGAGGAAACGCTCCCGCGTATTGACAACCACGCTGCCTGGCGGCTCGCCGGTCGGATTGACGACACGCTGTCGATAGTATTTCGGATCAATCTGCTCGTATGGTATTGCCGGAAGATGAAAGCCGCCATCATCCATCGCCGCGTAGATCACAGCAGGATCCGGCTGCTCGCCACTATAGCTGGAAAGCAAGCTGTCGGAGGGACGATAGGCGGAGCCACTATATTGCACCGGACTGACGATCGGGTTGCTTTCGACCGTAGAAGCGCAGCCGGCGAGCGTCGAAACGGCGCCAATGCCCGCGAGGGCGAGGAAATTACGTCGGGAAAGAGAAGAAGGCAGACTCATGTCGACAGCATCATTCCTGTTGGAAGGGAACCCAAAACTATCCGATTCGGCTCCCGGCGAGATTCACAGAGACTGGAATAAAACTAGAGAGCGTCGTCGGGCGCGGCTATCGCACATATGCAACATCACGAAAATTTGTTTCAGGACATTATAGCACTACAACTTCCGTCTTTGCAGGCACACGATTATAGAGATCGATCACATCCTGGTTCAGCATGCGGACGCAGCCGGATGACGCTTCCTTGCCGATCGACTGCCAGTCCGGTGTGCCGTGAATGCGATAGAGCGTGTCCCTGCCATTCTGGAAAATATAGAGCGCCCGGGCGCCAAGGGGGTTGGTCGGCCCCGGATTCATGCCGCCGCGATCAGCCGAAACCGGCTTGATCTCCGGTTCGCGAGCCACCATTTCGGCCGGCGGCGTCCATCGCGGCCATTTCTGCTTCCACTGAATAACGCCTTTGCCGTGCCAGGCATAACCGGCCGCCCCGAGGCCGACCCCATAACGCATTGCCTTGCCACCCGGCTCGACGAAATAGAGAAAGTGGCTTCTGGTATCGACGACGATCGTGCCCGGCCTTTCGTTGGTTTGGTAGTCCACTTCCTGACGCAGGAAACGCTGGTCTATGCGGGTATAGGGGATGGCCGGCAGGGTGAAATCATCTTCGCTCTTCTGCGCGTACATGGCCTGATGCACTGGATTGAAGGTCGGCAGCCCGTAAGTCTGATGGAATTGCGTGCGGAAGAGATCGCGCGCTTGCGGCACCGGTTGGATCGGCAGGCGCCCCACCTTCTGCGGATCGATACCTTCAGGTCGATAAAAGATAGGCGTAGTTTCCTGGGCAAACCGATCGGGATCGGTCGCCCCGGTATCGGGAATAATGCTGCACGCCGACAGCGTGGCAAAAGCGGCAGCAGCAAGTACGCGGCGGGAAACGGGCAGGAAATCGGCCATCGTTGGAAACCAGTTGGGATATGGATCGGTCAGCCGCATGATGACCGGCCCGGCTGGCGCGAGGCTGGCGTCGGTTACAAAGATATTGCGCCAATCAGCCAAACTTCTGTTTTCCCCTGCCTTGGCATGGGTTAGATCTTTGGGAGACGGAGGATAGCATGAACATCGACAGTCTGGACCCCAACACTTTTGCTCCGGCAAGTCGCGATGCATGGCTCAAGCTGGTGAACAGAGCCCTGAAGGGCGCAGATTTCCAGGAGGCGCTGGTATCGCGAACGGATGACGGCATCGCAATCGAGCCACTCTATGTCCGCCGCCCCGATGCGATGCCATGGGCCCGCCGCCATATCGACCGGCCTTGGATCGTCAGCCAGCGTATGGATGATCCGGATATCGAGCGTGCTTTCTTCCAGCTCGGCGAGGATCTCGCCAACGGGGGCAGCGGCGTCAGCCTGATCTCGAAATGCGGCTCGTCTGCCTTTGGTATCGGCATCGATGCAGCGGCGGAGGGGCTGACGGCAAGATTGGCGTCAGCAGTTGCAGACAAAAACATCTCGCTGCGCCTGGAAGGCTGCTCTTCGGCTTTTGCCGATGCATTCGTTACCGCACTTGGCAAATATTCCAATCGCCCAACGATGCATTTCGGCCTCGACGCCTTCACCTTGATCACCAACGAGATAGCGAACAGCTGTCAGCGCCTGAGCAAAGCCGGATTTGCCGGCACCCTCCTCAATGCCGATGGCAGGGCAGTCCACAATGCCGGCGGAACAGAGGTGCAGGAACTGGCTGTGATGGCCGCGGCTCTCGTCGGCCATATGAAGATGCTGGATCAGACGGGCACCAGCCCCGATGCGGTTCTCGGCATCACGAGCCTCTGCCTCACCGCCGATCAAAACCAATTCGTCACGGTGGCGAAAGCCCGCGCGGCACGCATGATCTTTGCCCGTATCGCCGAAGTCTGCGGCATATCCGATCCACCAGCGGCCCACCTTTTCATGCAAACGAGCTACCGCATGCTCACCCGTCTGGACGCGGAGACCAACATCCTGCGCAACACCATCGCCGTCTTCGCCGCCGGCACGGGCGGCGCGGATGAGATTTCGGTACTGCCACACACGCTGGCCCATGGCATCCCCGATCCGCTGGCACGACGCCTGGCGCGCAATACGCAGACCATCCTAATTGCCGAAAGCCATCTCGACCATGTCGCCGATCCGGCCGCCGGAACCGGTGGCATAGAGGCGCTGAGCCAGGCTCTGGCCGAAAAGGCCTGGGAGATTTTTACGGGCATCGAGCGGGATGGCGGGTTGGCAAAGGTCATCGCTAGTGGCCAGCTTGCGGCGATGGTGGCCGAAGCAAGAGCGAAGCGGGCTACAAAACCAATCGTGGGGACGACATTGTTCGTCGCGAAGGCGCAGCGGCCGGTTACAGTTTTGGGAGAACTTGGGGCTTTGGCGGAGTGCATGGGGCTAACGCCGGTGCGGTTGGACGAGGGAGTCGAGGCATGACGTTGGCGTTTGAAGTATCGTCGGAGGCTGCCGCGCTATGACCTGCGTCCCCGATTTCGCTAACCTCGAATGGCAAGAGCCGAAAGCGTCTAAACCGAAAACCGACGCACCTTCATGGCAAACCCCGGAAGATATCGCCGTCAAGCGGGTCTACGACACGGCCGATCTTGCCGGCTTGAAATTCCTCGACACCTATCCCGGCGCGGCCCCCTTTGTGCGCGGCCCCTACCCGACTATGTATGTCCAGCAACCCTGGACCATCCGCCAATATGCGGGTTTCTCCACTGCCGAGGAATCGAATGCCTTCTACCGCCGCAATCTCGCGGCCGGTCAGAAGGGCCTCTCGGTCGCCTTTGATCTTGCCACCCATCGCGGATATGACAGCGATCATCCGCGCGTCGCCGGCGACGTGGGTATGGCCGGGGTGGCGATCGATTCCATTCTCGATATGCGCCAACTCTTCGATGGCATACCGCTTGGCGAAATGAGCGTGTCGATGACTATGAACGGCGCGGTGCTACCCGTGATGGCGCTCTATATCGTCGCCGCAGAGGAACAGGGCGTTTGCGAGGACAAGCTCTCCGGCACGATCCAGAACGACATCCTCAAGGAGTTCATGGTCCGCAACACCTACATCTATCCGCCAGAGCCCTCGATGCGGATCGTTTCGGATATTTTCAGCTATACCAGCCAGCGCATGCCGAAATTCAACTCCATCTCGATTTCTGGCTATCACATGCAGGAGGCCGGTGCGACGGCGGACCTGGAGCTCGCCTATACAATAGCCGACGGCATCGAATATGCCCGCGCCGGGGTAGCCGCGGGGCTCGATATCGACAGCTTCGCGCCGCGCCTCTCCTTTTTCTGGGCGGTCGGCATGAATTTCTTCATGGAAGTCGCCAAAATGCGTGCAGCCCGTCTGATCTGGGCCGCATTGATGCAAAAGAACTTTGCGCCGAAGGATGAGAAATCGCTGGCGTTGCGGACCCACTGCCAGACGTCCGGCTGGTCGTTGACGGCACAAGACCCGATGAACAACATCATCCGCACCATGGTCGAAGCCATGGCGGCGACGCAGGGCCACACGCAATCCCTGCACACCAATTCCTTCGACGAAGCGCTTGCTCTACCGACGGACCACTCGGCCCGCATAGCCCGCAACACGCAGATCCTGCTGCAGAAAGAATCCGGTACGACCGAAATCATCGATCCCTGGGGCGGCTCAACCTACGTCGAGCGACTGACGCATGATTTGGCCGCTCGTGCGCTCACCCATATCGAAGAGGTCGAAGCGCTCGGCGGCATGGCGAAAGCAATCGAAAAGGGCATTCCGAAGCTGCGTATCGAAGAGGCGGCCGCCAAGACGCAGGCCCGCATCGACAGCGGCCACCAGACCGTTGTTGGCGTCAATTTCTCACGACCGGAACAAGACATCGACGTCGACGTGCTGAAGGTGGACAACTCCGAGGTCCGCGCGCGGCAGCTCTCAAAACTCCAGCAGTTGAAGGGCACGCGCGAGACGGCGGCCGTGGAGACCGCGTTAGAGGCGCTGACCGACGCCGCGCGCAACGGCAGCGGCAATCTGTTGGATTTCGCCGTCAAGGCGGCGCGAGCGAGAGCTACGGTCGGCGAGATTTCGCTGGCGCTGGAAAAGGCCTATGGCCGGCATGTCGCGGAGATCCGAACCATATCCGGCATCTATCGCAAGGAAGTCGGCATCGCCGATGCTCTCTTCAACAGGGCCGTCGCCAAAGTCGAAGCGTTCCGCAAGGCAAAGGGCGAAAAGCCGCGCATCCTCGTCGCGAAGATGGGGCAGGACGGCCATGATCGCGGCCAGAAGGTCATCGCCACTGCCTTCGCGGACCTGGGCTTCGAGGTCGTCGTAGGCGCGATGTTCCAGACGCCGGAAGAGGTCGCCGATCTCGCGGTTCGGGAAAGCGTTGACATCATTGGCGCCTCTTCGCTTGCTGCCGGCCATCTGACGTTGGTGCCGGAACTGAAGGAAGCGCTCACCCGCCGCCACGCTGGCAATATCCTCATCGCCGTGGGCGGCGTCATCCCGCCCCAGGATTTCGCAGCATTGGAAGCGGCCGGCGCCGACGCGATTTTTCCGCCGGGGACTGTTATCGCGGAAGCGGCAGCGGTGCTAATGGATCGGCTGATGCGCTAACTCTTACGCAGCCACACTCCTGAAAAACTGGATGCTCTGTTCGATTTCTCCCTGCACCGCGGAATTGTGGCTGCCCTGAACCGTCGCCAGTTCTATCTTTACCCCACCGGCAAGGGCGCGTTTGGCGAGCAGCGCCAATCGGGGTTCGATGTTGGCCTCTTGGTTGGCGTGCATCACCTTCAAGGGGCATTTGAAGCTGTGGGCGTAGCAGATCGCCGAGCGCATCTGGAATTCGCGCGGGTTCTTTGCGTTGAAGCGGATATCCTCCGGATAACGATGGAAGAAGGCGAAGGCATCCGGATTACCTGACATAGGAGTGGCCGCGCGGAAGCGTTTGCTTGACATCGCCGCAAGCATCGCCAGCGTGCCGCCGACGCTGTGGCCGGCAAGGAACAGGCGGTGCGGATCAACGCCCGGCAGATGGCGCAGGCGATTGGATGCGGCCAGTACGTCCGCAACTTCGTCGTAGAAACCGGAGAAATTGCCCTTCTGGCCGTTTTCGCCACGCGTCGATGGTATCATGACGACATAGCCGGCATCGATATAAGGCTTCATCAGCAGCCAGTGGCCCTGACCAATGGCGTTGCCGCCGTGCAGGAACAGCACCGCCGGCTTCGGCTTCGGCGTACGCTCATAGCGCGACACCCAAGCGACGAGCTCCAGTTCACCTCCCAAGCCGCTGCGATAGAAAATCTGTTCGGCGCCAGTGGGCGCGACCAGCGGTTCATATTTGTCAGGTGCCGGCCCCTTGTTCAGGAGATCGGTCCGAAACTTGTGGCGCTCCTTGGCATAATCACCGGTCAAAAGCGGCGGATCGGCTGGCGCGTCTGCAGGTTTAGCGGCCTTCGGATCCACGACATTGGTCTCGGTGGTCTTAGTCTCGGTCGCCTTGGCATCGAGGACCTTAGTTTCGGTAGCCTTAGCGATGTTGGGAGCTAACATTGTTACGGCAAGACCGGCAAGAACGGTACGGCGACTGGGGCGGAATGCGTTGTCTTCAGACCTTGTCATATGCTTTGTCCAAGTATGCCCGGCGAATCGAAATCTGCACGGGTTGAAAGGCGCCGCCAATTCACATTGTGGTGAGGAATCAACCTAGCCTATTCATCAACAGCGGGAGCCTTCGCGTCAATTAGCGCCACCAAATTTTCCAACCGATCCGCCTCATAGGGCGGCTTGTCGGGTCTCAGACGAGCAATTCGCGGAAAACGCATGGCGACACCGGATTTGTGGCGCGTCGAACGGTTAATTCCTTCGAAGGCAATTTCGAGAACAAAGCCGAAATCGCGATCCGCCCTGACCGCTCTCACCGGGCCAAAACGATCGATGGTATTGTCGCGCACAAACTTGTCGAGCACTTCCAGCTCGGCATCTGTGAAGCCAAAATAGGCTTTGCCGACCGGCACCAGTTGTTCGCCCTCCGGTGTCATCGACCAGACGCCGAAGGTGAAATCGGAATAATAGCTCGAACGTTTGCCATGGCCGCGCTGGGCATACATCAGCACCGCATCGACATTGTACGGATCACGTTTCCATTTGAACCACGGCCCCTTTGCGCGACCGGCGAGATAAGCGCTATCGCGGCGCTTGATCATGACGCCTTCGATAACGGGATCGGGCGGAGAGGAACGCAATTCGTCCAATTCCTCCCAGGAGGTAAAATCGACCAGCGGCGAGAGATCGAAACGATCGCGGGGTGCGGCCTCGATGATCTCCATCAGCCGCCGGCGCCGGTCGATAAAGCCGCGGCCACGGACGTCCTCTTGGCCATCGAACAGCAGATCATAGGCACGGATGAAGGCGGGATATTCCTCCAGCATCTTCGCCGTCACCGTCTTGCGGTTCAGCCGCTGCTGCAGGTCGGAGAAGGTACGCGTCGGGCTGTTGGAGCGCGCCGTACCGCCGATCAGCAATTCGCCGTCGACCACGCCCTCGAAGCTCAAAGCGTCGACGATATCCGGGAAAGCGCCGGATATATCGTCACCAGAGCGGGAATAAAGCTTGCTCGTCGCAGCCGCTCGCGAAAGCTGGACGCGGATACCGTCCCATTTCCACTCGGCCGCATAGTCCAAGGGATCGAGTCCACTGAGATCGCCAGGCTCGACTGGATTGGCGAGCATGACGGAATGAAAGATCGCCGGCGTCGCCAGCACAGGCTTGTCACTACTGCCTTCCAGCCATTGGAACAGGCTTTCATAAGGGGGCTGTAGTCCATGCCACAGCGTTTCGATCTCGGTCACGTCCTTGCCGCTCAGCTCCGCCAAAGCCTGCTTGGCAAGCCGCGCCGACACGCCGATGCGCAGCGCGCCGGTGGTAAGCTTCAGAAAGGCAAAACGGCCTGACGTGTCCAGCCGGTCGAGCAGGTCGCGAACGAAACTGCGCACTTCCGTACGCCCCAGCGCATTCATCCGGCGCACGACGTCGCCGAGCTTCGGCTGCTCGCCCGCCGGGCGAACGATATCGCTTTCCTTGTCCCAGACCAGCGAGATCGTCTCGGCGAGATCACCGACATAATCGTAAGAATAGCGAAACAGCACCTCGTCCATGCGTTCTAGCACGAGGTCGCGCAGCATGGCGGGCTTGACGTTGCGTACTTCCAGCGTACCCGCGATTGCAGCAAGACCGTATCCGCGATCCGGGTCGGGCGTATCGCTGAAATAGTCGGTGAGCAGTTTCAGCTTGCCATTGCGGCTCGGCGTCAGCACCAGTCGATCGAGGAGGTCTGCGAAGGCTTTCATCAGTCGCCCTCGTCTTCATAGCCGATTAGATGCAGAGGTTTGGCCGAGATGCCTTGCAATTCGCACCAGCGCACCAGGGCTTCTTCGCGGCCGTGGGTGACCCAGACTTCGCGCGGGTTCAACTCCGAAATGGTCTCCGTCAGCTCCGGCCAATCACAATGATCCGAAATGACCAGCGGCAGCTCGACGCCGAGCTGCTTGGCGCGCTGGCGCACCATCATCCAGCCCGACGCGAAGGCGGGCAGCGGGTCATGGAACCGCCGCGCCCAGCGGTCTTGGAAAGCGGAGGGCGGCCCGACGACGACTGCACCCTTGAAGATCGACTGATCCCGGCTTTCGATCGTTGCCGGCAATAACTCGCCGAGAGCGATGCCCTGCCCCGCATAGTAGCGGCACAAGCTCTCCAGCGCGCCGTGAATATAGATTGGCTTGTCATAGCCGGCATCGCGCAGCAACCGGATGACACGCTGCGCCTTGCCGAGCGCATAGGCGCCAATGAGATGGGTGCGCTCCGGAAATCGCCTGAGCGATGCAAGCAGCTTTTTGGTTTCGTCCATCGGATCGGGATGATGAAACACCGGCAGTCCGAACGTCGCCTCGGTAATGAAGACATCGCAGGCAACAGGGACGTATGCCGCGCAGGTCGGGTCCGGCCGCCGCTTGTAATCGCCGGATACGACGATGCGTAACCCATCCTTCTCCACTGCGATCTGCGCAGAACCGAGCACGTGACCAGCCGGATGAAACCGTACCCGCACGCCATTGATCGTCAGCTGCTCGCCGAAACCGACGGCCTGTTCGGATCCGGCAAACCCGTCACCACAGCGTATCCGCATGATGTCCAGCGTCTGGCGCGTGGCAAGCACTCGACCATGGCCGGCGCGGGCATGATCGGAATGGCCATGCGTCACCAGCGCCCGCTCAACCGGTCGCACGGGATCGACATAAAAGCCGCCGATCGGACAGAACAGCCCTTCAGGCGCGGGATAAAGCAGTTGATCTGGTCTCATAAGGCAAAGGATAGCGTGATTTGTGCAATTATGTAGCGATCATTGGGGCTTTTTGATCGAATCCGCGTTCTGGCTGTCGATCAGGCAAATCAAAGACGAGGACATCTTCGCTATGCGGCTTCGCCTTTGCCACGACAACACCGTTCGGATCGACGATCGCGCTGCTACCGTAGCTGAACCAGCCATCATCATTGCTACCGATAACGTCTGATGCAATGACCCAACATCTAGTATGCTTAGCGCATATTTGCAGGCCCGATATTCCCGGCTGGTGCCACTTTTCCGCCTTGCGAGGCCGCAGCATCAGATTGATGGGGTTGCAGATCAGCCCAGCGCCATTTCTGGCGAGACGAGTCGAGGTATAAGGGTATCTCAAATCGGCGCAGATATTGATGCCAAAGCGCCAATCGCCCAGCGTCCAAACTGGAAAATCAGTTCCGGGTGTGCAGCCGCTTTCCTGCGGATGCGCCTTGGCGTAGACCCCATCTATCCGCCCGGCCCTGACGACGATCGCGCTGTTGTAGATCGACTCTCCTCGCCGCTCGAAAAGGCCGATGATCGCGGTTGTCTTCTCTAACGCGCATCGGCCGACTAGGGTATTCAAGGCAGGATCATCGAGAGATAGTGCGCGCCGCCTGGCAGTTGCCGCTTTGTAGCTATGTCCCTGAAGATAGCATTCGGGGAAAAGCGCGAGATCGATGCCTTGCTCGTCCGCCCATGCCAGGTCGCGCGCAAGTACATCCGCGACCTTATCGACGGCATCGAATATTGCTAGACGTTGAAAGGCTGCAACCCGCATATCGAAGGACTAGCACGGTTCCTGAGTCGCCCACAGCGCGAAACCCGCTCCACTATTGCATCATCCGTTCGAACCGTCGATCCGGCACCAGCCATATGCAGGCGACGATGAAATAGATTCCGAGGGAGATGAATGGGTTAATAGCGGCAAGTATGATCGAGAGGATGTAAAGGCAGACGGAAAGTGTGGCCTTACGATCCGAACCGAGCGTTTTGGCGAAATCTGAATCCCTGCCATGCACGCGGATCAGCATCAGGCTGAGGATGTAATAGGCGACACCGCACATCAGCAAGATGAAGCCATAAACCATCACGGGAGTCATGGCGAAGTTGTTTTCGTCCATCCAGCCGGTGGCGAAGGGCATCAATGACAGCCAGAAAAGCAGATGCAGATTGGCCCAAAGCACGCCGCCCCTGACATGCTTCACCGCCTGGAACATATGATGGTGGTTGTTCCAGTAGATGCCGACATAAATGAAGCTCAGCACATAGGAAAGCAGTGTCGGGATCAGCGGCACGAGCGCCTGCAGCCCCTCGCCGTGCGGCGTTTTCAATTCCAGTACCATGATGGTGATGATGATGGCGATCACGCCATCGGAAAAGGCCTCGATGCGCCCCTTGCCCATAAATCGGCTTCCCCTCTTCTTCGCGTGGACCCCAATATGGAATCGACTCCAGGGCCAGCGCAGGGAGGCAGGATTACAGCAGATACGGATGTGTTCAAGCAAGGCGGTCACAGGTACTTGTTAGAAGCATCGCGATCTCCCCGGCTCCGACTGGACGCGAGAAATAGAAACCCTGGGCGTCGTGGCATCGGCTCACGCGCAGGAATTCGAGCTGCTCGTCCGTCTCCACCCCTTCCGCGACGACGGCGAGGCGCAGCCGGCGCGCGAGCGAGATGACGGCGGAGGCGATGGCGACGGTCGTCTCGTCGCGTGGCAACGCCTCGACGAAGGAGCGATCCATTTTGAGACGGTCGAAGGGGAAAGTCTTCAGCGCCGCCAAGCTGGAATAGCCGGTGCCGAAATCGTCGATTGACAGGCGCACACCAAGCGCCTTCAGTGCCAGCATCACATGCAAGGCGCGCGGCACGTCATGCATCAGCGTGCTTTCGGTCAACTCCAACTCCAGCCATTGCGGGCCGAGACCGCTTGCCTCTAGTGCTTCGGTGACATGGGCGGCAAGCGCCGGATCGCTGAACTGCCGGGCCGAAACATTGACGGCGATCGTGACCGGGGGCAGGCCCATCACCTGCCACTCCTTGGCCTGCCGGCAGGCCTCGTTGAGCACGAACAAGCCGAGCGGAATGATCAGCCCAGATTCTTCCGCCAGCGGGATGAATTGGCCAGGAGGCAATATGCCATGACGCGGATGCCGCCAACGCACCAGCGCTTCTACGCCGACGATATGGCCGCTCGCGACATCCACCTGCGGCTGGTATTCCACGAAGAACTGATTGGCGCCGATGGCGTTGCGCAATTCCTCCTGCTCGCTCAACGGCATGACACCCGCCGCGTTCGGCTTATGGGTATGATACTGCAGCCGATTGCGGCCATGCTCCTTGGCCTTGTACATGGCCGCATCCGCGCAGGCGATCAGCTCCTCGGGCGTCTCGCCGTCGGCGGGAAACGCCGCGACGCCGATGCTGCTTGTCACGGAAACCTCAATATCTCCGATTACCACCGGCTGCGTAATCGCTTTTTGCAGCTCACGCAGTCGGCGCGTGATGCCGGTGTCGTGCCGCGACTGGTGGACGAAGACCAGCAGGAATTCGTCGCCGCCAAGGCGCACCACCATGTCGGAGGCCCGCAGGCTGTCGACCATACGCGTCGTCAGCTCCTTCAACAGCTCATCGCCGGCGCTGTGGCCGCGGCTGTCATTGACTTGCTTGAAATTGTCGAGATCGACATAGGCGACCGTCACCTTGCGGCCATTGCGCCGGGCCTTGAACAGGATCTTCGCCATGTTCTCCTTGAGAAAGGCGCGGTTCGGCAGACCGGTCAGATCGTCGTGGTGAGCCATGAAATAAATGCGATCTTCGGCCCGCTTGCGCTCGACGGCGATGCCAGCGATGTGGGTCGACATGGCGATCAGCTCCATCTCCCGTTCAGTCGGCTCGCGCACAGTGCTGGAATAGAGCCCGAAAGTGCCAAGCACGTTGCCCTGCGAGGTCTTGATCGGCGTCGACCAACAGGAACGCAGATCGAATTGCGCGGCAAGCCCGCGAAAATCCTCCCAGAGGAGGTCAGTCTGCGTGTCGTTGACGAAAACCGGCTTGCCGCGCCAGGCGGCGGTCCCGCACGAGCCGACTTTCGGGCCGATGGCAATACCATCGATCAAGCGGCTGTAGGCGGCAGGCAAATTGGGCGCGGCGCCATGGGACAGATGTATGCCTTCGTGATCCAACAGCAGCACCGACCCTTTGATGTCGGCCATTTGGTCTTCAACCATCAATACCAGAGCCTCGAGGATCATCTCCAGAGGCTCGCTCTTGGCGATCATTTCCAATAGCTCGGCCTGGCTACGGCGCAGATGCTCCTGGCGTTTGCGCTCAGTGATATCGCGCGAGGTGCAGATCAGACCGATCACCTCACCATGGCCGTTGCGTAGTGGTAACTTCGAGGTCAGCCGATAGTTCGGGTTACCACCGCTCGCGGAGGGAATGACCTCCTCCATATCGATCCGCGGCTTGCCGGTGGCGATGATTTCCTGCTCGATATGGTAGTATTTCGTCGCTCGATCCAGCGGTATCAAATCGAAATCGGTCTTGCCAGTGAGCGCACTTGCTCTTTCCAATCCGAGACTTTTTGCCGTGGCGGCATTGGCGAAGACGAAGCGGCTTTCGCGATCCTTGACGAAGAGAAAATCCGGCAGTTCATGCACGATCGCCTTGAGGCGCAGTTGCTCGATGCCATCGGCGACGTGGTGCGCGTTCGCGGCCATCAGCGCCTCCGTCGCAGCCAACAGACGCTCCGTCTCGATATCGAGCGTCCGACCGCGCTCGCCTGTCCGCGCGTGCTGAAGGGCCGGCTTATTCATGATGCGCATTCTCCCATTGCAGCCGCAGGCGCGACTTTTCTCAAATGTCACAACCGAAACGCGATCAGTATAGTTCGCGCTCCCTTCAAGCCTCTTAAGCGGATGGGTGAATGAAAGAATAAAAGGGCGAACATCTGAGAAAGCGGAGGCCCACCGTCGCGAAAATAAGCCTCTTTCCGTGCCATATCGGCACAGACTCGCGTGGCACATTTTATGCTTCGGAAAGGACGACTCCTGGAGCCGATACTGTGAAGAGGACTGATTTGTTATGATTGACTTGACGCGGACATTCCCATGTGAGGCGGCTTGAAAGAGGCCGCACCCGGAGAGAGAACGAATCACTGAGATGCAGGTGATGATGGAGGCACGTCACACTTCAAGCCTGTCGGCTTACCTTGTTGGGGTTTTGCAGATCTCAACAAGGGAGTTGGAAGCATGACTGCCTCTTATGAAGATGTTTAACGTGCGGCTGCGCACGAAGACGAAGAACCGCATCGTCACGGTGTTCGATCGCTATCCGGAGCAAACGGCGCAGTTGAAGAAGGTCGGTGACCTGTTCGGCAACCCGGCCGCGTCCAATACAAGCATCTGAAGATCGGAGGAACCAACAAGGCGCGGGTTGCCATTGCGCGCCTGGTTGGGATTGACGCCGTTGCAGCGATCCACTGGAGGCAAGCAAAAACTCGGCGAGACATCGAAGATGGTGAGAGCGAACACTTCGCCGCCTGCTCATCATCGGCGCGAACGCCGTGGTGCGGCAGGCTCGCCGGCGCGGCACCCCAGAAGCTTCGTGGCTCGGGCACATACTTACCCGTAAGCCACCCATGCTCGTGACGGTCGCTCTCGCCAACAAGATGGCCCGCATCGTGTGGGCACTTATGGCAGAGGGCGGCGTCTATAAAGCTCCAGCTGTGGCGGCATAACCCGCCCGGCCAGAGGTCGTCGAGATGTAGGAAGGTCAAACGGAAGGTATGGCGCAACAGTCGATGAGACGGGGTCGGGAAAGCCAGGAGCCTCCGGAGTGCTTCCAGCACGCCGCATTGATTTGGAGCCCGGTCCGCGAACTCCCATACGGGCCAGCGACAGATGAACGGTCGCACCAAAGGCCGGACAGATGTCAGCACCCGACTTCGCGCGTGATACCCAAAAACTATTCTTCTATTCAACGGGGCGTCCACAGACGGAGACTGGTTCGAGAGCCGAAGGACAACTCCTGCGGACGGAAGAGATTTAGCCGATCGGCGAAGTTGCCGGTCAAAGAACAACCGAACCCAAGGAAATGCCCGCAAATGCTGGCGCTTTACCCCTTGTGTTCTTTCATTGGAGCAATCAATGGTCCAGCGCCGCGCGTTCATCGCCTATATCGCCGCCTCGGCCGCGGCCGGCCTATTTGCCCAACGCGCCCGTACGGCACCGCTCGCCGAGATCGCGGGCGCCGAGATGCGTGGACCGATCGATGCGATCGCCTATAGGGCGACGCCGGGCGCCAACGATATCAAAAGCGGCAAGCTCCAGGCGATGATCGACAACGCCGCGCGCAACAACGCGCCGGTCTTCCTCCCGCCGGGCAACTATAGCGTCTCGAACCTCATATTGCCCGACAATACCCGCATCACCGGCATTCCCGGCGCATCGCGGCTCGTTTATGGCGGCGAGGGCCATCTGATGAGCGCCGACAAAGCCAAACGCATCGAATTGTCCGGCCTCGTTCTCGATGGCGGCAACCGGTGGCTTGCCGACTATGCCGGCGGGTTGCTGCAATTTAACGGCGTCAACGAAGTCCTTATTGATAATTGCGAAATCGCCGGCAGCCGCAAACATGGGCTGCAACTGGAGCGCTGCGGCGGGCGGATCGAACGCAGCCGCATATCGGGCGCCGCAGAGGCTGGCCTATATTCCGTCCAATCGGCCGGATTGACGATCACGGCCAATGCGGTCGAGGATTGCGGCAACGGCGGCATCCTCGTCCACCGCTGGGAGAAGGGCGCAGATGGCAGCATCGTCACCGGCAACCGCATCGCCCGCATCGGCGCCAATGGTGGCGGCACCGGCCAGAACGGCAACGGCATCAACATTTTTCGTGCCGGGGGAGTTCTGGTCTCCGGCAACCAGATCGCCGATTGCGCCTTTACCGCCGTGCGCGCCAATTCGGCATCGGACGTGCAGATTATAGGCAATCAATGCCTGCGCTCCGCCGAAACGGCAATCTTCTGCGAATTCGAGTTCGAAGGCGCCGCGGTCAGCAACAACCTCGTCGACGGCGCCGCGAATGGCATCGCGATCGCCAATTTCGACAAGGGCGGCCGGCTCGCCAGCGTCACCGGCAATATCATCCGCAACCTGTCGCTGACAGGACCCTACGCTCAGGAGAGCGGTTTCGGCATCGGGATCTCGGCCGAAGCCGAAACGCTGATTGCTTCGAACCTTATCGAAAATGCCCCGCTCTGGGGCTTGAAACTCGGCTGGGGTCCCTATCTCCGCAACCTCGTCGCCACCGGCAACATCATCCGCCGAGCCCCTATCGGCTGCGCCGTCTCCGTCGTCGACGGCGCCGGTGCGGCTGTCATTTCCGACAATCTGTTCCAAGAAACGACAAAGGGCGCCATCATCGGCTTTCGTTGGGACAAACCGGCTTCCGGCGACTTGACGTCGACCGGTGGTCAAGAGTTTCCACAATTGACCATAGAGAACAATAGGCTGGCCTAGACTTCCTATCTCCAGCTCGGCTCCCGCCGCTCGAAGAATGCTGCCACCCCTTCCCTTGCTTCTTCTGTTTCCCACGTATCGGCCAGTTGTGTGATGACACGGTCGATGAGTTCGTCGGTGATCGGCATACCGAGAGAACGGGCCAATGCTTTGGCCCGCGCGGCGGCCTGCGGCGAAGCGGCGAGGAAGTGGCGGATTTCGGACTCGACGGTTTCGTCGAGCGCGTCTTCGGGAACGACGCGGGTCAGCAATCCGACAGCATGGGCTTGCCAGGCGTCGACGATCTTGCCGGAGAGGAAGAGCGGGCGGGCCTTGGCCTCGCCGATGCGAGCGATCACAAAGGGGCTGATGGTTGCCGGGATGATGCCGAGGCGAACCTCCGTCAGGCCGAAGCGGGCGGTGGCCGCGGCTATCGCCATATCGCAGACGCTGAGGATGCCGAGACCGCCACCGAAGGCATTGCCATGCACCCGGGCGATCAGCGGCTTCGGCAATTCGTTCAAGGCCTTGAACAGCATGGCCAGCCGACGGGCTTCGGCGATGCGCCCGGCACGGGTGGCGTCGAACTGCGCGCGCATCCAACCGAGATCGCCGCCGGCACAGAAGCTTGCACCTTCGCCGGTAAGGACCACGACGCGCACGCTCGCATTTCGGCCAAGATCGTAAGCGGCCTCGGTCAGGGCATCGATCATCTCGGCCGATAGGGCATTATGCTTTTCCGGGCGCGCCAAAGTTAGACGTGCGACGCCGTGCTCCCCGATAGCGATATGGATTGTTTGCAATGTCATGCGACGCTCCTGAGGCTGCTGGCAAAGGCGGCGGCGTGGGCAAGTTTTTCCTCATCGAGACCGGTCTCGAAGCCGTGCAATATCAGATAATGCTGAACCGCCGCGGTATCGATATTGCCTTTGGCGCCGGGCGCGAAGGGACAGCCGCCGAGACCGCCGGCGGCAGCGTCGAATACCCTTAGACCCCGATCCAGGGCTACACCGATATTGTCCAGCGCCCGGCCGGAGGTATCGTGAAAATGGCCGGCCAGCATCGTGGCGGGGAGATCGGCAAGCACGGTTTCCAGCATGCTGTCCACCGCCTCCGGCTTGCCTCTACCGATCGTGTCGCCAAGGCTGATTTCGTAGCAGCCGAGCTCCTGCAATTGACGGGCGACGCTTGCGGCATTCGCCGGCGGCACAGCGCCTTCATAGGGGCATTCGACAACACAACTGACGTAGCCGCGTAGCGGGATGCCGCGATCGCGGCTCGCCGCTGCCACTGGCCGGAACCGTTCGATGCTTTCGGCGATGGAGCAATTGATGTTGCGGATTGAAAAGGTTTCCGAGGCCGATGCGAAGATCGCCACCTCATCGGCGCAAGCGGCAATCGCGGCCTCGAAGCCCTGCATATTCGGCGTTAGCACCGCATAGCGCACGCCAGGCTTCCGTTTGATCCCTGCCATCACGCCGCCCGCATCGGAAAGCTGCGGCACCCATTTCGGACTGACGAAACTGGTGACTTCGATACGCTCGAAACCGCATTCGGAGAGCAGATCCACCAGCTCGATCTTGCTCACCGTGTCGATCAGCCGCTTCTCGTTCTGCAGGCCGTCCCGCGGCGCCATTTCGACGATGGTGACGTGGTTGGAGGGGCGATCGGTCATTTTGCGTCCTCCGGCCGGAGCGACAGCAGAACCGCGCTCTCGCTGGTTTGATCGCCTTCGCCGACGTGCAGGCTCTCCACCACGCCATCGCGTGTCGCCGTCAGCGTCAGCTCCATCTTCATGGCTTCCATGATGATGAGTGCCTCACCCTTCGCCACCATATCTCCTTCCTGGACCCGAACGATCTTGATGAGACCAGGCATCGGCGCAGTCAGCCGGTCGCCACCGATGGCCTCTTCCTCAGCGCCATCCAACGGGTCGGTTCGATGGAAATGATGGGTATGGCCATCAAGGAACAACGTCAGGCCGTGCAGCATCTGGAAAAAGTCGGCACTTAATTGCCGCCCGTCGATCTCCACGTGACAAATGCCGTCGCCGACACCGACGATGCGAATACCGACAGCACGATCACCAAAATGCACGGAGAAGTGATTTTGTCCTTTCGCAATCACGCGGCAGTTCGTATGGCCGCCGCCGTGATGCAGCGCGACGGGCCGGCTCACCTCGGCCCAAAGCTGCCAGGCGCCAAGCGCTTGCCACGGGTCGCCTCCCAAGGATCGCGCCATACCCCCTGCCTCGATGAGGGCGGCAATGGCAAGCACGATATCATCCGGTGGAGATCCAGCAGTCAGCGCCTTCGCCTCGCGGTCGATCAAGCCGGTATCCGGGTGACCCGCAACGAAATCCGGCTGCTCGCTCAAGCGGATCAGAAAGTCGAGGTTGCTTGTTGTTCCGGCCACCTGCGTGTGCTGCAGCGCTCGCGTCAACTTGGCGAGCGCCGCCTGGCGCGTTGCGGCGTGGACAATGAGCTTGGCAATCAACGGATCGTAAAAAGGCGTGATGCAGTCACCCTGACGCACGCCGGTGTCGATGCGCGCATCGCCATCAGCAAATCTGAGGTGCGAGAGGGTGCCGGTCGATGGCAGGAAACCCCGTGACGGGTCCTCGGCATAAAGCCGCGCTTCGAACGCCCAGCCGTCAACCGCGAGATCGGCTTGGGATTTCGGCAGCGGTTCGCCATTGGCAATCCGTAATTGCCATTCGACGAGATCGACCCCGGCAATCGCCTCAGTGACCGGATGCTCGACCTGCAGGCGAGTGTTCATTTCCATGAAAAAGAACCGATCCGGCGACATTCCGTCCGAAACATCGGCAATGAATTCGACCGTTCCGGCGCCGCGGTAGTCGATTGCGCGCGCCGCGCGGACGGCGGCTTCGCCCATGGCGCTGCGCATCCCCTCCGTCATGCCGGGGGCCGGCGCCTCCTCAATCACCTTCTGGTGCCGCCGCTGCAAAGAGCAATCGCGCTCGAAGAGATGCACGACATTGCCATGGCCGTCGCCGAAGACCTGGATTTCTATGTGACGGGGCTGGGTTAGATATTTTTCGATCAGGACGGCATCGTCACCGAAGGCCGATTTTGCCTCGCGCCTCGCCGCATCTAATGCCGCCGTGAAATCCTCCGGCCGGTCGACACGCCGCATGCCCTTTCCGCCGCCGCCGGCCCGTGCCTTGATCAGCACGGGATAGCTGATCTCCGTTGCCCGCTCCGCGAGGAACGCCGCATCCTGTTTGTCGCCGTGATAGCCGGGAACGACAGGCACGCCGGCCCGCTCCATCAATGCCTTAGCTGCATCCTTCAGGCCCATGGCACGGATCGAGGCCGGTGACGGGCCGATAAAAACCAGCCCGGCTGCATCGACTGCCTCCGCGAAATCGGCATTTTCCGAGAGAAAGCCATAGCCGGGGTGAATGGCTTCGGAGCCGGAACGCTGCGCCGCAGCGATAATGCGTTCCATCGAGAGATAGCTCTCGCTCGCGGCCGCCGCGCCGATATGGACCGCCTCATCAGCCAGCCCTACATGCGGTGCAGCGATATCGGCATCGGAATAAACGGCGACCGTGCGGATGCCCATCTGCCTTGCGGTACGGATGATCCGGCAGGCGATTTCTGCTCGATTGGCGATCAATATCTTCGAAAACATGGACAAACCTATTGCGCGGCGATGACCTCGACTTCGAGCAGCCAAGCGGTATCGAAAATGCCCGCTATCACCACCGTCATCGCAGGGGCGAGCGAGCCCAGATATTCGCTGCGGATCTCGCGGTTCTCTAGCGTATGGTGACGATCAGCGAGATAGGTGGTGACCTTGACGATGTCGGCTTTGCTCATTCCGGCGGCCTTGAGCTGGGCGTCGACATTGAGCCAGACCTGACGCGCCTGCGCCGGAAATCCGTCTGGAAGTGCATCGTCGGCCGTCGTCGGTATCTGGCCGCTGATGAACAGCAATTTCTCGAAGTTTTCGAGCTTCACCGCTTGGGCGTAGCCGCCGCGCGGCTGGGGTGCGTTCTTGGCATTGATGATGTTGCGTTTCATCCCAATCTCCTTACATCCTGAACAGGCCGAAGCGCGTGTCTTCTATTGGCGCATTGAGCGCAGCCGAAAGCGACAGCGCCAGCACATTGCGACTCTTGCGCGGATCGATGATGCCGTCGTCCCATAGCCGCGCCGAGGCGTAGAGCGGATGGCTCTGGGTCTCGAACATTTTCAGGGTCGGCTGCTTGAAGGCCGCCTCCTCCTCTTTCGTCCATGGCTTGCCGGAACGGGCTAGGGCCTCGCCGCGTACCGTCGCCAGCACGCCGGCCGCCTGTTCTCCGCCCATGACGGAGATGCGGCTGTTCGGCCAGGTCCAGAGGAAGCGTGGCGAATAGGCGCGGCCGGCCATACCGTAATTGCCGGCGCCGAAGGAACCGCCGACCAACATGGTGATTTTCGGCACATTCGTCGTCGCCACGGCCGTCACCAGCTTGGCGCCGTGCTTGGCGATGCCTTCGGTTTCGTATTTCCGGCCGACCATGAAGCCGGTGATATTCTGCAGGAAGACCAGCGGGATCTTGCGCTGCGAACAAAGCTCGACGAAATGCGCCCCCTTCAGCGCCGATTCCGAAAACAGAACGCCATTGTTGGCAATGATACCGACGGGGATGCCGTGGATATGGGCAAAGCCGCAGACCAACGTCGCGCCATAGCGCGCCTTGAATTCATCAAAGCGCGAGCCATCGACAATGCGCGCGATGACTTCGCGCACATCGTAGGGAGTGCGCAGATCGGCGGGCACTATACCGAGAATATCCTCCGGGTCGTAGAGCGGCGGCTCCGGTGTGCACAGCTCGACAATCGTCGGCTTGTGGCGATTGAGATTGGCGACGGCTTGCCGCGCCAAGGCAAGCGCATGGGCATCATCCCGTGCCAGATAGTCGGCGACGCCGGAAAGGCGCGTGTGCACATCGCCGCCGCCGAGATCCTCAGCCGACACCACCTCGCCGGTGGCAGCCTTGACCAGCGGCGGCCCGGCTAGAAAGATCGTCCCCTGCCCCTCGACGATGATAGTCTCGTCGGACATGGCCGGCACATAGGCTCCGCCGGCGGTACATGAACCCATTACCACGGCGATCTGCGGAATGCCCGCAGCCGACATATTGGCTTGATTGTAGAAGATGCGGCCGAAATGATCGCGGTCCGGAAAGACTTCGTCCTGGTTGGGGAGGTTGGCTCCACCGGAATCGACCAGATAGAGGCAGGGGAGACTGTTCTCCGCCGCGATCTCCTGCGCCCGCAAATGCTTCTTTACCGTGATCGGATAATAGGTCCCGCCCTTCACGGTGGCGTCGTTGCAAACGATCATGCATTCGCGACCGACCACGCGGCCGATCCCGGCGATCAGCCCGGCACCCGGCGCTTCATCGCCATACATGCCGTGCGCGGCCGTCGCGCCGATTTCGAGGAAAGGCGTCGCCGGATCGATCAGTCCGACCACCCGGTCACGCGGTAGCATCTTACCGCGATTGACATGCCGCTCACGCGCCTGAACGCCGCCACCTTCCGCCGCCCGCAAGGCCGCCGCCTCGGTCACCCCGATCGCCTCCAGCATCGCGGCGCGATTGTCCCTGAAACGGTCCGTATGCATTGAGATTTGTGATTTCAGGACGGTCATGCAGCATCACCAAAAATCGGGCGTGAAAATTCAAAATCAGATGGTCTCGGCAAACAGCTCCCGCCCGATCAACATGCGGCGGATTTCGGAGGTGCCGGCACCGATTTCGTAGAGCTTGGCATCGCGCAACAGCCGACCGGCTGGATAGTCGTTGGTGTAGCCATTGCCGCCGAGGGCCTGGATACATTCGAGCGCCACGGCAGTCGCTTTCTCGGCGGCGTAGAGGATACAGCCGGCAGCGTCTTTGCGATTGGTTTCGCCGCGATCGCAGGCGGCGGCGACCGCATAGACATAGGCGCGGGCGGCATTCATCGTCACATACATGTCGGCAAGTTTGCCCTGCATAAGCTGGAATTCGCCGATCGGCTGGCCGAACTGCCTGCGTTCATGTAGATAGGGCAGCACGACATCCATGCAGGCGGCCATGATGCCGAGCGGGCCGCCGGACAGGACAACGCGCTCATAGTCGAGGCCGGACATCAGCACGCGGACGCCACCATCGATCTGACCCAACACATTCTCCGCCGGCACCTGGCAATCGATAAAAACCAGCTCGGAGGTGGCGGAGCCGCGCATACCGAGCTTGTCGAGTTTCTGGCCTACCGAGAAACCCTCGAAACCCTTCTCGACCAGGAAAGCGGTGATGCCGCGCGGGCCGGCATCTGGCGCGGTCTTGGCATAGACAACCAGAACGTCGGCATCCGGGCCGTTGGTGATCCACATCTTGCTGCCGTTCAACACATAGCGGTCGCCACGCTTTTCAGCCTGAAGCTTCATCGAGACGACGTCGGAGCCTGAGCCGGGCTCGGACATGGCGAGCGCGCCGATGTGTTCGCCGGAAATCAGCTTCGGCAGGTAGCGCGCCTTCTGTTCGTCGGTGCCGTTGCGGTTGATCTGGTTGACGCAGAGATTGGAATGGGCGCCATAACTCAGGCCAACCGAGGCCGAGGCGCGGCTGATTTCCTCCATGGCGACGGCATGCGCGACATAGCCCAGGCCGGCCCCACCAAATGCTTCGTCGGCGGTGATTCCAAGCAGTCCAAGATCGCCCATCTCCCGCCATAGGCCCATCGGGAAACCGTTGTTGCGATCGAACTCGTCGGCATGCGGTGCGATACGCTGGCCGGCAAAGCGGCGTACGCTCTCGCGCAGCGCCTCGATCTCCTCGCCGAGCGCGAAGTTCAATCCCCCAGCATACATTTGCTTTCTCCTCCCGCTTTTTCCGATGGATGATCCAGAGCGGCTATGCAGCTCCTGGGTTAATACTCTCTCCTCGCCCGCCATCACGCCGCATCGGCTGGAACGTGGCGCTTTTCCTCCGGCATTTCATAGGTCTTCAGCTTCTCGGAGATCTGCGCCATGACTTTGCGAGCTGCAGCCTCTTTGATCAGCCCGAAGCCTCTAATCTCACCGAACAATGACAGTATGGTTAGGGCCGCCGTTTCATTGTCCGCGCGCAGACCGTTGAGAACGCGGTCGACAATCGCCTCGTATTCACTGATCAACCGGCGTTCGAGCCGGCGCTCCGGCAGATAGCCGAAGGGGTCAAACGGAGTGCCACGCAACCGCTTCATGGGCGCGAGCCGGCGCAGCAGCGGCAATATCCAGGGGCCGAATTCACGCTTCTTCGGCCGGCCGTTCGGGTCCTCGCCGCTCAGGATCGGCGGGGCGAGGTTGAAGGCCAGCTTGAAATCGCCTTCCATTTCGTCGCGCAAGTGGGCCTCGAAAGCAGGATCTGTCAGCAGCCGCGCTACCTCATATTCATCCTTATAGGCCAGCACACGCGCATAG
This sequence comes from Martinezella calliandrae, assembly GCF_030272695.1. Taxonomy (GTDB): domain Bacteria; phylum Pseudomonadota; class Alphaproteobacteria; order Rhizobiales; family Rhizobiaceae; genus Rhizobium; species Rhizobium calliandrae. Next base: position 53,413 of record NZ_JARFYN010000024.1, read on the forward strand.
GTGACGGCGACGGCAAAAGGCACCTTGTCTGAAAGCCGTTCCCTTGCCGCCGCAACGGTGGCGCGCTGGACAAAGGCGTGATAGCGATCGGCAAGCGCAGCGTTCTGATAGGCGGTCAGATGCTCCTTGCGATGGGCAATCAGCTCGTCGAGGCACATCTCTGCCAGCGTCTTTCCGGCATCCGGCTCCGTCATCATCTCGTGCACGGATTGCGGATCACTTGCCAGCAGACGGCCCCAGTGGAAGGCGGCGAGGCTAGCCTTCACTGCAACGCCGTTCAGCTCGATCGCCTTCTCGATGGCCTGCAGCGAAAGCGGCAACAAACCGCGCTGCCAGGCAAAGCCGGTCAGAAGGATATTGGTCGACATGGCGTCCCCAGTAACCGCGGTTGCCACATGGCTAAAATCGAGGAAAACGGATTTATCGGTGACGGTCTTCGCGATCGCATGCTGCACCGAGCCAATCTTAAAATCGAAGTCGCGATTGCGAACAAAGTCGGCAACCGGCATCAGGCCGGTATTGACTATGGCCGTCGTGCGGTTCGACGCGCAGAGCGTAATCGCATCCTTGGAGGCGCCGACCACTTCGTCGGCAGCGAGGAGCAGATGGGCGCCGCCATTGACGATGCGCGAAGACGTGACGTCTGCCTCACTGTAGCCGATGCGCAGATGGCTCATGACCGCGCCGCCCTTCTGCGCGAGGCCGGCCATGTCGAGGATCATCGGAACTTTGCCGTCGAGATGGGCGGCCATGCCGAGGATCGCACCGATCGTCAAAATGCCGGTGCCGCCAACGCCGGCGATAGCGATGTTCCAGGGACGATCGCCGATCAAAGGCACCTCGGGCATCGGAACCTCGGCATCCGCACGCTCGAGCGCCACGCGCTTGCGACGCTTGCCACCATGGACGGTGACGAAGGAGGGGCAGAAACCTTTGACGCAGGAGAAGTCTTTATTGCAGCTCGACTGGTTGATTTGCCGTTTGCGGCCGAACTCCGTCTCCAGCGGCTCGACGGAAATGCAGTTGGATTGCACCGAACAATCGCCACAGCCCTCGCAGACAGCCGGATTGATGAAGACGCGCTTGGCCGGGTCTTCCAATAGGCCGCGGCTTCTGCGCCGGCGCTTTTCCGCGGCACAGGTCTGGACGTAGACGATCGCCGAGCAACCCTCGGTCTCGCGTAGCGTCAGCATGACCTGATTGATATTGTCGCGATGCAGAACTTTGACGCCAGGAGCCAGGTCCGATGACGAGTAGGCCGCAGGATTTTCCGCGAGCAGATAGATCGGCGAGACACCTTCGCCGTGCAACTGGCGGGTCAAGAGCTGGGGCGTCAGATAGCCGTCGATTGGCTGGCCGCCGGTCATGGCGACAGCGTCGTTGTAAAGCAGCTTATAGGTGACATTGACCTTGGCGGCGACCGACTGACGGATGGCGAGAATGCCGGAATGGAAATAGGTGCCATCACCGAGATTTACGAACATGTGCTTCTCGTCGGTGTAGCGGGCAATTGCCGTCCATGGCACACCCTCGCCGCCCATTTGCGAGAAAGTTTCGGTGTTGCGGTCCATCCAGGTGACCATATAGTGACAGCCGATGCCGGCCATGGCGCGGCTGCCTTCGGGAACTCGAGTCGACGTGTTGTGCGGACAGCCGGAACAGAAGAACGGCGTGCGCTGCAGGGGTGCGACGTGTGTGCGGCTGATCTGGCCGCGTTCGGCGAGATAGGCAAGCTTGGCAGCAATCTGATCGTGGAGGGAAGAATCGAGGTCGAGTTTGACGATGCGCCCGGCAATGGCCCTCGCCACTGAGCCAACGGTCAGCGCCGCCGACAGGCTGAGATAGGGTTTGTCGTGTTCGTCGAACTTGCCGACTATGCGCGGGCGGACGTCGGCGCGCCAATTAAAGAGCTGCTGCTTGATCTGGTTTTCGATGATCTCACGCCGCTCCTCGACGACTAGCACCTCGTCCAGCCCTTCGGAGAAGTGCCTGACGGCCTCCGGCTCCAGCGGCCAGGGCATACGGACTTTTAGGATGCGCAGGCCGATCGCGGCCATTTCCCTGGGGCCGATTTCGAGTTCGCGCAGCGCCTGCAACACGTCCTCATAGGCCTTGCCGGAGGAAATTATGCCGAGGCGGGCATTCGGCACATCGTGAATAATCTCGTCGACGCGATTGGCGCGGGCAAAAGCGATGGCGGCGTAGGCCTTATAAGTCTGTAGCCGGTCGTCCTGGACGAGCGGCGGGTCGGGCCAGCGCAGATTGAGGCCGCCGGGCGGCAGTTCGAAATCGGTCGGCAGCACGAATTGCCGCTTCTCGCCGGAGAGATCGACGGCCGCTGTTGTCTCGATCGTGTCGGCTATGAACTTCATACCGACCCAGCAGCCGGAATAGCGCGACATGGCGATGCCGAGCAGGCCGTATTCGAGGAATTCATGGATGGAGGACGGGTAGAGAACCGGAATGACCGCCGACATGAAATCATGGTCGGTCTGATGAGGCATGGTGGAGGATTTGGCGGAATGATCGTCACCAGCGAAACAGAGGACGCCACCATGTTTCGACGTGCCGGCGGCATTACCGTGTTTCAGCACGTCACCGGAGCGGTCGACGCCTGGACCCTTGCCGTACCAGATGCCGAGCACGCCATCCTTGCGCACGCCGGGCGACAGGCCGACCTGCTGCGTGCCCCAGATGGCCGTGGCTGCAAGGTCTTCGTTGATGCCCGGCTGGAAGGTGACGTCATGTGCGTCGAGATAGGTCTTGGCTTTCAGAAGCTGCTGGTCGTAGCCGCCGAGCGGTGAACCGCGATAACCGGATATGAAGGCTGCGGTGTTTAGACCGGCAGCGCGGTCGCGCCGCATCTGCGTCATCGGCAGACGCACCAAGGTCTGCAGGCCGGTCATGAAAACGCGGCCTTCATCTGCTGTATATTTGTCGTCAAGCGATACACTGGTCGCAAGCATCTGCTCTCCTCCCGAGATCGCAGTTACCAATTGCGCATGCGCCTATTCGCCGAATGCCTCCTACCGCATCCGATGAAAACGCTCTGTCATGTTAGCATGCACCCTCGCTAATTTCCGAACGAAGGCGACGAGCAAACGGCATGATTTGCAAAGATTATGGGCGATTGGAGGACATTTTCGTGCTTGCCCGACGCACCCATCAAAACCTTTCATTGCAGATATGAACGGGGAGCCCTACCGTTCACCGAAATCCGCCCATAACCTCCATCCGACTCAATTTTTGGAGACCTGCTATGCTGACAATTTACGGCGTCTATCGCTCACGCGCCTCCCGCAACTATTGGATGGCGGAGGAGCTTGGCATACCCTTTCAATCCGTGCCGGTGATGCAGGCTAGTCGGCTCGACAATCCCATGAGCCCTGATGCGCCGCTCAACACCATGTCGCCTGAGTTCTTGGCGGTCAATCCTATGGCCATGATCCCGAGCATCAAGAACGGCGATCTTGTCATGCATGAATCGCTTGCCATCAATCTCTATCTCGCCCGCAAATACGGCGGACCGCTATCGGGGAAGACGGTGGAGGAAGAGGGTCTGCTCGGCATGTGGACCATGTGGGCGGCAACGGAGGTAGAGCCTTATTCCGTGGCCCTCGTACGCATCTACGACCGTTCACAAGAGAACACCGATGCCGGCAAAGCCGGGATCGCGGTTGCCTGCCGGTCGCTGAAGCGGCCACTCGACGTGCTGGAAAAGCACCTGGCGGGCAAGGCGTACCTTCTGGGCGATCGCTTCACCGTCGCCGACCTCAATCTCGCAGAGGTGCTGCGCTATGCGCAGACTGAACAGGCCTTGTTTGATAGCCATCCGAACGTGAAGAATTGGATCGAGCGCTGCCAGTCGCGAAGCGCCTATAAGGCGATGCAGGCAACGCGCGGCAATGAGCCGGTCTGAGCAGCATTTACCGGAAGAGCCGCATACTCTGTTCCATCTCCTCGCGGATCCAGGCTTTGAAAGCGGTGACCTTTTTTGCTTCCGGAACGCCTTCGGCGGTGATGAAATAATGGCCAAAGCCGGTTTTGGCGCGGATACCGAAGGGATCGACGAGGCATTTCTGTTGCAGCGCATAGGCCGCCAAGGTCTGCCAGGCAAGCATCACTCCCTGGCCGGCCATGGCCGCATCGAGACAGAGCGAGGCATCGTTGAAGATATGCCGCTCTTCCATGCATCTGCCGGAAAGGCCTGCCTCTCTGAGCCAGACATGCCAGGAAAACATGGCGTGTCCGTCAATCACGGCCGGCACGTCCAGCAGGTCGGCAGGTTCCTTAAGTGTCGCGGCGATTTGCGGCGTGACGACTGGAAAGATTTCCTGCGCCAATAGCAGTTCGGATTTGACGCCCGGCCAGTGCCCACTACCGACTCGGATGCCAATGTCGACATCCGATGTCGCTGGATTGACGAGTTGCGTGGTCGCGTCAATGCGCAGGCGGATGTCTGGATGGCGCTTTGCGAAACGATCCAGCCGGTGCACCAGCCAGCGGGCGGCGAGGACCGGCGCGACAGAGATAGTGAGAATATTATCGTCACGGTGCTGTGCAGTAGTCACGGCCGCGGACAGTGCCTGAAATCCCTCCCCGAGGCGCGCCAGGACCGAGATGCCCGCCTCCGTCACCACCATGCCCTTCGTCGTGCGCTCGAAAACCGGCCGCCCTAATTGCGCCTCGGCCTTGATCACTTGTTGGCTGACGGCACCCATGGTCACGCCGAGCTCATCGGCAGCCGCCTGCAATGACCCGAGCCGCCCCACGGCCTCCAAAGCCCGGAGACCGTTCAGATGAACGCTGTTGAGATTTTTCATATAGAATATCTATAGCAACATGCCGGCATTCTCAATTGAAAAGCCGCGGGATGCGCGCGATTATTGCAGCACAAAGCGGAACCGACATCATTCCCGTTGCCCGACGCGCTCCTAGGCGCATCGCTGCGGAAGAACGAGGAGGCATGTCATGTCGATACTGAAGTTTTTCTTCAGTGGCCTGGCGCACGACAACAGCGAGCCCGAGGACGATCCATTACAGCATCCATCCCTGGCGGCCATGTCGCTGGAGGAACTGGCCGACCTGCCGCTGATGCCGGAGGATTTGGGACGGAACGCGGAAAAGCAAGATATAAGATTGAAGGAATGCCTATGACGAAAGAGCGAAACATCTCACAACGCTAATCCATCCCAACCGGCTCTTCGGCTATCTCTTCCGCTTATGTATGGTTTTGGACGTTGTATCACCGGAGCGGGGTAACGCAGTATGGCAATAAGCACCGATACCGACGCAATTTCCCAGCGCCTTCAGCGCATTGCCGCGAAAGCCCGCCTGCGCGAGGTCGAGGTCAGCACCCACTATGGGACGCCAGCTCTGAAGGTCGGCGGGAAGGCTTTTGTTTCGATCAAGAATGACGAAACGATCGTGCTGGCGCTGCCGATTGATCGCAAGGAGCAGCTAATCGAGATGGCGCCGGAGATCTATTTCCAGTCGGATCACTATGTCGGCTGGCCGTCGCTGCCACTGCGCATCGCCGCTATCGGCGATGACGAACTGCAACTGCGGCTGATCGAGGCCTGGCTGTTCCGGGCGCCGAAGAAATTGCGAACTGCTTTCGATGCCAGTTGATCAAACCTGCGCGAGGGCGACGGCCCTTTGCACGGCGGGACGCTCCAACATGCGCGCATGGTGCGCGCTCACCTTTTCAAACTGGGTTCGATCGACGCCGTCGCCCGGCAACCAGCTTGCCAGCGTGAAAAGATAACCGTCGGCGACGGTATATTGCTCACCCATCACCCAAGGGCCTTCCAGCATCTTCTCCTCGATCAACGCGAAGCTCTCGCTCATGGTCTGGGGCACCTTGACCTTCATCGCTTCGATCGCCGCCGCATCGTCCGTCCAACGATAACCGCGCCCTTTATGTGCGTGGTTCACATGCACGGTCGAGGCGAGATAGCTGTTGAAGGCCTGCATACGGGCAAATTCGAAGGGATCGTCAAGCGGAGCGAGGCAGGCAGCCGGCGCGATCTGGGCTACATAGCCAAGGATCGCGACGTTTTCCGTCACGACGCCCTTGTCGGTCACCAGTGCCGGAACACGACCCTTGGGGTTGACCGCCAGATATTCCGGCGAACGCTGCTCTCCGCTTGCTAAATTGATGCGCCGCGCCTCGTAGTCAAGCCCCGACTCTTCGAGCGCTATCACGCTGGCAAGCGCACAACTACCCGGTGCGAAATACAAATTCAGCATTTCCATTTCCTCCTCGATCTTGCTCGAGGTTAATGGCGACCGAGGAAATACGGAAGTGGCTGACGCCGATATTGGCTATGAAAGCTTTTGATGGATGTCGTCTGCGCGCCGCCCCTATGAGGGGACGCGCAGACCGGGGGGCAATACTGCACGACGAGGGCCGAATAACCAGCCCACTAGGCGCAGCCTGGCACGTCCTCCAGCCTGTACCAGACTGGGATTCCCCGTTCGTTAGCGATGCGCACGTCGTTGTCGGCTCCCTTCGAGTCGCCCGGGAGCCTAAGAACGCCCTCGCACAATTGCAGCAGCCGGCCCGCCGTCGGGTGGAATATCTCTTCATAGAGATCGTCGCCGATACACGTGCCGCCGGCGGCGTGCCAAACCGGCAAAGCGACCCATTCACCGATCATGGGCAGATGGCCGGCCCTGAACAATGCATAAGCTGGCTCCTCCAGCCGCTTCAGATTCTCGGCCATCTTCCGGGGATCGTCCCCGGTTCCGGAACGATACGGTCCAGCAATCAAGATCAACATGGCACATCTCCTCTTCCTCCTGCTTCCTGCATGAAATTGCACGAATATGCGCAAAATTTCTTGATTGTCGATTCAATTCTGATAGTTTCGCGATATTTCGTGAGTTATTATGCGGAAACCGGCATGCTTACAGGCCAGCGAAAGACCCTCATCCTCGATATCCTGCGCCGCGACGGTCAGGTGATCGCCAAGGCATTGGCCGACGATCTCGGCCTATCCGAAGACACGATCCGCAGGGACCTGCGGGAGATGGCAGCGGAAAGATTGCTGAAGCGCGTGCACGGCGGCGCGTTACCGCTCGCACCAGAGCTGCCGGATTTCTCGGCGCGGCGAAGCGTGTCGCCTGATGTGAAGCGGCAACTAGGCGCTTACGCGGCAAAGATGGTTCGACCAGGACGGACGGTGTTTCTTGACGGCGGCACGACGACCGCGGAAATCGCCCGTCACCTGCCCAGGAATTTTGCCTTCAGCGTCGTGACCCATAGCCCGACGATCGCGGGCGAGTTGGAACATCATCCGACGGCCGAGGTAATCCTGATCGGCGGCAAGCTCTACAAGCACTCGATGGTGACGACGGGTGCCGTGGCGATGGGGGCAATATCGCAGGTGCGGCCGGACATCTTCTTTTTAGGCGTCACCGCCATCCACCCCGTCCACGGCCTGTCGACCGGCGATTTCGAGGAGGCGGCCATCAAGCGGCATATCGCGCAATGCTCCGCGGAGACCTATGTGATGGTGACCCAGGAGAAGCTGGATGCCGCCTCTCCCTGCAATATCCTGCCTGTCACGGCAGTCTCTGGCATAGTCGTGCCGTCAGGTATGGCGGAGGTAAGCCTCGCGCCTTATCGCAGCGCACGGGTTCCTATTTTCCGTACTGACGATTGAAGTGCAGCCAACGCCGCCTGTCGGCGAGAAAAGCGCAGATCAAGTACAAGGCGGTAGCCAGACTTCTCGCGACATCATGTAATGAGCGATGGCGCTTTGGACGGCCAATAGGAAGAACTGCCCTCAGTTCCAGATTTGTAATCGGGCCGTGCCAGTATGAAGCTAACTGGCGATGTCATGTCGACGTTACGCCGCGCGACTTCCGTGATTCGGCGTGCATCAGCCCCGGCGTCTTCCTCCGATCCAGGCAGAAGGCAAATACACAAATGTACAAGCGTGCAATCTCATTGGCCAACTTGATTGATCGGCATCAATGCTTTGAAATTCAAACAGCACGATCATTGTTTTTCGACAGCAATCTGTGATGCGGCCATGGTGCCCGCTCGGATACTGAGGGAACCAAAATGGGCTGGAACCGGCTGTATAGCTTGAAAAGCTACATCAAGTCTTCCTTGTGGCTCGTACCGTTTATCGCCTTACTTCTCTACCTCCTAGCAATTCGCATGGTCTATCTGTTTAAGCAGTGGTTGATTTGGATCGAGCCCTGGCCATGGGGCGTGGCGGGCTCGCAGAGGCTGCTGGAAACGATTATCACGATGACGCTGACGTTCGTCGTCTTTACGTTTGGGTCGCTGCTTGTCGCGATCCAGATCGCTGGTGGTCAACTGACGCCTAGGATCATCGCGACAACCTTGCTCCGCGACAACGCCATCCGATTTACTGTCGGGCTTTTCGTGTTCACGCTGCTGTTTGCAACTGGCGCGCTCGCAAGACTGGAAACCGACGCCGAGCATGCCGTCATCGGTATCGCGAGTCTTTTGGGTTTTCTGTCAATAGCCGCCTTCCTTTATTTGATCGACTACGCCGCCCGTCTCTTGCGACCGGTGAGCATTGTCTTGCTGGTTAGCGAGGATGGTCGCGCGGTCATCGAGGACGTCTACCCGACGATGGCGACAAACGAAGCTGACGCCATCACCATCGATCCGAGACCAAGCGCTCGGCCAGACAAGGTCATCCTCTACAGTGGACGGCCCGCCATCATCGTGGCAATCAATAAAAAGGCCTTGCTGTCATTGGCCGAGAAAACGCTGTCGGTCGTCGAACTGGTCCCGAGGATCGGTGATTTTGTGGCCTCTGGCGAGCCCCTCTTTCGATTGTACGGCAGTCGATTTCCCGAGGAATCCGTCCTGAAATCCATGGTCGCCTTCGGACCAGAACGGACCCTTGAACAAGACGCGACATTCGCCTTCAGGATCATCGTGGACATTGCCATCAAGGCCCTCTCAAAGGCGATAAATGATCCAACGACCGCGGTGCTCGCGATCGATCAATTGCAGCGCCTGCTTTGCTTCGTAGGTAAGCGAAACCTGACTCGAGAAACGGTCTTGAACCAATCGGGAGAACTGCGGGTTATCTGCAGGACCCCGGACTGGGAGGATTTCGTAAAGTTGACCTTCAGCGAAATTCGGCTCTATGGCGCAGAAAACTTCCAGATCGCGCGCCGCCTGCGCGCCGTGCTGGAATATGGCTTGCAGGTTCTACCCGATTTCCGCCGACCTGCTTTGGAGGAAGAACTGAAATTGTTGGATCGGCGGCTGGCACAGTTATACGACTTTCCGGAAGACTTGGCGCTTGCCCAAATGGCTGATTCACAGGGCCTGGGCGGTTCGACGCCTTCGACTCTGCGATTTTTGCCCGGCAAACCCTCAGTTTCGCCGTGATGCCAAGCCGCCCTATGAAGTCAACGTCGCGGTCGCTCTGATGTCGCCGACGTGAATGCCGTTCCAATTGCTGAGTGCCTTATTGGCCATCGCCGCCAGACCGGCATGGACGTCGCTGCCTCTTTCAAAGAAACGGGCGAGCGTGGCCGAAACCATGACTTCCGCGGCACGGCCGTTGCCGTCATCGGCTTTGACCGCAATAGCGACGCCCTGTTCGGGAACTGCGGCGCAGAAGACGCCTTCGGCGCCGGTCTTTGCGAAGATGCGGCCGGGCGCGATCTGCATCAGCTTGGTGCAGGCGCGACCAGTGCCGGCAACGTAGAAGGGTTCGGCCATGCAGGCCTCGAACAGGCGGCGCGAGGCCTTGGCGCGCGCCGGTTCCAGGCCATTGCCCGTCGCCATCTTGGCGAAACCATGTGCCAAGTTTCTGAGCGGCACGGCATAATTTGGGATGGAGCATCCGTCGGTGCCGCAATTATCGTGACCGAGCGGCGTGCCCGTCAGGCTCTGCATCGTCGCGCGGATCTGCTGCTGCAGCGGATGGTCGTAGCCGACGTAGCCCTTGGGATCGATGCCCTGATGGCAACAGGCGCAGACAAAGCCGGAGTGTTTGCCCGAACAGTTATTGTGCAGCGCCGTCGGCTTGTTGATGGTGCGCGCCTGGTGAATGAGCGTCTTCTGGTCGGAGGACCAATGTGCGCCGCATTCCAGCGTGCTGACATCGCGGCCCGCGCGGGCCAGCATGGAGGCAGCCAGTGCCACATGCGCATCTTCACCGCTGTGAGAGGAGCAAGCCAGTGCCAACTCAGTGTTGCCGAAGCCATAGGCATCCGCCGCTCCGCTTTCGACCAATGCCAAGGCTTGCATCGCCTTGCACGCCGAACGGGGAAACACGCTCCTCTCGATATCACCAAGCGACAGCACGACCTTCCCATCGCCATCAATCACAGCGACCGAACCGCGGTGACGGCTTTCTACGAGATTTCCACGGGTGATTTCGACGCAGACGGGATTGGACATAATGGGAAGCGCTCTTTGATTTGTGGGATACCTACTGATAGCCGCTGCACCGAGGAATGCCAATCGTCATATGAAGTGAAACGCGTGCAGGAATTTGTGACTTCCGTGACGAGCGGCGATCGACCCAGCGGAATTGATACTCGCGATGGATAGCCGCCGTGGTAGCCTGGAAAGCTTGCCTAAATCACTCGAATGCGATAGGCACACCGTCGTGCGCCGAGGAGGATGTGCTCTTCGCGCTCCACGTTTGCTCCAAGTGTCGCACGAAACGTCTCGAGCTCCGACCGGCAGAAACCGGCGCATACCGTTGCGGCGGCACAGATCGGGCAGTGATTTTCGACCAGCACAAGCGAGCCATCCTCTTCCCGCCAATGGTCAGCCATATATCCCTCGCGTGTGCGGATAGCCGCAAGTGCGGCGACGCGTGACGGCAGGTCGGCGGTGATATCGATCTCGCCGCGGTAGCGTTTCAACGCCTCCGCTTCACGAGCAGAAATCACCGCATCCACCGCCCCCTGTCCCAACTGGTTTACCATGGTCGTCAGAAGCGTCGCGGTTAGGTCGGCGTGACCGTCGGGGAAGCGACTATTGCCGGCCGGCGTCAGATGCCAGAGCTGGCGCGGCCTACCTCTGCCGGATGCCGCTTCCGTTACCGGCTCGACCAGGTCCTCCTCCGCCATCTTCGTCAGTTGCTGGCGCGCCGCTTCCGATGATATGCCAAGCGAACTGCCGATCGTCGATGCGAGCTGCGGACCCTCGGTTTTCAACAGGATCAGAATTCGGTTGACCGGTGATTGACGCATTTTTCCAAGTTTCCGCTTGTTTTAATTTTGAAGCTATGTGATTTTCCAATTTATAACTTGGAAAATAATTATTCGCTACGGAAAATGCCGAGGACCAACCGATGTCGAGCATCGAACAAACAGTCACGTCAAGATCCGCCTCTGTCTTCTCACTCTTTTCGCCTACGCTCCTGCCCGCAACGCTGATGCTCGGCGGCGGCGTCGTGCTCTATGCCGTCGAATCCTACATCACCGCGACAATCGCGCCGTCCATCGTTCGCGACATCGGCGGCCTGGCGCTGTTTTCCTGGATGACAACACTTTTCGTTGCGGCGGGCGTGCTGGGCTCAATCACGGTCGCGACACGGCCCAGAGGCATTGGTCTGCGCGCCGTCTACGTCGCGGCAGCACTGATATTCGGTGCCGGAAACCTGATCTGCTCCGTCGCGCCGGCGATAGAGGTTGTGCTTGCCGGTCGGGCAGTGCAAGGTTTTGGCGCCGGCATGCTTGGCGCTCTCGGCTATGCTTTCATCCGTTTCGTCTATCCACAACCGCTATGGCGGAAAGCATCGACACTTTATGCCGCCATATGGGGTGTCGCGACCGTGCTCGGTCCGACCTTGGGCGGACTGTTTTCCCAGGGCAGCTCCTGGCGCGAGGCCTTTGTCGTTCTCGTACCGCTGGCGGGCGTCATGGCCATCTCGGCACGATGGCTGCTGCCGCTCGTCGAGGATGGTCGGGCGCAACAGAAGACGCCAATCCTTCAGATTGCACTTCTGCTTGCCACGGTTTTGTTAATGAGCGTCGCCGGAACCACCGAGCATATATCGAGCAAGATCATACTCCTCGCAATTTCAATGGCTTCCATTGTCGTCATGCTTTCTGTCGAACGAAAAAGCGCGAACCGGCTTCTGCCGCAGGGCGCGGTCATGATCGGTAGGCCGATATCCCGGCTCTATCTGATAATGTTCACGCTGATGATGGTGCTGACCAGCGATATCTACATTCCCTATTTCCTGCAGACCCTACATGGCGTGGCACCTTTGGTTTCAGGCTATCTGGTCGCTTTGGTCGCGCTCGGTTGGACCCTCGCCGCCTTTCTCAGCGCATCGTTTTCGGGAAAGCGGGCCAGTGTCGCAATCATCGTCGGCTGCATACTTGAAACTGCTGCCACGGCCTCGCTCATTCTTTTTCTGGCGAGGGACAATCCGTCCGGCGATCCTTTTCTGGTCGGCCCGGCTGTCCTCGCCATGTTCTTGATGGGCTTCGGCGTCGGCCTTGGCTGGGCTCATCTGGTCACCAAAGTCATCGGCCTCGTCGGCAATTTCGAGCAGGACAAGGCATCGGCGGCCATTTCGACGGTTCAGTCGCTGGGCGGCGCGTTCGGTTCTTCCCTCGCCGGCGTCATAGTCAACGGCGCTGGTCTTGCCGACCCCGGCGGCATCCCGGGCAGCATGTCGGCGGCCACATGGCTCTATGGATTAATGGCCATGCCCGGCCTCGTCGCCGTCGTGATGTCGTCGACCCTCAAGCCAACTTCAGCATGATCTTGCCGATGTGATTGCTGGTCTCCATTAGCTTGTGCGCCTCGATGACATCTTCGAAGGCAAAGGTTCGGAAAATGACGGGCGCGACGGTGCCTTCGTCGAGCAGCGGCCAGACCTGGGAGAGGAGATCATCGCGGATGGCGCGTTTTTCTTCTGCGGTGCGCGGGCGCATAGTCGAGCCAGTGACTGTCAGACGCTTGACCATGATCGGCTGCAGATTGGCCTTTTCAGCCACCGCACCGCCAAGGAAAGCGATGATCGACAGGCAACCGTCCTTGGCAAGCGAGGCCAGGTTCTTCTCGAAATAGGCGGCGCCGATCATGTCGAGGACGGCATCGACCCCCTGGCCGGTTTCCGCCCTGATGACGTCGGCAAAGTCTTCTTCTTTATAATTGATCGCCCGTTTCGCGCCGAGCTTCTCGCAGGCATCGCATTTGTCCCTTGAGCCAGCTGTGGCGTAAACCGTAGCGCCGAAGGCTTTGGCAAGCTGGATCGCGGTCGTCCCGATACCGCTGGAACCACCGTGGATCAGCACGCTCTCGCCTTCGGTAAGGCCGGCCATCTGGAAGAGATTAGCCCAGACGGTGAAAAACGTCTCGGGCAGTGCGGCCGCGCGAACGGCGTCATAACCATTTGGAAACCGCAGCGCCTGGCCAGCCGGGAGAACGCAATATTCGGCATAGGCGCCGCCATTGGCGAGGCCGCAGACTTTGTTGCCGATTGCGAATTCTGTGACACCGCGCCCGACATCGACGATTTCGCCGGCGATCTCCAGACCGAGGACGGGGTTTGCATCCTTCGGCGGAGGATAAATGCCCTGGCGCTGAGCCACATCCGGCCGGTTGACGCCGGCCGCTTCGACACGAACGAGAATTTCGCCGTCTTTCAATACCGGCAGAGGCTTGCGGGCAATCGTCATGACCTCGGGCGCGCCGAAGGAAGGCAAATCCACAAAACGCATTTCAGACGGCAAGGCCATGGCTCATTTCTCCTCTCCCGGCAAAGCAGTTGAGATAGTTTAGCGCATGCCGCTTGAAAAGAAGCGGGAGTGGGAGGGCGTCAATTCGTCTCGCCCAAGCTCAGGAATGCAACGCCGATTTCGTTTTCCTTCGCCTTCGTCTTGATCCCGGCGATCGACGTGCTGACGCGATTGATATCGTCGATCACCAGCCCTTCGGGCAGCTCGAGAATGCCGATGGAACAACGCATCAGCGGAAACAGCGCCTCCGCGCCGCTGCGGTCGTGCCCGCGCATGCGGCCGGCGGCGCGATCTTCCGCCGAATAGAATTCCAACACATCGGCGTGGAAATCGGCAAGCAGCCTATCTAGAACCTCGCGCAGTTCCTCAACCTTCCAGCCGCTCACGCCGATGAAGAAATCATCCCCGCCGACATGGCCGAGAAAATGGCGTTCTGCGAAGAAGTATCGCCGCATCAGTGCCGCAAACAACGAGATGGCATGGTCACCGAGATGGAAGCCGTAGGCATCGTTGAACGGTTTGAAATTGTCGAAATCGCAATAGCAAAAATGCCTGACCTCGTCGCCGTCTCGGCCTGCATTCTGCATGAAATCATGAATGGCGCGATTGCCGAGCAAGCCGGTCAGCGGGTTCTGGTCCTGAGCGATCTTCAGTTGCTTCTCGTTGATAACCTTGATCAGCGAGGCGGCCGAGACGATGCCCGCATAATGCGTGCCCTCGGTGACAATCAGGCAGTTGCTGCTTTCCATATTGGCGAAGATTGTCATCAGCGTATCGGCATCGGAATCCAAACCGACGATCGGCGCCATTTCGACGAAATGCGAGATCGAACGCTCATAGACTTTGTTTTTTAGGAGGTCGCGGCCGAAGGGCTGATAGATGTATTCCTTGAGCTGGTACTCGTGAATGATGCCGCGCGGTTCGCCGTTGGCGTTGACAACGGGGAAATAGGCGCGGCGCGGATTGCGGCGGAAGAGTTCGAAGACGCTGTCGATGCTGTCGTTCTCACGGATCGTCGGCAGCACTTCGATCTGTTTGCGGATGAGAATTTCGTCCAGCGATTGACTATTTCGCGCTATTTTGCCGAGATCCTGCAAATGCGGGAAGCTGGGCTTCAATTCGTTGGTGAATGTCGTCGGGCGAGCGATAAACCAGCCCTGGACAAGATCGACGCCGAATTCGCGACAGATCAGGAACTCTTCCTCGGTTTCAATGCCTTCGGCGATGACGCGGGTACCGAGGACGTGGGCGATGTTGACGAGGTTTCTCAAAATGTGGCGCTTGCGAGCGCTGCGATCGACGTTGGAGACGAAATACCGGTCGATCTTGAGATAATCGACGGGATAGTCCGACAACAGCTTCATCTCGCCATGGCCGACACCGAAATCGTCGATCGCGAGTTTGAAACCGGCGTCCCGCATCTTGGTGACCAGACCGCAAAATTCGGGCACGCTTGTATTGTCGAAACGTTCTGAAAATTCGAAGCACACGGAGGACGGTGCGATGCCAGCCTTCTTCATATGCTGCAACAAACCGCCGACCAGCATTTCGCCCTGCGGGATCAGGCGGACATCGAGATTGAGGAACAGGGTCGCGGTACCGGCATTGCCAAGGGTCGCAAACTTGGCCAGCGCCCGGCTTGTCATCATCTGTTCCAGCCCGAGGAGTTGGCCCGTCCGCTCAGCCTCATCGAGGATCTGCATCGGACTGTCGAAACCGATACGCTCTTGCCCGCGCATCAGGGATTCATAGCCGAAAACCGCACCTGTGCCGGCCTCGACAATTGGCTGGAAGGCATTTTCGATAACAAGTTTGGCAAGCGTAACAATCTGGTCGCTGGCATACCGGCGCAACACGCCTGGCTCGACGGCGGCAGTCAGGGACATGCCAATCTCCACTCAAGAATCTTGATCTAAGTTTTTAATAAGACTTTGGATTTATCGCGTTTTCGGCCCAAGATGCGCCCCAACCGTCAACGAAACCTTTCCCGCATGTGAAAGTTTCATGAATGGTAAAGGAGCATTAACCATAGGGAAATCGCTTAAATCCAACGCTCTGCGACCATGGCCTCGCGGCGCACATGCTGTTCGTCGCTCAGTTATGCCGGCGTCTTTCCGCCTCGTAATCGGCAAACATGTCAGCAACGCAGCGGCTACTCTTTGCCATATCATCAGGATTATTGTCGGGCTCATTGGCCGCACGGGGCACATCGCAAATATCACCGCGCTTGCGTGCGGCATCCCACATGCGCAAGGCCTCGCGAACGACTTCGCTGCTCGAAGCATAAGTGCCAGTGTCCACGGCCGCGCGGATGCCGGCAGCTTGAAGCGGAGAGATCGAAACCGTTACCATCGGCATGATATTCCTCCCTTTTTAGTTCTTAAACACAGCCCTTTGCCGGAGATATATTCCAAAGCAGATACCGGAGCCTGCAAGACGCTATCGGTCGACACGTCCGCCCTGGATAGTGGCGCCTACCGCAACGTCAGCCGGCGCCGCTCCCCTCCCCTATAGCAGCGCGGCAAGAGTAGCGCTGCTCACACCTCTTGTCAAAAAGTAGTAGTCCGTCACTCCTCGTGGCCGCTCTACCGCTTAAGAGCGAAGCCGAAGGCCATCAGTGTCCAGCCCTGGAAAATCAGGTCGATCGCGAGAAATAGGCCAAGCACCCAAAGACTGTTGACTGGCCAGCCGAGAGCGATGGCAACGCCAGCGAGCGCGGTAACCACGCCGCCGACGACAACCCATATCCAACCCCGCTCCGGCTTCAGCTTGCGGCCAACCCAGACACGAAACGTGCCGGCAATAAGTAATGCGATGGCAAGAAATAGCGTCAGCGCTGCCGAAGCGAGCAAGGGATTGGCGAAAGCAAGAATACCGGCGATCGTATAGATCAGGCCGCTGAGCACCCAGAAGAGAATATGCTCCCATCCCCGGACCTGAAACGCATGTGCCAGGTGGATGACGCCACCGATGAGCATCAGCATGCCGATGTAATAAACCGATGCGACTGTGGCTATGAAAAGATTGCCGAGCGCGATCCCGCCGCAAATGAGCAGAAACACGCCAAGCGCAACAAACCATCCCCATTTGTCCCGCATGGCGGATGGCGGAATTTCGTCCAGTACATTGACCATGACTGCACCTCCTCGTTTGGCGAAATATGATACAGGAACATATCCCGGAAAGAGGCAGGAGATTTCTGATGTTAATCAATCCGGCATAATGATTTTTTTGTTGATTGATCAGTCAATCAAAAATACAATGCGGTAAATGTTGGGGTGACCTGTGCCAAAAGTTGGAATGGAACCGGTGCGCCGCAAGGCGCTTGTGGATGCCGCGATGCGCGTGATCGGCGATCACGGCTCGCTGACCGTCACCATGTCCGAAATCGCCAAGCAGGCAGGCGTTTCTCCTGCCCTCGCCCACCACTACTTCGGCAGTAAGGAACAGTTGCTGATCGAGACTGTCCGAACTCACCTACAGCGACTGCGCGACAACACGGTGACGGCGTTGAGGGCCGCAAAGACGCCGCGGGGAAAACTATCCGCCGTTATCCGCGTTAGTTTCCAGGCCGATCAATTCGCGCCGGAGACGATTGCCGCCTGGCTCGCCTTCTATGCCGAGGCGCAGCGCTCAGAGGAGACGCGCCGCTTCCTCGTCATCTATGCGAGGCGGCTGCGCTCCAATCTACTTGCCAACCTCAAGGCGCTGTGTCCGCGCGAAGACGCAGAACGTATCGCCGAGGGCGCCGCCGCGATGATCGACGGTCTTTATATCCGTCAAAGTCTGAGATCGGCGCCGATCAGCATCGAAGCTTCGATCGCGCTCACCGAGGACTACATCAACACGCTGCTTGCGCTGCTTTCCCGAAAGGCCGCCTTTCAAAAGGATATATAAAATGACCCTCAAAGCCCAGCCGAAAGCCTCGCATTTCATCGACGGGGAATATGTCGAGGATACTGACGGTACCGTCATCGAAAGCATCTATCCGGCGACAGGCGAGGTGATCGCACGGCTGCATGCCGCAACCCCTGCCATTGTCGATAAGGCAATCGCCAGCGCCAAGCAGGCACAGCCGGAATGGGCAGCGATGAGCCCCACGGCACGCGGCCGCATCCTGAGGCGTGCCGCCGAGATCATGCGCGAGCGTAATCGCGAGCTTTCCGAGCTGGAAACCCTCGACACCGGCAAGCCGATCCAGGAGACGATTGTCGCAGACCCGACCTCGGGCGCCGATAGCTTCGAGTTCTTCGGCGGGGCGGCCGCAGCCGGCCTCAACGGTTCGTACATCCCGCTCGGCGGCGATTTTGCCTATACAAAGCGCGTGCCGCTCGGCGTCTGCGTCGGCATCGGCGCCTGGAATTATCCGCAGCAGATCGCATGCTGGAAGGGCGCGCCAGCGCTGGTGGCCGGCAATGCGATGATCTTCAAGCCTTCCGAAAACACCCCGCTCGGCGCGCTGAAGATCGCCGAGATCCTGATCGAGGCCGGTCTGCCGAAGGGGCTTTACAACGTCATCCAGGGGGACCGGGAAACCGGGCCGCTGCTGATCAACCATCCCGATGTCGCTAAGGTCTCGCTCACCGGCTCGGTTCCGACCGGCCGCAAGGTCGCCGCAACCGCCGCGGGAAGCCTGAAGCACGTCACCATGGAGCTCGGTGGCAAGTCGCCGCTGATCGTATTTGACGACGCCGATCTCGACAGCGCCATCGGCGGCGCCATGCTCGGCAATTTCTATTCGACCGGCCAGGTCTGTTCGAACGGCACGCGCGTTTTCGTCAACAAAAAGATCAAGACCGAATTTCTGAAGCGCCTCAAGATGCGCACGGAGGCTATGCTGATCGGCGACCCCATGGACGAGACCACCCAGATCGGCCCGATGGTCTCCTGGGCGCAGCGGGAGAAGGTGCTCTCCTACATCGAGAAGGGCAAGGCGGAAGGCGCGAGGCTTGTTACCGGCGGCGGCATTCCGAACAATATCGCCGGTGAAGGCTATTACATACAGCCGACCGTTTTTGCGGACGTCACCGACGATATGACCATCGCCCGCGAAGAAATCTTCGGCCCAGTCATGTGTGTGCTGGATTTCGATAACGAGGTGGAGGTGGTCGCTCGCGCCAACGCCACCGAATTCGGCCTTTCCGGCGGCGTTTTCACCGCCGACCTCACCCGCGCGCACCGCGTCGTCGATCAACTCGAAGCCGGAACGTTGTGGATCAACACCTACAATCTCTGCCCGGTCGAAATCCCCTTCGGCGGCTCCAAGCAATCGGGCTTCGGCCGCGAGAATTCGCTGGCTGCGTTGGAGCACTATTCCGAGCTGAAGACGGTCTATGTCGGCATGGGGCCGGTGCAGGCACCTTATTGAATTACCTCCCCCTCAAGGGGGCAATACCGCTTCGATTTACGCCTGTAGCCTTCTGGAGCCCTTCGCCATGCAAGCAGATTTCGTCATCATCGGCTCAGGTTCCGCCGGCTCCGCCATGGCCTATCGGCTGTCGGAGGACGGCAAGCATTCGGTCATCGTGCTGGAATTCGGCGGCAGCGATTTTGGGCCCTTCATCCAGATGCCGGCCGCTCTTGCGTGGCCGATGAGCATGAACCGCTACAATTGGGGCTATCTTTCCGAGCCGGAGAAGCAGCTGAACAACCGGCGCATCACTGCGCCGCGCGGCAAGGTCATCGGCGGCTCGTCCTCGATCAATGGCATGGTCTATGTCAGGGGCCACGCAGAGGACTTCAATCGCTGGGAAGAACTTGGTGCCCACGGCTGGGCCTATGCCGACGTGCTCCCCTATTTCAAGCGGATGGAGCATTCGCATGGCGGTGAAGAGGGCTGGCGCGGGACCGACGGCCCCCTGCATGTCCGACGCGGCGATGCCCGAAATCCCTTGTTCCATGCCTTTATCGAAGCCGGCAAGCAGGCAGGCTTCGAGGCGACAGAGGACTATAACGGCCGCAAACAGGAAGGCTTCGGCCTGATGGAGCAGACGACTTGGGCGGGCCGGCGCTGGTCCGCCGCGACTGCCTATCTGAAGCCCGCGCTGAAACGGCAGAATGTCCGATTGATTCGCTGCCTTGCTCGCAAAGTGGTGATTGAAAACGGGCGTGCGATGGGCGTTGAAATCGAGCGCGGCGGCAAGACCGAAATCGTCAGGGCAAACCGCGAAGTCATCGTCTCCGCCTCCTCCTTTAACTCACCGAAACTGCTGATGCTCTCAGGCATAGGCCCAGGACAGCATCTGCAAGACATGGGCATCGAGGTGAAGGTGGACCGGCCGGGCGTCGGCGCCAATCTGCAGGATCACATGGAATTCTATTTCCAGCAGACCAGCCTGAAGCCGGTTTCGCTCTATTCCTGGCTGCCCTGGTATAAACAGGGCATTGTCGGGGCGCAGTGGATGTTCTTCAAATCCGGCCTCGGAACCTCCAATCAGTTCGAGGCCTGCGCCTTTGTGCGATCAGCGCCGGGCATCAAGCAGCCGGATATCCAATATCATTTCCTGCCCGTCGCCATCAGCTATGACGGCAAGGCTGCAGCAAAAAGCCACGGATTCCAGGCGCATGTCGGCTATAACCTGTCAAAATCGCGCGGCACCGTTACCCTGCGCTCCTCCGACCCGAAAGCTGATCCCGTCATCCGCTTCAACTATATGAGCCATCCCGAGGATTGGGAAAAGTTCCGCCACTGCGTGCGCCTCACACGCGAGATCTTTGGGCAAAAGGCCTTCGAAGAATATCGCGGACCGGAAATCCAGCCGGGCCCCGACGTCCAGACCGACGACCAGATCGATGCCTTCCTCCGCGAGCATCTGGAAAGTGCCTATCACCCCTGCGGCACTTGCAAGATGGGCTCGAGGGACGATCCGACGGCCGTGGTCGACCCTGACACTCGCGTCATCGGGGTCGACGGCCTGCGCGTCGCCGACAGCTCGATCTTCCCGCACGTCACCTACGGCAATCTCAACGGCCCTTCGATCATGACCGGTGAGAAGGCCGCTGACCATATCCTCGGCAAGCCAAGGTTGGCGCGATCAAACCAGGAACCCTGGATCAATCCGCGTTGGGCGGTGAGCGATCGGTAAACGGCGATGGCTTCAATGGTAATCCTCCGCGCGCTGATGCCGGACGGCGAGGACGGTTACCGTCGTGTCGTTCTCGATTTCGAATAGAGCAACATAACCGGAAGAACCGAAGGGGATAACCAGTTCGCGCAGAAAGGAATTATCGGCCAATACTTTGCGACAGGTGAAGGGAAAATCGCCGAGCAGTTCGATCGCCTTTTGGACGGCCTCGGGAGCTCTCTCTGCAAGCTCGACATCTTTCGCGATCAGATAATCGTAACGACGGTCGAAATCCTCGAACGCCGCAGTGGTGTAGCGGATTGCATATTTCATTTCTGTCCGGAGGCTTTTGCTTTGACGAGCTTGGCGGTCAACATTCCCAGAACATCTTCCGAATCATAGTAAACGCCTGTCCGCTTCTCTTCATCCATTGCTGCCAATCCACGCGCAATGAACTGTTCCTGCGTACGCCGATAATGAATCTGAGCGCGCAGGGAACTTTTGACGAATGCGGAGACGGTCTCCCCCTCCTTTAGGACGCTTTCGGCCGCCGCGCGCAGTTCCGGATCGACGCTGAGCGATGGGATGGAAGCGGATTTCATAGCAGACCTCTTGCATTGCAATTGCGATGCAATTTATTTGCCGATCGAGCAGGGTCAATGCAGCCTGATGTGAATAGCCGTAACACAGTTTGACTATCGTGACCTTATCCTACGGGTTAGATGTTCGGACCTGAGTTGCAGAATCACAAATGGACAGTTCGTCCGGTTCGAAATCCATGCCCTCGATCTACCGCAAATCCAAACTCCTGCGCCGCTCCCGTGTCATCTGGGGTTCGATCCATCTCTGGCGGCCGCGGCTGGTGTTTTGGACGGGAGCCTTGGCAATCGGGGTGATCAGCGTCGGTTTTGCGAAACTGGCCGATCTCGCGCAGCACGCATTTACGGGAGTTACGAGTTCCAGGGAATGGACCTGGTTGTTGCCGCTCGTGCTGACGCCGCTCGGCTTCGTTCTTTCGGCATGGCTGGCGGCTACGCTGTTTCCGAATTCTCAAGGCAGCGGCATTCCGCAGGCGATCGCAGCACGGCATCTGCATCATGAAGAAGACCGCACGAAGCTGCTGTCGATTCGGCTTGCCTTTGGAAAGATCGTGCTGACCGTTCTCGGGCTGCTTTGCGGCGCCTCTATCGGCCGCGAAGGGCCAACGGTACAGGTGGGCGCCTCCTTCATGCTGGCGGTCGCTCGCTTCGGAGGCATGGCGCAAGCCAAAGGGTTGATCCTGGCGGGTTCGGCCGCTGGCATTGCGGCGGCCTTCAATACGCCACTCGCCGGCATCGTCTTTGCCATCGAGGAGATGAGCCGCACCTACGAATCGCGTGCCAATGGTCTGGTACTCACCGCGGTTATTCTCTCTGGCCTCGCGGCCCTCGGACTTTCCGGCAGCTATAATTATTTCGGCACCGCCAATGCAGCGCCGGCCGCACTTGCGGATTGGGGCCTCGTCCTGATCTGCGGCATCGGCGGCGGCGCGCTAGGGGCAGCTTTTAGCGGATTTGCGCTATATGCGGGCATTCGCATTCGCCGGTGGGCGCAACCGCAGCCTCTTAAGCGCATGCTGATGCTCGCTGCATGCTGCGGCATTCTGGTTGCCGCGATCGGCGTCACCTCAGGTGGCAGCACGTTTGGCACCGGCTATGATCAAGCGCGCGGCGCGGTGGAGGGACATGCCCTGCCCCCGCTGTTCTTTATCGAAAAGCTGCTGGCGGGCTTCCTATCAATGATTTCGGGCATCCCGGGGGGCATTTTCGCGCCGTCTCTCTCTGTCGGCGCCGGTTTCGGCAGCACGATCGGCACGCTCATGGGCAGCAGCATCGCATTGGCGGCGATCCTCGGCATGGCAGGCTATTTCGCCGGCGTGGTGCAGGCGCCGATGACGGCCTTTGTCATCATCCTGGAAATGACCGGCGATCACCAGGCTGTCATTTCGATCATGGCGGTATCGATGATCGGCTATGTAACTTCGCGCCTCTTATCGCGCGAGCCGCTCTATCATGGTTTGTCGCGTGTCTTCATCGCGGCAGCGATCCGGGCGCGGCGAGCAATCGAGAAAGAAGCTGCCGAAGAGCACGTCGCGGGCTGAAGGTCGCTCAGGCGAGCAGCCGGGCGACCTCGGCGTTATCGGGCAGCGTCACCGCATCGGCGATGGTCGTCGAGAACAGGACCTTGCGGGTCGCATCGGCGACTTTCGCGAAAACATGGCGGATTTCGCAGGTCTGTTCACCGTCGCAGTCGTCACAGCGGCGATAGGCGGTGATGGAAAGGCAGGGCAGCGGCGCGATCGGCCCGTCGATGATGCGCAGGATCTCGCCGAAGGTAATTTCATTCGCCGGCTTCCGCAGCAGATAACCACCCTGCTTGCCGCGGCGGCTGATGACGATCCCCTGATGTTTCAGATCGAGAAGAATCTGCTCCAGAAATTTCTTCGGGATTTTCTGCTGTGCAGCAATATCGGAAATCATCATCGGCTCGCCTGCCTCGCCCTGGGCCAGAGCAGACAGCGCCCGAAGCGCATATTTTGCTTTTTGAGTGATCATTTCGAACCGTCTACACACACATACGATGCGCTCGCCCGATACATACGGGAACATCGTTTCGGAACTCTCAACACTTTGACCAGGTTTCAATTCTGCATCAAGTTGCAAACTAGGAAAGCATTGGCGATGTCAGCAACCCAGCCTTGTTTTCGTTCTTATCACTATGCCCACAGTTTAGGGCAAAATTCGGCATTTCGCATCTTTTTGGCCATCACTTCCGATTTCCGTTTGACAAGCTACGTGTAACTCTACTATTTCTATAGACATTAAAGCAAGCGCTCAGATATGACTAGTCTTATCGGTCTTGCCGCGCCCGGCCGCTTCTGCGGCCAAAACGTCTTGGTTAAAAGCCGAGGCGTTCGGTTTTCCGCATGGGCGCGGCTTCATGGAGATATTTGCTCTCTATTCCCTTGCTTTCGAAATCCGTTTTTCTGTCCGCTCCGCTGACAAGCTGCGATACTCCGTGGCAATATCAGGACAGGATTCCTCATGACTGCAATTACTGCTATCGAAGAAGCCGGAACACTGAACAGCCGGTTGGCCGGGCTTGATCTTGCCGGCCGTCTGTCTCTGGTCGCCGGCCTCGGCGGCCGCGTCGTCTTTACGACCTCCCTTGGGATCGAAGATCAGGTTATCTCGGCGGAGATCGGCGACCATCGCCTGCCGATCGAAGTCGCGACGCTGCAGACCGGCCGTCTATTCCCCGAAACACTCGCCCTGATCGAGGAGACGGAGAGCCAGTACGATATCCGCATCGTCCGCTATGAGCCGGAACAGGGCGATATCGACGCCTATGCCGCGAAATACGGTCTGAACGGTTTCTATGAAAGCGTCGAAGCCCGGCACGCCTGTTGTGGCGTGCGCAAGCTGAAGCCGCTTGCGCGAGCGCTTTCCGGGGCAACGATCTGGATCACCGGCTTGCGCCGTGGCCAGTCGGCCAATCGCGCCGACACGCCTTTTGCCGAATACGATCCGGAGCGCAGTCTCATCAAGGTCAACCCGCTTGCCGACTGGGACATCGACACGATCCGCGCCTATGTCGCCAATAATGGCGTTCCGGTGAACCCGCTGCATCAACGAGGCTATCCCTCAATTGGCTGCGAACCCTGCACCCGCGCCATCAAGCCGGGCGAATCCGAGCGGGCCGGTCGTTGGTGGTGGGAAAACGACGAGAAACGCGAATGCGGCCTGCATGTTCACGAAGAAACTGCGGTCGCCGCCCAATAATCACCTGCCGGTTCCCGGCCACCGGTTGAAACGCGCTCAGATTCGGCGCCACCTACCGGGAACCAACGCATCCCATTCTTTCCGACATCAGCCGGTCGGGATTCAAGTTCTGGAGTTAGAAATGCCCGATAGCCGTCCGGATAAGGAACTCTCCAATCCGCAAAGCACCAAACCGCCACTGGATCCGCATCTGAAGGCGCTGGAAAATGAGTCGATCCACATTTTCCGCGAAGTGGCGGCCGAATTCGAGCGCCCAGTCATGCTCTATTCGATCGGCAAGGACTCCTCAGTGCTGTTGCATCTGGCGCGCAAGGCCTTCTATCCCGGCCGCGTGCCCTTCCCGCTCCTGCACGTGAACACCGGCTGGAAGTTCGCGGAGATGATCACCTTCCGTGACGAGATCGTGAAGAAATACGATCTCGACCTGATCGAGCATATCAATCCTCGCGGCAAAGCCGAGAACGTGACGCCGTTCACCCATGGTTCGGCGCGCTATACCGACATCATGAAGACGGAAGCGTTGCGTCAGGCGCTCGATGCCGGTCAGTATGACGCCGCTTTCGGCGGTGCGCGCCGCGACGAAGAGGCCTCGCGCGCCAAGGAGCGTATTTATTCTTTCCGTACGCCGGACCATCGCTGGGATCCGCGTAATCAGCGCCCGGAACTTTGGAATATCTACAATGGTCAGATCCGCAAGGGCGAGAGCGTCCGCGTATTCCCATTGTCGAACTGGACCGAAGTCGACATCTGGCGCTACATCCAGGCCGAGGATATTCCGATCGTACCGCTTTATTTCGCTGCCAAGCGCCCGGTCGTCGAGCGCGACGGCATGATGATCATGGCGGCAGATCCGCGGCTCGAAATGCTGCCAGGCGAGGTCAAGCGCGAGGAAGTCATCCGCTTCCGCACGCTCGGTTGCTTCCCGCTGACAGGCGCGATCCGATCCACGGCCACCACCCTCGAAGAGGTTATAGCAGAGCTGGAAATCGCGACGGTTTCCGAACGACAGGGCCGCGCCATCGACCGCGACCAATCCGGCTCCATGGAAAAGAAGAAGCGTGAAGGATATTTCTGAGATGACCGCAGCCGCAACCGCAAACGTTGCCACCCTGTCCGCGGCCGAGCCCGTCAGGGCGGCGCGCGATTCGCGCCCGCTTCGCCTAATCACCTGCGGCAGCGTCGACGACGGCAAGTCCACGCTGATCGGTCGTCTGCTTTGGGATACCAAAGCTGTCAAAGAAGACCAGGCCGCCACGCTGCAGCGCGATTCCACCGGCAAGCAAAACGATCTCGGCCTGCCCGACTTCGCACTCCTGCTCGACGGGCTGCAGGCCGAGCGCGAACAGGGCATCACCATCGATGTCGCCTATCGCTATTTCTCGACTGACAAGCGCTCCTTCATCGTCGCCGACACGCCCGGCCATGAGCAATATACCCGCAATATGGCGACGGGCGCCTCCACTGCAGATCTTGCGGTACTGCTGGTCGACGCACGCATGGGCATTCTTGAACAGACGCGCCGCCACGCGACGATCGCATCGCTGCTCGGCATCAAGCAGTTCGTGCTCGCTGTCAACAAGATCGACCTTACGAACTACGACCGCGCCGGCTTCGAGAAAATTTCGCATGATTTCCGCGAATTCGCCCTGTCGCTCGGCGTCAAGCAGATCACCGCCATCCCGATGTCGGCGCTGAAGGGCGAGAATGTCGTTTATTCCGGCGAGACCTCTATGCCCTGGTACACCGGCCCGACGTTGGTCGAAACGCTGGAACTCGCCACAGTGCGTTCAGCGCAGACGGTCGGCTTCCGCCTCTCGGTGCAGCGCGTGTCGCGGCCCGGCGAAAGCTTCCGTGGCTATCAGGGCACTGTTGCCGGTGGCTCGGTCAAGCCGGGCGACAGCGTTATGATCCTGCCGTCGGGCATGGTCGCCAACGTCTCGAAGATCGTCACTTTCGATCTCGTGCGCAATGCAGCAGTGGCCGGCGATGCCATCACGCTTGTGCTCGACCGGCAGGTGGACGTGTCGCGCGGCGACATGATCGTCGCTATCGACAGCCAGCCGCAGTCAGGTCTCGCCTTCGACGCTCAGATCGTCGCGTTGCAGCCTGAAGGCATCGAGCCCGGCAAACGCTATTGGCTGAAGAGCGGCAGCCGCCGCCAGCGCGTTCAAGTGCAGCCCATTGCTCAACTCGAGCTGAAGACCGGCGCCTGGGCACCGGCACAATCGCTATGGATGAATGCGATCGGCAAAGTCCGCCTTTCCTTTGACGAAACTGCGGTCTTCGACCCTTACGACCAGAACCGCTCAACCGGCTCCTTCATCCTGATCGATCCGGACAGCAACAATACGGTCGCCGGTGGGATGATCACTGGCAAACGCGCCGATGTCGGCGGCATCCACAAGGACGGCCAACGCGTGCTCCTGTCGCTGCCGGCGGATCTTGCCGACCAGATCATGGCCAGCGAACTCTTCGCGAGCCGCCGCGACGAAACCGAAGTCCGCCGCGTGACCGCAGCACAGGCCGCGGAGATTTGGGCAAACGCGGCCAGCGATATTTGATCGCTATTGGATGCGGCTCGGCATTCCCGCGACGATCTTCGTGCCGAGCGTAACATCGCCGGCCAAGGCCGAGCGCATCCGCGGCTATGGGGCGAACCTTGTCATCGGGGGGGAGCGTTATGCCGATGCGCTACCCCTATGACCAGCCCGAGACTCTGCTCGGGCAAGGAACGATCGGGCTTGAGGTCGAGGCTAACATCCCCGACATCGATACGCTGCTGGTCGCGGTCGGCGGCGGCGGACTGATTGGCGGGATTGCCGCCTGGTTCCAGGGACGCGTCCGGGTCATGGCCGTCGAGCCGGAAGGCGCACGGACGCTCTGGCAGGCCTTCGAGGCCGGGCATCTGGTCGATGCCCCCAGCAGCCAGCATCGCGGCCGATTCGCTGGCGCCGAAGCACGTCGGCGAACTGATGTTCCCAACTTTGTGGGATCGGCTGCGAATCGTCGCCGAACCCGGCGGCGCCACGGCCTTTGCCGCATTACTTGCCGGCAAATATGTCCCGACCCCGAACGAGCGTGTGGCGGTGCTGCTTTGCGGCGCCAACACGACCGCGGTTCGGTTTGACTGAAGCAGTTTCGACCCGTTAGGGACCCGCTTTGGAACATCCTGCTGCGCCTGGCGGATCTCGTCGTCGGAAGCCTGCATGGGGTGCCGCACATAAGCTCGGGCGATTAGTTCCGAGGCTGCGAATTACCGCAGAATTTCGCCGAGCGCTGCCAAGAGGCGATCGCATTCGTCATCAGTCCCGATGCTGATGCGCAGGAAATCTTCGATGCGCGCGGCCGAAAAACGCCTGACCAGGATTTTCCGACTTCTCAGTTCCGCCGCCAGTTCCGCCCCGCCCTTGGCGGGATAACGCGTAAAGAGGAAATTGGCCGATGACGGCAGAACCTCGAAGCCAAGTTCCTGCAAGGCTGCGGCCACCCGCTGCCGGCTGGCGACGATCAGGTCGCGGTGGCGCTCGAACCACTCACGATCTTTCCAGGCAGCGAGCGCGCCGGCCAAAGCGAGCCGGTCGAGCGGGTAGGAATTGAAGCTGTCCTTGACCCGCTCCAACGCCTCGATCAACGGCCTTTGCCCGACGGCGAAGCCGACGCGCAGGCCGGCCAGCCCGCGAGACTTGGAGAGCGTCTGGATCACCAGCAGGTTCGGATAGCGGCGCACAAGCGGTACTGCGCTTTCGCCGCCGAAATCGACATAGGCTTCGTCGATGACCACGACCTGATCGGGATGATCGCGGAGAACGCCCTCGATCTCAGCGAGCGGCAGGCCGATGCCCGTGGGTGCGTTGGGATTGGGCAGGATCATGGCGCCGCAGGGCCGGCGATAATCATCAAGCCGAACCCGCATCTCACCGTCGACCGGGATTTGCTGGAACGCGATTCCATAGAGGCGGCAATAGGTTGGATAGAAAATGTAGGTGATGTCGGGAAACAGCAACTGCCCGTCGTGGTTCAGCAATCCCTGGAACGTATGCGCCAGCACCTCGTCCGATCCGTTGCCGACGAAAACCTCGTTCGCGTCGAGGCCGAAGCTTTCGGCGATGACGGCGCGCAAGTCCCGCGCCGTCGGATCGGGGTAGAGCCGCAGCGTATCGGTAGTGGCTTGTGAAATCGCCTCCAGCGCCAGCGGCGAAGGCCCATAGGGGCTTTCATTGGTGTTCAATTTGACCAGGCCGCTGATGACTGGTTGCTCGCCGGCGACATACGGGGTCAAGGAATGGACTATGGGGCTCCAAAAACGACTCATTGTGCTTTCAAACTTCGCCGCCACCGGTGGTTGACACGGGGCGGCGGATTTTCATTTCATTCATCTCCCGGCACCGTCGCAAAATCGAGCGCGCGCGGCAACTGCCTGCGAAGCGATTCGAAACAATATCTCGGCAAACTGGCTTTGTGATCAGGCTGCAGCGTCCGGGAGAGCCTCGCAACGTTCGGCGAAAAGTCTTTCGCTCAGAAAATCGACAAAGACCCGGACCTTGGGAGAGAGGTGGCGATTAGACGGCCAAAGCAGGTGGAAACGACCTGGGCCATCGATGTGGTCGTCAAGCACCGTGCGCAGCGTGCCCTCGGCAAGCGCGCTGCGTGCCAAAAAATCCGGCATGCAGCCGATACCGAGACCGCTGAGAGTGGCACCACGCAACGCCTCCATATTATTGCAGGACAAAACCGATCGGGTGCGCAATTCCGGTTCGCCCTCCTGCAGCGTCAGAGGCCAATTCTGGACTTTGCCGCTGTTGGGGAAGCGGAAGTGGATGGCCAAGTGGCCGTCGAGTGCGCGCGGGCAATCGGGAACGCCATGACGTTCGAAATAGCTGGGTGCCGCGCACAGCAGCATCTGGAACGGCCGCAGCGAGCGCGACATCAGCCGCGAATCCGGCAGGTTGCCGCTGCGGATCGCCACATCGACGCCCTCTTCGATCATATCGACAATGCGGTCGTTGAAATCGATATCGAGTTCGACCTCGGGATAGCGGGCAAGGAATTCCGGCAGCACCGGCAGCAGAAGATGGTAGCTGACGATCGGCACGCTGACGCGGAGGCGCCCGCGCGGTGCGGCGACCGCCTGGGCGAGCGACGCCTGGGCATCGTCGAGATCATCAAGCACACGCCGACAGCGCTCGTGGAAGAGGCGCCCCTCTTCTGTCAGGCGAATGCTGCGGGTCGAGCGCTGAAGCAGCCGCACGCCGAGCTGATGCTCGAGAGTGGTCACCGCCTTGCCGACGGCGGAGGCCGAAAGGCCAAGCACGCGCCCCGCGGCTGCAAAGCTGCCGAGATCAGCGGTTCGCACAAAGGCAGTCAGGCCACTTAACCGATCCATTCTCTTTGTCCATTCGAGCGTTTTCTTCCGGCATATGCGGAAACTAAGCGCTATTTCCCTCTAATTAAAGCGAAATTATCCTCAACGGGTATTTCACCGCGCCCGCGGCCGATGGATGCCGGTTTTAGAGCCGGCTTCCATTCCCAAGCCGACCGCGGGTTCTCTTTTGCTCAAGCTCAGCGGATATCCCGATGCATCCAAACCAGATAAAGGCCGCGTATCCGGCCGAAAAACTGTTCGTTCTTATCGCCGTCTGTTGCGCGGCCGCCGCCATGCCCCTGACCTTCACCGGTCCTGCCGTCGCCTTGCCGGCCATCAGCCGGACGCTCGGCGGCAGCCCGATCGCGCTCAACTGGGTCACCAATGCCTTCATGCTGACCTTCGGCAGCAGCCTGATGGCCGCCGGTGCGCTCGCCGACAGCTTCGGGCGCAAGCGTATTTTCCTTATAGGTCTCGGCAGCTTCGCCCTATTTTCGGCGGGACTGGCCTTTGCCGGCGACATCGTCTGGTTCGATATCCTACGGGCGCTGCAAGGCATGGGTGCGGCTGCGGCATTTTCCGGCGGCATGGCGTCCCTCGCGCAGGAGTTCGAGGGGCAAGCGCGCATGCGCGCCTTCAGCGTCGTTGGTTCAAGCTTCGGCGTCGGTCTTGCTCTCGGACCGATCGCATCCGGCCTGATGATCGAAGCCTTCGGCTGGCCGACGATCTTCCTTCTGGTCGTCATCTTTGCGGGCCTCGCCCTTGGCCTCGGCGCATACTTCCTGACCGAGTCCAGAGATCCCGATGCCGCCGGTCTCGATTGGCCAGGCGCGCTCAGCTTTACGCTTGCCCTGACACTCTTCACCTACGGCGTGTTGCGCGCTCCGGAAAGCGGTTGGGGCGATCCGCTGGTCATTCTCTTGCTTGCGGGTGCGGCATTGCTCTTTGTTGCCTTTGGCGTCATCGAACGCTCGCTAAAACGCCCGATGCTGGATCTCACTCTGTTTCGGTATCCGCGTTTCGTCGGCGTGCAGTTACTGGCGGCAGCCCCTGCCTATGCCTTCGTCGTGCTGCTCATCCTGCTTCCGGTTCGTTTCGTTGGCATCGAGGGCGTGAGCGAGGTCGCGGCCGGCCGGATGATGGTCGCCCTGTCAGCGCCGCTTCTCGTCCTGCCGATCGTTGCCGGTCTGCTGACGCGATGGTTCACGGCCGCCGCCATCTGCAGTGCTGGCCTTATTATCTCCGGCGCCGGACTGTTCTGGCTCAGCCATCTCGCGACAGGATCGACGCCGACGGCATTGATTGGCCCACTGCTGACGATCGGCATCGGCATTAGCCTGCCCTGGGGCTTGATGGATGGGCTTGCCGTTAGTGTCGTTCCGAAAGAACGCGCAGGCATGGCGACCGGCATCTTCAGCACCACACGTGTCGCCGGCGAAGGCGTTGCGCTCGCTGTCGTCAGCGCCGTCCTGTCGGCGCTCATTCAATCACGTCTCGGTGCTGAGGCGGGCGAACATGCCTCCATTGCAGCGCAGCAGCTCGTCACGGGCGATCTTCTCGACGCAGCGTCGAATGTGCCAGCGATCGGACATGCTAAGCTGATTCATGCGTACAATGATGCTTTCAGCGCGCTGTTGTGGCTCCTGACGGCGATCACGACCACAACGGCAATCGTCGTCTTCACCTTCCTTGGCCGCGGCGCGGGGGAAAGCGCCGTCGAAGCCGAGGACCTGGAGCCGGAGGGCGACGAAGACGCGCTGAACGCCTCCAACGCCTAAGCGCCCTTTTTCCATCCGGCGAGTCGGCACAATTGTGCCGGCTCATCACACAACAATTTATTTCGAAAACACACAAAATGTGCACGCTGCCTGACGAGGATTGCAGCTATATGATAGCCGCATGATATCAGGCCGGTTTTTGAAAATTATCGCTTGGGGTTATATCGCGGCACTGGTTGCCGTGACCTTTGCGCATCTCAATTGGCAGGCCGAGTTTGGCAATCCCTTCAACATGTATCGTGCGGGCGCACTCTGCGTCGCTGGCATGCTGGCGCGACTTGCCTATCCACAATCGCCCTCTTTCACCTGCCTGTTAATGATCGGCAGCGTTTCGACGCTCTGCTTTTCACATTTTCTGGCGAATGGAAGTTACGGTTCTCCGATGGATATCATCGTCGCCATGACTGGCGCGCTCTGGGGCATCGCAATTGGCGCCATGCTCAGCAAGCTGATATCGCCGACTTCGAAACGAACTGCTCTCTATTAAGAAGCGCTCGGCGACATTCAACGCTCACAACAATCTCTTATGTTCGTTTTCAAGCTCTTTGGCCATGATTTTTCCTTTTCGACTTTGACGGCGAAAGCACATGCTTGAAGCTGTTGGAAAAAGGAGGAGATAGGGCGTTTTGACGACGGCTGGCATACTCTTATGCGCGGGTTGGCTACCGCATTTCCGTTTGTTCGTCTGGGGCTACCTCTGTCTAGCTTCGGGCGTGGACAGTTTCCACCGCTTAGCTCTTACGAGGGGTCCCGACCGGAGCCCTGCCTCCATCTTTGTCCAACAGCAGATGATTCAATGCTTTCGCTAAGCGTTGTTCCTCGAGCTGACCGGAAGGATCTAGCCTTGTGCCATGGGAGCGACCTCCTGCCCGATCGCCCATAGGAACGCCGCCATTTCCCGAGCAATGGCGGTGATCGCGACGACCTTCGGTTTGGCCTGCCGCTATCAGCCTGCGATACCGCGCGCAAAGCCTCACCTGACCTTTCCAGGCAATCTCTCGAACCGTCCCTTGCAATCCCTCCAGCCGCGCCTGGATCTTCGGGCTCATACGTGCCGGCCCATGGGACTACCCTTTTCCTATTTCCTATCTCCAAATGATTATTGCCAAGACAACATTATGACTGACTTACTATTTTCTTTGCAAATGTTGCTTTCCTGCAACTAAAAATGAAAAATCACGAAAATGTCATTCTGGGGGAAATATATCATATAACTTTGCAGGAAATCGTACTTAATAGCGACCAGAAGCGGGTGGGGCCCGTTTCTCCCGAGTCGGGGTTTTTAAACAGGGATAGGGTGAGGCACGTCGATTTTTCGGCGCGATGGCCTGCGCCCAATCTATATTGGATTGGAGTTTTTATGAACATCAAGAGCCTTCTTCTCGGCTCCGCTGCTGCGCTCGCAGCAGTTTCCGGCGCTCAGGCAGCCGACGCTGTCGTCGCCGCTGAGCCGGAGCCGCTCGAATACGTCCGTATCTGCGACGCATATGGCGCTGGCTACTTCTTCATCCCGGGCACCGAAACCTGCCTCAAGATCGGCGGCATGGTTCGTACCGAAGGTAAGTGGTACAACGCTTACAATCCGGGCCCTGGTGGCGACTATGGTACGCTGTGGCATACGCGCGCTCAGCTTTCCATCGACACTGCATCGGACACCGAATTCGGTCCGCTGAAGACGGACACCGTCTACCGTTGGGATTGGCAGGAAGGCGGCGCCACGACCACCAAGCTTCTGTTCGCCAACATCAGCCTCGCTGGCTTCACCGTGGGTAAGCTCGATTCGCAGTATAACCTGTACATGGGCTACGCCGGCGACGTCATCAACGACGACGTGGTCTATGACGGCCCGTACGAACTCAACCAGTTGACCTACAACTACGACGCCGGCAACGGCTTCACAGCTGTAGTTTCGCTCGAAGATTCCAACTCCGGCGCTGACGCGTCTTCCTTCGGCGGCGCATGGGTTAAGTCCGAGCAGAACCACTACGCTCCGGACGTCGTCGCCGGTGCTGGCTACAAGGCTGGCGCTTGGCAGTTCCGCGTCGTCGGTGGTTATGACTCGATCGTCGAAGAAGGCGCTGTCAAGGCTCGTATCGACGCCAACTTCGGTGCGTTCACGGCCTTCTTGATGGGCGGCTGGAACACAGATGGCGATAAGCTGAACAAGTTCGCTGGCTCGAACCTGGACCCGTCGGCTTGCCCGGTTGGCCGTGGCGATCTCTGCGGCTGGGGTGACTGGGCTGTTTGGGGTGGCGTTGGCTACAAGATCAGCGACAAGCTGAAGTGGAACGTACAGCTCGCCTACACCGACTCGAAGATCTTCGAAGCCACGACGAACCTCAAATGGAACCCGGTCAAGAACCTGCTTGTCGAGCCGGAAGTTACCTACACCAACTTCGATTCAGTGAACCAGGATCAGTGGGCCGGTATCCTCCGCTTCCAGCGTAGCTTCTAAAACCTCGTTTCTGAGATCTGATCTGACTTGACCCCTGATCGGATGGGGACTGGTCCGGCTTCCAGTGAAGTCGGGCCGGTCCTTCCGAGTTAGGGATTACCGATGTTTTCGAGCGACTACCGGCCGGGCGACCACGCCCGGAGGTTGAAATTTGTTTCTGATATATTATATATAATGTTATTCTTATATTCAAAGACTGGCTGTCCTGTTCAAAAACTAGAGATCGCTGGCATTGTTTCGGCTTTGTGACAATACGAAATAAGAGGCCGGATAACACTGTAGTTGGCTTTCCTGGATGCCAAAGCTGTGGCTCGCGGTGCGTTTTCTGATGACGCACTCCAAATGTATAAGATCATCGACAAGCCGCATTTTTTGTCGTAGAGAGGCCGCATGTCATTCACCTACGCAAATGCCTCGCGATTTTATTCGTACCGCTGCTCTCAGCGGAGGCGGGCCCGTGCGTAGATAAAACTGACGCAACGACATAGACCCCAACAGCCGCTAGTCCTACCTGGCGGCTTTTTTGTCGCCACGGTATGAACCCACAAAGGAACTGATACCGTGTTGAAATCCACTGATGATTTGCGAATTGTCGAGATTACTGCCCTTACGCCGCCCTCGCGCATTATAGAGGAGATCCCGCGGGATGAGGCCGTCACTATGACCGTGACGGAAACGCGCAGCGCCGTTCACGGCATCCTGCATAATGACGACGATCGATTGATCGTGGTCATCGGCCCCTGCTCCATCCACGACCCCGTCGCCGCGCGCGACTACGCCGCTCGCCTGAAGGAACAGCGCGATCGGTTCGCTGACGATCTCGAAATCATCATGCGGGTCTATTTCGAGAAGCCTCGAACCACGGTCGGCTGGAAGGGTCTGATAAATGACCCTCATCTCGACGGAAGCTATCGCATCGAAGAGGGGTTGCGCATTGCCAGACGTCTACTGGTCGATGTCAACGAAATCGGGCTGCCGGCCGGGTGTGAATACCTCGACACGATCACGCCGCAGTACATTTCCGATTTGGTAAGCTGGGGCGCAATCGGCGCGAGGACGACCGAGAGCCAGGTGCATCGCCAACTCGCTTCGGGCCTTTCATGCCCGGTCGGTTTCAAGAACGGAACGAATGGCGATGCCAGGATAGCTCTGGACGCGATCGTTGCAGCCTCGCAGCCGCATCATTTCCCGGCCGTGACCAAGGAAGGCCTGGCGGCGATTGCCTCGACACGTGGCAATGACGATTCCCATCTCATTCTGCGCGGCGGCAAGCAACCCAACTATGACGCGGCCAGTGTGCAGGCGGTATCGGCACAGGCTGAGCAATCCGGACTTGATCCGCGCATCATCATCGATGCCAGCCATGCCAACAGCGGAAAGAATCCCGAGAACCAACCGATGGTCGTCAGCTCCGTCGCAGAGCAAATATCTGCCGGCGACTATCGTATCAAAGGCATGATGATGGAGAGCAACATCGTCGGCGGCCGCCAGGATCTCATTCCCGGCAAAGCGCTGGTTTATGGCCAAAGCATCACGGATGGCTGCATAGATTGGCCAACCTCCGTCCACACATTGGAAGAACTGGCGCGGGCCGCACAGACAAGGCGACGTATGTCCCGCCAATAACATGTTCTAATCGGGGGATCGTTCACCCGTCACGCCTTGGCGCACGAGCCCTATCCGCCGTAAAGCTTGTCCTCGCCGAGCGGCCGAGGACAAGCTCTCCCTTCTCTATCCGGCTAGGGATCGCCCGCGACCGACGACTAGCTTTAGCGACCCCTCGAATTCCGGCTGCGAGCGCAGATGCCCGTACTTGGCGTCCCATGTACCGTCCTTAAGATCGCGGCCGAGGTCGGCGACGAAGCGGTCACCGATCGAAGCATCGACAAAGCTCCAGGCGGAATTGGCAAGGCGCGCGCCCGGCTCCAATAAGTGCTCCGGACGTCCGTAATATGCCTCGCCGAAACCGTCCGTGCAATTCAGTGGGATCGGCACGGAAATGACCTCCGCATTGCCGCCCAACGCTTCGTTGATGATTGCGATTTGCGGATAGCGGCGCACCTCCACTGCGATCACTTCGGGTGCATAATCGACGAGCCAGAAGCGATCGAGCTGATCGGGATCGCCGGTGAGGATTAGGACGGGACCGCGCGTCACCCGCCGCATTTCGGCAAGCCCCGCCGCCAGATCGGACCACTGATGCACGGTAAATGTCGCCATGCAGGCATCGAAACTGGCGTCTGCAAAGGGAAGCTTCTCTGCGGCGGCATCGATGGCGACAGGCAGGTGCGCCGGCCGCTGCGCCCGCATCGACGCAGACGGCTCAACGGCTGTAACCGCGCGGTCAATAGGCTCATAAGAGCCGGCCCCAGCGCCGACATTCAGGACGCTACGGGCATCGCCCAATGCAGCGCGGATAAACTTCGCAATATGGGGATCGGGCTGGCGGTATGTTGCATAGTTCGTGCCAATGACGCCGTAATTTGCGTCACCGGCGCTGCCGTCCTGATGTCTGCTGGCCATAGGTCTTCATCCTTGTTTTCTGGCTGCGCCAAGCAGCCTCGTCGTGGTCCCGGCATAGCTTTGCCGCCGTCGAAAATGCTCTCGCAATCCGAATTTCATTGTTCCCTCAGTGGGGAAAATTTACTTTGTAAGCGGGACAAAACATTATGGTGCGCAGGAAGAAAACCGATATGATCGAACAAAAGCTGTTCGGAAATCTCACATGGCTCGCCGCATCCCATCACTCAATGCATTACGCGCCTTCGAAGCCGCCGGCCGGCACGGACGTATGACCCTGGCGGCCGACGAGCTGAACGTAACGCATAGCGCCGTCAGTCGTCAGATCCAGCATCTCGAGGATGTGTTGGGCGTTCCGCTATTTGAAGGACCGAAGAACAAACTGCGGTTGACGGAAGCGGGTTCGACCTTGCTGTCGGGCTTGAGTTCCGCATTCGATCAGATCGACATGTCGGTGCGATCGGTTGCTGATACGAAAGACGGATCACTTGACGTTTCCTGCCCCGGCACCTTCACCATGCGTTGGCTGATCCCGCGGCTTTACCGGTTCCAGGCGCAATACCCCAATATCGAAGTTCGCCTGGCCGCGTCGTCCCGCCCGGTCGATTTTACGCGCGACGGGTTCGATGTAGCGATTCGGGTCGGCGCGGCACCCTGGCCAAAGGGCGCTGAGGTGATAGCGCTTTTTCCGGAGCAGACGGGCCCGGTTATCTCCCCTTCCCTCGAAAGAACCGTCGCGGAGAATTTCGCCGGCGTGCCACAGCTTCATACCAGAACGCGCCTTCGCGCCTGGGGCGACTGGCTGTCGCGGTCGGGCGCACCGATCGAGGCCGGAACGCGCGTGGAATATGAGCATTTCTATTTCATGCTGGAGGCGGCAAGCGCCGGCCTCGGCGTCTGCGTGGCGCCTTGGCCCTATGTGACCGATGACATCCGCTTCGGCCGCCTCGCCGCGCCCCTGGGTTTCATCGACAGCGGCCACCATTACGTGGCGCTGCGGCGCGCCCGGCGGAATCGAAAATCGGAGTTGTTCTGTGAATGGCTGCGGAAGGAAGCACAGGCATTCTCCACCTCGCATCCAGCCTTGACAGGCTAGGCACGTCGATAACGAGCAAGGCTTAGGCAATCCTTTCGGGCCCCCCATACGAGCCACAGCTCTGCCCAAGGATCCGGCCCGCGAAAGAAAAGATGGCCGCGATATAGATCGAGGCCGCATTGATAGGCAAGGCGCTGCGAGGCGCCATTTCCGATCGGGGAGATGGACGCGACAGCTCGGCCTCGCTGCTGAGTGCTTAGGTACGGCTGCTTCTGAGCGTCGTGTCGCCCGCTGTCATATCGCCATGCCCCTCGAACTGGACAGGCGTGACGAACGCCTGCCCTTCGAAGAGGACAACAAAGCCGTTGAGGCGGTCCATAATCTTCCGCCTCACATCCTTTGTGCCGAGATCGGGTCTCAGCCGTTCATTTACGGCCTTGCCCCGCGGCCATGGTTCTGTTCATTCAGGATGCCGCGCGTTGCGTCGCATCGGCGCCGGGCTGCCTGGCCGGCAGTTTCCAGCCGGGGCGGACGAAATGGCAGGTGTAGCCATTTGGAATGCGCTCCAGATAGTCCTGGTGCTCCGGCTCGGCTTCCCAGAATTCGCTTGCCGGCGTCACTTCCGTGACAACCTTGCCCGGCCAGAGACCGGAAGCGTCGACATCGGCGATCGTATCCAGAGCGACGCGCTTCTGCTCGTCGCTCGTATAGAAGATCGCCGAGCGATAG
>NZ_JARFYN010000231.1 GCF_030272695.1 Martinezella calliandrae
CGTTCCGAGCAACTCCCCG
Organism: Martinezella calliandrae; assembly: GCF_030272695.1. GTDB lineage: Bacteria > Pseudomonadota > Alphaproteobacteria > Rhizobiales > Rhizobiaceae > Rhizobium > Rhizobium calliandrae. The sequence goes on from NZ_JARFYN010000231.1 coordinate 20, forward strand.
AACTGCTCCGGCCGCTCTGCCACCGACTTCACCAACTCCGCGCGCTCGATGTTGCCGTCCACAATGGCGGCGCTGACCCTGGCGGCGACCGTCTCCGGATCAACATAGACCCGCTCTCCAACCGACCGGACCGCCTGCATCGCTCGCTCAAGATCCGGTCGTGCCCGTTCGCGCGCAACCTCGTCGACGCTGCGAGTATAATGCGTGATCGCTGGCACCAGCGGCTCGACCCTCTCTGCTGGTCCAGCATCCCCCACACTCCGCTCAGCCTCCCGGCCGGGCGATGGCTGAAGAGCTGCCGGAGAGCGTACCTGCTCACCTATGGTGCTGTCGTGAGCCGGAAG
>NZ_JARFYN010000232.1 GCF_030272695.1 Martinezella calliandrae
CGTTCCGAGCAACTCCCCGAACTGCTCCGGCCGCTCTGCCACCGACTTCACCAACTCCGCGCGCTCGATGTTGCCGTCCACAATGGCGGCGCTGACCCTTGCGGCGACCGTCTCCGGATCAACATAGACCCGCTCTCCAACCGACCGGACCGCCTGCATCGCTCGCTCAAGATCTGGCCGCGCTCGCTCTCGGGCAACCTCGTCGAGGCTGCGAGTATAATGCGTGATCGCCGGCACCAGCGGCTCGACCCTCTCTGCTGGTCTAGCATCCCCCACACTCCGCTCAGCCTCCCGGCCGGGCGATGGCTGAAGAGCTGCCGGAGAGCGTACCTGCTCACCTATGGTGCTGTCGTGAGCCGGAAG
>NZ_JARFYN010000233.1 GCF_030272695.1 Martinezella calliandrae
GATCGCCGCACGGCTTTGCGAGCACGAGCTCGTCGGCGAGGCGGTGGTGGTGGCGCAAGAGGACCGCACCGGCGACAAGCACCTCGTCGCCTATGTGGTCTGTGCGCCCGAGGCCGGATCGGACGAGGAAGATGGAAGTGCGCTTGCTGCCTCCTTGCGCGCCCATCTGGCTAGCCTGCTGCCCGACTATATGGTGCCGTCGGCCTTCATGAAGCTGGCGGCGCTGCCGCTGACGGCGAACGGCAAGCTCGATCGCAAGGCGCTGCCGGTTCCCGACGACGACGCCTATGCACGGCGCGCCTATGAGGCGCCGCAGGGCGAGCTCGAGACGACGCTCGCTCAGATCTGGACGGAGCTTCTC
>NZ_JARFYN010000234.1 GCF_030272695.1 Martinezella calliandrae
CTGGGTCAAAAGGAAGACGTGCTCCTCGTCCGACATGTCGATCAGCCGCCCGCGGATCAGCGGCCCGCGCGAAAGATCAAACGGCGTACGCGCTTCCTCATGGCACAGCTCCAAAAGCGCCGCTTCGGCATCCGCCCTGCCCTTGAGATCGTGCTCGAGCACCGGCAGCCCCGCATCCGGCGGCAGGACCTCGACCAGGGGCTTGCCCTCCGGCGCGACAAAGACGCTGCGCAGCGCCTCATGGCGCGCCAACAGGCGGTCAAGGCTGCGCTGCCAGGCGCTGCGATCGAGCACACCGTGCAGTCGCAAGACCAGCGGAATATGATAGTTGGTGCTCGCCTCGTCCAGCTGCGCCAAGAAC
>NZ_JARFYN010000235.1 GCF_030272695.1 Martinezella calliandrae
GAGAAGCTCCGTCCAGATCTGAGCGAGCGTCGTCTCGAGCTCGCCCTGCGGCGCCTCATAGGCGCGCCGTGCATAGGCGTCGTCGTCGGGAACCGGCAGTTGCTTGCGGTCGAGCTTACCGTTTGGTGTGAGCGGCAAGGTATCGATCCGCATGAAGGCCGACGGCACCATGTAGTCGGGCAGCCGCTCGCTGACATGTGCGCGCAAGGCGCCGGCAAGGTCGGATCCCTCGGTTCTCTCGGCATGCTCGCTCGCAACCACATAGGCGACGAGGTGCTTGTCGCCGGTGCGGTCCTCTTGCGCCACCACCACCGCCTCGCCGACGAGCTCGTGCTCGCAAAGCCGTGCGGCGATC
>NZ_JARFYN010000236.1 GCF_030272695.1 Martinezella calliandrae
AGAAACTCCTCAACCACTTTGCAGCGCCGCCGACGGGTCCTGTCTGCCAAACCCCAGACGTCGCGCATGTGGATATCGAAACGCGTCAACTCCTGTTCGATAGCGGAGTTCCGAGCCGGATACTGCGGCACCACGCCGCCGGCTTTGAGTACCTCGAGAAGGTGGCCAAGTGCCGCCTGCAGGTCATGACGAATACGGCGGACCGGATCGGGGCAGACGCATGCCGGCAAGTGTTCCGAGAGAAAGCGAATGACGGCGACTTGACCGATCGCTTCCAGGCGGTACCCCTCCTGTGTCAGCCAATGGGCGAAGTGCGCGATGCAGCACATGTAGGCGCGCTGGGTGCCCGG
>NZ_JARFYN010000237.1 GCF_030272695.1 Martinezella calliandrae
GGCCTTTTGCACCTGCTGTTCGAACAGTTCGTGGATGCACTGGTCCGACGGGTAAGGCGCCTGCGTCCGGTTCAGCTCCTCCAAAAGGTAGCGGCGCTCGTCAGCCGGCAGGATGTCGATGCGGCCGATCGGCTGGCCTGCATCGGCAACCATCGCCCGCAGCAGCGTCAAAAGATAACCACGCTGGCGCGCGATCGTCGCTTCGTCGAACAGCGCGCTCGCATAACCCAGCGTTCCGGCGATCTCCTCGCCATGCTCGCAAAGGTTCAGTTCGAGATCGAACTTGACCTGATCGAACCCCTCCCCCGCAGCCTCGACGCTCAGCCCCGGCAGGTCGAAGGACC
>NZ_JARFYN010000238.1 GCF_030272695.1 Martinezella calliandrae
GCGCCACCACCACCGCCTCGCCGACGAGCTCGTGCTCGCAAAGCCGTGCGGCGATCTCGCCCGGCTCGATGCGAAAGCCGCGGATCTTCACCTGCTCGTCGTTGCGGCCGAGGAACTCCAGATTGCCGTCCGGCAGATAACGTCCGAGGTCACCGGTCTTGTACAGCCGGTCGCCTTCGACAAAGGGACTGGCGATGAACCGCTCCGCCGTCAGCTCCGGCCGGTTCAGATAGCCGCGGGCAACGCCGGCCCCGCCGATATAAAGCTCGCCGACCGCCCCGAACGGCACGGGCTGACCATGACCGTCGAGAAGATAGAGCCGCGTGTTGGCAATCGGACGGCC
>NZ_JARFYN010000239.1 GCF_030272695.1 Martinezella calliandrae
ATCGCTTCCAGGCGGTACCCCTCCTGTGTCAGCCAATGGGCGAAGTGCGCGATGCAGCACATGTAGGCGCGCTGGGTGCCCGGAGCATATCGCCTTCGTTGCAAATGCTCCCCGCATTGCGAAACGTAAGGCTGAAGAATACTTCCTTCCAGCCAAGCGCGCGGCTGTGGCTGTATGACGATCATCTTTTGCATACTGATCTCCTATTGAGCTGATTACGCTCGATAGGAGACACAAGAATTATGCGCAGTTCGCCAGCCGGAAGTCGTCCGAGAATCCGACGGTTAAAGCCTCCTGCCTCAGCAATCTGCGCATAATCACGAGGTGCACATAATCC
>NZ_JARFYN010000240.1 GCF_030272695.1 Martinezella calliandrae
ATCGCTTCCAGGCGGTACCCCTCCTGTGTCAGCCAATGGGCGAAGTGCGCGATGCAGCACATGTAGGCGCGCTGGGTGCCCGGAGCATATCGCCTTCGTCGCAAGTGCTCTCCGTATTGCGAAACGTAAGGCTGAAGAATACTTCCTTCCAGCCAAGCGCGCGGCCGTGGCTGTATGACGATCATCTTTTGCATACTGATCTCCTATTGAGCTGATTACGCTCGATAGGAGACACAAGAATTATGCGCAGTTCACCAGCCGGAAGTCGTCCGAGAATCCGACGGTTAAAGCCTCCTGCCTCAGCAATCTGCGCATAATTACGAGGTGCACATAATC
>NZ_JARFYN010000025.1 GCF_030272695.1 Martinezella calliandrae
ACGAGGATCTCTACTGCGCCCGCGGCGACATGGAAAATCGCATCAAAGAATGCCAGCTGGACCTTTATGCCGACCGCACCAGCGCCCACACGATGCGCGTCACAGTTCGAAGCTATGCCGCACTAAAGCAACTAGCCTCATAATCACGTCTGCCAGCAATTGGCCCTTGACAGGCTGCGTCGTCGGGGCTTTTTGTCGTTTCCAACTCAAGTTTAAGATGGCGCGCTAACACCGCGAGATCGCGATAGAAAAAAGCAAAGGTAGCGGACGCAAACAGAGCCGCAAGTCCCTCGCTCTGAAAGACTTGCGGCAACATTCCATTCAGCCTTTGGCCCGCGTCAGAATTTCATCACAGCGCGACCGACCACTTCGCCTTTTCGTAGGCGATTGATCTCGTCATTGATCTGATCGAATTTGAACAGGTTGATCGTGTGGCGGATTTTTCCGTGAGCCGCGAGCGCCATAACCTCTTCCAAATCGATATTGTTGCCCCAGAAAGACCCATGAAACACCTGCTCGCGGGATACGCGCGGGAAGAGCGGGATGTCGATCCGGTCTCCAACGAGGCCGACGTCCGTGTAGTGACCGCTGATTCCGAGGATACTGAACGCCAGTTGCATCATTTCTGGCGCGCCTGCGCAGTCCATGATCGCGTCAAGCGTACTCTCGCCGGTGGCGGCTTTCAGCTCATTGGCGACATCATCGTGGCTCTTGTTTTTGATATTGATGGTGTAGTCAGCACCATACTCCTTGGCGATTGCAAGCTTGTCGGCGTTTCGGGCAAACGCGACGACCGTCGCGCCGGCCCCGAGCAGCTTCGCGTACTGGACGGCATAGAGTCCCAGCCCGCCGACGCCGAAGATTCCGACGAGCCGATCTGGGCCCAATGCCCCTGCGTCACGGAGCTTTTTAACGCCACGGTAGGTGGTGAGGCCCGCGTCCGTGAGCGGTGCGAGCTCTTCGAATTGCAGTCTCTTGTCCACCTTAATGAGGTAGCGGGCCGGAACCGGGATGAATTCGGCGAAACCACCCACCGGACCGAAGCCCGGCCAGCGAACGTTCGCGCAAATCTGCGTGTTGCCGACCTGGCAATGACGGCAGGTGCCATCGCCCCAACCGGGTGCGACGACAACATGATCGCCCTCCTTGAAGCCCGAGGCCTTCGGAACCAGCGAACCAATCTTCGATACAACGCCGGCGATCTCATGCCCCACGGTCATCGGGCGCGGGATGTTGGCATATTTGTAGAAGTAGCCGTCGACCAGCTGAACGTCCGAGCGGCACATTCCGCATGCCTTCACGTTAACGAGGATTTCGTCAGGTTGATGCTCCGGCACGGGAACGTCTTCCAGGACGAGCGGCTGACTGTATTCGTGCAATCTTGCGGCTTTCATGACTTCTCCTTTGCGTCGACGTTTGGTCCCTGGGCTCCTGAAATGTTCGCGAGCCAGATGTTGAGGTCACCGAGCAACGCCCATTTCGCAACGCCCATTTCCGACGGGCTTTGAACGCGGCGCTCGGAGCGAGAGGAAGGTCCACGCCGGGCATCCTTGGGCGAAATGCCGATGTCCCATTGGCCGCGTCGAACATTCGTTTTAACGGTACGCTTAAGCTATATCACGTCCGCGATTCCGACGACTGTTAAGCGGGGTAAAAGGCTGGGAAACGTGGAAAACCGAAGTTCAAGCTCAATAGCATGACAGCGTCCAACTACGGAATTACGGCGTTGCCGAGCCCACGGAGAGCACTTTCCGCGGCGCGGTCGCCAAACATCTCCCGTTGAGGAGGAGGCACGACAATGCAACAAAACCCCAATGCGCCATTACGACATTGAGGAGTTGAATCGGCAGCCAATCAGAATACGGCTATCCGGTTACGCTCAAGCCTGCGGCGGCCATCAGCAGTCGCATCAGTTCCGCAAACACACCGAGGGCGAGAACCGACAAAAACCAGATCGTTATCAACCAGCCTACGCGGCGTACGGCGCTGTCACGCGCGCTAACGGTTTTCATTCGTATCCACCCTCTATGCCGTGCTTTCCTCTAAATACGTAGTACGACCAGGTTGTGTAGACCAGAATGACCGGAATGATGAACATCGTCCCGACTAGGGCAAACGCCATACTTGCCGTTGGTGCCGCTGCCGACCAAATCGAAATCGAGGGCGGAACAATGTTGGGCCACAAACTGATCGCCAGGCCACTGTATCCGAGGAAGACGATAGCCAAAGCAAGGCAGAAGGGCATGGCGTGGGAACCCTCCTTCTGAAGCATATACAGCTGCAATATCGTCGCCGCCAGCACCAGGGCCGGAACCGGGCTAAACATCAATATGTTTGGGAAACTGAACCATCTTTCTGCGACCTGCGGATGAGCGAGCGGCGTCCAGACGCTGACAATCGCGATTATTAGAAGTAGCGCGATCGCAATCCTTTGCGCCAATTTCTTCATGCGTTGCTGTAGATCTCCGTCAGTCTTCATGACCAGCCAAGTCGACCCAAGCAAGCCGTATGAAAACATCAAAGCAAAGCCGGTGAACACACTGAAAGGCGTAATGCAGTCGAGCGGGCCTCCCACAAAATCAGTGTCCTCCAGCTTGAACCCGTTGATGAACGCCCCCAATGCCACGCCTTGGGAAAATGTCGCGATATAGGAGCCTGCCGCAAACGCCCTGTCCCAGATCGGCTTGCGACGCGCGTCAGCTTTGAACCTGAATTCAAAGGAGATGCCACGCCAGATCAAGGCGGCCAGCATCAGCATCAACGGCAGATACAACGCGCTGAGAAGGAGCCCATAAGCAAGGGGGAACGCAGCGAACATGGCTGCTCCTCCCAAGACGAGCCACGTTTCGTTCCCGTCCCAAACGGGGGCGACGGTATTGATCATCGTATCGCGTTCTTGCCCGTCGGGAATGAATGGGAACAGTATCCCGATGCCCAAATCGAAGCCGTCCATGATCACATACATCATGACGCCGAAGGCGATGATCATCGCCCAGATGAGAGGAAGGTCGATGCCCATGATCATGCCTCCGTTTTCTCGCGCACAGGCGCGGGGTCGATAACGTCGGGCGTTGCCGACAACGGACGTGCCGGACGGCGGATTTGTCCAGGCGCTTGCGTGGGCCTTTCAGTTCCGTATTCGTCGGGGCCGCGGGCAACCATCTTTAGCATGAAGCTGATGCCCGTACCGAACGCGAGAAAATAGATCACGACAAACATCACCAGCGTAGAGGCGAGCGCCAGCGCTGAGTGGTTCGATACAGCGTCCGCAGTTCGAAGGACTCCGTAAACCACCCACGGCTGCCTTCCTACTTCGGTCGTCAACCAACCGGCCAGAACAGCGATCAAGCCGCCAGGCCCCATGCACAACGCGAAGAAGTGGAACGGCTTGAAATCGTACAGACTACCGCGCCAACGGAAAAACAAGCCGCCAACTCCGAGCAGCACCATTGCTACACCGAGGCCGACCATTATTCGAAACGTGAAGAAGATAATCGTCGAATTCGGTCGGTCGGCGGGCGGAAATTCTTTCAGACCCGGGATCTTGCCATGGAGGGTGTGCGTTAAGATCAGGCTGCCGAGATAAGGAATCTGGATCGCATACTTCGTTTCCTCGGCTTTCATGTCTGGAATTCCGAAAGCGATCAGCGGAAGAGCCGTCTGGTTGGGATCATTCTGCCAGTGACCTTCGATTGCAGCGATCTTTGCGGGCTGGTGTTCGAGAGTGTTCAGGCCATGCGCGTCGCCCACCACCATCTGCAAAGGCGCGATGAACAACAGCAGCCAAAGCGCCATAGAGAACATCTTCCGCACCGATGGTGTCGAATTGCCACGCAAAAGATGCCAGGCGGCAGCAGAGCCGACAAATAGCGCCGTCGAGAGATACGCCGCGAGTGTCATGTGAACCAATCGAAACGGAAAGGAAGGATTGAAGATCACCGCGAACCAGTCCGTAGGTACCACTCGTCCATCAACGATCGAGTAGCCTTGCGGTGTTTGCATCCAGCTGTTGGAAGAAAGGATCCAAGTCGTGGATATCAGAGTCCCAATTGCCACCATCGTGGTGGCGAACATGTGAAGGCCCGGCCCGACCTTGGTCCAGCCGAAGAGCATTACTCCTAAAAATCCCGCTTCGAGAAAAAAAGCCGTCAGGACTTCGTAGGTAAGCAACGGACCCGTTACGCCCCCCGCAAATCTCGAGAAGCCGCTCCAGTTCGTCCCGAATTCATACGCCATGACCAGTCCTGAAACGACGCCCATCGCGAAATTCACCGCGAAGATCTTCGACCAGAAATGGTATAGCTGCAGATATGCCGAGTTTCTTTTGATGTGCCACATTGCTTCCAGGACGACGAGAAAGCTTGCGAGGCCGATCGTGATCGTCGGGAAGAGTATGTGAAATCCAACAGTGAAGGCGAATTGCAGCCTGGCAAGATCGAATGCGCTGATACCTGACATCGAAACGCTCCTGATTTCAAATTCGGACGTACGAGTTCCCCTAGCCAAGCGCGGCTGGTTAACGCTCCTACAGTGGGTGGTCTCGGTTCAAGCGATGATGGTTCTTGGTCGTCGTCTTTGACGCCTACGGCGACCTGGCTTTTGCCACGTCCCTTGGTGTCACGGTTCCTTTGCGTCCATCGAAATGCTCGGTCACATAGTTCGCGAGTGCCGCTATCTCCGCGTCCGAGAAAGCATCCGCGAAGCCAGGCATCGCGGTGGTAGGCGTGCCGACGCCGTCCGAGCTGCCGTCGAGGATTATCCTCAACAGATTGGTCGCTGTCGGATCCTTGATCGAATGAGAGCCGGTAAGTGAAGCACGGGTCGTGTTCTGACCGCTTCCATCCCACCCATGGCAGCTTGCACAAGCGCCTTCAAAAATCCGTTCGCCCTCAGATTCCTTGGAATCGTGCGGGTTCCATGGCTCGGATGCTTGCGCAGCGGGCACCACGCTCGCTGTCGTAGGCGTGCCGTAGCTCGCGGATTGGGCCGGGACGTCTCTCAGATACGTCGTTATCGCCCCGATATCGGCCTTGGTAAGCTTACTGAGGCTGAGCTCGATTGCCTGGCGCATGGCTGCGGCTGCTGGTCCTCGGCCTTGGGCGTGTCCCCTGGAGAGGTAGTCAGCGATTTCCTCGTCCGACCAGCTGCCGATGCCAGAGGCTTTGTCCGAGGTAATATTCCACGCGATCCAGCCGTCGACCGCACCGCCGGAGAGGGCTTTTCCCTGCTCACGCTGGAACATGAGACCGCGCGGTGTATGGCATTCGCCACAGTGCGCCAGGGCTTCGACCAAGTAGGCTCCCTTGTTCCAGGCCTCGCTCTTCGCAGGGTCGTTGTGATACTGACCCCATGGAACGAAGAGCAGTTTCCAGCTGCGCATCACATAACGCTGATTGAAGGGAAACAGCAGATCGTTTTCAGGAGGCGTGTATTTGATCGGCCTCAGAGTTTTCAAATATGCGCGGATCGCCAGGATATCATCGGTCGATAGGAGCGCATAAGACGTATAGGGAAAAGCGGGATACAGGTCTTCTCCATGTTTTCCGACACCTGAACGCACGGCTCTAACGAACTCCGCATCGCTCCAGGTACCTATACCCGTCTCGGGATCGGGTGTGATGTTCGGCGAGTACATCGTGCCGAAGGGGAGTTTGAAGGCCAGCCCTCCGACAAACGCCTCGCCTCCGGGTGTGGTGTGGCAGGCCTCGCAGTCTGCGGCGATCGTCAGATATTTGCCTTTCGCGATGAGCTCGTCGCGCTGAGGTTGCTCGGGGCTGGCCGCGACTTCAGGCAAGCCGTGCGGCCAAAAGAAGAATGCCGCCGCTCCCAACAATCCGACCACCACGACGGCGGTGAGCGGAACCACGAAGCGCCGCCAGTTCAGCAAAATGAGCCGGAAAATTGAACGAACCAAGCTCATGGCGCGAGACTCCCCTCTGCCACTCTCGACGGGAGGCCGACGGTGAGCGTTTCCGGCACGCGGTTCTCATTGCCCTTGATGGCAAGCAGGGATCGATCGATTGGCATAGTTCTCAATCGCACCCCGGTCGCGGCGAAAATAGCGTTGGACAAGGCGGGCGCGGACGAAGCAGTTCCGACCTCGCCCATCCCGCCGGGACTTTCCGAGCTCGGCATGACGAAGACTTCGAAGGGCGGAACCTCGTTCATTCGCAGCTGACGGTAGTTGTGAAAGTTGCTCTGCTGGACAGTTCCGTTCTTGAACGTGATTCCGTTGTAAAGAGCAGCCGACAATCCAAACAACACGCCGCCTTGCATCTGCGCGCTTATACTGTCGGGATTGACCGGAACGCCGCAGTCAACGGCCGCCGTCAACCGACGCAGACTGACCCCGCCGAACTCGTCCACCTCCACCTCGACGACCAGGGCAGCGAAGGACCCGAAGCATGCATGGAGCGATACGCCCCGGCCTGTCCGGGCCTTCAGCGGCTTGCCCCAATCGGCAGCCTCCGCGACTTTGTCCAAGACTGCTCGAGCGCGAGGATTGTCTGCAACCAACGCCCGTCTGTAATCGACAGGATCGCGGCCCCCCGCAAGGGCAAGCTCGTCGATGAAGCTTTCTACGACGAAGACGTTGTGCCCCTCGCCCACGCCGCGCCACCAATTGAGCGGAACCGGGCCGTCGTGGCGCAGCCACTCCCATTTCGCATCCGGGATAGCGTACGGCATGTTGATACTGCCCGAGACTGCATCGGAATCAACTTTATCTTCCGGCCAGGGTCCCCGGAGGAAATATGGAAGTACGCTGGAACACGTCGTGTGATGATGGAAGGCCGAAGGGAGCCCCGTTTTGGGATCCAGCGTTGCGGTCACCTTGTCGTAGTAGGCAGGGCGGAAGCGGTCATGCATGATGTCCTGCTCCCTCGTCCAAATGATCTTCACGGGATAATTCACCTGTTTCGCAAAGCGTGCAGCTTGCTGAATGGTGTCGACCGCCAGGCGACGGCCGAAGCCGCCCCCTATGAGGTGCGTATGGATGTTGATCTTCTCGGGTGGCAAGCCCACGATTTCCGAGGTCACGATACGCGCGTCTTTTGGGACCTGCGTACTCACCCAGACGTCGCATCCGTCGGGCCTGACATGCATCGTCGTATTGATCGGCTCGAGTGCCGCGTGCGCCAGATACGGCAGTTCATAGGTGGATTCGATGCGGACACCCTTGGTAAGCGCTTCGTCGGGGTTTCCGACAACCTTGGCGACAAGCGGCGTGCCGGACGCTGTCTTCAGACCGTTCCACAGATCATCGGACGACAGGTTCTTGTTCGGCCCTTGCTCCCACTCGACGAACAGAAGCTCCAAGCCTTTGCGCGCTGCCCAATAGGTCTTGCCTATGACCGCGACTGCATCTTCGATACGAAGCACATCGACGACATCCGGTGAGGACCGTGTTGCCGCGTCATCAATCGATTTGACCGACCCGCCGATAATCGGACAGATGGTGATCGCCGCGTAGCGCATACCTGGAACGACCGCATCGATACCAAACTTCGCCGCCCCGACGACCTTTTCGGGCGTATCAACACGCTTCAAAGGTTTTCCGATCAGCTTGAAGTCCGCAATGGGCTTGAGGGGGACGTTGGACGGAACTTTCTGATCCCGGGCAGCAATGGCCAGTTCGCCATAACTTGCAGTCCGCCCCGTCGAAGGATGGGAGACAACTGCTCGGCTTGCCGAGCATTCCGATACCCCTACCTGCCAGCGTTGCGCGGCTGCCGAGAGCAGCATGAAACGAGCGGCTGCGCCCGCTTGCCTAAGCGGAGTAAAGAACGCACGAACAGACGTCGATCCGCCGGTGATCTGATTGTGGAGGATGGATTGATCGTATGCGGACGCGTCGGCAGGGGCCAACGCAACCTCGACCTGTTCCAAATCGACTTCAAGCTCCTCGGCGAGGAGCATCGCTTCGGTTGTCGCGATGCCCTGCCCCATTTCCGATCCTGGGACTACAAGAATTATGCGGCCGTCTGTCGAAATGCGGATAAAACCGTCCGGTACAAATCCATCAAACCCGGAAGCGGCCGCATCGTTCGCACCGGTTCGCACGACATCAGTCGGCGGAACCATCGCCCGCGCGTAGCGAGCAAAGGTGAATCCAAGTACGAGAGCGGCGCTTCCTACGAGGAAATTGCGGCGACCGACATTCGGTACATCGCGATCTTCGACCAAACCATAGGAGCGCATTCAAGCCTCCTTGATCGCTTGGCGAATGCGGACATAGGTGCAGCAACGACAGATGTTGCCCGCCATCGCGATGTCGATTGCACTGTCGTCCGGCTTCGCATTTCGAGCCAGCAACGCAGCAGCTGCCATGATCTGTCCGCACTGGCAGTATCCGCACTGGACAACCTCGAGTGCCAGCCAGGCCTTCTGAATGCGGCGGCCCTCTTCCGTCTCGCCTATGCCCTCGATTGTCGTTATTCGGCCGTCGATCTCGCCGATCGGAAGCATGCAAGACCGAACGGGTTTTCCATCCAGATGAACCGTGCACGCCCCGCATTGTCCGATCCCGCACCCAAACTTGGTGCCGGTCATCCCGAGTAGGTCCCGGAGCGCCCATAGGAGCGGCATATCCTCGGGTCCATCGAATTGAACCTGTTTGCCATTGACGACTGCTGGAATGCCCATGGGTTACAACTCCTCAAAGTCAAACGAAGAGACAATTGCGCCGGGCGTTCGACGGCGGTTAGCTTTATCCGCAAATTGAAATTGATACCTCAGCATCGGAATTGAGCTAGCTATACGGAGGTATACGTTAGCGGATGAACACCAGGTCGCTCACATGGCGCGATCCAGATGGAACCGCGTTGCGTCGCGATGGTCGGAGAACTGCCGGTTAATCTGGCCCGCGACACGAAGCTGCGAAACCTGCTTGTCTATGAACGCATGGAGGGAGGCGTGTTTGACCAACTCGGCGGCAGTTCGCACCATCATCTTCTTCATTACGTGGCCACGGTGAACCTTCACGGTGATTTCGGAGATGCCGAGCTCTGCCGCGATCTGCTTGTTCATAAGTCCCCTACAGACACCGTCGAGAACCTCCCTTTCGCGAGCGGTCAAGGAGTATACACGGTCCCGAATCCCCTCGGAGACGCGTGTGATCTCCCTATCCCGCCGATGAGTTGCTTCCGCGCGAGCTACGGCATCGAGAATGTCCTGCTCCCTGAAGGGCTTCTGCAGGAAGTCGATAGCGCCGCCCTTCATCGCCTGGACGCTCATGCTTACGTCGGCATAGCCGGTCATGAACACGATCGGCACCCACGATCCTGACTGAGACAGACGATCTTGCAGGTCCAAGCCACTCATGCCTTGCAGTCGAACATCGAGAACGATACAGACCAGGTTTTGGTCCAGGTCGGCGTTCAAAAATTCAAGTGCATTGCTAAACGTGCTGACCCGAAAGCCCATGCTGTCAAGAAGCTCTGCAAGTGACTCTCGGATAGCGCCGTCATCGTCCACGATCGCGACAGCACTTTTACCTTCATTGGGACGAGGCTTCGGTTGTCCCTTCGATACCGAAATCATCATCAGATTTCTCCTCGATCGTTGTTCAGTAATGGCTCTTCTTTCGACCTCCACTGTACATTTTCTCCCGAAGGGCGACCGTGAATTGTTGTCAAATGCTGAAAAATCAGGGCTTTCGTCTTGTGACAACGAGTCTGTCGCGAGTGTCTAGACTCGTCTTTGACGGAAGGTTGCACTGTGCTTTCGCGACACAGAGCCAATTTGAAAACACGGCGTAAAAACTGCCGAATTCAGCTGGCCAACGGGAACGCTAGCGTTTGACGCTCCGTGCTCGGGTGTACGTTAAGTATGTGCATATGGGTCCCGGGAATCACGATCTACTCTTCGAGGAACAGCACAATGGTCGGCTGCCATTTCCATCGAAGCGATTGCAACGATCGTCCCACGCCTAACTCCCATCCAGCCTGGAAAAGACATGGTTCGGAGGTCGCACTCCCGCACAACTGTCACGATCACCTCTCAAGTAATATCAGCCGATTGACGGCATTTTACGACATTTAATTTCAAGAATTGGTCCACTTCGGATTTACTTCACTCGAGCTCGTAGCAGCCAAATCAGGGGCGTTGGCGATGTTGTCGGGATGCAATCTTATCCATTGGATCGATGCAAAGACATACGGTCAACCGCAACCGCTTCCGCACTCATACCGAGCACGTGAGCTCTGCGAACTCAAACCGAAGCTGACGGACTTCCGGCTCCGAGACAAAGTCTCGAGTGCCTGCTTTCCGCGGTCCCGTGGCAATTGAGACAAAGCGGCAGCGATCCGACACCACGAGTCTCATTCAAGCCGACCATATCGCTACAACCCCACAGGAGATTGCAATGAAGCTTTTCGACTCCGTAGTACATCTGGGAATTCTGCTGTCCACGGCGGCGGTGATGATCACACCAACCTATGCGGCCGGCCTCACGGCCAAGACCGCGGTTTTGGTCCATGGAGCGTTCGCGGACGGCACCTCCTGGTCGAAGGTGATCCCATATCTCGAGAAAGCCGGGCTCAAGGTCGTCGCAGTTCAGAATCCTCTCGATTCACTCGAAAACGATGTCGCGGCGACCAAACGTGCCATCAGGAATGCTGAAGGTCCGGTCGTGCTGGTTGGCCATTCGTGGGCCGGGACGGTGATTACCGAAGCCGGGAACGACGACAATGTCAAATCGCTCGTTTACGTAGCGGCTTACGCTCCGGACAAGGGACAATCCGTTGAGGATATCTCTGCGAAGTACCCGGCACCCGAGAGCCTGAAATACTTCCAGAAGGACGCTGACGGCTATCTGACGATCAGCGACGAAGGCGTCGAGAAGTATTTCGCCGCCGACCTCACTCCGGAGGAGAAGAAGGTGGTCGCAGCAGTCCAGGGGCCGTTCCACTCCAGAACGCTGGTTGCAAAGGTCACGCAGGCGGCTTGGCGTGCCAAGCCGACGTTCATGGTCGTTGCCACCCATGACGCCATCATCCCGGTTCAAATGGAAAAGGACCAGGTCAAGGCAGCCAACGCGAAATCGATTGAAGTCCCCTCCAGCCATGTAGCGATGCTTTCGCATCCGAAAGAAGTGGCCGAGCTGATTATCGAGGCCGCGAAGTAGAGATAGGCAGCCCATGTCGCTGGCAATTGCCCCGCAGACATGGGCCCCTGCTTCCTAAGAAGATTTTAAATTCAACGAAGTCTGCACAAGTTCGCCGAGTTGCTTAAAATTCCTGGGCTGTCGGTCGGAGTACAATCCTATTGATGTCCACATCGGCCGGCTGTTCGATCGCAAATGCGATTGCCTTTGCCACCGAGCTGGCTGAAATCGCTTGCTTGTAAAACTCGAACACCGTCTCTCTCGCGCTGCCGTTCGTAGAGTATTTCAGATCGCTCTCGACTGCCCCCGGTTCGATCGATGTGACACGTATCTTGCTCCCAACCTCTTGTCTGAGGCCCTCCGAGATAGCGCTTAGCGCGAATTTGGTCCCCGAGTAAACCGTACCGCCGGGTGCAAAGACCTTGATACCCGCGACCGAGCTGATGTTTACGAAATGACCGGAGCCTTGCTTCACGAACCGGGGCAGGCACGCGGCGATACCGTACAGGGCACCTCGGAGGTTCACGTCAATCATGGCATCCCATTCATCGGTGTTTGCCTCGACCATCGGCCGGATGGGCATAAGTCCGGCGTTATTGACGAGCACGTCCAGTCTTCCGAATTGGGCTATAACGTGTTCGACCACGGCGAAAAATTGGGTCTTGTTGGCGACGTTCAGTTCGTGAACGCTAGCCGTACCTCCAGCGCCAGCTATTGAGGACTCGACCTCCTCCAGCTTCCCCCTCCGCCGGCCGGCGATAGCGACCTTTGCACCAAATGAAGCTAAGTGACGGGCGGTCTCGGCTCCAAGACCGGTTCCTCCACCTGTTATCAATACGACTTTTCCTTCGATGTTCGTGGCCATAAGCTGGTCCTCATTTTTGGGCGATGTAGGGGTCGTGAAGAGAATAGAGATCACTGCAGCGCCGCAGCGGCGGCCTCTACGACAGCGATGTCTTGCTCGACTGTACCAGCGCTCGCGCCAACCGCGCCGATGATCTTGCCGTCTCGAACGACCGGGATACCGCCTCCGAAGATGACGACGTTGCCTTCGTTACTCTGCTGAATCCCGTACAGGGGCGAGCCTGGCTGGGAGAGTGTTGAAAGGAAGGATGTGGTCTTGTCGAACAGGCGAGCGGTCACCGCCTTTTTTATCGCCAGATCGATACTGCCGATAAGCGCATCGTCTTGGCGATAGAACGCGATGAGGTGACCGCCGTCATCGACGACCGCGACATTGTAGGCGATGCCGAAAGTTGCAGCCATGGCTTCGGCTGCGGACAGCATTTTTTTAGCGTCCTCTAGGGTAAGGGTAACGTGTGCTCTAGGCATGCTGTCTCCGATTTTGTTTGATTGTCGCGTTGAGCGGCGCCGGCATACTCGTAGCCCGGTAGGAACGGCTTGCCCCGCAGCGAATCGACGATGTAGCTGGTCGTTCGCAGTAAGGCTGTTTTGTATCATCGCCTCAGGTGTCGGACACGTTAAAGACGGTCAAAGGGCGGGAAAAGCGGGGCAAAGGTTTTCACCTGTTTTCACGGCATTTAATCCCGATACGCGCCCGCCCGGGATAAACTCGAAAGGTCGCGCATGTCACGCCGTCTGGCTCCATGCTGCTGATAGATTTTGGCGGTGAGAAGTGAGGCGGGATGGCAGAACTCCTAAACGAGCCTTTGACACAGTTCGCAGGCCTCATAGCCTTACGCGGGATAGCCAAGATGCTGCTCCCGAACGGAAGCCTGTGTAGATTTCTTCTGAACATCGCCCTGTTCGCAGCGCTGACTGCGCTGTTATTATACCATGGCATCCCGCCCTACGTGGCCAAGGACGTCGATCCCGGCGTCGCTGCATTCGTAACTGATGATGTGCTCAAGACCTTGTGGTGGGTCGGCGGTGCAATGGTCTTGGTGAGCTCCGTCCGGATGTTCCTGATATTGGAATTGAAGCCTCGGGAGGGACGGCTATTACAGGACCTTGTCATTGCGTTGATCTACGTGGGTGCCGCGTTTTGCATTTCGGCATACGTGTTTCGACTGCCAGTGGGAACCGTGATTGCTACGTCCGGCGTCTTCGCCATCGCGCTGGGCTTGGCATTACAAAGCACCCTCAACGACGTGTTTTCAGGCATCGCTCTCAATCTCAACAGACCGCTGTCGGTCGGCGATTGGGTCGTTTTGGACGAAACCACCCAGGGAAGAGTCGTCGAGACCAATTGGCGCTCGACTCAATTTCTTAACGCTACGGGCGACCTAGTCGTCGTCCCGAATAGCGTGCTGGCCAAAAGCAAGATCACCAACCTCAGCATACCGAACGCGTCGCACGGAGCGTCGTTCAGAGTGAAACTGCTCCCCACAGCTCATCCGGCAAAGATTCTGGAGGTGATGGAGAAGGTCCTTCTGAGCAGCAACGAGATTCTGCGCACCCCTTCAGCCTCTGCTGCAATCACCGCTATGGATCGAGACGCGGTAGAAATCGAACTTTCATTCCGCGTTACCGACATCGCTCGCGTCGCATCCGCGCGGAATGAGCTCTTCGACCTCGTGTACCGGCATTCACAAGCGGCCGGCCTGCGGCTTGCCACCTCTTCTCCCTCCGATCCAGACGACAAATTGAAGCCCACAGAGCCAGCACAGCACTTGAAGCGGTTCATGGATCTGTTCTCCCTTTTCGATGGCTTCACCGATCAGGAGAAAATCGACCTCGCCTCGAACATGAACCGGCTGGTTTTCAAACAGGGGGAGGTCATCGCGCACAAAGGGTCCACGCTTACATCGCTGATGCTTTTGAAAAGCGGAGTAGCGGGCTTCTTTCTTGAAGACGGAAAAAGCAAAATCGAATTTGGACGAATTGCTCCCGGCGACCTATTCGGTGAACGCGGTGTCCTGTTGGGCATGCTTCAGGTCTGTGATGTCCGCGCCATTTCTCCCGTGATCATCTGCGAGATACCGAAAGCGCGGATCGCGGCGATGCTACACGAGCGTCCTGCGATCGCCGAGGAACTCGCCCTGCTCCT
The DNA here is from genome assembly GCF_030272695.1 of Martinezella calliandrae. Taxonomy (GTDB): domain Bacteria; phylum Pseudomonadota; class Alphaproteobacteria; order Rhizobiales; family Rhizobiaceae; genus Rhizobium; species Rhizobium calliandrae. Next base: position 14,115 of record NZ_JARFYN010000025.1, read on the forward strand.
GTCTGCGCGCACCAAGGCCGAAGAGGCCGCACATAAGAATGGCATAGCCCAACCCTCTCACAACATGTCAACGCTCAGGAGCCGCATCCGACATTTATTCCACCTGCCTTGACGAACGAATTGCCGATCTTTTGACTTGCGCGACGATTGGGATAGCCAGCAATCAGCCGCGTGGGGCGGCTGGCTTGGCGCTCTACGAGACAGTTCGTTTCGTTTGCAGATAGTCGTTAACAGCATCGACGAGGGACTTTACCGCTTGCCCGAGGTCATCGCTATCCTCTGCCAACAGGGGGACGGGCGGCTCGTCCAGGTCTGCCGTACCAATCCTCCGCTGCAGGTTAGCCGATATTTTCTCGATATTTGCCGCCCTGCGCTCGTCCGCTGTTGCTGGGCTCGATATTTCGAGCACAGCCGCCGCGCCGCATATCGAGCGCAAGGCCTGAGAAAGCTCCCCAAGCCGTGCTTCGCCAACAGTTCGGCCGCGTCCTTCAAGCCACAGTCGATCCCAACCGGCTTCGACTCGAGAGCTCGCCAACCCTGCGTCACGTTGGAGCTTGTCCAACGTGACAGTATCTTCTGCTCGGCTTCTGAGAACAGCGGCAGCAAACTCCAAATTTGCCTTGGCGGCGTCGGATATGAGCCCTGCCATCGTGTCGATCTGCTTCTCCGGCCAAAGCAGGAAACTGGCGGCAAGTCCGAGGCAAGCTCCCAGACACTCGTTTATCAGGCGCGCCAGTATGAGCCCTTCGGAAGGTCGAATGTAGTCGGAAAGGAGCATGAACATGGGCGTCAGGAATATCACGAAAAGCCCGTAGTTCACTAACCGGAGCGCGATCACAGCAATAGAGAGAACGACAATGACCGCTGACATTTGTACCGAATTCGAAAGTTGTGAGATCAGGGCCGCGGCTATAAGCCCGCCACAAAAGCTTCCAAGAGCCCGCTCCAACACTCTGAGCCAGGTGTTTCCAACGAGAGGCTGCATGATCACCAATGTCGCTATGGCTCCCCAATAGGAAAACGAAACGTCGAAGGTGAGTCCAACGACATAACAGATCAGAACCGCGGTCGCGACCCGAAGCGAATGCCGCAACACAGCAGCGTTGAAGCTGACATTCGGCAAGAACGAGAGTGCGGAGTTGGCTTCTTCCGGAGCGTCGGGGTCCTCCCATCGAGACATCATGTCCTGCAACGCCCGCGAGGCAAAGGAGACGGCACGTCCCACAGTATTATCGACTTTTTCAGCATCGGAGGAAAGTAAAGCCAACTTGTTCAGAAGCGCCGTCGTGTCACGCGCCTGCCCATCCACCTGACGGCTCACCGACTGCAATGCGTCTCTGAGCCGCTTCACCAATGGCAACGAGGTGCTGGTTTCAAACCGACCGTTGGATCGGTGTCGGAAGTGGCCTATCGCAATAACCGCGGCAAAGGTCCGACCTGCAGCATCCAATCCAGCTCCATAGCGGCTGCGGCCAGACGTCATGCGCCCCACGACCGCCCTACCTCTCTCGATCGAAATTCGGGCTGCCCGACGATAAACCGTATTGAAACGCCCCCACGGCGAATCGTCGCTCCTGGACAATGCATCCAGCGCCTCGAGCGAGGCGACCATTTCCTCCAAACGACTGAAGACTCCGATCAGCATTTGTCTTCCGGACGCGGGCGAGCTACTCCGCCAGATACCCAGGCACAAAACGATCGCCCAAAGCCCTCCAGCGACGACATATCCGCCGAGTTGGAGAGAGCCAACAAAGCCCCTCGGAGACGCGATGCCTATCACGACCGCGATCGCTGCGATGAGACCGCTCTGCGCAGGAGTTGGACCGAAGGCGGGCTTGTAGGTCCGCGTCAATCCGCAAGCGAGAACTAAAGCGAATAGGCCCGCGCCGCCCATCCACTGCCCCCAGTAAGCAGCATAGGAGGCAAGGCCCATGACGACAGCACAAAGGAGCATGAGCCACGCCATCGTCCCCAGGCGAAACTTGTCGGAACCGCCCGGGTCGCACAGGCATGTCCAGAAAACAGCAACCACTGCATATCCGAGATCTGGCACCCGAAGGTACAATGACAAGCCCAACACGACCGCCATACCTAAAGCGGTGCGCAGTCCGTCCACGAACGAGATTTGCTCCGGGGCGATCGTAAATATTTGCCCTTCGGACCAATAGGTCCATCGAGTGGCGATCGAAACGAGCTTTGACGTTAGCCTCATCTGGGATCTTCAATTCAAAGTGTCGAGTTTTGCGGGAACGCTGCGTGGCTAAAAGAATTGAGGTCCAGCCAAGAACGCGAGCGCTCGTTTGGCTAGACCGTTGATCAAAGGAACGATCGCGCTCAAACTCGCGACCAACTGATCACTGCCCCCAGAGTCCGAGATCGTTCCGCGACGTTTGCTGAGCTATCTCCAAGCGCCTTGATCAACGTGGCAAGAAACTGGTGATCCCGATCGAGAGCTTTCCTGATGCGACGCCGCGATCATGTTCGAGGAGTGGATCAAGCATTTTCGCGAAATGCGGTCGGCGACTGATACGGGCAAAAAATTGCGTCTTCCTGTTCCTGCCCTCCTATTGTCGACGTCGCGCAAACAGTGAACCTGGTATTCTCGATCTTCATTGAGCCCTCAGTTGACTGTCAAACTCGACACTGTCGCGCGTTGCAAGAATTGGTAAGTTAATCTCCGTGAAGAACCGTGAATTCGAGGACTGCACGACGGACGATCGCAGTGATACGGCGCAATCTTAAGCGCCTTGCCTTGAGAAGAATCTTTGCGGCGACCACCTACACTCTAGCTCGCGCCTGCAATCGGGTCTCTGCCAGCCGGATTTCACAGCAATTCACATCATTCAACGACGCGTAGTCGCAGGACGATCTATGATTGCAGCGCACTTTGCCTGGAGACCCGCGCCACGCAACGGTGGAAAGCATTTCGAGCTGGCGTGGACGTCGGAAGCGATGGGAAAACAAATGGCCGGTTCCATAGACGGTGACCAACGATACCGCAACAGCGCAAATGGCGATCTCTACGATCTCCCTGGAAGAGCCTTCCCGAGATTATCCAACGACATGATCGCACGCGTAAAACTCTACGGCGACATCGAGCGTTATGACGGTGGTGACTATCTTTACCGGGTGGGCCAGCGTCATGTTGGCTTCTTCGTAGTGGTCCAGGGCTCAATAAATATCCTCGAGAGCGACGGGCACGGCGGTCAGGCCCTTGTGACCACGCATGGATTCCACCAGTTCACCGGAGAACTAGATCAGCTTAACGGTCAAGCAGTCTTGGTTAGTGCTCAGGCGGCATCGCCCTCAACCGTGATCCGAGTAACCAGGGACTCTTTCACGACGCTTGTCCGCAGTGAACCGGACATTGGCGAGCTGATCATGCGGGCGTTCATACTCCGGCGAAGCGGTCTCATCGCCCATACAGGAGAAGGCACGGCTATTGTCGGGAGTCAAAGGTCTGCCGAGACGCTCCGGATCCAAAGCTTTCTTGAACGCAATGGGTATCCGCACAGGCTCATTGACACCGAGCACGATCCAGATGCCGGAAATGCACTTTCCTTTTTCCACGCGGAGAAGCGGGAACAACCGGTCGTGGTCATCGACGGCGTATCCGTATTCAGCCGGCCAACAAATCGTGAACTCGCTGCGGCTTTGGGTATTTCTGAGGTGATCAACAATCACTCGATATTCGACGTCGCTATCATCGGTGCGGGGCCTGCGGGATTGGCCGCTGCGGTGTATGCAGCCTCGGAGGGATTGAATACGATCGTAGTCGAGATGTTCGCGCCCGGCGGTCAAGCAGGTACAAGTTCGCGCATCGAAAACTACCTCGGGTTCCCTTTGGGCATATCCGGACAAGGACTCGCCCGTCGCGCGCAGATCCAAGCCCAGAAGTTCGGTGCGAGGTTCGTTGTCGCCAGCGCTGCGTCTAAGTTAGATTGCGCGCACTACCCTTTCAGAATTCACCTGGAAGACGGATCCAGCATCACGGCACGATCCATCGTAGTGGCGTCGGGCGCTCGATACAGACGCCTGAAGGTGTCAAACCTCGAGAAGTATGAAGGCGTGGGCGTGCACTACGCAGCTACTTCACTTGAAGGCCGGCTATGTATGGGCGGTTCGGCGATTGTAGTAGGCGGCGGCAATTCAGCCGGGCAAGCAGCCATGTTCCTCTCTCGGCTCGCACAGCACGTCCACATTCTCGTTCGAGGGGACGGGCTTGCCGCAACGATGTCCGATTACCTGATACAGCGGATAAAGGATTCGCCGCTTATATCGCTACACCCACACTGCGAAGTAAGCGCACTTGTTGGAGACAAGACCCTCGAAGCAGTGCGATGGCGATCGCTGTCGGGGGACGAAGTCGAGCAAAGGACGGAGAACCTTTTTTCCATGATCGGAGCGGTCCCAAATACAGACTGGTTGGCTGGCTGTATCGCCCTTGATGCGAACGGGTTTGTTGAGACGGAACAACAGAACTACAGAGGATCCGACCCTTGCCCGTTCGCCTCAAGCGCTCCTGGCATATTCGCGGTTGGGGACGTTCGTGCGCGGTCCATGAAACGGGTGGCGTCAGCGGTTGGAGAAGGATCTGCGGTCGTTCGTGCGATCCATCAATGGCTAAATAGCCAAGCCAAGGTCGCAGAAGCGCAAATTCGTTAGCGATTTCGAGAAACCGAAGTTGAAGCCGGCGGGAGGACCTGCCCTCACGCCGACTGCTGTGGCGAACGCCAGTTTATGCAGATACGGCCGCTGTGATGACGGAATGGGAACGGCGATCCAGAAAGCCACGAAGAAACAGTAAGGAACAGCGCGCCAACCCGCCAACCCACGAAGTGCTACCGGCCAAAGGAGGGTGCGACCACCATTCCTCCAATCCAAGCTTCGGCTGCAATGCCTAGATTAAGGGGCGGCGATATTAAGCGCGGAGGCGACATCGACCGCGACGATGCCAGATATCGAGACTGGGACCTTACACCGGTGCCGGAAGAGTTCGACGCGGGAAAGATCGAACAGATCCACGCCACTTATGCGGGGCATTCTTGTCGCCCCGCGTATTCGCCCCTTCATCGATTTCTTGGCAGAACGATTGACGCCAATCCGCCATCCAGGATCACGACCGGCGTCGTCGATTACGCGTTGCAGATCCTTGCGACTTGCGGATAGCTGTTTGCGCGCCGGGGTAGCTCCGTCGTTTGCCGAAGAAGCAAATTCGCCGACCGCAGGTCTTCGGTTGCCGAACTCCAGCCAAATCGACTGACATATTCCCTCAACAGCACCAACACCTGCTTACCTCTTTCGCGGCCGTCCGTCAGTCTCAAACGGGCTAGTGTCAACGTGATGCGAAGCTCCCAACCCGTCGATCCCTGGTCTCGTGCTATCTCGAGAGCTCTTGCCAGCAGGTGCTCCGCGAGATCGGTCTGTGGTTTAGGCAAATCCAACACGATCTCGGCTTTGATACGGAGAAGCTCCGCCAGTCTGAAGGTCCCGCCGGCACGTTCGTCCAAGGCCAGCGCCGCATCGATTGCAGACATCGCCTCCTCGAACTCAGAAGACTTCGCCAAGGCCAGCGCCAGCGTGCTCAACGAACCAAGCTTCATAGACACGAATTTGGCTGAACGTGCCCCGTTGAGCCGTGCTTGAAGCTGATCGGTCGGGGGGAGGCCATTGCCGCAAGTGTGCTCGAGCTGCTGGCGTAGGCTGATGCCAGCCTCTTGGAATCCTGTCAGAGAGTAAGTTGAGGTCAGGTAGTTCAGTTCACGAACGAGTTCGCCAGCCCGGGTGTACTTCCCGCAGAGAAAAAATATTTCGATCGCTACCAAAAGGGTCACACAGAAGGGCCCCACTTGACCGCGCGTCTCATCGATAGCGTCGTCCACAAGATGCATGCTAAGCTCGGGAGAACCGCACAGCCAGAGCGCTCGTGATTGGCAAACCCTAGCCAAAGCACGATGCAAGAGCACAAAATATCCAAGGTCGACGCTTCCCCAGCGAGAGAGGAGGCCAAATCCCGCAGAGTAGCACTTCAAAGCCGCAGTTTGGTTTCCGATAAAATGATAGGCGGTACCCAAGAGCCACTCGGCGATCATTCTTTCAGACGGTCCGCCAGTCGTGACGGCTACAGACGCGAAACGCTCTGCTACCTCCATCGCGCGCCGGAACTCGCCAGATTTGATCATTGCGATATGCAGTCCGGCAAGGAAATGCAGTTCATGGCGTGAATCTCCTAGAGCGGCGCTAACTTCAATCCCGCGCCGGGTAGCTTTTTCGATATCTTCTACGGGCTCAAGCGTCAGGTGCCCTGCAATAGCCATGCCCTCCAGCAGCTTTATCTCAGCGGAGCTTCCGCTTAGATGCGGTGGAATACTAGAAAGCGCGCACTTACACCACCGCCGGCACTCGACGAACCGAGACAGCTCTATGAAGGACGGCACGGCTTCGACGCACAGTGTCACTCCGAGTTCGATGTCACCAGTCTTGGAGAACGCCCATTCCAGCGCGCTCACGGCATTGCACAAATTAAGGTCTGTCTCGCCTTCCGATTTTCCGCCGACTGGACTTTCGATGCTGTGGCGTCGGAGTTGTTCAACGTAATAATGCGCGTGCGTGCGCCGCACGGTTGGCTCGTCTCCGGAGACCGCCAGCTTCAGCGCCGCGTAAGTTCGCGTGATACCCAGCAGCTTCAGTCGTGGGGGGCCCTTGTCGGATTGAAAAACCAGGAGCGACTTGTCAACAAGATCGCTGATCGCCTCAGCCACCTCGAAGGACGACATTTCTTCGTCACTAGCAATTGCGCTCGCGGCTTCGATCGAAAAGTCTCCGACAAACACCGACAGCCGATCCAGCACCCGTCTGCTGGCGTCAGAGAGAAGCGCGTAGCTCCAATCCAACATCGACTCGACGGTTTGATGTCTCGGTGCAGCGTTTCTGTTTCCTCTCCAACGTAGAGCCAAGTGGTTATTTACGAGATCCGCCAACCGCTCCAAGCCGTAGGCATTGACACGGCTCGCAGCCAACTCGATTGCCAGCGGATTACCATCGAGCCTCCGGCAAATCGCGCCGATTATCGCGGCCTGTTCATCACTGATCTCGCTGCTAAGGCCGGCGTGACTAGCCCTGTCGAGAAACATCTCGACGGACGGCCACAGTCTGGCTCTGGTTGCGGTCAGCCTGCCAGTGTTCGGCGGAACTCCGAGAGGGCGGAGTAGGAATACCGCCTCCCCAGGGATACGGAGCATCTCTCGGCTTGTAACGAGCACATGGATGTTGGAAGTCCGATTTAGAACTTGCGCTACCAAATCTGCCGATGCATCGATCAAATGTTCGCAGTTGTCAAAGATAAGCAAGCATCTCTTTGCGGAAATGCGTTGGAGAAGTTGGTCCAGGCCGATCTCATCGGCATTGCCATCGGAATCGATAGCGGATGCCATAGCCGTGAAAACGGAGGCCGGGTCGCATACGCCGCTCAAATCGATGAAATGTACGGCGTCAAAATGCTCGATTTCACGGGCCAGCAAAGCTGCCAGTGTAGTTTTCCCCACTCCACCGGAACCAACAATCGACACGAAACGCCGTTCCTGAACAGCACGTTGAATATCAGACAATGCCTCGTCACGCCCGATAATCCGATCCAACCGAGACGGTGGCCTTGAGCTGTCACTCGCGATTATCGTGGGCTGCGACGACGGCTTCCGACTCTCGACTACTGATTGTTGAACGCCCGCGCCAGACGAATTTTCCTCGCTGGCCTGCCATTCGACAGGGGCTACAAAACAATACCCCCGCCCCGCGACACTCGTGATGTACCTGCGCTCCCCGACGCCGCAACCCAACTCTCGTCGGAGGTGCGCCATCTGAACGCGTACGTTCGAGTCTTCAACGCTTAGTCCCGACCAAGCGAAAGCCATTAGCTCTCTATTGGACAAAACCTCGCCGTGGCGGGCTATCAGCGCGACCAACATGTCAAACGCCCGACTGCCGATGGAGAGCGCCTTACCGTCGAGTAGCAGTGTCCTTCTGGCTGCATTAAGACGGAAGGGCCCAAACGCGTAGACCCCGCTCTTAGCTACTTCACCCTCCGCTGACCGATACATGTCGTCACCTCGAGTTGAGCCGGGACGGCCCTGAATACCTTCTACATCACGGTGACAACGTTAACCGGTTAAATTAGGTAAATAGTCCGCATGATCATCTTGTGGATGCGATCAACTCACCTAAAATCGCCGTGATTGCACTGAATTCTATCTTCGAGATGGAGCCCACCCTCCGAATTCACAAGATTTCACCGGCCTTAACAATAGCTGTGGGAGAAATCGATGCATGAATTTTGGACCTTACTTATAGGGAGCTGCTTCGGGTCATGCCGGAGAGCAATGAGCAACAGAAGCGAACAGCTGATAATTCGGGTCCGGCAATGCAAACGACGGCGTTGCCACCAGGATGAGATGGCAGGCAATCTTTGCCAAACTTAGCAGGCGACTTTAGCAGTTCGTGAAAATTAAGTGCAGAGGCCGGCCCTCAACTAGAGAGTGACCGAAATCTCGGATCGTGATCCGTCGGTCAACACCGTCAGCGCTGACGCTCCGAATTTGAATATGGAGACTCGCTTCATGCCGACGCCTGCCCTGTTCGCTCCAATCGACATCGGATGTCTCCATCTGACCAATCGTATCGTCATCGCGCCGATGTGCCAGTATTCGGCCGAGGACGGATGCATGAACGAGTGGCATCTAATCCATCTTGGCAAGCTAAGCCTATCAGGTGCGGCCCTGTTGACCATCGAAGCCACGGCGGTCTCTCCAGAAGGCCGCATTACATATGCCGATTTGGGACTTTGGAATGATCAAACATATGCGGCAATGAGCTTAACGCTGGAGAGCATTCGTCGATGGTCTGACATGCCGATTGCGATTCAGTTAAACCATGCTGGCAGAAAGGCGTCATCTGACGTGCCTTGGGCCGGAGGCGCTCAGTTTCCGCCGGACGATGCGCTGGGCTGGCAGACGGTCGCGCCTTCCAGCGCACCATACAACAAACATCACGTCGCTCCGATGGCCTTGGAAAAGAATGGTCTGAAGCGCCTGCGTGAAGCGTTTGGTGCTGCAGCGGTTCGAGCCGCCGGTGCTGGCGTCGATACGGTTCAGTTGCACGTCGCACACGGGTACTTGTTGCACCAATTCCTATCGCCGTTGACCAACCAACGCGACGACGAATACGGTGGAACGCTAGAGAATAGAATGAGGTTTCCGCTCGAGGTCTTCGATACTGTGCGGACTTCGCTACCGTCGAATAAACCGGTCAGCGCCAGGGTTTCGGCGACCGACTGGGTAAAGCAAGGTCTCGAGTTGGAGGACACCCTCGCCTTTGGAGCGGAGCTCGAGCGAAGGGGCTGCGATATGATCCACGTTTCCAGCGGTGGTTTACATTCGTCCCAGCGCATACCGATCGGCCCGAGCTATCAGGTGCCCTTGGCACGGGCGTTCAAAAATGAACTGAAAATACCTATTGTCGCAGCCGGTCTAATATCCGGGTACGAGCAGGCGGAAGCGATCGTCGGGACCGGAGACGCAGATATGGTAGCCATAGCGCGGACAATACTCTTCGATCCCAACTGGCCTTGGCACGCAGCTGCCCATCTCGGCGGCAAGGTAATCGCCCCCAAGCAATATTGGAGATCGCAGCCCAGTCGGTTCAGGGATTTATTCGAGAGCGAATAGCCTGGTATACTCAGGTCTTTTTGCTCGCGTAGAACAACGTCCACACGTTTTCCAAGAAGAAAGATCCAGTGGAGGCTGTTGGAAAACAGGATACGAACTCGACCGGATGCTCTATTTGGAGAGGAAACTGTCCGATTTTGGACCCGGGGGTGTCGATGACAAAAGACTTTTGGACATGGAGAAGCCTACTGGTTTCAGCCTCGTGCCTGGGATCAGTGGCGATTTCGCTCGACCTGACAAAGCAGCCAGTTGCGTCCCATATCTTGGGCTATGCATTGCTCGGCGTGTTGGTGAGCGCGGGCGTGAGCGGCTGCCGGCGGGGACCACATACACTTAGGATGGTTCGAGTGTTTCGGTCTCTCCCTCTTGGTGGTGGTCGGAGCGACGGCAATAATCGAAGCCACGGATTTCGAAACGGTGGGAAAATCCGGAGCGGCCGCGTTGCCGCTGCAAGCGCCGCCCTTGAGCAAAACCTGACGTTTAGACAGATAGTGATGGATGAAGGTTCTGGCTATTTGGCTTGAGGTGCAGCGGTACGGGTGATCAACGGTCTGTGCCTAATGCGGATTAGGCATTCAATGCGTGTACCGCTTCGCTTAAGACAAAGTCAGTTGACGTGTCGGTCTGATCGCCAAATTCCCGCGCGGCAAAAACAACGAGAGCTAAGGCGGCCACCAGCCTGTCCTCACGTCGAAGGTCACATCGTTGCCGTGCCGCCAAAAGCGCATTTCGCAACGCCGACGTCACTTCCTCGAACACCTCCAAGCGTTCCACGGCAGTCAGATCTCGGTAATGTTGAACCTCCGACATGCGAGTGCTCCAAGTGAGCTAACGTGTATCGGGAACACCCCGAAAGCCACCGCGCGCAGCTCACTGTCTGCGGTCGACATGGATGAAAACGCGAAAAGATACTCCCGAACGCGCGATTGAGGATCGAGAGCTTGCATCAAGATCGAAACGGTTCGATTGACCGAAGGTAGTAGTTGGGCCACTCGCGGAACCTGATTTTGTTGAATTGTCCTGCCTGACCGGCGCGACCGACCGTGAGGTTCACCGCGTAGTCTCTTTGGTTGACGTGATTGTGCAACACGATCGAAAGCGACAGCGCATTATAGTGGCACTTGACCACCGGCATCTGGAACGAAAACATCGCCATTCTCCTTCTTTTGAGACCTCCACAGCATAACCGCTCACCCCTTTTGCGAAATTATACGCTGGTTTAGTTCGCGTTATTCCGAGAGAGTCCCTGCTCCCGGGACCTCGTGAAGGCAGGTGGCAGACGTCGAGACCACCCCGAAGCACCAACGTGCACCTTCGTATAATGGCTCCTATACTTGTATTCGCTGGTCCAGCTTCGGCGTGGCTAATAACTTCATGGTAGAGGCGCGCGCCGCTCAATAACGCGCACACACGTCTATGAGGAGATTGCCATGGTCGAACCGCAAGCCACGTCGCGCTCGAAAGCAGTGCTCGCAACTCCGACGGATATTGGTGAACAGGCGACGAGGGATATCGCCGCTGCTTTGACAGGACTCCTGGCGGACGTCTTCACGCTCTACCTCAAAACGAAGAACTTCCACTGGCACATGTCGGGCCCGAATTTCCGCGACTATCACCTAATGCTGGATGACCACGGAGATCAGCTTTTTGCTATGACGGACGTCATAGCCGAAAGAGCGCGAAAAGTCGGCGGCACTACGCTTCGATCGATCGGCCACATAAAAAGATTACAGCGCCTGCAGGACAACGATGCGGACTTTGTCACACCCGAGGACATGCTTGCGGAATTACGGGAGGACAACAAGCAACTCGTGATCGCGATGCGCCAGGTCCATGAAACGACCACGGAATACGACGATTTCGCCACGACCAGCCTTCTTGAGAACTGGATTGATGAAGCCGAAAAGCGCGTCTGGTTCCTTTTCGAAATGTCACGCCGTCGCTGATTCCCCCGGGCGCTCAATACACTGGATTCACTCGACGCTTGTGTACGGAGGCAGTTTTGGCAGAGGAAAAACATCCAACGATGAAAATTCAGGTGGCGAACATGCGTCCCCAGGATGCTGGCTCGAGCTTCGCGCGCCTTTCTACGTCAGCGATCCGAGGGCTGGGACTGAATGAGGGCGACATAGTCGAGCTGATCGGAAAGCGTCATACAGCCGTCATCGCTGTGCGGCCTTACCCGGAGGATGAAGGCCTCAACCTGATACGGCTCGACGGCCTGCAGCGGGTGAACGCAGGGGCTGGAAGCGGTGACGAGGTCGAAATCAAAAAGGCAGAGGTGAAGCCCGCCACACGCATTGTGCTGGCCCCTGCACAAAAAAACCTTAGGCTGCAGGGGTCAGGAGAAGCGCTTCAGCGGACGTTCCTTCATCGGCCAATGGTTCCGGGGGACGTTGTGTCAACGTCGCTACAGCAGCGCGTAAATCGACCGGATAAATCAGACCTGCTCCGGGGGATGGTCAATATGCCTGCCTACGGTCTGCAGGAAATCCGTTTGGTCGTCGTGTCGGTGCAGCCTCGAGGAATTGTGCAGGTTACCGAGAACACGATTGTCGAACTCCGCGAGCAGTATGAAGACCCCAAGGAAGCTCGTCGCGCAGATGTAACCTATGATGACATTGGCGGATTAGGGAACTCAGTCGAGCAAGTTCGTGAGATGGTGGAGCTGCCTCTGCGCCATCCGGAGCTTTTCCAGCGTCTTGGAATCAATCCACCCAAGGGCGTGCTCCTCTATGGTCCGCCCGGAACCGGCAAGACTCTGCTCGCCCGCGCTGTCGCGAATGAGACCGAAGCTCGCTTCTTCCACATCGCCGGCCCCGAGATCATGGGTAGCCACTACGGAGAGTCTGAGCAGCGATTGCGGCAGGTGTTTCAGGAGGCTTCGCAGAACGCCCCATCGATCATATTCATTGACGAAATCGATTCTATCGCTCCCAAAAGAGAGCAGGTCACAGGCGAAGTCGAACGCCGCATCGTCGCTCAACTGCTGACACTCATGGATGGACTGGAGCCCCGGCAGAACCTCGTGGTCATCGGCGCGACGAATAGGCGTGACGCCATCGACGAGGCGCTTCGACGTCCGGGTCGTTTTGACCGCGAGATCGTGATCGGAATTCCGGACCAGACGGGCCGTAGAGAAATCCTGGGAATTCATACTCGTGGCATGCCTCTCGCCGAGGACATTGACATAGACGAAATCGCGAGAACGACCTATGGCTTCGTCGGTGCCGATCTTGGGGCATTGGTCCGCGAAGCTGCTATGGATTCCCTTCGACGTGTGTTGCCCGATCTAAATCTCCGTGAAGGCATTCCAACGGAAACGCTGGAAAAGCTGACAGTGGGACAAGACGACTTTCAATCGGCGATGCGGCGAATTCAGCCCTCCGCTCTCAGGGAGATCATGATTCAGGTTCCCAATGTGCGCTGGGAAGACGTTGGTGGTCTGGATGATGCCCAAGCAAAGCTCAAGGAGGGTATCGAGCTCCCTCTCCGCTCGCCCCAAGCTTTTAAGCGCATGGGGATACGTCCGGCGAAGGGCTTCTTGTTGTTCGGTCCGCCAGGTACCGGAAAGACTTTGCTGGCTAAGGCGGTCGCGCGCGAGGCCGAAGCGAACTTCGTGTCGACCAAATCATCGGACCTTCTTTCGAAGTGGTACGGCGAATCCGAACAGCAGGTATCGAGGCTCTTTGAACGAGCCCGGCAGGTCGCTCCCACAGTCATCTTCATAGATGAAATAGATTCACTCGCGCCAGCGCGCGGCGGCGGCCTCGGTGAGCCCGCGGTAACCGAGCGTGTGGTCAACACGCTTCTGGCCGAGATGGACGGACTCGAGGATATGCGCGGCGTTGTCGTAATGGCGGCCACCAACCGTCCAAATCTGTTAGATCCCGCCCTTTTACGCCCTGGACGCTTCGACGAGCTCGTCTATGTCCCGGTTCCGACGCTGATCGGCCGCCGAAAGATACTCGGCATCCATACGGCCAAAATGCCGCTGTCGGGAGACATCAACCTCGATGAACTGGCCGAACGGACAGAGCGTTTCACTGGAGCGGATTTGGAAGACCTGACCCGGAGAGCCGGTCTTATCGCGCTGCGCATATCCCCGGACGCGAGGAGCGTTACGAAGGAGGACTTCATGAAGGCTCTTCAGGAAGTCCGCCCGTCCGTCACTTCGGAAGTCGAACGCGAGTACGAGGAAATGCTCAAGACCCTCCGGCAGGAGGATCCGAAGCCGAAGCGATTTGGATTCGTTTAGTCGGCTGCCTGCACTACAAGAGGATCTCACGTCTGTAGATCAACGGTCTCCGCAGCGTTGAAACGGTCGTGGGTAAACGGAACGCCATGTGCTGACGATTTGAGGCACTCGATGAACGAAATCATGACGTCATTTTCCGCTCTGACTCCTGCTCGAGCCCTTGTTGCCGACGACCCCGTCGAGATCGTGAAGTTCGCTGTGGATGCTTTCGGAAGGGGGAGTGCGGCGATCGCTACGCTTACCGAAATCCGGGGCGGTGCAGCGAGAGCCCTCGAGTCGCAAATCGTCATGGCCGAGGACGGCGTATTCTGTGGCTATGTTTCAGGCGGCTGCGTCGAGGCAGCTGTGGCCGCCGAGGCCCTGTCAGCGATGTCCCATGATCGCGACAGGAGGTCTCCTTCGGAGCGGGATCTCAATGCATGGACATTGTCCTGCCCTGCGGCGTCGGCACCTCACGGTGTCAATACATGTTCTGAGGAACGTAGACTGTCTCGTCGAAGTGTTAGATCTTTTTGCGGCGGCGCAAAGCGGCTGGCCTTTTGTATTCTCCCGCGCTACAACGGATTCAAAAGTCGGAGCCGCCCTCTCGAGCGCAATGGTCAGGCGAGCGGTTTCACACTGTCTATCGGCCCGAAACGCGCCTAATAGTCTCCGGAGAGGATGTGGAGGCCCGTGCGGTTGGTCGAGCTGCGAAGATATTCGGTTATGATTTCGGATTGGTGTCCGGCAGGGCATGCGTCTCCCATATTACCGGCAATATCGACGAATACACCGCGATTGCTCTCTTCAACATGACCTCGACCCAGGAACTGTCGGTACTCGACGCGGTCTTGATCGGAATAGGAATATTCGGCCCTACGCGGGACTCCAAGTATCTGTCGCTATCGGTAATGGCCGACATCGCGGCATCGCGTCTAGCTAGCTTTGCGCTATAGCGCTTCAGAAGAGTGCGATCTCTAGCAGATCCGTAAGATCGAAGGTCTGCACCGAGCTATTTGCGTAAATCCTGACTTTATGAAACGAGCCTTCCCGTCTCCAAGTCAATAACGCGGTAGCTGCCGTCAACAAGGAGGCTGAAAGAAGCGCTAATTGCGCTATGCAGTGCGCGGCTGCAGTAACCTCTAAATCAAATCGCCGACCATTTGCTGCGAGTTCTTCACTTTTTTGGAGCTAACCACCTATAGTCGCTAAATCCGCCGACACTGGTATCGCGTCAACGTCCTTCTATGCCGCAGCAAGCTCGCTCAGCAGCGTGGCAGCAGCTTTTAGATCTGTCGACTCGAAACCCTCTTCAAAGCGTTCGTAGACCGCCGAGAGTTCGTCGATGGCTTGTCTCAATTCTCCGCCATTTTTCAAGTGTCTTGCTAAACTCGTTGCCGCTCGCAACTGCCATGCAAGCGCCCCCTGCTGCTTTGCCGCGTCGATGGAGCGACGCAAATCCTGCATACCTTCGGAAGATTTGACTAGCAGTTTCCGGATTGCGCTCCGGCGCAGAATTTCTGGCCCGGCCCACCCTGTTTCATCGAAAAACGATCGACCCTCAGTATCGATCCCATCGAGCTGACCTGTAATAGTAGCGAGCGTGTGTAGCTGAAGTATTCCGTCGGTGGGAATCGGAGCGAGCTCCCCGGCATCTGGCGCTTCGATGCGAGCGAGGACACGCCGATACATTGTTGCCCATGAATTCCAATGCGTAAGCGTGTAGCGCGATGTCGCGGCGAACAACCTATCGATATATTCGCCCACGCGGTCGTGATATCCGCACCAAAGCAAGATAACGCAAGCAGACTGGGAGAGTGCCTGACATAGCGCCGGCGGCCCATCTTCCGGTGCAATCGCCACGGCCTCTTTCATGACCGCAACCGCCTGCTCCGACATCCCCTGCAGCCATAGGGTTCGAGAAAGAATAATACGCATCGATACACGCTTATCGACATGTATCACGCCCGCTGCCAGCGGAATGTTCACGACTGGACTGGCCAGCACGGTCTTCGTCAGCGTTGCCGATCGCTCAAGCAGTCCATTGAAATGGGTAGTTTGAGCCAATACCCGTTGCGCCGCCAAGATCGCCAGACCGTCTCCACTGTCAGTACTCAGTTTTCCTGCAGCTTCTGCGTTTTGAAGCGCCTCCCTGTAGTTTCCCATCCCCATCAGACAACCTGCAAGCAACATCCTCGGCGCGATTCGATATACGGGATGGCCAATTGCATCTGCAATCCGCACGGCCGTGGCTGCCCCGGTAACCGTATCCTGGTTCGGTCCGACCTGGTTGGTGTTCAAAAAGCTTTCAAACATATGAAGCTTGACTTGAGCATCGAGATCCGGGTGCGGGAGTGTTTGGGAATAGGCTATTGCGACCCGCGTTCGCTCGCGACATTCGTCGACAAGCCCCATATGCAGGCCAAGGGGCATGACCAGCGCGCTCAGCCGCACGCCGGCCCGAATGTCACCCTCGGGTGAAAAAGCCCACTCCAGAGCTTGACGAATGTCCCCGAGCATCGGCGAGTATCGCTCTACCCAGATAACACGCTTGGTACAAGTCCAATCCGTCTCGGCGCGCCGCATCGTCTCGATCGCCCACTCGACATGGAGACGTCGCATTCGAGGGGTTTCACCTGAAGCTTCCAGCTTCTCGAGAGCATAAACTCGGCTACTCTCAAGCAGCCGGTATGTCGTCACACCCGCCCGCACCGTCGGGTGTAGCAAAGATTTCCTTACGAGCCCGGCGAACGCGGTGGAAATTGAAGAGGATGAGAGATATTCATCGCCGCCGACCGTGGCCGCGGCTTCCAGTTGAAATGGTCCGGCGAACATGCTGAGGCGTCTAAAGACGATACGCTCCGCGGGGGTCAGGTTGTCGTGCGACCAGTCCAGCATCTTTCGGATCGTTTGATGGCGATCGACTGACGTTCGACGCCCAGGCACATCCAGGCAACTATCGAGCTGTTCGGACAGTTCCACGACACCGAGAACACCCATGCGCGTGGCGGCGATCTCAATTGCGAGCGGGATGCCATCGAGCTTTCGGCAAATATTCACAACGAATGGTACGTCGCTGTCGTCCAGTGACAGGCGGTGATCGCTGGACATTGCTCTTTCGACGAACAATTGAATAGAGGGATAAAGCTTCGCATCGTCGAGGCTGAGGTTCTCATCATTCGGAATATCAAGAGGTGCCAGTCGAAAGATTTGCTCCCCCTCGGCGCATAAAGTCTCCCTACTTGTCGCTAAAATGCGGAGATTGGGCGCTTCCTTCAGAAGAATTTCGACGAGCGGTGCGGCCGTGCTGATCACATGTTCGCAGTTGTCCAACACCACAACCGAACTACGATCTCTTAGGAAAGAGACAAGGCTTCGCACGGGATCATC
Source organism: Martinezella calliandrae (assembly GCF_030272695.1). Taxonomy (GTDB): domain Bacteria; phylum Pseudomonadota; class Alphaproteobacteria; order Rhizobiales; family Rhizobiaceae; genus Rhizobium; species Rhizobium calliandrae. The sequence continues at coordinate 31,461 of NZ_JARFYN010000025.1, forward strand.
GGCCTTCACGGACATCTCGAAGGCCGCGGCGACAGCAAACGGGACGAGAAAGCCGTGAGATACGGATGCAAGATCGACAAATACGATGCGCTGTTCCAACTTCGACCCGAGACGGCTTGCGACTTCGAGGGCAAGCGCGGTTTTTCCGATGCCGCCTGGACCAACTATATTTGTAAGCCTGTAGTTCTCGACGAGCTGCGCGACCTCATCAATTTCGGTCTGGCGACCGAACAACCTGCCAAGGGGCGCAGGAAGACGGCCATGTCGAATTTCTTCATCGGAATGTGAGTTTGGCTGGGCTTCTCTTGGGACAGGGATGCTCGCCTGAACCGACAGCTGATAACCGCCCGCCCCGATCCTCCGCAGGTAGCACTCGTGAGGACCTGCCGACAGCAAATGCTCGAGCATACGGATATGGGCATCGAAATCGATCTTGGTCGAAGGCTCCGAAGGCCATGCGATCTCGCGAAGATCAGCTTCAGTCATCGTCTGATTAGGTCGCTCGACGAAAGCCAGCAACAGCGCGGCTGCGTCTTCGCTGATCCGCCTCTGAACGTCTCCCTGTATCACCAGTCTGCTTTCAGGCAGAAACTTCATGGACCCGATGGGCAGGAATCTTTCCCGGGCGGCGGTAGAGATTGAGCTCTCTCCGCCAATTTCGTACGACTTTTCGCCCAGCCTGATATCCACGAACCATTTTCCATCGGGCAGCTGTCGAGCTGCGAAAGCGCTACATTAGTGCGATTATCATAAGCGTGTTACGAATTGACCAGCAACGTTGCGGGTGAATTTTTTTACCTGATTTAACCTCAAACAATGGTTGTGCTTCGTGGAATAAGTTGGCACAAGTTTCAAGGTTCTATATGCTGCGCCCGTGAACCTTCAACGACCGTAAACGAAGCGGCTATTCGAAGCACCTGAAGTCTTCTATTTCCTGGCAATCGTGGGGAATAGGGCGACAACCGCTCGCCGTCCACGTTGGAGCGCGATCGGCGCAGGCGCGTTTCGCGCAATTGGCGTTAAACCGGGCTCGGTACGAGCGTTTACGTCGACGGATATTCGGTACAGGACGTCAGATCAGGCGAAGCCGCACGGCTGTAGCAACGGCCTGGGTACGGCTGACGGCTCCGAGCTTCTGGATGGTCGAGTCAGGCATTTTGTCGATCCCGACGGAGCGGAGATCGTGGAAAGACTTATAGCATTCGATGAGCTTCAACGGAGCTATACCTATACGATACTTAGCTCCCATTCCCAGTCAGGAACTATAGGTCAAAACTCGAAGTAAAAGATCGCAACGAGGATATGTCCTCGCGTATTGAATGGGAGGGAGAGTTTACTCGCACGACCGGGAGCGACGACGAGGTGTCCGAACTATTCAATAAGATTTACAATGGAGGCCTCAGTGCTTTGGCGGCCAAGTTGTCGTCCAAGTGAATTCGGCGGTAACACACCCGGGTTTCCGTGCGGAACCGCTTCCGGGCTACCTCGGTCTTCGGTACGAGGACGACCCTCGGCCCTTATTCGGACGCGATCGTTTGCATTCATGGGAGAGGTTATATTTTCGCTGGCGAAGTGGCCGTTCAATAGTATGCGCTTAAGTGTAGGAGCGATTATAATTTATTTCGCGCGATGAGTGAACCATTGGGCTAAGATTTCAGCCGCGGAATGAAGTACTGGGGCCGGAAGGCGGGCAGCAAGTCTCGGAATTCGTGTTGCGTGTCGAAAGCTTTTGTAGCCTATAATGCGCCGTCATAGATTGGCGGGCACGACCATGGCGAACTCTCTAAGTTGGTCGAAAGCGTTTCTGAATTCTGTCAGGACTTACAAAGCCATCGTCCGATTGGCGGTCCTGCTTTTGATTGCTGCGCCACTCGCTCTATCATCGCGAAGTCTGGCTTTCAGCGAGCCGTCCTCGATTCCGGTCGCTACGACTCTCCCGGAGGTCGTATCGATACCAATCTCCGTCGCCAACGATATTAGGTTTCGACGTCTGAACGTAGCTCAAGGGCTATCCCAAACCCGCGTGTCCCTGATCATACAGGACGATGACGGCTACATCTGGTTCGGAACTCAGTACGGCGTAAACAGATTTGACGGTCATTCCTATCGTGTGTTCAAAAACGAGCCCAATGAACCGAACAGCCTCAGTGGATCTTACATTTTTGCGCTCTTCAAAGGGAAAGATGGGACCGTTTGGGTGGGCAGTGACCAAGGACTCGATGCCTTCGACAAGACTACTGAGACTTTCAAACACTTCGTCGTCGACAAGTCGAACCCGGTCGTCAACCACATCAGCGAGGATCCTGAAGGCAACCTCTGGCTTTCCACTGCTGACGGCCTCTACAGGCTAGATCCAAAGACAAGCGCAACTGTACGATTTCAAAACCATCCAGGCGATCCTGGAAGCTTGGCTAGCTCTGATGTGAAATCCACCGGCTTTGACCGCCAGGGAATATTTTGGGTGGTAAATAGTAAAGGCTTAGACGCGTTTGATCGGCGTTCCGGCAAAGTGACAGCACGAATCCCGCTCGAAGAGTCTGTGCGCGAATTCTATTTTCACGAGGACCGGTTTGGCGTCTTTTGGATCATTCACGGGTCAGGAAATGGGCTTGCTACTTTTGACCGAGCGAAAAACGAAGTTACCCAATATTCGTTCTACCCCGATAAGTTGACGCAATCGAATCTCACGGGCGTTTATTCGATATTAGAAACCCATGACGGCACGATCTGGTTAGCGACAATGGGTGCCGGTCTCCTGAAGTTCGATCGGCAACAAAAGCGGTTCGTGGCTTATCAGACAATTGCAACCGAACCGGAAAGCATCGGTGAGAACCGGGTTATCGCGCTTTTTGAAGACGCCGAAGGCAATGTCTGGACGGGGCTTCATGCCACACCACCGAACTTCTTTCCTGTCAGCCCGCTGCCATTCGAGAGCTTCAGGCCTCTGACACCGTTTTCGAATGCGTTTGGTGAAACCCTGGTAAATGCCATCTTCTACGACTCGCGAGGAAGGATATGGATCGGCGGCGGCGGGGCACTGACGGTGATCGATAGAAAAACACACGAGCGGAAGGTCATCGACCCTCTTCAGAATGGAAGCCCGGTGGAAGTGTTGTCGATTCTAGAGGCACACGACGGAACGTTCTGGGTAGGTACTCTCGGCACCGGTCTTCTTCAACTTGACACGGACGGAAGGTTGTTGCGAACCTTTCGGCACGATCCTTCAGATAGTTCAAGCATTAGCAGTGACATAGTTGGCGTGTTGGTTTTTGATCCCGCGGGTAAATTGTGGGCAACTACTTGGAACGGCATCGTCAGCTATGATCAGAGCACCGGGCAATTCAAGACGTATAAATACGATCCGTCTGCAGATGCCGAGGTTTATCACGCTCTGACGCGGCAGCATGACGGATTGTTCTGGCTAGGAAGCTCGGACGGTCTTTACAGTTTCGATTCCACTTCGGGAAAATTCGCGCGCTATAGCCACTCCCCGACAGATCCTTCCTCACTGAGCAACAATTCCGCAAACAATATCTATGTCGACAAACAAGGCATCGTGTGGATCGCGACCCAGGATGGGCTAAACCGTTTTGATCCGTCATCACGCCAATTCAAACGATACTATGAATCCGACGGATTACCCGGTGGTGTCGTCAGTTGCATATTGGAGGACGCCGACAATCATCTTTGGATGAGTACAAATCAGGGCATTGCGCGCTTCGACAAGAAAAACTCACAGTTCGAAAACTTTACCACCGCGGATGGCTTGCCCGGGAATGATCTCACTGGTTGGGACACCTGCTACACGAACGCTGACGGCGAGATGTTCTTCGGAGGCTTTTCGGGTGCGGCGGCCGTGAAGCCTCAAAACTTCAAGAAAGACACCTACGTTCCCCCACTCGTATTTACTGAGCTTCGACTTAGGGAACACGTAATCCAGCCCGGCACTGCCCCACTGACTTCGGGCGCCATCGGGCATGTGAAGAGGCTTAATTTGTCGCCCACGCAAAACGATTTCTCGATTTCGTTTTCCGCGCTAAGCTACCGGAATCCGGAGACACATCGATATCGCTATAGACTTGTTGGGCTCGATGATCGTTGGCAAGATGTTCGTAGTGGCGACCACAGTATAAACTTTTTCTCTATGCCCCATGGGTCTTTCCGACTGGAACTTCAGGCCTCCACCGGCCGCGGCCCCTGGCTGGAGCCACCGGCCGTCTTGGACATCGATATCGCCCCTGCCTGGTGGGAAACTATGTGGTTTCGCGGACTTTGCACGGCCGTTTTGGTAATCATATTGGCGGGACTGTACCGGTACCGACTTCGACAGATGGCTCGTACCTTCGATATTCGTCTTGCTGAGCGAGTTGGCGAAAGAAATCGCATTGCGCGTGAGTTGCATGACTCGCTCTTGCAGGGGGTCCACGGCCTAATGTTCAGTTTGCAGGCCGTCAGAAATCTGCTGCCAGAGCAACCGGACAAAGCCCTAGCTCTCTTCGACATCGCGCTTGAAAAAGGTGACCAGGCTATATTGGAGGGACGAAACGCCGTCCATGATCTGCGAGATAGCTATCTCACTGAGATGGACCTCTCGGAAGCGATAGCTCAACTTACTAACGAGCTTGAGAAGCTTGGTCCACAGCCGCCACCGACTATTGAAGTTGCTGTAGAGGGTGAGACCAGACACATCGTACCGGCTGTGCGCGACGAAGTATATCGCGTCGCGCGAGAGGCACTTAGAAACGCAATAGTCCATTCTGGCGCTACTCGCATTGAATGCGAGTTCGTCTATGGAAGACATATGTTCAGCTTGCGAGTTGGCGATAACGGCAAAGGTCTGGACGAGCGTATTGTGGACGCCGGGGTGAGAAAAGGCCATTGGGGCCTCCCCGGGATGCGAGAACGTGCCGAAAGCATTGGCGGGACAATGGAGGTGTTAAGCCGAAGTGGTCGTGGCACGGAGATCGTTGTTAATATTCCTGCTAAAACGGCCTATGCGTAAATCAAGCTTAGCAAATGAAAAGGGAAAGCAGTGACCCCACACTCTCAACCTATTCGTATACTTTGCGTCGATGATCACCCGCTCGTACGTGAAGGGATTGCCGCGTTAGTATCAAGCCAACTCGACATGGCTATCATCGCCGAAGCTTCCGACGGATACGACGCCGTAGAAAAGACCAAAGCCCTTCGTCCCGACGTCATTCTGATGGACCTTCAAATGCCCGGCATGGGCGGAATTGAAGCTATCAACGAAATCCGGAGGCATCTCCCCAACGGTCGTGTCATCGTTCTGACAACGTATGCCGGTGATGATCTCGTGAAGAGGGCATTATTGGCCGGTGCCCAAGCCTACTTGCTCAAGAGTGCCGTTCGAAAAGACCTACTCGATATCATCCGGGCTGTTCACAGAGGACAGAAGTATATTCACCCTGAAGCTGCGACCGGGCTAGCAACCCATCTCGGCGACGATTCCCTTAGCGTTCGTGAAATATCGGTTCTCAAGCTAATCGCCGACGGTAATTCAAACAAGATCATTGCAGTAGAGCTTTCGATTACCGAGGAAACCGTCAAGGGCCACGTGAAAAACATCCTTGGCAAACTACGTGCGACTGACCGCACACAAGCGGTCACTATCGGCTTAAAAAGGGGAATTATCGAGCTCTGAAATCCCACCGAGATTTTTGGCCTTGATGCGGCGAGCCTTAAGTGAGCGTTAAGGTTTGTGAAAGCTCGTGAATCAAGGTTCGGGTGAAACGACCCTCGTCTTGCCTGATGTGTAGGCACTTAGACGTCGCCAGCCGCAATGCGGTTACCAGAAGCAGATAACCGTCCGCCTAGACCGTATGTTCGTGGGGTGAAGGTGGCCCGCCCCCGCGATGAGTTAAAATCGGGGGTTGCTCTGGATTGGCCGGAGCCTTGCCCCAAACTTAGCGAGGGCGAACCATGAAAGAAGATAGCGTAATTTTCATCGGGTTGGATACATCCAAGCTGAAGATTTCGGTGGCGGTTGCAGACGGAGCACGTAACGGTGAGGTTCGGTTTTTCGGCGACATCTCCTCGGAACCGGCATCGGTAGCATCGATGGTCGCCAAACTTTCCAAGCGTGGAGGCAAGCTTCATTTTTGCTACGAGGCCGGTCCCACGGGTTATGGTCTCTACCGTCAGATCGTCGAATTGGGGCATGACTGCGTGGTGGTCGCGCCGTCACTGGTGCCCAAGCGTGCGGGCGACCGGGTGAAGACCAACCGTCGCGATGCCGTGAGCCTGGCACGCCTGCACCGGGCGGGTGAGCTGACCGCGGTCTGGGTTCCGGATGAAGCTCATGAGGCGATCCGCGACCTGGTGCGGGCTCGCGAGGCGGCCAGCGACGCGCTGAAACAGGCGCGTCAGCAACTTCAGTCTTTCCTGTTGCGTCATGGCCGGATCTACACCGGCCGCAAACCATGGACGCGTGCTCATACAAGATGGCTAACATGCCAGGCCTTCGATCATCCCGCCCACCACATCCTGTTGGCGGAATATTGCCAAGCCATCGAGGATGCCGGCGTGCGTCTGGACAGGCTGACCAAGCTGGTCGTCGAAACCGCGGCGTCCTGGTCAATGGCCCCGGTTGTAGCCGCCTATCAAGCGATGCGCGGCGTAGCCTTCATGACGGCGGTTACCTTTGTCGTCGAAATCGGCGATGTCAGCCGCTTCGACAATCCCCGTCAGTTGATGGCGTATCTCGGTCTGGTGCCATCGGAAAGCTCAACGGGCGAACGGGTCAAGCGTGGCGGGATCACCAGGGCGGGTAACACGAGGGCGCGTCGGCTCCTCATCGAAGGCGCCTGGACATATCGCTTCCCTGCGCGTGTGAGCCCGAAGATCCAGGCGCGGCTGGAGGGATTGCCACGGACAGTTCGAGAGATTGCCTGGAAAGGTCAGGTGAGGCTTTGCGCACGGTATCGCAAGCTGATAGCGGCAGGCAAGCCGAAGGTCGTCGCGATCACCGCCATCGCTCGGGAAATGGCCGCGTTCCTATGGGCGATCGGGCAGGAGGTCGCTCCCATGGCACAAGGCTAGATCCTCCAGGTCAGCTCGAGGAACAACGCTTAGCGAAAGCATTGAATCATCTGCTGTTGGACAAAGATGGAGGCAGGGCTCCGGTGGGGAATCCTCGTACAACCTATGTGGCGGACACAGTCAACGCCCGATGCTAGACCGAGGTAGCCCCAGACGAACAAACGGAAATGCGGTAGCCAACCCGCGCATAAGAGTATGCCAGCCGTCGTCAAAACGCCCTGTCTCCTCCTTTATTCAACAGCTTCACGCATGTACTTTCGCCGTCAAAGTCGAGAAGGAAAAATCATGGCCAAAGAGCTTGAAAACGAACATAAGAGGTTGTCGATGGATGCTTAGGAGTTAGAGAAGGCCGCCCCGATAGAGGGTGAACGCTATCCCCAATAGAGGCTTTAACAGGGGACGACATTATATAATGGTGTGGGAAAGGAGTTCGGCGTGCCACGATTTTTTTTTGTCGAACCACTTTCGGGCGTCGGCCGAGGCTTGTTACGCTACGCGCTCGCGATGGCGGCACTTGTCCAGCAGTCAGACAACGTCATCACTGGTTTCTCAATCGAATATTATATCGAATTGTGCATAGCGATCTCGCTGATAGTAGGGATCGCAACGCCGCTCTCTGCTATCTCTTTAAGTATCCTGTTCACTTGGCAAGGCATACAAGGTCAATGGGCGGATGAACATCTGTTCTGCCTGGGCGGCGCGAGCCTCGCCTCGGCGATGATCGGCCCGGGACCACTTTCACTCGACTCTCTGCTTTTTGGTCGAAGGCGTGTCAGAATTCCAAGATTTGATTCTTCTGCAGCCGGACCAACCACTTCAGTTATACCTCCAAAAAAGGGCGGAAGCCGCCCCCTTAAGAGGGATGAGGTGTGAACATTGAGTAGGTAGGATATTGATCCGGTCGACGCGGAGACAGTTGAACAAGGAAAGGATCCGCAGATGCTCGCCTCTCATAACTCATTTGAGCGCGCTCGGTTCTGGCATCAACCTCCGAGGCAACTCAATAGCCGATATAGCCTTAGGCCGCCCGGCGGGCCAGTCTATCTATTCGGACCCTTCAGGATCTCTCCTGGGAGCCGATCACTTCTACGAGATGGACAATCAGTAGATATAGGAAGTCGGGCGTTCGATCTTTTAATAGTCCTTCTGAGCGCACCGGGGAAGGTCTTCACTAAACATGATATTCTCCAAAAGGTCTGGCCGTCCTTGTTCGTAGACGAAGCGAACGTCAAAGTACAAGTCCGCCGACTGTTGAAAAATAGGCACGACGACGCTTTGCCCGCAGTTCGAAGATCCGGCTGACCCGCGCAATGGTGTTCATCAAGTCTGAATTCGGCAGCAACGCTCTGGAGCGCTGTTGCCCGGCGCTCCATTGATCGCCGGCACCGTGCTCGTTCATTGCATCACGGACATCTGGACGGATTGGTTAGAGCGCACTACACGGAGACTTGAGTAATTCTGCAGCTAGCCGGCTGGGAGACGGTATCGCTGTCACGTAGTAAAGAAACAGTGGAAGGGATATTCGGCTGATTTCCTGGGAAAGGCATGCGAAATGGCGTTGCATGATCAAGAACCCGCTATCACGACCTACGTTTTCGGCCCGTACAGATTTATCCCGCAGCGTCAACTCCTGCTGCGAGAAGGCGTACCCGTTCGAATTGGCGGAAGAGCGTTCGACATACTGACGCTTCTGGTAAGGCGAGCTGGCTCGATCGTGAGCAAGAATGAGCTTCTGACTTTTTGCTGGCCACGGACGTATGTCGAGGAGAGCAATCTCAAGGTCAATATGGCCGCATTGCGCCGGATACTGGATGACGGGTCGGAGGAAAATTACATCGCTACTGTCACCGGCCGTGGATACCGGTTTGTGGCGGACCTCGCCATAGAGCGGCAAGAACCTGCCACGCCCAAGCAAGTCGTCACTCAGGCAGCACCAATTCTAAAGCGACCCAACGCAATTGGGCGAACTTACGAGATGGAACATCTCGTCCAGATGCTGCCAGCCGCCCGGTGCTTGACAATCGTCGGCCCCGGAGGTGTCGGGAAAACCACCATTGCGCTTTGCGTTGCCCATTATGCGGTAACTAAATACCAGCATGTCTTTTTTGTCGATTTGTCTACCGTGGGCGACGTGCAATACGCTATGGCGGCTGTCGCAGCGGGCGTGGGCGCAAGGCAGCGGTCGGAAGACACTCTGTCGGAAATCGTTTCGGTCCTCGAAGGCAGGCATACGCTTTTGGTGCTCGACAACTGCGAGCATCTTTTCCCGACGGTGCCTGCGATCATCGCGCGGCTACTGGAAGCTCTTCCGACGCTCACCGTGCTAGCCACAAGCAGGGAGCAGCTTCAGATCAGTTGCGAGCAACAATATCGATTGCCGAATCTGATCGCGCCTCCCGCAGGCCGCGGGACCACGGCGGCTGAAGCGTTGGAGTTCAGCGCAGTCCAACTATTTGTCGATCGAGCAAATGAGCGCAGCAACTATGTACTCAGCGACGAGGACGCACCCTTAGTATCGGCCATATGCCGTCGGCTGGACGGCATTCCACTGGCGATCCAGCTTGTCGCGAGCAAGACTTTCGCTTACGGCTTGTCCAGCTTGTTGACCATGCTCGAACAGAAGTTCTTGCTTCTGAGCAATGGCGAGCGGACCGCTCCACTCCGTCAGCAAACCCTTCTGGCCACCATGGACTGGAGCTATCGGCTTCTATCGGAGGAAGAAGCTTCACTCCTGCGATTGCTATCGGTTTTCGCGGGTCCGTTTCGACTTCAGGACGCGGTCGCCATGGCAGAGGCTATTGAGTTCGATACGACACAGACGGTCGATGGACTGGAGCGGCTGGCAAGCAAATCGCTTGTTAGCGTCGATTACCAAAATGGCTCCCCAGTCTACAGGCTCTTGGAGGCTACCAGAGCCTTTGCGTCGGAAAGATTGAAGGATGCCGGAGAGCGTGACGGAGGCTTGCTGAGACACGCATGGCAAATGCTCTCTCTGTTTGAAAAAGCTGCCAACGAGCAGGATTCCCGCGACAAAAGTGATTGGATGGCCGAGTACGCTCACAGAGTGGACGATGCCCGCAATGCGATGGCTTGGGCGTTCACTCCCGAAGGCGATCAAATGCTTGGCGTGCGCCTGACCGCGGCACTGATACCGTTGTGGTATGAGCTTTCCTCCCTCAATGAAATGCAGTCTCGTGTAGAACGAGCGCTCCTTTCGACACGAGACCTCGGCGACTGTCCGATGGAGCTCACGATGAAGCTGATTGCGGCACGCGCATCGGGCATGACGTTTGCGCACTATTTGCCCCTCGATACCGAGGCCGCATGGAAAGAGTGCTACCGACTGGGTGTAGCAAGTGGGAACGCGAAATACCAGATCTTCGGGCTTTGGGGTTTGTGCTCCTATCTGATCTATACCGGGAGACCGCGTGAAGGCCTCCAGCAACTGCAGAAGTTTATCGCTTTGGCGGAAGCGCAGTCAGATCGTCTGGCAGTTGATGAAGCGCAGCGTAACATGGCGACAGCCGAGATTTATATCGGCGACATATCCTCGGCTCTAAGTAGGATTGAACGTTTGACCGCTAAAAGCACCCGGTCTGGCGACCCGGTACGATTTGCGCGCTTTCAAGCCGAACGAGGCGTTTCCGTGCGATGCACGTTGTCGCTCGCCCTTTGGGTATCCGGCGATGTTTGCCGCGCCATGGAAGTCGCCAGGGCTGCGGTTGAGAGAGCGGAGATCGCGGGACATGTCGTCTCGCATACGAATGCACTGGCCGTCTTCGCTGTACCGCTTTCCTTTTGGTCGGGCGACTACGATTCCGCTCAAGGCTTTCTGGCGGCGATCGAAGCCAACAGTAAACGCGAGGACATTGGCGTTTGGCGCGAATGGTGCCGGTTTTTCAAAAGCGCGATCCTTGCCAAGCGCGGGGAACCCGGAGCCGTCGCCGAGCTGGCGATGAGACTAAAGGAGATGATTGCAGCGAGACACGTCCTGCGAGCACCCATGCATTACAGTATGGTCGCGGAAGCGCAGCTGGAAGCCGGCTGCCTGGCCGATGCCCGCGCGACCATTGACGAAGCACTTCGGCTGGCCATCGAACAGGACGCGAACTGGGCCCTCCCCGAAATATTGCGCATCGCTGCCTTGCTGGATTTTCGAACTGGCGCATCGGCGAACGGAACGCAGTTGTTGCTGCGGTCGATAAGGGAAGCCTCGTGTATCGGCGCATTGACACTCGAGCTTCGCTCCGCATTAACGCTCGCGCTGATATTTGAAGCCGACGGCCGGCATCGGGAAGCATTTCAGATCCTCGACCCGACATGTGCCAAGTTCGATACACGTCAGCCCCATGCGGAACTGACGAGAGCACGTGCCTTGCTCGACACCTTGGCATCTGCTCCGGAATGCGGCGCCGTGGCTGTCTGAGGGCAGCCATCTTAAGTTCCGAACCTGTCGAGCCATTGCCCGTCGATTTAACGTGCACCAATAGCAACAGCCAGCGCTGCCGGCCGCCAGGAGGGGTTCCATGGCTCGCGGGCGGCATTTCCTTGGCTCATAGACCGAGCTGTCGCCTGTGCAGAGCCTTTTCTCCAAGAATATCAGTCCGATCGATGGAACGTCACACACTGAGTGATGCTGGTTACCACAAGCGCGGGCGAACAAAGAAAAAACTCAAAATCAACCCCTTCAGTATCAATTTAACCAGAATTAACCTGCGCGGCGATCTGCGAAGGAATATCGTCTAAAGAGTATTGTCTTTTCAGGGTTTAACGGGAGGAAGAACGTGGACACCCCGCGACGAGACGTGTTGAAGATGCTTGGCCTCGCGGCGATCCTTCCAATTCCCGTCAGAAATGCACTAGCCCAGCCCGCCCGTAGCTTCGTTTTTGCTAGTTATTCCGCCTACGATAGTGTCGATCCTCACACGGTCTTCGACGCCAGCAGGGCTGGAGCGCGTTTCAATCTGTACGACGGATTATATCGTTACGTTGATAACCCTCCAAAGCTGATACCTTGGCTAGCCGAAGGCTATTCCATTTCCGAAGACCGGAAATCCTATACATTTCGATTGAAGCGCGATGTAATATTCCACGATGGAAAACACGTTACAGCGGATGACGTGGTTTATTCCATCGAACGCATTCTTGCGCTCAACAAAGGTCCGTCGCCTCTATACCAAGGGATCATCAAACCGGGTACAACTGTAGCTCTAGATCCGTACACTGTCGTTTTCAACCTTTCGAGCCCGTCGGCGATATTTCTGAGTACCGTGCCGGACATTGTCGTGGTCAACCGCGACTTGGTAAAAAGTCACGAAATTGACGGGGACTGGGGCGAAAAATGGCTAAGCCGCAATGAAGCCGGTTCCGGATCTTACAAACTTGTCCGCTTCGATCCGGCTATAGGCTGGTCTGCGCAGCGATTTGAGCAACATTTCGCCGGTTTCGGAAGCGACCCGATCGACAATGTGGAATTTCGAAATGTCCTTGAAACAAACACACGCGTTCTCGGCTTGATGCGCGGAGACTATCATGGTGCCGACGGGTTCTTGCCCTACGATCAAGTCCTGCGACTAGAGCAGTCGCCCAACGTTCAAATAATCGACCAGGAATCCATGCGAGTGTTTCTAGTCGCCTTGAACAACGCAAAACCTCCGCTTGACGATGTCCACTTCCGACGCGCGTTATCCTATTCGTTTGACTACGAGGGGTATATCGCCAGCGTCATGAAAGGGTCGGTTACAAGGAATCCTGGCCCGCTGCCAGTTACGATGTGGGGATCGCCTCCGGACCTGAAGGGATATACCTACGACCTCAACAAAGCCGCCGATGAGTTAAAGAAAGCGAAATTGCAGCTTCGGCCCTTGACGATTGTCGCGATTGCCGGCCAACCCGAAAGCGAGCAGGCAGGAATTTTATTTCAGAGTTCTTTGCGTCAGATTGGAATTGACGCAACTTACGAAGCGACGCCATGGCCCATTCTTGTCAACCGATTGACCAGCCAGGAGACGCGCCCGGACGCCATTCCGTTTTGGAAGAGCACCTTTTACGTCGACCCAAACAACTGGGTAGGTGAAGGTTTCGGCTCCCGATACCAGGGACAGCGCTCGCTATCCTATTACAATAATCCCGAATTCGACAAACTGCTGGATAAAGCGCTGATTTCCGACAATCAGGCAGAGCGCAAGACCCTGTACGAAGAAATGACCCGGATGGTGGTCGATGACGCTGCGGGCATTTTCGTTTACAATACCAGATGGCATGGTACGTATTCGAAAAAGGTATCGGGGATCCGCTTTTCGCCCACTAACAATGGACAGGACCTGAGGTGGGCCAGCTTCAAACCCTGAGAATCATCCAAAGCGCGTGAGATTTCCCATGCTCTGGTTCCGCATTTTCTTGAACAGGCTGGCGTGGTTTATTCCGACTCTTTTCGCTTTGCTGATTTTCGTCTTTATCCTATCGAGGTCCGTTCCGATCGACCCGGCCGTTCTGATTGCCGGGGAGAATGCCTCATCGGCGCAAGTAACCGAAGTGCGGAAAGGATATGGTTTTCATAAGCCGTTGATATCCCAATTCGCGCTGTACTTAAGAAACCTATCGCGCGGAGACCTGGGAAACAGTCTGTACACCCATCAATCGATAAGCAGCGATCTCGAAGCACGACTGCCGGCCACTGTCGAGCTCGCAGCCAGTTCGATAATCGTCGCAATCCTAGTGGGCATACCGCTCGGAGTAGCATGTGGGATCTACTACGATACCCTCTTCGACCACCTCGTGCGCATAGCTACCGTCGCTAGCATGGCCGCCATCCCATTTTGGCTTGCTATCCAGTTACAGCTTCTCTTCTCAATGAAGTTGGACTGGCTGCCGCTATCGGGGCGATTTGACGGATTCCCGCCCACTCCCATCACAGGCCTTCTGACTATGGACACACTGATAGCAGGCGACAGGGAAGCTTTCTTTTCCGCCGCCAAACACCTCGTGCTACCCACACTCACTTTGGGACTTCCTACCGCCGCAACAATCCAACGCTTCACTCGAAACAGCGTGGCCAATTTCATCGATTCCCCGCCGATAATGTACCAGACCGCGATGGGCCTTCCTCGACGGATCGTCATATGGAAATATCTTCTCAGAATGTCGCTCTCCGCTACCATAGCGTTGATTGGGCCAGTCGTCGGCATCGCGCTGATCGGAGCCGTGGCGGTCGAAGCGATTTTCGACTGGCCCGGCCTGGGGAATTACGCGTTTCGCTCTATTCTTTATTCCGATTACAATGCGGTAATGGGGTTCACCCTCTTGTCGGGGTTAATTTTTTCGTTCGTCAATTTGATCATCGACCTGCTACAAGCTGCGGTAGATCCACGTGGGGCGCTCTGATCAGATCATGCCACGCTTACTTCGCGAGCCGATGGGACTCATAAGCGTGGGGCTTCTTAGTGCGATCGCGCTGATCACACTGCTCGCCCCTGCTATAGTCGCGCAGCCGCAAGTGCAAATCGCGGATCGACTGATGCCGCCTTCACTCAGCGCACCATTCGGCACTGACCGCATGGGTAGCGATTTGCTTTCCAGCGTAATCTGGGGCGCACGCACTACGCTTTTTGTTGCCATCTCGACGGCTGCCGCTGGGGTCCTTGTCGGAGTTCCCGTCGGCCTGATTTCGGGATATTACCGCGGCGGGCTCTCTCATTCGATGATGAGGGTATCGGACATCGCGCTGGCGATACCGCAGATCCTCGTTGCGATCGCAATCGCGCAGACCTATGGTCCGTCTTTGCTCACCCTGATCGTGGCGCTTTCGATAACCTATTGGCCATTCTGGGCGAGACTTGTCTATGCGGAAACAAGGTCCATTCGCAACGAGGTTTTCATTGAGGCAGCGGTGGCACTGGGATCGTCTCCCGGCCGTATTATGGTCTTGCATATCTTGCCCGCGGTGGCTTCATCGATCGCCGTGCGAACTTCCATGGGCATCGGTGCGACGATCATTTCCGCCGCGACGCTTGGCTTTCTCGGCCTGGGCGCGCCGCCGCAATGGCCGGAATGGGGAAGGATAATGGCGGAAAGCCGTGAATATCTACCGGATGCTTGGTGGTATCCCCTCGCTCCCGGTATCGCGATATTCCTGACCGTCCTCGGATTCTATATGTTTGCCGACGCCTTGGGCAACGTTCTCGAGCCTCGTCGGAGACGGGCTCGGCCGAAATGATCACGCCAGTCTTGGACATTGACGGACTTTCGGTCGTTTACGAAACGGACCACGGTCCCGTCACCGCTCTCGACCACGTTCGTCTGCTCGTCAATCCCGGCGAGATCCTCGGCCTGATTGGAGAAACCGGCTGCGGTAAAAGCACGCTGGTGCGAGCAATATTCGGCATATTGCCGCGCAATCGTGCAAGGATCACGAAAGGCCACGTACTATTGAACGGCATCGACATGCTGGGCAATGATAAGCGGGCTCGGCACGCACGAGGCCGCCATATCACTCTTGTCCCGCAAGACACCTTTGCAAGCCTGAACCCACTGTTTCGGATAGGCACGCAGGTCATCGATTTTATTAAGTCCGCTGCATTTGGGGACAGATTGATGCCCCTAGTGGGCGGTCGAGCCAAGTATCAGACGGTCGCATTGGAGATGTTGGAGGCCGTTCAACTGCCTGGGGCGCGTGACATTTTGCTTCAATATCCGCATCAACTGTCAGGCGGCCAGCGGCAGCGCGTCATGCTCGCCATGGCATTGTATTCGCGGCCGCAAATCATAATCGCGGACGAACCGACAGCCGCACTCGACGCGCCAATACAAGCCCAGATTCTGGCCCTCCTGCGACGTATCGCCAGGGAAAAAAGAGTCGCGATACTTTTTACGACGCATAACCTCGGCGCAGCGTGGGAGATTTGTGACCGAATTATTGTCATGCATGGAGGGCGCGTCATCGAGTCTGCCCCACGAGAGACCTTCTTCGACCAATCTCTGCATCCCTATACCAAACAGTTGATCGAGAGCAGCAAGTCTCCCAATCGAGCCCCTCGTTGGGTTACGGGTGATGTCGTTGATCCCCTACCGCGTAATCACTGCCAGTTCAGTTCAAAATGTCCACGCGCCTCCAAGCTGTGCGCGGAACTTCAGCCGGTTTTAGTGGAACATATTGCAGGACATTCCGTGGCTTGTCACAATCCAGCGACAACTCGGGATCGAACCGTAAATGAGTGAGAGCCCAAATCTTCTTGAAATCAACAATCTGGGCTGCGATTTTTCAATCCGCGAACGCCTCGGCTGGCGGAGACGAGTGCTGCGAGCCGTCGATAGGGTTGATTTGACCATTTCGAATGGTGACATTTTCGGTATCGTCGGAGAAACCGGTAGTGGTAAGACGACGCTCGGCAAAGCTATCGCAGGTATCCAAAGACCCACGAGAGGAGCAGTTCGGCTGTCCGGGAAGGTCGTCTCGTCCGTGGATATCAGACTTCCCAAGTCGGTATCTGCTCAGATGCAATATGTTTATCAGGATCCCGGCGCTTCCCTCGATCCCCGTTGGACCTTGCGCCGTTCGCTTCACGAGCCTCTCGTGATCCATTCTCCGCGTAGCTCGGCATCGGATCGCGAAAATAGCGTTAGAAAGATGGTGACGGCCATGGGTTTGTCCCCAGGGCTACTCGATCGTTTCCCCCACGAAGTTAGCGGCGGGCAACTGCGCAGAATGGGCTTGGCGCGGGTTCTTGTCCTCGCACCCAAAATTGTCATTTTCGACGAGCCTACCGCCGGGCTCGACGTGCTGGTTCAGGCGACGGTTCTGGGCTTGATGCGCGATCTTTTGGATCAATTCAAGTTGACATACATCCTGATCAGCCACGACATAGCGGTGGTTAGTTCGATCTGCAATCGGCTCGCGGTGATGTACGGCGGAAATTTGGTCGAGATCGGTCCGACGACACAGGTGCTGAAGGAACCCCTACACCCCTACACGCGATCACTCCTTGCTTCATCACTCCAGATAGGTGGATCGAGGCTGACCGATAGCCTTGAACCTTTGAACACCACCGCCCCCCGGGGCACTCGGTAGGGTGTCGATACAGGCACCGCTGTCCCGTAGCCATGCCGATTTGTTCAGCGACCGGCCCAGGCATGGTTCTCCGGAATCGGCGCGGCTTTGCCTGTCTGCATTACGGAGAGCAAAGCGAATACAATCGGAGGATTTCGCGAAAGAGACCAACAAAAGGGGCCCGCTCGTGAGAAGTAACGGCTCGGACGCGGTCGTGCCACCCGCAAGATCTCGCGGAACGGGGAGGGAGGCCTTTTCGGCGTCGCCACCAGACCACCAGACTAGCTTCGAGTCGATAATAAAAAGATAGCGCATTGACGAATATATTTCGACATACAAATGTATATCCAGATAATTACTTCGTGTGGCCGGCCTCGGCAGCTTCATTTCGAACTACTCACCCCCTGCATCGAAGTCCAAGGAGCTTTCAACTACTTCGCTTTGTCTCCCTGGAGAAATCTGCTCAGCGCGGACGCCAATACCAGGCCGACACCGACAGATGAAGTAAGCACGATCGCACTTATCGTCAGCGACGCCGTCTCGGCTATCAGACTGATGGGCGTGCTTCGACCACCCGCCATAATCTGGAGGCCGCCCACTCCGGCACGGAAAGCATACGAACCCGGGATCATCGCCACCGTCCCAGGAAATGCGAAGGTCGGCCAGGGCAAGGCCAGCAATCGACCGAAGGCGTGGGACAGCAGACCTGCGAGGAAAGAACAAAACAACGTAGCTGCGGCGAGCTCAAGGCCCAGCGTGCCTAATTCGCTTCTCAATCCGTGGCTTATAGTGCCGCAGATCACACACGCTACGACGGCCCTGACAGGAGCATTGAAAAGCATCGCGAAGCCGAACGCGGCCACCGCGGAAAAGACTACATCCTGCCATATCGGAATAGGATAAGTGGGAAGAGCGGTAGTCAGCGGTTTGCCGACACAGTACGCGGCTAGGAACAACGCGAATCCGATGGCGATTGCCGTTATTCCGCCCGTGAAAAGCCGGGCCAAGCCTATTCCCGAGTGCGCTCCGGCCATGTCCGAGATCCCGTTGATGAGAGGCACTCCCGGAACCAGGATCATGCCGACCGCTACGAACGAAAGCGCGGGGTCGGCCGCCGGGTTCAAGCATAGAACTGAGGCTGCAAGCACCGCGCTTAGAAAGGCGATCAAAAATGACGCCCCGATGGGGTTCGCCCGGCGGCTTCCTAGAAATCTTCGCAGTACAATGTTCAAAATGCCTCCAACGAACGCGGCTGCGAAAACCGGCCATGCCGCGCCGAACAAGCGGGCTAGTGAAGCGGTAGTTCCCGCGACGGCGAGAACAACGAGCCAACTGGGATATAGGGATGGCGCATGTTCAGCCTCGTCAAGTCGGCGAGACGCTTCTTCGAGATCGAGTTGGTCACTGCAGACCTGGGAGATGATAGCATCGACGGCATCGAAGCGCCCGCTGTTAACTCCCATGCTGTTGATCTGGTGCCCGATCCTCGCATGAAGGCTCGCGCCGGAACCGATTGCCAGAATGAGGCGTTCGCCGCTTATAAACAGTTCGGCCGTCAAGCCGAAGTGCGACACCAAAGCGTCCGTCCGCTGCCGCGCATATTCGGTGTCCGCCCCGCTCAACAACAACAGACGACCCATCTTCAAGACGAGATGGCCGATGGAATCGATTTGGAAAGCACCGTCCTTCATAATACGGCCTTTGACCGGCTTCCATAGCAATGAATGCCGCGACTTGTTCGCCATCTTTGCCGACCAGCCCAACTCCGACCGCAGGTCCTCATGTGCCCCCTTCTTGGCGATCAAGCGCCTGCCAGGCCCTCGCCCACCATGTCCGATGGCCTGATGGTTTGATCAAAAAGTTCCTGACTAACCCTTCCGGAGGCAATTGCGGCTTCACGGAGCGTCGTGCCGTCGGCGATCGCCTTTTCCGCGATGTGTGCGGCGTTTTGGTATCCGATGACCGGTGATAGTGCGGTAACTAGCATTACGCTCCCTTCAACGTAAGCCTTGATCTTTTCAGTATTGAGCTGCGTTTCCTCGACGGAAAATCTTCGGAATTTATGGCACCCGTCGGCCAGTATCCGTGCGGAATGCAGAAAGCTGTCGATGATCACCGGGCGCATGGCGTTCAGCTCGAAGTTGCCTTGACTCCCGGCGAAGGCGACGGCGGTATCGTTGCCCATCACCCGGATCGCGATCATCACGATCGCCTCGCACTGGGTCGGATTGACCTTTCCCGGCATAATGGACGATCCCGGCTCGTTCGACGGCAAAACGAGCTCGGCAAGACCACAGCGCGGTCCCGAGGCAAGCCATCGCATGTCGTTTGCGATTTTTATGAGGGCGACGGCCAAGCCTCTCAACGAGGCGTGCGCTCTAACCATCGCGTCAAGCGATCCCTGTGCGGCGAACTTATTCGGCGCGGTTACGAACGGCTTTCCCGTAAGCTCGGCAAGCTTTGCAGCGACTTCACCGGAGAACCCTTTCGGAGCGTTCAAGCCCGTCCCTATAGCGGTTCCACCTACGGCAAGGTCGTATAGGCCGGCACGCGCCAATTTGATGTCTTCGATCGCAGCCCGAAGCTGCCCTGCCCAACCATACCACTCTTGGCCGACGGTCAGAGGCACTGCGTCTTCCAAATGCGTTCGGCCGATCTTCACCACATCGAGCCAACCATTGGCCTTTTTCTCGATCATCTCGACCAGACGTTCGACAGCGGGAAGCAGAACGCTGTCGATTGAAATGACAGACGCTATGTGCATCGCGGTCGGAAATGTATCGTTCGACGACTGGCCCATATTAACGTCGTCGTTCGGTCCGATAGGTTTCTGCGAGCCGAGAGCACCGCCAAGGAGCTGAATTGCTCGGTTTGAAACTACCTCGTTGATATTCATGTTCGACTGCGTACCGGATCCGGTCTGCCATACGAACAAAGGATAATGGTCGTCCAACTGCCCCTTGATCGTCTCGTCGCAAGCCCGCACGATGGCGTCCCGCTTCCACCCGGGCAAGCGGTCCGCCTTTGCGTTGACGAGTGCGCATGCTTTCTTAACATATCCATAGGCGTGATAGACCTCCTTGGGCATTCGATCGCCCCCGATATCGAAGTGAAGCAACGAACGTTGTGTCTGCGCGCCCCAGTATCGGTCGGCAGGAACTTCAACGCTCCCCATGGAGTCGAATTCTTCCCGGCTTCCCGATGCGGATATTCCAATCGGCAGGTCCAACAACTCGGGGTGCGAAGCATCGTTTGCTGAGGTCATCTGTTTCTCTCGGAGCGATAGGAGGTCATATCACGAGCGCTATCCTGACGTGCGGTGATGACGCGAACACCCAGATCAAGGATCTTTGGCCGACAATCTGTACGTTTTAGTCAGACTAACATTCGAGATTGGATCGGACGCGTTAAAGGTAGTCAAAGCGTGCGAAATAGATCCACCGACGTGAATTTAGGAACCGCATATTAACGGGCTGCGCTATGGCTCGCCGCAATGGTCACGGGGGATGGGATGCCGGGGCCGGCGACCAACTCCGCGAATGAAGCTGGTCGACAAAGGCGATTACAAACAAGGCAGCAAACGACATGCTAAATCCACGCTCGCCGTCGGCGTCAACGTTTCACACCAATTCACCTCATTTGACCAGACATCTCCAAAAACGCCTTCGTTACGCCAGCCGTGGACGAGATTTTGCCGTCGGGACGCAGCATTGATGCTCTACCAAAATTTAGTCAGGTTGGCGGATAGACTTCAACGTCAAACTAGCGCTCACCGGAGAGCAGAAATGGGTTACATTAGCGTCAAGAAGGGATCGGGAGGCGGGTCGGTGGAATCTCCGCGAGATCACCGTGCCCCAGGGAGGCCGGTGGGACATCCGAGGAGGCTGGACCACACTTTTTCGGCCGGCACAGCGTCACCGACCTGAGGACTTGGAGTAGCGACGAACTGATGTCCGCAGGGAAGACTAGCGCACCCCGTGATATAGAAAGCACGAACTGATCGCTTCGAGGTCGTTGAGTGGACGCATTGCTTCCACATAATTGCCAATGCGATACTGAGGCCACCAGACGACGATGCCACCCTACCCAACTCAAATTCTTTCGAAATGGATTCGACGAGCGTCATCAGTTCTCAACCGTGTCATCGTTAAGCGGGATACCTTGTCCTGCCTTGGACAGCGCGTTCACCTGCTGACGTCGCTTCGGATCCGCCATTGCCCTGCACGAGACGCGCCTCGATCGGAAATTCCGATAATCTTCCGATTGACGCATTCCATGACGAAAGCGGAAGCTGGCCATTACCAGTTCGAGTAATCTCCCGGGAAATCGCGAAACACGTCCATCGACCCGCAGAAGCTTCCCAGCGGCTCTAAGGTCTCGCCAGGGTTCATATCCGCCTCTATCGCCACGACCAGAAAACCCATCGCAAGGAATTCACATCGTTTGACGCCATTTTATAACGCCACTCAAGGCTCCGATGGTATCGTTAGCCGCGCACATAACCCGATGATTTCTTTGAAATCGTGACTGCCTGCTATCTGCGACAGTTTCGCCTCCGGCGGCTAAGCCAGCCCCTACAACACCGAGCTGGACCTATTCGAGTTTCGGAGCGAGCGGTGGCCGTAAATCCTTTCGACACAACAACCTGTCCCGCCGGGCAGTTGGGAAAACGGGTGCGCAGTTGTGAAGCAAACCCTGGCCATCCAAGGAGATCGCCCAATGACTTTTCCGACATTTTCCACGGTCAATCCTGCCACGGGCGAGGAGATCGAGACGTTTGCGTTCGAGACCGCAAGTGAAACCGAGCGGAAACTCAAACTAGCCGAGAAGACATTCCAGTCGTTCCGCAAACTCTCCGCCTATCAACGCGCCGACCTCTTTTCGAACCTTGCGAAAGCACTTCGCAAGAACAAAGATCGCCTCGCGAAGGTGATTACTGCCGAAATGGGAAAGGTTTCTGCCGAAGCCGAGGCGGAAGTCGAAAAATGCGCTGACGAAGCTGACTGGTATGCAGAGCATGGTCCACAAATGTTCGCTGACACGCCAGCCACAACAGGCAGAGTAGAAGCATATGTGTCCTATCTGCCCCTTGGCCCGATACTCGCGATCATGCCGTGGAATTTCCCCCTGTGGCAGCTGACACGCATGGCCATCCCGACGCTGTTAGCTGGCAACGTCGTGTTGGTGAAGCACTCGCGCAACACGCAGAGGAGTTCGCTCGAGTTTGAACGGGTTATGCTAGAGGCCGGCTTCCCCGAAGGGGCCTTCCAGAATCTGATCCTGAAGACCGAAGATGTCGTGAATGTCATCAACGACGATCGCGTTCACGGAGCGTCTGTGACCGGAAGCGTCCGCGCTGGCTCGGCGGTCGCGTCTGAAGCAGGAAAGGTCATCAAATCAACGATCATGGAGCTCGGCGGCTCCGATGCGTTCGTCGTCTGCAAGGACGCTGATATTCCCAAGGCTGTCGCCGCTGGCATCTCCAGCCGCTTCGGCAACGCAGGCCAGGTCTGCCTCGCCGCGAAGCGCTTCATTCTTATGGACGAAATCGCCGACGAGTTTGAGCATCGTTTTGTCGAAGCGGCCAAATCGATCCAGATCGGCGACCCAACCAACCCGTCAACTAAGATGGGTCCGATGGCGCGCGCGGACCTCCGCGACGAGCTGCACAAACAGGTTGAAGGAACGGTCGCAATGGGCGCACGCGTGCTTTGTGGTGGAACAAGGCCCGAGGGCAAGGGAGCCTACTACACTCCCACGGTTCTCACCGGGGTAACCGATGCAATGCCCGCCTTTAAGGAGGAGACGTTCGGGCCGGTCGCAGCGATCGCCCGCGTCCGGGACATCGAGGAAGCTGTGAAGTTGGCGAATGCAAGCGACTTCGGCCTCAGCGGAAACATTTGGACCAAAGATATCGCACTGGCGCGAAAGGTTGCCCGTGATTGGTATACCGGCGGTGTCTTTATTAACGGCTACACCCGCACCAATCCGCGCGTTCCGGTAGGCGGCGTGAAGAACAGCGGATACGGCCGCGAACTCTCCCACTTTGGCGCACATGCATTTGTGAATGTTCAGACTGTCTGGATCGAGCCGCATTGAAAAAAGTCTCCGAGAGGTGACTCTGTAGCCTCGATATCGTAAGAAAGAGCCACGGCCCGAGGAACTCGAGCCCTGAGTGCGTTGGCGCCGCGCCTTCCCTTCGTTGTTTGGCACATGAAAAAGTCCGGCAGCCGATCGGCTGCCGGACCGCGATAGGTTGTGATTGCCTCGCGCTAGTCGGAAACCGCCCCGGACAGGGATTTGTAGTCGGTATAGCCCTCCGCACCTCCACCGTAGTAGGTTGCCTTGTCTGACGGTGCGAAAGGCTCGTTCTGCCACAGGCGCTCAACCAAATCGGGGTTGCTGATATAGGGTTGACCGAACGAAACCATGTCGGCGTAACCAGAATCGGTGACCTTGATCGCCAATTCGCGATCATAGCCGTTATTGGCGATATATTTGCCGCCGAATGCCGCATGCAACGTTTTGAAGTCGAAGCGATCGGCACCGTTTGGCCCACGGGTTTGGCCTTCGATACAATGGAGGTAAGCAAGACCGAGCTTGCCGAGCTGTTCAACGAAATAGCCGTAGGTTACCTGAGGATCGCTGTCGAGCGGCGTGTCACCAACCGCGCGGGTGACCGGCGAAAGTCTGACCCCCACCCGGTCCGAATCCCAAACTTCCGCAACAGCGGTAACGGCTTCAATCGGAAATCGTGCTCGGTTTTCGATTGATCCACCATAGCGATCCGTACGCTTGTTGGTGCTGTCTCGCAGGAACTGCTCGAGGAGATAGCAATTTGCCGAGTGCACTTCCACACCGTCGAATCCGGCTCTTTTGGCGTGGACTGCCGCGTTCTTATAGTCTTCAACCAGACGCGGCATTTCCTCTGTCCGAAGCGCTCTCGGCATCGACGGACGAGCCTGGGTCCTTGTCTCAAGGAAAACCAGTTCTCCGGCCTGGATGGCAGAAGGCGCGACCGGGGCCTTGCCATTCTCCTGGAGATCGACGTGCGACATTCGGCCGACATGCCAAAGCTGGCATACGATCTTGCCGCCTGCTGCGTGGACGGCGTCAATGACAGGCTTCCACGCTTCGACCTGTCGTTCGGTGTAGATCCCGGGAGTAAACGCGTACCCGCGGCCTTCCCGCGAGATATTCGTCGCTTCCGTGATGATCAGTCCGGCAGTTGCTCTCTGCCGATAATATTCGATAGCCAGTGGAGTATGCACTCCGTCCATATCGGCCCTAGATCGGGTTAACGGCGCCATCGCAATGCGGTTTCGAACTTCAATTGCGCCGATTGTTGTCGGCGTGAAGAGCATAGATTTGATGTTTGTCGACATGGTTTCAGCCCCTTTCGATAGCTAAACCAACGTATTGCGAAAGGGCGCAAGCGGCGCGTTAAAAGAGATAAACCGGGGTGAAGTTTTGCTTGCGAAATGGAAGTATCCTGCGCCGACTGTCGCCATCGTCGGGCCAAATCATCCAGTGGGACCTGACATTTATGAAGAATGCCGTAAGTAATGCAGCCGAAGTTAAGGCTACCATCATCGTCGATCCATTCGGGCCATCGGTGTCATAGGGCCACACTTCTACGAACAGCAGCTGTTTGGCAGCAGGTGGCGACGCGCTCTGTTCAGTGCGCCGTGGTACGCAGCTTTTGATGGATCAGCTGATTTCGCTTTAGGTATCGTTCCAGCGAACGCCTGTGCATTGCCAGCCTTTTGGCAGTGCGGGACAGGTTGAAATTACAATCGCTGTAGATCGAAATGATGTGGTCGCGAAGGACAACTTTAGGCTCTGTAAGCGAGCCCTCGCCAGACAAGGAGTCGATACCCCTACCGAGGAGAATTCCTACAACGAAGCAAGCGCTAAGGGGTTTGGGAAGCACATCGTCTGCTCCTGCCCTCACGGCACTCACCGTGGACGCGATATTGCAAAAGCTGCTGTAGACGACAATCCTGCATCTGGGCCGAAGTCTTGAGATCAGCTGAATCAGTTTAAAGCTCGCTAATTTGGCGAAACGGAGCTCAAGCAGTACAAAGCGAATTTGCTCGCTTTGAACGCATCGCCAGGCAGAGGCTATGTCGCCCACAACATGGACATTATGGCCTAGTCGCCGGAGTTCCCTTGCGATCTCGCCATCACCGCATGCGGTCGGATCGGCCCACAGAACCGTCCCGCAGATAGGAGCCTCTCCGAATGTTTCAGCATGCGAAACTGGGGCGTTCATGTCCCTCGCCTCGGTTGTTCATAGCCCCATGGTACGCCCGCTGCCCAGGCGGATGCTATTATACCAAGATGTTAGGGCTACTCGTCACAAGAGGTTGAATACGCTTACCGTCAATCGTGTGCCCACGGCAGCAAGTCCGGAACCGGTTATGTTCCCAAGACACTCAAAGCAGATCTTCCGCCATTCGGATTCAAGCCGCGGCTGCGGTGTTTGGACGCCTCCCATGTGAGCGCGAATGGAGGTAAAACGATCATCTTCAATCATCTCCGGTCACAGTGTGCGATGCAATGGTATGCATTTTGATCGTTTTTGATTGACATTCGAGTTCCTTCAATAAATAAGAGCGTGAGGAGGATCTCATGCATTTGCCAGAAAACCGTCATATGGTTTTCGACCTGCCGTCGACCCTGGGACGCTTAACGGCGTCCATGATCGCGGAGCGTCGGACTGTACTTAACTCCCTCGCCGTTCGGTCGTCCCCGACGAGGAGGACGCACGTATGACCGTCGCATCGATAACGCATGGCCAACTAACTCCCGTTTCTCAGCAGCCAGCGCCCATCCTTGAAATGCGCGGCATTTCGCAGATCTTTCCGGGTGTAAAGGCGCTCGATGGTGTCAGCATCTCGCTTTATCCCGGCAAGGTCACCGCGCTGATCGGCGAGAACGGCGCTGGCAAATCGACGCTCGTCAAGATCTTAACGGGGATCTACCGCCCAAACGAGGGCGAGATCCTTATCGACGGCAAGCCGACCACGTTCCACAGCGCCCAGGCCGCGATCGACGCCGGCGTCACCGCCATTCATCAGGAAACCGTGCTCTTCGATGAGCTGACGGTTGCCGAAAATATCTTTCTCGGCCATGCACCGCGCACGAAATTCCGCACTATCGACTGGAAGACGATGATCAGCCGGTCAAGGCTGCTGCTGGAATCGCTGGAAAGCACCATCAATCCTTCGCTCCGCCTCAAGGACCTCTCCATCGCGCAGCGCCATCTCGTGGCCATTGCCCGGGCGCTATCGATCGATGCCCGCATCGTCATCATGGACGAGCCGACCGCGGCACTATCGCGCAAGGAGATCGATGACCTCTTTCGTATCGTCGAAGGTCTGAAGGCCAAGGGCAAGGCGATATTGTTCATCAGCCACAAATTCGATGAACTCTATGAAATTGCCGATAATTTCGTCGTCTTCCGCGACGGTCGCGCCGTTGGACACGGCCGGCTGAAGGAGACACCGCAGGACGAGATCGTCCGCATGATGGTCGGCCGCGACGTCAAGGATGCCTTCCCGAAGGTGCCCGTCACGATCGGCAACGTGGTGCTCGAGGTCGAAAACTATTGCCACCGCACTGAATTCCGCGACATCTCCTTCAAGCTCCGGCGCGGCGAAATTCTCGGGGTCTATGGCCTGATCGGCGCCGGTCGTTCCGAACTGTGCCAATCGCTGTTCGGCATCACCAGACCGCTCTCCGGCCGGCTGACGCTGAACGGCCAGAAAATCCATATCCATTCGCCGCACGACGCGATCCGCGCTGGCATCGTCTATGTGCCCGAGGAGCGCGGCCGCCATGGCCTTGCACTGCCGATGCCGATCTATCAGAACATGTCGCTGCCTTCGCTCGGGCGCACCTCGCGAAGGGGCTTCCTGACGGCTGCCAACGAGTTCGCACTCGCCCGCAAATACGCCGAGCGGCTGGACCTGCGCGCCGCCGCCCTTTCAGTTCCCGTCGGCACGCTGTCGGGCGGCAATCAACAGAAGGTGGTGATCGGAAAATGGCTTGCGACGCAACCGAAGATCATCATTCTCGATGAACCGACCAAAGGCATCGACATCGGCTCAAAGGCTGCCGTACACGGCTTCATCAGCGAACTGGCCGCAGAGGGTCTCAGCATCATCATGATCTCCTCCGAACTGCCTGAAATCCTTGGCATGTCGGACCGCGTGCTGGTGATGAAGGAAGGCCTTTCGGCCGGCTTGTTCGACCGAGAAGGGCTGACGCCGGAAACGCTGGTGCGCGCCGCCACGGGCAATGCATAGGGAGGGCCGGATGCCACGCATACTCAAAAAGCGCGAGACGCTGCTCTTCGTCATCATCATCGTGATGATCGCCGGATTTGCAACGCGTGCGGCCGGCTTTGCCGAGCCGGCCAATCTGGCCAATATCTTCAACGATACGTCGATCCTTATCATCCTGGCGCTGGCGCAGATGACCGTGATCCTGACGAAATCGATCGATCTTTCGGTCGCCGCCAACCTCGCTTTTACGGGGATGGCCATCGCCATGCTGAATGCCGCCTATCCCGATGTGCCGCTGATCGCTCTCGTGATCACCGCTGTCGTCATGGGGGCGGTGCTCGGCGCCATCAACGGCTATCTCGTCTGGGCTCTGGAAATCCCACCGATCGTCGTCACCCTTGGCACGCTAACCATCTATCGCGGCATGGCCTTCGTGCTGTCCGGCGGCGCCTGGGTGAATGCCCATCAGTTCACGCCGATCTTCCTCAATGTGCCGCGTACACCGCTCCTTGGCCTGCCGGTGCTCTCCTGGATCGCCATCGCCATCGTGCTCATGATGTATTTCTTACTGCGCTACACGCGCTTCGGCCGCTCGACCTATGCCAGCGGCGGCAATCCGGTTGCGGCGGTTTATGCCGGCATCGATGTCGGCTGGACGCGCTTCCTTGCCTTCGTGCTTTCCGGCGCCCTGGCCGGCCTCAGCAGCTATCTCTGGGTCTCGCGCTATGCGGTCGCCTATGTCGACATCGCCAATGGTTTCGAGCTCGATAGTGTCGCAGCCTGCGTCATCGGCGGCATCTCGATTGCCGGCGGCGTCGGCTCGGTCGCCGGCACCGTGCTCGGCGCGCTGTTCCTCGGCGTCATCAAGAATGCTTTACCTGTCATTGGCATTTCACCGTTCACGCAGATGGCGATCTCCGGCACAGTCATTGTCCTCGCCGTCGTCTTCAATGCCCGGCGTGAGCGCAATCGCGGCCGCATCATCCTTCGGGATCAGGCGGCGAAGGAAACCTCGGGCAAGGAGGTCATAGCATGAGCACCGTGTCCGAAACGACGCTTGAAAAACGCCGCATCCCCGACCGTCTGGGCACACCTTTCAAGCGCGTAATGGCGAGCTGGGAAGTGCTGCTGCTTGGCGTTGCGATTGCAATTTTTATTTTTAATTCATTGGCTTCGCCCTATTTCCTCAACCCCTTCAATCTTTCGGATGCGACCTTCAATTTCACCGAAAAGGCGATGATTGCCTTCGCGATGGCGCTGCTGGTCATTGCTGGCGAGATTGATCTTTCGGTCGCCGCCATGATCGCGCTCGCGTCGACTGCCATGGGCGCCGCTGCGCAGGTAGGGGTGGATACGGTTGGTCTGGTGGCAATCGGACTGGGCGTCGGGCTGGTCTGCGGCATTTTCAACGGCTTCCTCGTCTCGGCGCTGAAACTGCCATCGATCGTCGTTACCATCGGCACGATGAGCCTATTCCGCGGTATTTCCTATATCGTCCTCGGCGACCAGGCCTATGGCAACTATCCGGACAGTTTCGCCTATTTCGGCCAGGGCTATGTCTTTTGGGTCTTCTCCTTCGAATTCGTCCTCTTCATCGTGCTGGCGATCGCCTTTGCGATCCTGCTGCATGCGACCAATTTCGGCCGGCAGGTCTATACGATCGGCAACAATGATTTTGCGGCTCGTTTTTCCGGCATCCCGGTCGAACGGGTCAAATTCATCCTGTTCCTTCTGACCGGCATCATGAGCGGTATCGCTTCCGTCTGCCTGACCTCCCGCCTCGGCTCCACCCGTCCGTCGATCGCGCTCGGCTGGGAGCTGGAAGTGGTGACCATGGTGGTGCTCGGCGGCGTATCGATCCTTGGCGGCTCCGGCACAATTGGCGGTGTCGTTATCGCCGCCTTCGTCATGGGCCTGGTGACGTTCGGCCTCGGCCTTCTCAACGTGCCGGGTATCGTTATGTCGATCTTCATCGGCCTCCTCCTGATCATAACCATCGCGCTGCCGATCGTGGCACGGCGCATCAAAGTCATGAGTTCGAAATGACCACTTCCCTTGAACGCCACGCATTCAAGATGACGCTCAACCCCGGTATGGAGGCCGAATACCGGAAACGTCATGACGAGATCTGGCCCGAATTGGTGGAGCTGCTGCACCAGGCCGGCGTCAGCGATTACTCCATCCATCTCGACCCCGAGACGAACACGCTGTTCGGCGTTCTGACGCGACCGAAGGATCATGGGATGGCGAGCCTTCCCGACCATCCCGTCATGAAGAAATGGTGGGCGCATATGGCCGATATCATGGCAACCAATGCCGACAATTCGCCCGTTCAGAGCGATCTCGTGACGGTCTTCCATCTATCATGATCGCTACGTCGACCTATCGCCGGATCGCCGTCCTCGATATCGGCAAGACCAATGCCAAGGTCGTGGTGCTTGACGCGCATACCGGCGCAGAGATCGCCGCCGTGCGGACATCCAATACGACGCTGAAGACCGGCCTTTACCCGCATTACGACATCGAGCGCCTATGGGATTTCGTCATCGGCGCACTGAAGGGCTTTGCTGCTGCGCCCGGGTTCGACGCCATATCGATCACCACTCACGGCGCCTGCGCTGTTCTTCTTGCCGAAGACGGCACCCTCGCCCTGCCGGTGCTCGATTACGAGCATCGCTATCCGCAAGCTGTGCAGGAAGCCTATGACCGCCTGCGCCCGCCGTTCAGCGAAACTTTTTCACCGAGACTATCCGGCGGGCTGAATGTCGGCGCGCAAATCCATTATCAGCAGAGCGTGTTTCCCAGCGAATTTGCGCGCGTCAGTACGATCCTGACCTATCCGCAATACTGGTCCTTGCGACTGACCGGCGTTGCCGCCAACGAAGTAACCTCGCTCGGATGCCACACGGACCTTTGGAACCCGTCCACAGGCGCGTATTCGTCGCTCGTCAACACCCTCGGCATTCGTGACTTGATGGCGCCGATCCGCTCCGCCTTCGATGCGCTCGGGCCGCTATTGCCGGCGCTCGCAGCGGATATCGGTCTCGGTGCTCCAGTTCCCGTCCACTGCGGCATCCATGATTCCAACGCCTCGCTACTGCCGCATCTCGTTAAGAACGAGGCGCCCTTCGCCGTCGTATCGACGGGCACCTGGGTAATCAACTTTGCCGTTGGCGGGGACCTTGACCATCTCGATCCGGCGCGAGACACGCTTGCCAACGTCGATCCTAACGGCCGCGCCGTGCCTTCCTCGCGCTTCATGGGAGGGCGAGAGTTCGAGATTTTGGCGGCCGAGATCGGACCCACATCATCGGAGGCGGCCGAAAAGGCGCTCGAACGCGTGATTGAAAAGCACATCATGCTGCTGCCGAACGTGGTCGAGGGCTGCGGCCCCTTTCCTGGCAAAAAGATGCGCTGGCTCGGGCTGGCGCAAGCGAGCTCCGCCGAACGCCTGGCTGCCGCCAGCCTCTATCTGGCGTTGATGACCGAGGCGTGTCTTGGCCTGATCGGCGCCAAGGGCCCGATTTTTGTAGAAGGTCCCTTCGCACTCAATCACGCCTATCTTGCCGCGCTGTCTTCTTTGACCGGATCTAGCGTCATGGCGCTACCCGGCTCGACCGGCACCAGCCAGGGTGCGGCGCTGCTAACTGGCATCAAGCCGACGGCTCCGTCAGAAAACCCGCCTATCCGGACCGACCTTAGCGGCCTGCGAGACTACAGGCGAGCCTGGCGTCAGGCATTGGCAGAATAAACGCCTCCTTTGTCCGAATTCCACGCATCGCTTCAATTGCGATGAGAGGCCGCCTTCACGATCATCTCCGCATCCGCTGATTGGCACGATAAGGAGATTTGACCATGTCCCAGGGAAGCGAAATCATCGCCGGGGTCAGGATACCGGACAGCCAGATGGCAAAGGCCGCGACGGAGCTGGTGCGCGACACCGAAACCGACCTGCTCTATCACCATTCCCGCCGCGTCTTCCTGTTCGGCGCACTGACGGGCGAACGCAAGAAGCTGAAATACGATCCGGAACTGCTTTATATCGGCACCATGTTCCACGATATGGGCCTGTTCGACTCCTATGCCAGCGAGACCGAGCGTTTTGAGGTCGACGGCGCCAACGCGGCCCGTGACTTTCTCAAGGCCTATGACGTCTTGGAGCGCGATGTCGACGATGTCTGGGATTCGATTGCCCTGCACACGACGCCCGGTATTGCGCAGCACAAGCGCCCGACAGTCGCTCTCGTCACTGCCGGCGTTGAGATGGACGTGCTGGGCATTGCCTATCACGATTTCACCGAGGAGCAGCGCAATGAGGTCTGCACCTTCCATCCGCGCGGCCTGAAATTCAAGCACGGCATCCTCTCGGCCTTCTGCTACGGCACGATCAAGAAGCCGGGAACCACCTTTGGTAACGTCAAGGCCGACGTGCTCGAGCGCATGGACCCGACCTATAAGCGACTGAATTTCGCTGAAATGATCATGGGTTCGGCCTGGGATAGCTGATCCATCGATCCCAACCCGTCGCCCACAGGACATTGCCTCGGCGAGGCCACTCCTTTGGGCCTAACTTCGCCGGAAGCTCGCCCGATATTGGTTCGGCGTCACCCCCAGGCGTTTGGCAAAGACCAGCCGCATGCGCTGAACATTGCCAAAGCCACATTCGAAGGCAATAGCCTTCAGCGCCATATCGTTTCCTTCGAGAAGATTGCGTGCCGCATCGACGCGTGCCTGTTCCACGAACTCGGCCGGCGTCACTTGGACCTGCTGCACGAAGGCACGGGCGAAATTGCGCGGGCTCATACCGGCCTGTTCTGCGAGGTCGGCAACCGAGAGGCGGTCACGCAGATGCGCCATGACATGCTGATAGACCTTGGCGATCGGAGAGCCCTCTTGCGCCGGCGCCGCAAGGTAAGGACTGAACTGCGACTGGCCGCCCTGACGCTGCGCCACGACGACGAGGCGTTTAGCCACGGCGAGCGCGACGGCAGAACCGTGATCCTCACTGATGATTGCCAGGGCAAGATCGATGCCTGCGGTCACACCCGCCGAGGTCAGAAGCGCGCCATCGCGGATGTAGATGCGATCGAAATCGACATTCGCCTCAGGAAACATTCGCGCCAGGACCGGCGCGTTCTGCCAGTGGGTCGTCACCCGCCGCCCTTCCAGAAGACCCGCATGACCAAGCACGAAGGCGCCGGTACAGACCGAGCCGTAACGCGCAGCGGCGCCGACAATCACGTGTAGGCAGGTGATCAACCGTGGGTCGGGTGCTGCTTCGGGAAGCCCCGACCCTCCAGCGACTAGCACCAAGTCGAAGCCAGGCTTTGCTTCCTCATAGGTAAGATCAGGCGCCAGGAGCATGCCATTCGAGGCGCGGAACGGCTGGCGCTCAGGGCCGATCAAAGTCATGCGATATCCCTCACCTTCAGCGATGAACGCATTCGCTTCGACGAATGCGTCCATCGGACCGGAGACGTCGAGAGCCTGCACCTCCGGGAAAATGATCATCGCCACCGATCTCATCGAAACCGCACTCCGTCCATCAGATAAGCAATCGAATGCGGTATATTCGATAGCAGGTGTTGCGGTATACAAAACGCAACAGGCGCGCTGCTATTTGCTGCCCGATCTAGCGAGCTGCCGTCGGTATTCCTCAACCGGCACGCCGCCGACACCCCAGCTTTCCATCTCCACCTCGTTGATGACAACAAAGGTGGTGTTTTGCGGCTTGCCGAGAACATCAAAGAGTAGGTCGCTGACGCCCTTGATCAGGGCCGCTTTCTGTTCGGCGGTGGTGCGGGTGGCGCCCGGTGCGGTGCCTTCGCGCGTTACCTGGATGTTGACATAGGGCATGAGTGGTCTCCTCGTCGGAGCGGCGGCTTTGGGCAGCCGCTCATTGTTGAAGTTCGATCTACCAGCGACCGGCGTGCTGGCCACCGTCGACATGCAGGGTCTCACCGGTCACAAAGCCTGCCTGTTCAAGATAGAGAACGGCATCGACGATATCGGCGATGTCGCCCATGTGACCGACCGGGTGCAGGGCCGCCAGAAATTCATGGGTCTCCGGCGCATGCATCGGCGTCTTGATAATGCCCGGCGCGACCGCATTCACGCGGATGCCGCTCTTGGCATATTCGATGGCGAGGGCCCGCGTGACGGCATCGAGGCCGCCTTTGGTCAATGAGGCAAGTGAGGCCGAAACCCCAGCAATCGGCTGATCAACCAGAGTGGTCGTGATCTGGACGATATGACCGCTCTTGCGCTTCAGCATTTCAGCGGCGGCCAGTTGCGAGATGTGGAAGAAGCCTTCTACATTGACGGCCATGGCATTGCGGAAATCTTCGACGGTATAGTCGGTAAACGGCTTGGCAATGAAAATGCCCGCGTTGTTGACCAGGGTATCGATGCGGCCGAACCGTTCCATCGTCGTCTTCACGATGCGTTCGGCAACCGCTCTGTCACCGACATCGCCATCGACAACGACGACCGAAGGGTCCGAGGACGGCTTGATCGAACGGGAATTGGCAACAACGGCATAGCCGTTCTTGCGATAGGCGGCCACGAGGGCGGCACCTATTCCCTGCGATGCACCAGTGATGATTGCGACCTTTTGTTCGTTGCTCATTGTCTTCTCTCCTTCAGAGGGGCGGAAGCCCGCTGACAAGGCGCAGGTAATTGCGCCGTGGCGGTTTGTTCCGCACGCCTTGAACTTCTTTTCGATGTTGCGATTGCCCTTGAAGGGCCGACGAAGCGCTCCCGCCTCGCTTGCAACAGAGGTAATGTATTGCGAGGATCGGCGGAATAAGCGCCTACTGGAAGTCAGTATTGCGAACGGGGGAATAATATGGATCGTATCGAGGCTATGAAGGTGTTCGTTACGGCACTGGACGAAGGAAGTCTGGCCGCCGCTGGCCGCAAGCTCGGGCGTTCGGCCGCCGCGGTCACACGCGCCATCACATCGTTGGAACACCATGTCGGCGTCCAGCTTCTGCACCGAACCACCCGGACAATTCGGCTGAGCGAGGCCGGAGAACGCTATGCCGCTGCCTGTCGGCGCGTATTGAACGACATGGAGGAGGCGGATCTGCTGGCGGCGGGGGAAACCAAGGCGCCACGCGGCTTGCTGACCATTACCGCGCCGCTTATCGCCGGCGCAACGATCGTGCAGCCGATCCTCGATGCGTTTCTCGACAGCAATCCCGAGGTCAAGGCGAAACTATTGTTGCTCGACCGCCCGGTCAGTCTGGTGGACGAAGGTATCGACGTCGGCCTGCGGATCGCGCATCTGTCCGACTCCAGCATGGTGGCAATCAGGATCGGCGAAGTGCGTCGCGTGATTTGCGCGGCGCCGTCCTACCTCGATGCCCATCCGCCGATCGCCGAGCCTGCCGATCTCGCCAACCACCAATGCGTGGCGCTTGCCCAATTCGGCGAAACGAGTTGGAGCTTTCCGGCGACCTCGCCAAACGGGGCCCAACGCCTTGTCCATTTTTCCCCGCGGCTTGTCGTCAACGGCATAGCCGCAGTGATCGCCTCGGTCGCCGCCGGCCACGGCCTCACCCGCGTTTTCTCCTACCATATCGCGGAGAAGGTCAGCCGAGGTGAATTGAGGATCATCCTGGCAAAGGATGAAGCACCGCCGCTGCCGGTTCACGTCGTCGTGCCCGAAGGCCGTCTATCGGTCCCGAAAGTCCGTGCCTTTGTCGATGATGCCGTTCCGCAACTGCGGACAGCATTCAGCCGTTTCGCCAAGATGTGTCAGGAAAGCTGAAGCGGCTCCGAGGGTGGCCAAGGGCTAACGGATCGCCGGTCCCGCCCGCAATTGCCCCACGGCGAAATCGACAAAGGCGCGTGTCTTTGCCGAGGCATGCCGGCCTTCGGGATGCACCACGTGGATCGGCAGCGGTTCCTCCTCGTATTCCTCCAGAATGATACGCAACCGGCCATCGGCGATTGGCTTTGCGACCTGATAGGAGAGCGGACGTGCCAAGCCCCAACCGCTCAAGACTGCCGAGATCGACGCACCGACGGTGTTACAGAACAGGCGCGGATGAAGGGAAGGAGACAGTTTGGCTTCGGGACCGAACCGCCAATCGAGCGGCGCCGACGATCCTGTGCTCGCTATGATCGTATGGCTGGCGAGATCAGTCGGCGTCTGCGGCACGCCATGACGTTCGAAATAGGACGGCGCACCGCAGACGACGCGGCGCACGGTGCCCACTCGGGTAGCGTTGTAGCTGGAGTCCGTCAGGTGGCCGATACGAATGGCGACATCGATCCCCTCCTCCACCAGATTGACGATCCGATCGAAGAGCAGCACGCGCCCGGTCACCGCCGGATGCAGCGCCAGAAACGCGGTGACGATGGGCATGACGTAGTATTGCCCGAAGAGCACCGGCGCGGTGACGGTCAGCACACCGGACGGCGTTGCATAGGAGCCGCCGGCGGACGCCTCGGCCTCATCGATATCGGCGAGGACCCGGCGGCAATCCTCGACATAGTGGTGGCCCTGCGCGGTCAGCTTCACCGAACGCGTCGAGCGCAAAAACAAGCGCGCACCGGTGACCTCCTCCAAAAAGGCCACGGCGCGGGTGACGGCCGGCGGGCTCATATGCAACTGCCGCGCCGCATCGGCGAAACTGCCGGCATCGGCCACCCTCACCAGCACCTTCATGCATTGCAGCTTATCCAAGCGACCGCTCCTATAGATTATTCCACGCAACGGAATAGTTTCTTGTTCATTATGGCAGTTCTATTTTCCGATGAAACAATCATTTTCGAGCCAGATAACTGCATTCGGAGACCTAAACCATGAAGCTATACGTCCATGCGCTGTCCGGCCATTCCCACCGCGCCCGTCTGTTCGCTTCGCTGATCGGCATCGACGCCGATATCGTCGAAGTCGACCTTGCCAATGGCGAGCACAAGACGCCGGCGTTCCTGGCGCTCAATCCTTTCGGTCAGGTTCCGG
This sequence comes from Martinezella calliandrae, assembly GCF_030272695.1. GTDB lineage: Bacteria > Pseudomonadota > Alphaproteobacteria > Rhizobiales > Rhizobiaceae > Rhizobium > Rhizobium calliandrae. The sequence continues at coordinate 67,834 of NZ_JARFYN010000025.1, forward strand.
TGCTGGACGACAATGGCACTATCGTCGCCGACTCCACGGCTATCCTGGTCTATCTTGCCAAGAAATACCGGCAAAAGAGCTGGTTGCCGGACGATGCTGCGGGCACGGCCGCCGTGCAGCGATGGCTTTCGGTCGCTTCCGGCGAGATCGCCTATGGTCCTTGCGCTGCGCGTCTCGTCACCATCTTCGGGGCGAAGTTCGACGCGGATGAGGTGATCGCCCGTGCCCATGTCATCTTGAATCTGATCGATGATGAACTTGCGACGCGTCAATGGATTGCTGCCGATCATCCAACCATCGCCGATGTGGCACTCTATAGCTACATCGCCCGATCGCCCGAGGGCAATGTCGACCGTTTCCAATATCACAACGTCAGCGCCTGGCTTGCCCGCGTCGAAGCTCTTCCAGGCTTCTGCGCCTTCCAAAAGACGCCGATCGGCATCGCCGACGTGGCCTGAGACCTTTCGCGGAGGCATCGACCTCCCCCTTTTTCAAGGATTGGATCATGTTGACCATGAACGGAACCGAAAACGGCTCATCCTGGCACGCTGGGGAAATCGCCCTGCAGAAGAAAGCCGGGGCGGCCGATCGGATGAGCGAAGTGGGCCAACGCGTGCTGCGCAACTATCTGCTCGAACAGCACCGCGACTTCTATCCGCAACTGCCCTTCATCGTGCTTGGCGCCGTCGATACCGCCGGTGATGTCTGGGCGACGCTGCGCGCCGCTCATCCGGGCTTTCTGCATAGCCCCGACATCCACACGCTTGGTGTCGATCTCGACCGCGATCCGGCCGATCCCATCGATGCGGGCATGAACGATGGCGATGCTATCGGAATGCTCGGTATCGAGCTTCATACCCGCCGCCGCAACCGTTTGAACGGCACGATCCGCCGGCAAGGCAGTGACGGCTTCGATGTCACGGTTGGCCAGTCCTACGGCAATTGTCCGCAATATATTCAGCTACGGGATTTCGAATTCGTTCGCGATCCGTCCGAGCGAACGGACCAACCGGCGCTGCATCTTGCTGAGCTCGACGGCAGGGCAAGAGACATGATCAAGAGTGCCGATACTTTCTTCGTCGCCTCCTATGTCGACCGAGAGGATGGGCCGAGGGAGGTGGACGTATCGCATCGCGGCGGCAGGACCGGCTTTGTGCGCATCGGCAGCGATGGCGTGCTGACTATCCCGGATTTCGCCGGCAATCGCTTCTTCAACACGCTCGGCAATTTTCTCGTCAATCCGAAGGCGGGACTGGTCTTTGCTGATTTTGACAGCGGCGGGCTCCTGCAGCTGGCCGGCGACGCGGAGGTTGTTCTGGAATCGCCGGAGATCGCTGCCTTTCAGGGTGCGGAGCGGCTGTGGCGTTTCACGCCTCGCCGGATCGTCCGTCGATCGGGAGCATTGCCGCTTCGCTGGAAATTTCGCCAGGATGGTTGGTCGCCTAGCTTGCTGAGGACCGGTCGTTGGGAAGACAGGGGCAGGTGAACCCGGCATAGCGGTCGATTTGCGACACAGCTCTACCCCTCAAGCGCCAGGTCATGACGTAGCTTCAGGTATCTCCGGCGCTGCTGCGCACGCGCATCTTGTCGCGTCCATACGATGAACGCGACCGGCATTTTGAAACCGGACAGGGCACCAAGGCCGCAAGCAAGGCAAACGAAAAACAATCGTCGGCACGAGCGGCTGAGCGCGTCGTGGCGAAGGCCCGCCGCCCTGTTACTTCTGAACAGCGCAGCAAGAAAATGTTGCTGCAGACGAGCGGCAGACCAAGACCAACATCTTGCAATCTCAACCGGTCACGGATGCTTTTAATGGGACGTCTTTGCAAAATTGCTGGATCAACTCTGTACTAGACTGATCTGAGCATAGCCATCAGTCAGCAACGCGTCCCGCACCTTACCGCAGCAGAGCTCCTCAAAGACGTCATGAACGAAAGCTAGGGCCATCAAACCGAAACGCCTGATCAGCGCGCCATCCGCGATCGGCCCCCATGATGTCTCCGATCACCACTTCGTCACGATTTGGTGACGACGTTAAACGGCGAAAACAGATTTGGATACGATACGCTCTCACGCGTTTTCACACGGAAATCCGAATAGTCTAAAGGCGCGCGACTTTCGGCAGCTGAAAGGACATGCTGGAATGCTGCGCGGTTTTCTGACGTCACAGCGTCGTTCCGTTCGCTTTCTGGTACGAGGAGTATGCCGGCTGACGCTCGGTCTTGAAACCGAAGCCCCGAACACACAATTATCACGTACCACCCAAACCGATGGCCGATTGCAGTGACATGATCGTCGCTGGGCGCGGACGTCCGGGTGACGAGGGCGCTCCCATGACGAGGTCGAGCGCCCTTTGTGCTTCACGGCCGTTGAAATCGGCCAATGTGATCCGAAAACAGGATCGATGGAACCAGGAAATGGATTGCCTTTGGTTGGTCCTAGTCCAGATGATTCAGTCCGATATCTTTCCTGAGCCAGTCTGATAGCTCTGCGGATTTTTCAGGTCTTGTCGTCCGACGCGGAAGCCATCTCGCCGTCGACAGGACGGTGAACAAGTTCAAAATCGACAGGACGCTCCAAGTCGCGAGCCTCAGCTCCGCGCTCGTGTACACACGTTTTTTCATTATGGCTCGCGGCAAACCGGCCGCGCCTTCTTCCGATACGTGGGAAGGCAGACACGGCCGGGCTGGAGAGCCCAAGGGCCGCGTGCTGCATGAAGATGCCTAACCGCGAGCTTATCAGCGTGAAGAGAACTAGACCGGTTTCAAACCCGGATGGTCACTTGGATTTCAGACCGCGGCGGCGTGGGAGATGAAAAATTCTGCCATTGCACGCCTCCTGCTGTTTTGAATCGTCACAGCAACATATCCAAAGCGACAAAAGCTCGCAACCCCGGCTCCCCCGGAGCGTTTCTCTCTCATGATTGACGAGCAGCCATCACAGCAAGACGACGACCCGCCTTTCGAAACGGTCTCCTTTCGCTTCGACCGAATGACTATCGCGCGGTTCCGAGAGCTGTTCCCACGCGCTCGCTGGAGCGACAGCCACCAGGCGTGGACGGTGCCCGGCAAGACCGCTCGACGTCGTATCGACCGATGGCTTGCCACTGAAGCGACTCGGCAGTCTCCCTTCGAGGAGGAGAAGGGCCGCGATGCCTACGAGTGGGAGCCGATCCTCAGTCCGTATCTGCAGGTCTATGATCGTGGTTTCCGTATCCGGACGCCGTTCTCGCGCGCGGTCGTAGACGAGCTGCGCCAGATCCCCTTCGCGCGATGGAACCGCGACGACAGAGTCTGGGAGATACCCTTCGCATCGTATGACGATCTCCAGGATCGATGGAAGACGATCGAAGAAGCGGCGAAGAGAGCCGAGCCAGAAGAGCGTCGCAAGCGTGCGGAAGCACGTAGGGGCACCGAAGATGAAGCGAAGGCGCGACGTCGGACCGCGGAAAGGCGGAAACGCCGGATGCCAGTATCAAGTGACGATCCTCCGCCGCCCGGGAGACCGGTGGCGAACCCGGCATACGGCATCGTGATCGTCACCGAAGTCACGGGCGAGATCGTCGATCTGGAGGAGATCGCCGAACATTACCCGAATGTCGGCGACGACCACGTCTGGGCGGGCTGGCGACCCGCGACCCTGGTAGAGCTCGTCCGCACATGGCCGGCCCGAGAGGTTCCCGGCGAGTACGAGCGAAGCCGAGGTTGGTGGTTGCCGACGCTCGATGAACTACGAGACGCAAGGCGGATTGCGAAATCCCGTGAACGGCGAAAACGCGATCGCGCGGAAGCGGAAAACAGCCGATCGAACGGTCCGAGTTAGACTGCAAGGAGCGGCCAGCCGATCCACTTTGTGGACTAGTTGAACCATAGAATGAATATGTTTCATTGCGCACGCTCCAATCAAGGTCGATGCGATTTACGTGTTGCGAAAGTTTCTTCGTCGCATCCATGTGATCGGTGGGACGCTGGACCATCAATATTTCGACCGGGAGGTAGAGCGTCAGGGACGGTTGGGATCCAAATACCCACCGCCCAGGGAATGCCCCGTTATGATGACTTTGCCCGATGGCGAGGTGCTGGTACCAGCATCCGGGAACAGCTTCTGTCCGGGAATGTCCCCATAGAACTTTTGCGCATAATATGGCTATAGATGAACAACGCCATTTCCTAGATCCTCGTCCATCAAGCCGAACGAGCTAATCACCCGAACTGAAGAGATCGGCAGGGGCGGCACGCAGCCATTCAGCCACTCAAAATCTATGGCACGCACGAAATCGCAACGCTTTCACAAAGCTTCCTCGACCTTGCCACGCGGCACAGGAAAAACCGTTCTTTTCCACGCGACGAGATGCCGGCGGAACAGGAATGGGCCTCCATATCACCCGAGCGATGCTGCAGTCACACGGCGGTTCGACCAAGTTGATGGAGAATGATCGCGACGGCACCGCGTTCGAAATCGCGGTGCCTATTGCGCCTTAACAGCCAAACGTTTCGGTCTTTTTCTGCATGGATATTGCGGCCCGCATTGCAATCGAGCCTCTTTGTATTGGTGCATTTATCGTGAGGCGTTAGCTGGCAACCGCCTCGGCGGCATCCATGACACGGGCCGAATAGACCAGAGCGGCGCCCGCATTGACGGAGATGGCGACGCCGAGGGCTTCGGCGATCTCTTCCTTGGTGGCACCATGCTTCTTTGCTTCTGTCGTGTGGACGACGATACAGCCATCGCAACGCAGCGTGACGGCGACGGCAAGGGCGATCAGTTCGCGCTGCTTGGCATCGAGGTAATTGGTCTTCTGGCCGGCGGCAGATAACGCCTGATAACCCCTGATCGTTTCCGGTACGACCTTGGCGATCTCGCCGATGCGGCCGAGCAACTGCGAGCGATATTCCTTCCAATTCAGCATGACAATTTCCTTCGTGATCTCAGCGGCGGCGCGATTGCCACGGCTGTTGGAATAAGTTATGCCCTCGATCATTGATACGTTGTATACTCAAAACGCTCATATCATAGCGCGATCGTCTCATCCCATGGATACACTGAGCCGCCTCGTCGAACTCTCCCACCTGCAGCCGACACTTGATATTCGCTGCAGGCTGGAAGGCACATTTCATATCAATCACGAACCGGCGCAGGCGGGTGTGCTTCCCTTTCATCTCGTCCTTGCCGGAAGCTGCACCATCAGGCTGCGCTCCGGAGAACAGATCGTGCTGCAAGCCGGCGATTTCCTGCTGTTTCCGCGCGGCAGCGCACATATTCTCAAAAACTTTGGCAATGCCAGCGAACCTGCCGCACCGTTCATGGTGTCGCATGAGGGCATATTGCCGCTGAGGCAAAACGGCCTGGCGGCCGATGTCGACCTCCTCTGCGGTCACTTCAAATGCGCGCCGGGATCGTCCGACCTGCTGCTCGGCTCGCTACCGGATCCGTTCCACGCATCCCTGGCAAGCCTTCAAAATAGCGATATGCTCAGAACTTTCGTCGACCTTCTGCGTCAGGAAACGGTGCTCCAGCAGCCGGGCGCACTGGTGATCGTCACCGGCATGTGTCTCTGCTTGCTCATCCTGGCGCTGCGCACACGCGACGCCGCGCCGGACCGTATGCCTGGTCTGCTTGCACTGCTTGCCGATCCGCGCTTGAAAAAATCGGTAAGAGCCGCGATGGCGGCGCCGGGGCACCACTGGACCATCGAAGGGCTAGCCAACCTCTCGGCAATGTCGCGCGCAACCTACGCGCGGCAATTCATGGCCCGCGCCGGAATGACGGTCGGCGATTTCCTGGCGGCGCTGAGGATGTCGGTTGCAAGTGATCTATTGCGGGGAACGAGACGCAGTATCGCCGATATAGCCGCCGAAGTCGGTTACGATTCCGAAGCCGCATTCGGCAAGACCTTCAAAGCCCAAAACGGCGTCACGCCCGCCAAATTCCGGCGGCGATTCCTCGATGGAGACTTCTGAAAAATCGTCAAAATTGTCCTTGTCACAGTTATTTTCTTGCGGAATCGCAGTAATATTCCTACAGAAACTGCCCTTGTGAACGCTTTTGAGGTCAAAAATGTCCGAAAGCGATCATCAGCCTCGATGTCATTTCCTGTCTCCGATTTCAGGCGCCTTACGGCAGTTCGCGCGTCACGACAGGCCATTGTGGCGGGTTAAAAGGGCGCTGCCGCGCCCATCCAAGGAGAAAGAAAATGAACCTGAAGACATTGACGGCCGCGACGTTTGTCGCCTCGCTGGCCTTCGCGCCGCTCGCGCATGCCGATATCGTGGTTGGCCTGATCGCGCCGCTCACCGGCCCCGTCGCCGCTTACGGCGACCAGGTCAAGAATGGCGCCCAGACCGCCGTTGACGAGATCAACAAGGCCGGCGGCATCCTCGGCCAGAAGGTCGTGCTGAAGCTTGGAGACGATGCCGGCGATCCGAAGCAAGGCGTCTCCGTCGCCAACGATTTCGTCGGTCAGGGCGTTCGTTTCGTCGTGGGCCCGGTAACCTCGGGCGTCGCCATTCCGGTCTCCGATGCGCTTGCCGAAAACGGCATCCTCATGGTGACGCCGACCGCGACGGCGCCGGATCTCACCAAGCGCGGCCTCACCAATATTCTGCGTACCTGCGGCCGTGACGACCAGCAGGCCGACGTTGCAGCGAAATATGTCCTGAAGAACTTCAAGGACAAGAAGATCGCCATTCTCAACGACAAGGCCGCTTATGGCAAAGGTCTAGCGGATGCCTTCAAGGCGACGCTCAACGCCGGTGGCGTCACTGAAGTTCTCAACGACTCCCTGACCCCTGGCGAAAAGGACTACAGCGCGCTGACGTCGAAGCTCAAGGCCGCCGGTGTCGATGTCATCTATTTCGGCGGTTATCATCCCGAAGGCGGCCTGCTCGCTCGTCAGTTGCATGATATCTCGGTCAAGGCGCAGCTCATCGGCGGCGACGGCTTGTCGAACACCGAATTTTGGGCGATCGGCAATGAAGCGGCCGCAGGGACGATCTTCACCAACGCCTCCGACGCGCTGAAGAACCCGGACTCGCAGACAGCGGCAAAGGCGCTACAGGAGCGCAACATCCCGCCCGAGGCCTTCACATTGAACGCCTATGCGGCCGTACAGGTGCTGAAGGCTGGCATCGAGAAGGCCGGCAGCGCCGACGACGCTCAAGCCGTCGCAACCGCATTGAAGAGCGGCGAACCGATCGAAACCGCCATCGGCAAAGTCACCTATGGCGAGACCGGCGACCTCACCTCGCAGACCTTCTCGCTCTACAAGTGGCAAGCCGGCAAGATCGTTCCGGTCGAATAAGCCGCTTGGCTCACCTCTTCAAACTTCGCCGGGCCATTCGTGGCCCGGCATTTTTATGTCCGCTTGATCGCGCTCACGATCCCCATCAACAAACGGTGCTGAAGCGCTCGACACAGGTGGACAGAACCTCTTCGCCGGGCCTTTTCCACCAATTCGCCTCCGAAAAGATCTCCACTTCCTGTGGACCGGAAAATCCGGCCTTCTCGACAGCAGCGCGAATGCGCTTCAGGTCGATGACGCCGTCGCCCATCATGCCTCGATCGAGCAGCAGGTCCTTGGTCGGCACCAGCCAGTCGCAGATATGGTGCGCCAGGATCTGGCCCTTGGCGCCAGCACGCGCGACCTGTTCGTAAAGCTTCGGGTCCCACCAGACGTGGTAGACGTCGACGGCGACGCCGACACCCGTGCCCAGCAGGTCGCAAATATCGAGCGCCTGCTCCAGCGTGTTCACGCAGGCGCGGTCGGCAGCATACATCGGATGCAGTGGTTCGATCGCCAACGGAATGCCGGCGCTGCGCGCATGCGGCAGGATCGCCGCAATGCCATCAGCCACCATTTCGCGAGCGTGAACGATATCCTTCGAACCCTTCGGCAGACCACCGACGACAAGGACGAGGCAATCGGCATTTAGCGCCGCCGCTTCGTCGATCGCCCGCCTGTTGTCATCGATCGCCGCCTTCAGGCCTTCGGCGTCGGCCGCCGGGAACATGCCGCCGCGGCAAAGGCCGGTGACCTTCAGCCGGTTGTCCGACACAATCCTTGCTGCTTCCGACAACCCGATCGCATGCACCTGATCGCGCCAGGGGGCGATCGCGGCGATATCCTGCTTCAGGCAGGCCTCGACCGCCTGGCGCATGTCATATTGCTGGCGCACCGTCGCAAGATTGATTGAAAGGCCCGATAACGCCATTCTGATAATCCTCCCAGATCCGGTTTCCGATTAGGCCACACCGACCGTTGCAAGGATCGTCTTCATCCGCTGGATGGCGAGATCAGGATCCCTCAGGACACGCGCCGTGTCGGCCAGACGAAATAGCTCCGACAAGTGCACGATGGAGCGCGTGCTTTGCTGACCGCCCAGCATCTGGAAATGATCCTGGAAACCGTTGAGATAGGCGAGGAAGACCACGCCAGTCTTGTAGAAGCGCGTCGGCGCCTTGAAGATATGGCGCGACAAGGGAACGGTCGGCGCCAACATCTGATGGAAGGCTTCGAAATTATCCTCGGCAAGCTTTGAGAGCGCGGCACTGGCCGCCGGCGCAATCGCGTCGAAGATACCGAGTAACGCATGCGAATAGCCCTGATTGTCCCCGGCGATCAGTTCAGCGTAGTTGAAATCGTCGCCGGTATACATTTTCACCGCTGGGTCGAGGCGACGGCGCATGACGATCTCTTTTTGCGCCGACAGGAGCGAAATCTTGACGCCATCCACCTTGGCGGCGTTGTGGTTTATGATCTCAACTGCCGTATCCATGGCATGCATATCGTCGGCTGAACCCCAATAGCCGGCCAGCGCCGGATCGAACATCGAGCCGAGCCAGTGAATGATCACCGGCTGTTGGACTTGGCCGAGGATGCGATTATAGACATGGATATAGTCGTCCGGACCCTTGGCGGCGGCCGCAAGTGCGCGGCTCGCCATCAGGATGATGCGTCCGCCCTGGCCTTCGACAAAGGCTGCCTGCTCCTCATAGGCGCGGATAACGTCATCGATGGTGACGTCCGGTCCCGGTGCTAGATGATCGGTGCCGGCACCGTAGGCGATCAGCGAATCCGAGCGATTGCGAGCGGCCGATTGCGCATGCGTGATCAGCTCCTTGGCGCCGGCCCAGTCGAGGCCCATGCCGCGCTGTGCGGTGTCCATGGCTTCCGCCACGCCAAATCCGAGATCCCAGAGATATTCACGGAAAGCGATCGTCCGCTCCCAATCGATGTTACGGTCGAGCCAGGGATCGTTGTCGGCGAAGGGATCGACGACGACATGGGCGGCCGCGAAGGCAACGCGATTGAAACGATGGCCGCCTGCCGGGCGCTCCGGAGGGCTAAGCGGCGTGTTGGCGACGGTGAATTCGGCAAGCATGCCGCCGGCCATGGGCAAACGAAGGATCTTCGTCATGGTCTTAACCTCCTAGAGAGCGGAAAGCGAGGGAACATCGACCCAACGGCGCTCCGCCCAGCTCCTTTGAGCGAGCTCGGCGAGTTGAACGCCCTTGGCGCCCTCGCGCAAGGTGAATTTCCACGGCGCATCGTCGACAACATGCCGCAGGAAATCCTCCCACTGCGCCTTGAAGCCATTGTCGAATGCCTGTGTATCGGGCACTTCGTCCCAGGTCTCGAAGAAATTGATCGGCTGCGGCTGATCCGGATTCCAGACCGGCTTCGGTGTGTTGACGCGGTGCTGCGTCCAGCAGCGCATGAGGCCACAGACTGCCGAACCATGCGTGCCGTCAACCTGGAATGTCACGAGATCGTCGCGGCGCACGCGCACGGCCCAGGAGGAATTGATTTGCGCGACCACGCCGCCGTCGAGCTCGAACGTGGCATAGGCCGCATCGTCGGCGTCGGCCACATAGGTCTGGCCGTTTTCATCGACGCGGCTTGGAATATGGGTCGCGCCGTAGCAACTCACGGCTTTGACTTCGCCGAAGAGATTGTCGAGCACATAGCGCCAATGCGGTAGCATATCGAGGATCATCCCGCCGCCCTCGGCTTTGCGATAGTTCCAGGAAGGGCGCTGCGCCTTCACGCCCCAGTCGCCTTCGAACACCCAATAACCGAACTCGCCGCGCACGGAGAGGATCTTGCCGAAGAACCCGCTGTCGCGCAGCATGGCGATCTTGCGCAGGCCCGGCAGGTAAAGCTTGTCCTGCACGACGCCGTTCTTGACGCCCTGACGCTCCGCCAATGCCGCAACCCTTAGCGCTTCCTCCAAGGTCTCGGAAATAGGCTTCTCGCAATAGACATGCTTGCCGGCTGCGATGGCTCGCTCCAGCAACGAGACGCGCATCTGCGTCGAACCGGCGTCGAAGAAAATCGTGTTGTGAGGATCGGCAAGAGCGCTGTTGAGATCAGTGGTCGTTTTGGCAAGGCCGTGCTTGCGCGCGACTTCTGTGATCTTTTCGGCGTTGCGGCCGACCAGGATCGGATCCGGCTTCAACTTGTCGCCGTTGGCGAGCAGCACGCCGCCTTGCTCGCGGATCGCCAGGATCGACCGCACGAGATGCTGATTGTAACCCATGCGGCCGGTGATGCCGTGCATGATGATGCCAATCTGTTTCGTCGCCATACCTTACTCCTCCCGTAAATAACTATATAGTTACATAACTGACATGGCAAAGCGGCGCTGTCAACGGCCGTTGTCGACAGCCGCTGCAGCAGTTGCGCGGATTCGGTGGGATTAGAAGACGATTTTAAGCTTAGGGACGCAGATAGGCGAAGATGACCTCGACGATATGCTCGCCCCAGGAATCGATTTCCGACTTTTCGGAAAGGTTTCGCCGAAAGATCGTCGACAGCGTCCAGCGGTTCGTCAGGAAGAAGGAGCCGAGCGCCGCTATGCTCATATAGATCTTGACGGGATCACAGCCGGGACGAAAATCGCCGGCCGCGGCGCCACGATCGAGCAGACCGGAAATCTCGGCGACCAGAGGTGAATGCAGCTCGAAAATCCGAGCCGATCGCTTCAGAAAACGGGCCTTATGCATGTTCTCCGTACTTAGAATGCCAAGGAACTCTGGATGATCCAGAAAATATTTCCATGTGAAAACAACAAGCTCCCGCATGCCTTCGGTAGGGCTACGATGCGTCAGATCGAGTCTCGCTTCCGCGGAGCGGATAGCGACATAACTGCCTTCGAGGACAGCGACATAGAGTGCATCCTTGCCGCCGAAATAGTGGTAGAGCATACGCTTGTTGATCTTTGCGCGCTCGGCTATGGCGTCGACACGGGCGCCGCCATAGCCCTGCTCGGCAAATTCCTTGGTCGCCGCAGAAAGGATCGCCTTGCTCGTGCGCTCCGCGTCCCTTAGACGCGGCCGCTCGGTGGGTGAACGCGATACCTCCTGATTGCTGGACTCTCCCACCGTTTCAGCCCCCGGGCTCTTCGAACGGCCCTTGGTGATTTTGGCTTGGCTCATCGCGGCTCCCGATTGCGTTTGGCAAGGCCCATGCGGCCCCTCAACCGTCCACAAGTACCCGATCACGGCAAAAGTTGACAGCCCCTTCAAAATCGAAGGCCATAGTAACTATATGGTTATATACCATCCCGTTGGAAACGCAAGTGCGGCCCCAAGCCCGAAGCGCGGCGCTGAACACGGATCATGTCTCGTTGGGTAAGTGGAGCGGGCAATTTTCGACGCCTCGCGGACCGCAGGCACTTACAACGGCAGTTCCTCGCCGGCTTGTTCGCGGACCATGTATTCGGCATACCAATCCGGCCAATTCTCATCGTGTTGGCCCCCGGTTCTTTTCTCGTGCTCGCCATGGGCGGAGGCCGCGCGCCGAAGTGCGGCCGCAAGCTCGGTCGGCGAGGCGAATGACGTGACATTCGTGTCCACGCGGCCGGGCAATCGCGCTGTGACCTCCTGAAGCAGCCAGTTGTTGCCGTCCGGGTCGCTGAATGATGCGAGCGAGGCGTAACTGCGCCGCTGCGGATCCGGCCCACTCACACGGCCAGGCCCTTCGCCACGGTGGAATATCTCGCTGATCTCGACACCGCGGTTAGCGAGCTCCTCATGGGCCGCTTCGATATCGGATACGACGAGAAAGAAGGTCGATGTCGACCCCAGATGAATCGAGCACTGCGAGCCAGGAGGCGTGAACTGGACGGCGCGAGATCCGTCACTTCGAACGAAGTCCGCGTCGAGCCGCCAGCCGAGGCTTTCATAAAAGCGCTTCGCGCGGTCGACGTCTGCAACGGGAAGAACGGCGACCTCAAGCTTCAGAGCGACCGTGGGTATTGTCGAGGTCTCGCTTGCCGTTGTGCTTTCTACCTGATTGTTGCTCATGCTAGGCTCCCTATGTCTAGAGGTTCGAGACAAAGTTGGTGGTTTAAGAAACTGCACCCCCATGTCGAGCACGATTGCTTGGTTCGCGCAGTCGAAAAGGTTGATGAAGTCCCCGACGGTATCAGCAGTCAACCTATGATTTAGGCGCGATGGCGGCCTTGGCTAGGCAGACTGCTACTTCAGAGTTGGCGATCGGACATTGGTCGCCATGGGACCTTGCTTTCAACGCCGGCTCGGCTCAAGAGGACAAGACAATTTAATGCCGGGCGGCTTCATGACAGGAAAGCAAATCGCGATCATCGGTGGTGGGCCGGCGGGCCTGATGGCGGCTGAAGTGCTATCTTTCTCCGGCCATCGGGTCACCGTCTACGACAGCATGCCGACGGTCGCGCGCAAATTCCTGTTGGCGGGAAAAACCGGCCTCAACATCACTCATTCGGAAGACTACATCCGCTTTGCCAAACGCTTCGGCCCGAGCTCGGATCGGCTGCGTTCGGCTCTCGACAGTTTTACGCCAGACGATATCAAAAATTGGGCGTCGGCGCTTGGCACGGAGACATTCACCGGCTCCTCGGGGCGTGTCTTTCCAAACGCCATGAAGGCCTCACCGCTACTGCGGGCTTGGCTCAGCAGGCTGGAGGCCCAAGGCGTCAAGGTTCTGACGCGCCATCGCTGGTCTGGTTTTGCCGAAGGTGGCTTTGCCTTTGAGACGTCGAAAGGACGAACGATCGTTCAATGCGACGCAGCTCTGCTCGCGCTTGGTGGTGCGAGTTATCCCCGGCTCGGCTCTAACGCCGCCTGGATCCCCTGGCTTCGTGAAAGAGGTGTGGAGATCGCCGACTTCCAGCCCGCCAATTGCGGCTTCGATGTCGCCTGGAGCGAAAACTTTGCACAGCGTTTCGCCGGCAAACCGCTGAAGGCGGTGACCGCAACCTCTGATGCCGGCACCTTTCCCGGCGAATTCGTCATTTCCCGGCATGGGATCGAAGGCAGCCTTGTCTATGCTCATGCCGCCAGCCTGCGTGACCGGCTTGCCAGCGACGGCAATAGCGCGCTCATGGTCGATCTTACGCCCGGCAGGACGACAGAACGGCTGTCGCGCGATCTGGCCCGACAGGACGTCAAAGCCAGCCTCTCCAATCGCCTGCGCAAAGGGGCCGGAATCGAGGGCGTCAAGACCGCTCTGCTGCGTGAACTCGCTCCATCAGCCGCTCTTTCAGATCCGCAACAGCTGCCGCGCCTGATCAAGGTCCTGCCGATCCCGCTCCTGAGGCCGCGGCCGATCACTGAGGCCATCTCATCGGCCGGAGGCATCCGCTGGAGCAGTGTCGACGACGCATACATGCTGAAGGCACTCCCTGGCGTATTCGTCGCCGGGGAGATGATCGATTGGGAAGCGCCGACGGGCGGCTACCTTCTCTCGGCTTGTTTCGCCACCGGACGCGCCGCAGCCAGAGGAATGGAGGCCTGGCTAAAATGGTGACGGATGCCGTCACCCAATCCGCCCGTTCGCCATCAGCCATGCCACCGATTCCTGCACTGCCTGCAGTGAGGTGTAGCGCGGCTGATAGCCGAGAAGCCGTATGGCCTTGGCGATCGAACAATTCGGGCTGCGGGCGATATGCTCCCACGTCGCCTTGGCATCCTCCGGCGTCTGGCTTTCGGCCCATTTTTCGTAGGGAAGAAATTCCAGTTTCGGCTCATGGCCGAACCAGCGCGACATTGCCTCGGCATAACCGCGAAGCGTCAGCGCGCCGCTCGACACCGCATGGAAACTCTCGCCGGTTGAGGCACGCCAATTGGCAATCGCGCCCATGAACATCTGGGCGACATCGTCGGCATGGACATGATGGACCGTTTCCAGGCCGAAATTCGGCAATACGAGCGTTTCACCGCGTGCGAGCGTTGAAAACGCCGCGAGATTGAAATGGCCCGCCGGATTGAGCGGTGCCCAACCAGGGCCGACGATATGGCCAGGATGGATCAAAGTCGCTGGGAACCCTTTGGTGCGCGCCTCTTCCAGCAGGTAGCTCTCTATGGCGGCCTTCTGCGTTCCGTATTCGCCGAACGGCTGCTTCGGCGTCTCCTCGAGCGTCGGCACGACGGTCGCAAAACCATGCGTCCAGATCGTGCCCGTATGCAGGAAATGGCTGACATGACCTGAGAGAGCCTCGGTCAGATGCTTGGCGTTCTCCAATGTGAAGCAGATCATGTCGATGACGACCTCGGCCTTCAGGTTACGGATCGCCGGCCCGAAACCGCCGTCCCTTTCCATGGCGGCGCGATCCATCGCCAATTGCTCGACGGCATCCCACGCCCGGTTCGGCAAATAGGGCTTTGCCTGGCCGCGGCTCACCGCCACCACTTCATACCCGGCTTCGACCAGCCGCGGCACGAGATAAGTGCCGACATGGCCCGTTGCTCCGATGACCACTGCACGTGTCATGATGTCCTCCCAAGTATATTTTTCAGAATTGGATGATGCCGGAACCCGGCGCGAAGAAAATGACCCTCTCAAAGAATAGGAGCATGCGCCGTCTTGTCATCCCCAAAGGGGATCGGATACCGACTTTGTTGCGGCTAGGCGCCTCTGCGCAACTTTGACGGCTCGCCGTCCTCATCCTCGGACCTGATATAGACCTGCAGCGTATAGCCGATATGCTCGGTCATCAGCGCCCGGGCGCGCTCGATATCGCGGTCGAGGGCGGCCTCCATCAGCTCCGTATGATGCTCGATCGCCATTGCGTCGCGCAAGGCAGCGACCGCCGTCTCATAGCCGATCGTCAGGCCGGCGGCGGCGCGCTGTGTCGGCGCCAGACCGAGAAAGCGGTGATGACGGCGAAGCTGATCGGAAATCGTCCCCTGAAAGCGCAGAAGCCAGCTCGATGTGGCGGCACTCAAGAGCGCGGCATGAAAGGCCGTATGTTTTTCATCCCACTCGTCGGCCATTTCCTCGGAAGCGGCATCGGGCACGATTTTGCAGCGCGAGAGGCGGTAGTGCGCGGTGACCACAGTGGATTCCCAGGCCTGACCACCTTTTTCGATCGATTCCAGCAGCAGGGGCAGTTCAACCACCATCCGCGCCCGCATCAGGTCTTCCAGTTCATTACGGGAAACCGGGGCGACGGCAAAACCACGATTGCTGATGGCTGTCACCAGCTTTTCGGCTTCCAACCGCGACAGCGCTTCGCGCAGAGGAGTCCAGCCGACGTCATAGGCATCCCGCAACGCGCTTAGCTTCAATGATGCGCCGGGCCTGAGCTTCGTGTTGAGAATATCCCGTCGCAGCAGCCAGTAGGCCGCTTCCGTCTTCGTCAGAGGTTCCTTGTCTTGCATTGCGCCATTCCCTGGTCACCGAAGCTCAAGATTATATATAAATCTAGCCTCGGGCAAAATTATATATCATAAGCGTTGAAGGGGCATATCATATATCGCAAATTGACAGCGCCAACGTAGCGGCTATGATCCCGGGTAATAAATCTGAGAGAGCAAGGCTCTCTTTAAAATACGGGAGGAAATCATGAAGAAATCCACATCCATGTGGCTGTCGGGACTGGTTCTCGCTGGCGCGTTCATGGCGAGCGTCGCCACGGCGGCCGCCGAGCCGATCAAGATCGCTATTGCCAATTTCGGCGAACATCCGCAGCTCAACGCCTCGATTGCTGGCTTCAAGAAAGCGCTGGCCGACAACGGCTTTGTCGAAGGCAAGGATGTTGTCTACACCGAGAGCAACACTAGCTTCGACGCCTCGCTGGTACCGCAGATGATCGCCAAGCTTGAGTCGGACCATCCGAAGCTGATGTACACCATTACGACGCCGGTCTCGCAGATCGCCAAGAAGGCGCTCGCCGGCTCCGGCATCCCGATCGTATTCTCCGCCGTGACTGATCCGGTCGCCGCCAAGCTCGTTCCCTCCTGGGATGCCGGTGATGTGGGCATTACCGGTGCAAGCGACCTTCAGGATATCGCCGCTATCTTGACCTTCACCAAGAAGCTGCTGCCGAATGCCAAGCGCATCGGCGTGCCTTACAATCCGGGCGAGGCCAACGACGCTGCCCTGATCGAAAAGGTCAAGGCAGCCGCTCCGGCCGCTGGCTTCGAACTGGTCCCGGTCGGCGTCGACAATGTCAACGACATCCAGCAGCGCATCGCATCGCTCGCCGGCAAGGCGGATGTGATCTACACGCCCGCCTCCAATCTCTTGCAACCGGCAATCACCGCCGTTGCCGCAGCCGCCCGCCAGGCCCAGATTCCGATCGTCAATTCCGACGACGCCGCAGTTCGCAGCGGTGTCGTCCCGGCAAGCTTTGCGGTCAACTACGAGCAGGTCGGTGAAAATGCCGGCAGGATCGCCGCAAAGATCCTCAAGGGTGGCGATCCCAAGACGATCGCGCCATCACGTCCTGCCTATGAGGATCATGCTCCGCTGATCAACAAGGCCGTTTTGAAGGCTTTCGGCGCCGACGTTCCGGCCTCGCTTGCCGATTGCAATTGCTTCACGAAGTGATCGGCGGCATCTTCGAGAGATCCATCTGATCCATGGCGGCGTTGATAGCGCCGCCATTTCATAACCCTACACGAGAGGGGAGGCACGGATGCTGGACATCAAATCCGCGCGCAAGGTTTTCTACAGAGGCCAGCCCGACGAAAAGATCGCGCTCAACGGCCTGACGCTCTCCCTCAAGGCAGGCGAATTCGGCGTCGTCATCGGCTCGAACGGCGCTGGCAAGAGCAGCATGCTGAATGCGATTTCCGGCGCCCTCAGCCTCGATTCCGGCCAGATCCTCATCAATGGCAACGACGTCACGAACATTCCCGTCCACAAGCGTGCGGCGCGACTGGCTCGCGTCTTCCAAGACCCTATGAAGGGCACCGCCGCCAGCATGACAGTCGCGGAAAACATGCTGCTCGCCGAGTTGCGCGGCCAAAGGCGGGGACTTCGGCCCGGCTTGAATGGCGCACGTCTCTCCGCCTACAAGGAACGCCTCGCCGTTCTCGGGCTGGGTCTGGAGAACCGCCTAGATACCAAGGTGGAGCTTCTTTCAGGCGGCCAGCGTCAATCGCTATCTCTCATTATGGCGGTCGGCGGTTCGCCAGACGTATTGCTACTCGACGAACACACCGCCGCGCTTGATCCGCGCACGGCCGATATCGTCATGAAGGCGACGGTTAGAACCGTCGAAACGCTGAAGCTTACGACTTTGATGGTGACGCACAACATGCAGCACGCCGTCGATTTCGGCGACAGTATCATCATGCTCGATGCCGGCCGCGTCCATCTCGAAATCACCGGCGAGGGAAAACGAAAGATTACCGTTCCCGAGCTGATCGGCCATTTCGCCGTCAAGACCGACCGCATGCTGCTGGTGAGCTGATATCATGGATTTCATTCAGGAAACCGTTTCCAGTTTCGTCTCGCTGATCCCAGTCACGCTGGCGCAGAGCTTCATCCTGAGCTTCGTCGTGTTGGGCATCATGATCCCCTTCCGCATGCTGAGCTTTCCGGATCTGACCAGCGAAGGCGCCTTTCCGCTCGGCGGCTGTGTCTGCGGCATCTTGCTGGCGGCAGGCGTCGCGCCGCCACTGGCAATCATTGCGGCTTTTGTCGTCGGTCTCGCCGCCGGCTGCTGCACGGCCTTCATTCACCTGCGCTTCCGCATCCACACGCTGCTCGCTGGCATCCTGATGTCGACCATGCTCTACAGCGTCAACCTCGGCATCATGGGCAAATCGAACCTCTCGGTCTTTGGCCAGCCGACCGTATTCGACTGGGTACCGCTAACGCAGCCGGGCTTTCCGGCGAGCAAGATCGTCGTCGCCGGCTTGGTCGCCCTGATCGTCCTCATCACTCTGAACCTTTATTTCAAGACGGAGAAAGGGACTGCGATGCGCGCGGTCGGCGCCAATCCGGAAATGGCCGAAGCGCAAGGCATCAATGTCTGGGCCGCGACGATCGGCGGTGTCGGCCTCGCCAGCGCATTTTCCGCCTCCAGCGGCGCGCTGATGGTGCAATCGCAGGGCTTTGCCGACGTCAATATGGGTATCGGCATCCTGATCAACGGCCTGGCCGCACTAATGATCGGCGAGGCCTTCACAGGCAAGCAGACCGTGCTCAGGCAGTTGCTCGCGCCCTTCGTCGGCTCGATCATCTATTACCAGCTCGTTTCGCTCTGCCTTGCCGCTGGTATGCCACCGCCGAACCTGAAGCTCGCCACCGGCTTGTTCGTCCTGCTGATGCTGGCGCTGCCAAGCATCAGGCGCAGCCGTGGCGGCGCGCCCGCCCGTGAAACCATTCGCGAATAAAGTGAGACCTGCCACTATGACCAGCCTTCCCGATCTCGCCGCCGTCGAGGCCATGGATGCGGCCGATCCGCTGCGTTCTTTCCGCAGTCGTTTCGCCTTGCCCGAGGGTGTCATCTATCTCGATGGCAATTCGCTTGGCGCTGCCTCGCATGACGTTTTCTCCGAATTGCAGCAGGCCGCGACGGAGGAATGGGGCAATGGCCTGATCCGCAGCTGGAATAGCGCCGGTTGGTTCCACCTGCCGCTCGAACTCGGCGACCGCATCGGCCGGCTGATCGGCGCGGCACCGGGCCAGACGGTGGTGACCGACTCGACCTCGATCAACATCTACAAGGCACTGCATGCCGCGCTTGCGATGCGGCCGGGCCGCAGCGCCATCGTCGCGGAAGGCGACAGCTTTCCGACCGATCTCTACATGGCCGAAGGTGTAGCCTCGACGCGGCCGGGCGTTACGCTGCGCCTCGAAGGCAGAGATGCGGACAATATTTTGGATTTGATCGACGACCAGGTGGCCGTCGTCTTGGTAAACCACGTCAACTACAAAAGCGCCGAGCTGCGCGACATGGCGGCGTTGACGCAAAGGATCCATGAGGCTGGCGCGCTGGTGATCTGGGATCTCTGCCACAGCGCCGGCGCATTGCCTGTCGACCTGGATGGGGCCAATGCCGATTTCGCTGTCGGCTGCACGTATAAATACCTGAACGGCGGCCCCGGCTCGCCAGCCTTTATCTACGCGGCGCACCGACACCACAGCTCGATCACCCAACCTCTCAGCGGCTGGTGGGGTCATGCCCGTCCCTTCGCCTTCGAGCAGAATTTTGCCGGCGGCGAGGGAATCAAACGCTTCCTCTGCGGCACGCAACCGATCCTGTCGTTGCGCGCACTGAAGGGCGTGCTCGGCATCTGGGATGAGGTCGACATGAGCGTGTTGCGCAGGAAGAGCATTGCGCTGACAGATCTCTTCATCCAGTTGGTCGAGGCGAAATGTGGCCAATATGGCGTCCTATTGGAAACCACGCGCGACAGCGAAAGGCGCGGTAGCCAGGTCTCTTTTACCCATAGCAACAGCTACGAAGTGATGCAGGCTTTGATCGAACGCGGCGTCATCGGCGATTTCCGCGCACCCGCAACCCTGCGTTTTGGCTTCACGCCACTTTATGTCGGCTACAGCGATGTCTTGCAGGCGGCGGAGGTGCTGGAGGACATTCTACGCAGCGGATCTTGGAAGGAAGCACGCTTTGCCGTGCGGTCCACTGTGACCTGATAGTCGATTGGCGCTTGAAAAGTTTAAGGATCGGGCGATGAGCTACTTCAGGATTACCGACTGGGAAAGTGCCTATACCAGTGATGCCTATGTGGTTGGCGGCGACCGCTGGCCGGCAGCCTGGGTCAAGCCGGCAGAGGTCTTTCGCGATGACATGGCCAAGACCGGCCGCGCCAAACTCGATCTCGCCTATGGGCCCGGCGAGCGCAATCGCTTCGACCTCTTCCTGCCCACTGAGAGACCGAAGGGATTGGTCGTCTTCATCCATGGCGGATATTGGCTTGAGCTCGACAAAGGCTATTGGTCGCATCTCGCTGCTGGCCCCGTCGCCAATGGCTACGCCGTCGCCATCCCCTCCTATACGCTTTGCCCCGATATCCGCCTTGCCGGCATCGCCAAGGAGGTTGCGGCTGCGATCGGCAAAGCGGCCGACATGGTCGATGGCCCTATGGTGCTGGCCGGACATTCGGCCGGCGGCCAGTTGGCGACCCGCATGGTCACGACCACGGCGCCGCTTGCTAGACCAGTCCAGGCCCGCATCCGCCATGTCGTTTCCATTTCCGGCGTTCACGACCTGCGCCCGATCATGAAAAGGGCATTTAACGTGCATCTGCGCATCGATGCTGCCGAGGCCGCGGCCGAAAGCCCGGCGCTCCTGGAACCAGTTGAAAACACCCGTCTTACCTGCTGGGTCGGCGGTGCCGAACGGGCGGAATTCATCCGCCAGAATGCCCTGCTCGCCAATATCTGGACCGGCCTTGGAGCAGCAACCAACGCCGTTGTCGAACCGGATCATAATCACTTCACGGTATTGGACGGTCTCATGGATGCCATGCATCCGCTGACGCGGACCTTGCTTTGCGAATAGCGTTCCGAAAGTTTTTCGACGCGTAACGCATGGCTGGCATCGCGTTGGCGCGCAACCATATGCTTGCCGAACGTCCTCAGTGAACGCATTCTGCTCGCCGACCTTCCGGACGATGCCGCCAATGTCTGTCACGTCAAGCAGGGTCGTTTTTGCGGCTTCATGATGGCCTGCAGGTAGCAGCAGGACCATTGGGACACGACAAGGGGGAACAGCCGTGCGTGCGTCGCAGGATAGCTTCGAAAGGAAAGACGATATCGGATTTCTGAGCGTCGGCGAGCTTGGCAGCGTTTACCGCGACGGTTCGTTGTCGCCCGTCGATGTCGTGACGGCGGCGTTGGAGCGCATCGAAAGGCTCGAACCAAGCTTGAACGCAGTTGCTTATGTCATGCGAGATGCGGCTTTGAAACAAGCGACCGATGCCGCGGCCGACCTTCAGTCCAGGCGCGATCTCGGCCCGCTGCATGGCATTCCGGTTGCCATCAAGGATTTGATTGAGGTCCGTGGCGCACCGACGGGCTTTGGCAGCCGCGTCCGTCCGCCGGCAGAGGCAACCGATGACGCAGAGCTCGTAAGGCGGCTGCGAGCGGCTGGCGCCATCATCCTCTGCAAGACCAATCTGCTCGAATATGCCTATGGCATTGCCCATC
This sequence comes from Martinezella calliandrae, assembly GCF_030272695.1. Lineage (GTDB taxonomy): Bacteria > Pseudomonadota > Alphaproteobacteria > Rhizobiales > Rhizobiaceae > Rhizobium > Rhizobium calliandrae. The sequence continues at coordinate 89,222 of NZ_JARFYN010000025.1, forward strand.
CGGATGTCGGTCAGACCAACAATCCGCACGATAGAGGCCGCACTTCGGGCGGCTCCAGCGGTGGCTCCGCAGCCGTCGTCGCGGCCGGCATTGCACCCTTGGCCGTCGGCACGGATACCGGCGGATCGATCCGCATCCCCGCCTCCTATTGCGGGATCGTTGGATTGAAGCCGACCTTCGGGTTGGTACCAGTCGACGGTGTTTTCCCTCTGTCGCAAACGCTCGATCATGTCGGGCCGCTTGCCCGCAGCGTCACGGACGCCATGATCCTCTTGGAATATCTCTCCGGACAACCGTTCCATCTTTCGCAGCCATCACTGGAGGGCGTCACAATTGGCGTTCTTTCATACCATGCCAACAGCCGGGAGCTGACCGCTGCCGTAGCGGAAAATCTCAAGCAGGCGATCAAGAAGCTGGAGGCACACGGCGCCATCGTCAAGCCGATCAATATCCCGTTATTGGCCTCGGCGAACTCGGAACTGCGAAAGATCATCAAGCCGGAGGCATCGCTTGTCCATAGACAGCTCTATGCCGAAAATCCTGCAGGCTATGCACCGAGAACCCGGTCGCAAATCGAAGCCGGCTTTAGTGTTGACGCTGTAAATTACCTGCAAGCTCAGGATTTTCGCCTGCGGCTTCGCAACGCGGTCGAGGCCCAATTCACCGATGTCGATGTGCTGGTGAGCCCCAGCGTCCCCTTTCCAGCTCCGATCGAAGATCCGGAATTCACCGAAGAGGGCGAGGAAGGCGAGATGCTGTCGAGCGGCTTTGCCAACATGACCGGCCAACCATCCATCAGCCTTCCCTCGGGCATGGATGGACATCTGCCGCTCGGTCTGCAGCTCACCGGCGCGTTCTGTCATGACGCAAAGCTGCTGCAAATCGCGCTTGGCGTCGAAGCGGCACTCGCCGCCTACACGAGACCGTCCATCTGAACGCAAGGGATGCCGTCAATAACTTCACTGACGAACTGGGCCGGCCTGGACCCGGATGAGCCGTTCAAACCCGGGTCCTTTTAATCGCGTTTATTTCTTGACGGGCGCGTTCATGGCCCAGGTTACCCCGAATGGATCGCGAAGCTGACCCCAGCGATCGCCCCAGAACATCACGTCGATTGGCACGACAACCTCGGCGCCGGCATCGACGGCACGTTTCCACCACGCATCGATATCGTCGACAAGCAGTTGCAGGGTGTAAGCCTGAGGCTTTTCGAAGGCGTGCCCGTATTCGGGATAGGCGTCGCCCAACATCAGCGAACTGCCGTTGATGTAGAGATGCAGATGCATCGTCCGGCCCTTCTCATCGAGTGGATACATGAAGGCCTGTTCGGCGCCGAAGGCGCGTTTATAAAACTCGGCTGCTTTCACGGCACCGTCCACCGTCAAATAGGGCACCAGGCCGCCAAGCACCGGGACGTTGGGCTGTTGTGATTGCGGTTGTTCTGCATCCGTCATGATTGTCTCCATCTCCTCGGAACGGACTTTTGCGTTGTGCCCATAAGATGGGCCACCCCAAGGACGGTCGACGATGATCATTTCCGACAGGCGGCGTCAGCTTTTTTTCCGATTTTTTTCCGTCTTCCATTGGGAGTGACGACATCAATGCAATCGCTGGCTGCGCGAGCAAACAGCGACCGATTTTGCCGGCTGTGCCTCGCCAAGCGGGCCCCTAGGCGGGCTCGTCCGCTTGTTTGCGCGGCATCGATCCCCAGCCGAGTTCTTCGACGGTCTCCATGACCTTTTCGCGCATCCACCGATGAGCGGCGTCCTGATCATGACGGGCATGCCAATAGAGGCGGACATCCGGCACAGGAATGTCGAGCGGCGGAGCAAAGACGCGCAGCTTTAATTCGTGGCGCACCGCAGCGGCGAACTGCGACGGCACTGCCGCGATATGCTGCCCCGAAGAGACGGCAAGCGCCACGGCCTGAAAGTGGGGAAGCGCAAGCGTAACCCGCCGCCTAAGGCCCGTTGCCGCAAGCGCGTTATCGACCATACCCGACATGCTCCCGTCGATCGATCTCAGTGCATGCGGCAATGCGCAGAAGGTTTCCATCGGCATCGCCTCGTTCTCGGGAAGGGCGGCGACAGCCTGGTTGCCGCTGGAGGCGATCAGCACAAAGGGGGATTTGAACAAAAGCCTGCTTGATATCCAGTCCGGCACTTCCAATGGCCGCTCGAGCGCCATGTCGATCCCTCCTTTCTGGAGGAGCCTTGCGACGTCGCCAAGAGCGCTGTCGAGCAGCCGCAGGCGCACGTTCGGAGCATGCCAGGACACCTCGCGCGAGAGGCGCGGCATGAGCAGCATCGAGAAGAAATCGGCACCGAGCAACGTGAAGGTTCGATCCAGTTCGGCAAGTTCCAGCCCGCGGCGAGATCGAACCATATCTTCGATCTCGCCCAGCACCAGCCGCGCCCTTTCGGCAAGCTCACCCGCCAGCGGCGTGTCGGTAGCATTTCATTTCCGCTCTCCAGAACCTAAACAAACCAGTGCATAGCTGATTAAAGCTAGGCAGCCGCCTTGTTGTCTGGTTCCTGCTTCCCGCGCAAGTCCACGACTTGTCGCATCGAGGCTCGTTTCACGCGGGGC